>CACNQE010000005.1 GCA_902622515.1 uncultured SAR116 cluster alpha proteobacterium
GTCATTGCCCTCTAAGTTTTTATCTAACGTGAAATGTTTTTCAATAACTTTCGCACCAAGAGCAACCGCTGCAATAGGTACAGTGATACCTCTTTCATGTCCAGAATATCCAACGATTCTTCCACTTATTTTCTTTAAATTTTCTAAATATGCTAAATTGACGTCTTTGAGAGGGGTTGGATATGTAGAATTACAATGCAACAGTATAAATTCAGCACCTTTCGCTTTTAAAAAATCAACTAAATTGAGAATTTCGCTTTCTCTACTCATTCCAGTTGAACAAATTAACGGTTTTTTTGTTTTAACTAGAGCATCTAACAAATTTAAATTTGTTAAATCTGCGGATGCTACCTTATATGCCTCCATTCCATATGATTCTAAAAATTCAAGGCTCCTTATATCCCAAGGTGTGCAAAGAGGTGTAATAGCCTTTTCGTAACAATAGTCGAATACTTTTATCATTTCTTGATGTTGGAGTTGATTTTTTGAGAGCAAATCATAGGTATATTGTGCACCTAAATCAGCACTAAAATCTCTTTGATCTCCATGCTGATATAACGAATTTAAATCTCTTATCTGAAATTTTGCACAATTAGCATTTGCTTCTTTTGCAAAATCTACAAGTTGTTTCGCTAACTCCAGATCTCCATTGTGATTATTTCCGATTTCTGCGATTATAAAACTCTGGTGCCGCTCACTAATTATGTGGTTTCCAATATAAATTCCTGGCTCATTATTTATAGCTACAGCAACGAATTTTCCATAATCATCGATAAGTGGGATTGTATCTATTGCTTTTGAAAAAAGAGTCACAATTTCCTGTCTTGAGGCGTTTACATTGATAGAACAAAAGTTCCTATTTGTTATTTCATTAACCTCTCTACTAAGATCTATAGAGGAAGTTTTTGCAATCCAACGTCTAAGGTCTCCATCAGATATTGAACCCCTTAATTTACCATCATTGGTAATGACAAAGGCTATTCTTTTTTTATTATCATTTATTTTTTCTACTGCTCTTGAAATTGGCTCAGTTTCGTAAACCAGATATTCTTGTATTTGTCTGTGGATTTGCATTATTTCTTTTCTCTAGATGTCAAGATCGCTTCTACAAGAAGCCAATCTAGTTCAGTGTCGATTTCGAAACTTTCTTCTTCAGTCATTTGAAATGCTACTATTCTACCGCACAATCTATTTTTATGTTCAATAAATTTTTCGCAATTTGTAATATAAATTGAGCCGTTTTCCTTAAATTTTAATTTATCTTTCGTTATGTCTTGTCTTCTTGGTCTGTTCTGATAGTCATAGTCTGCTTCTAGATGGTTAAGATTTTTCCATAAGAAATGCTTATATTCACATACCGAAAGCAGGCTATCCGCTTTTTTATTGGTAAATTCCTCTATTGCTTTATCTATAGAGAAGGGATTTCTCACTGGGGAGGTACATTGAAGCAGAATTATATTGTCTGGTTTATAATTTTGTTCATTTTTTACAAAATTTATAGCATGCATGATAGCAATCTCTGTTGGCGCTTCATCAGTAGCTAGTTCTTCTGGGCGTATAAAGGGTACTTCGGCACCATATTTTTCCGACACCTCCGCTATGTTCTTATCATCGGTAGAAACAACAATTTTATTTATATTTTTTGAGACCAATGCAGAATTGATTGTCCAAGCAATAAGTGGCAATCCTGCTATATTTTTTAAATTTTTTTTAGGTATGGTTTTCGAACCACCTCTTGCAGGAATTATAGCTAAATTATTCATTTTCTGAAAATTTTCTTCTATTTTTGATTATTTTATCAATTCAAGCATCCAATTTAAACCAGAGCTGGTAAAAACATGTGTTTCAGGCTTTAGTTCATTTCTTTGCTCTAAGAACCCTGTTCTTAAATTAAACAGTTTTCTTTCCATATCTGTCGCAAAAAGTTGGGTCCCACAATCTGGACAAAATGCTTGTATTCTTTTATTTCCAGAATCCGCTTTTTTAATATATTCCCTAGGCTTTCCTGTAATTTTAATTTCTTCAGCGGGAGCAATAGCGACTGCTCTTACTGGAGCTCCACTCATTTTTTGACAGTCTGTGCAGTGACATGCTCGTACTTCGCTTTTTCTTACTTTTGCTTGAATATAAATATTACCACAATGGCAATTCCCATTTACGTCTATTTTATCAGACACATAAAACTCCCTCAAATATGCATTAGAATATTTTTTCTTCTGTTTTCAAGCCAAATTAGTTGGTGGACTTTCTGAGAATAATTTTTGTGCTAAAGATACCACATAAACAGCCACAAATAGAAATAAATATTGTAGTTGAACCAATTGCGCTCCATGAGCCACTCACATCAACAAGCCATCCAAATAAAAATGGACCAACAAAAATACCAATTGCCTGTATTTGTGCCATATATCCATAATTTATCGGCGTTAACCTCGATGGAGGAGCTATAAATGAGATTAAATAAAAAATTGATGGTGGTGTTAAACCCATAAAAAATGCAACTGCAATAATTGCAGCTAATTTTACCCAAGGCAATTCCGTAGATGTAATAAAATTATCGAAAACACCAAAAAAGAATGAGACGAAAGACCCGGCTATCAGAAACGCACATCCAATTAGTTGTTCAGGTTTGTAGCCCTTTTGCAACAAATACCCACAAAATAAATGCCCGACGAAACTTGAAAGACAAAACAGGACTGTGATTAAAAAAGAAATCGTTTCTGTGTACCCTGCTATAATCTCAAAATAATAAGGCAAAAACTGCATCGTACCTAGAAAGATAAGAGAATGACAAGCGAATGTTGTTCCCGTTATAATTATACTCCACCGTCCGATAGTCTGTTTAATTAAAAATGAAGTTTTGCCTATAATTTGGTTTTTAAAATGTTCCGGATCATTAGGAATTATTTTACCGCTAAAAAATAATATTATTGCTGTGTAGATAGCTGAGAAAGTCCATAACAACTGCCAATCAGAAACCAGATATATAATGGGTGCGATAAGGATTATAACGGCGTTTCCTGCAGGCATAAAACTGCCCCAGATTCCCATAACTCTGCCACGAATATTACCCTGTGTATGAAGGTTTAGCAGTACAGGAGCAGCCAAATTTATCAATAGAAAACCATATCCTTCTAAAATGCGTCCAATCATTAAGATAGATAAGTTAGGTTTAATTACAGGAATAATATTACCGACTAGGCTAATTAAAAGCCCAAAAAGCAATGCTTTTCTTGGCCCATATTTGGCAATTAAAATCCCCCCGATTATCCCTGTTGACAAAGTTAGAGTAGAAAAAATCGCCCCAATAAAACCAGAGGTAGACAATGAAATATTCATGTAATCAATTAGCCTACCCATGGAGGGAGCAATCTTCGCAAGATTGATTGCCCCCACAACACCGCAACAGACGATGAACCATGAAAACAAAACGTCGTTCTCTTTTGACGAAAAACTCGGAACACTAGTCATAAAATCAATCTTTCCAAAAGCATTTTGGGAGAGCAAACAACAAAAAAATTAAATTTATTCTTGAATTTTACAACTTTTTATTGAAATAAAAACAATACATTTTTAATATATTTTTCTAGGGAAATGTCTTCGTCTTTAGTCGCCTTAAAGTCACGGCCGAGAATAAGCTTTTGTTTGCAAAGAGAAAAGACACGCCCCCATTTTTTATAGTGATTTAATATTAAATCAATTTCTTTACCAGCTTTTGTAGCTTCTTTACCATCTATAAATTCATTGGTAAGCCCAGCTCTGATTTGAGTTCCTGTTTGAGCTTTAACACCAGTAATATTTTTCTGAAAAGTACCGTATTTACCGTCTATACTGTCAGAGAGCTCCATTTTATTTTCGAAGGTAAGTTTAGGCAATTTGACTGTAAGCTTCCCAGACCTTGGGTCTTCGATGACTTTCTTGAAACCTTTTTCAGAGACCATATATTCCTTTACGCCGGCTAATGCCTGTCCGTTAGTTGAAAAAAAGTTAATTTGTTCTGGTTCTACTGTAATTGAAACTAAGTCTAAAGCTCGTCTGGGTTTGTTATCGATCATGATTTTTGCAGATTGAAGAATATTTAAATTTTCTTCACTCGTGCCCGTAGTTCTCAGATCAAAAAAAAGGTTATGAAATCTATCCCTTAATCGGGACTCACAAGCGTCGCTAAAACTAGATAGTTCAATTTTTGCTTTAAAATTGTATTTCTCCAGCTCAAATTCATAATCCATTGCAAACTCTTCATTTTATATATGTCGATGAAACGATAATTAAAATGGTAACTAAACATGTTAAAAACATCAACTTTTTAGTATGCTCCACTTAAAAGAATAAAATACTATTAGAATTTTTGAGTAATAACAAATTTTTAAAAAATTATTTTAACGTTATATTTTACAAGGGAGTTTTATAATTTGAAAGACTATAAATATTGACCAAAATTACCCCAGTGATTATTAGTAGCAATCCTATTGCAACTTGCCAATTAACTGTTTGACGGTAAATAAAGTATCCCAATATTGTTATTAAGAAAATGCCCATTCCACTCCAAGAAGCATAGACAATCGAAATGGGGATGACTTTTAATGAGAAAGTTAGACAATAAAAAGAACCTATGTAAAAAATGGTTAATCCAAAAGTTGGTATGAGTTTTGTAAAATTATTTGACAATGGTAAAAGCATTGTTCCAGCTACTTCAAGAATTATAGCCAAGGTCAACAAGAGATAACTTTGTAACATTTTTTTAACCGCTAGACCGAGTATTCAATTTAGGTCCCTTTGTTGAAAGTAAGATTGTTTTGTCCACGTTGTTTGTTTTGATTAATCATAAATTAGCTATCATTGAAATTTGTTCTTTATTTTTTTGGTTAATTGGTCAAAAGAGTTTAGAATTTATTTGAAGACCTACTTTTTTTATTAAATATTTCTGATACAGTTGTAAACACTCGGGAGATAAACGTGTCAAAAATAGATTATCAACATATTATGCAATTTCAAAGGCAAGTTGAGGAGGGGGAGGTCATTTATAAACCAGACCCTGATGATGATAATGGTTATTTTTTAGAACATGGTTTAGTTTATTTGATTGATAATGAAGCGTTAATTTCCAAAGCATCAAAGAAAAATGCAGCTTGTGTATTAACAGGTCCGGTTATTATCAATGCGCCTAATTTAATTCTTAACGTTCCGTTGGGATGTTGGGCAGTAGCAGCTCAAAAGTGTAAAGTTTATATTTTTGAATCAAATATATTTACAAGTCGATTTAAGACAGAGGATAGATTTTTGACTGCAGTAACAGATTACACTCTTCAGAGAATTGAAAAAGCAAAAGTAAACTTAGGATTTAGAGGCGCAGAATGAGTGAAAAACCGTCAACGTTAGTTCTAGAGCGTGCAGAATGGGTTTTTAAAGAAGGTGACCCCGGGGATAGCTTATATTTGATAAAGTCGGGAATGATACAAATAGTAAAAGAAATTAATGGAAGCGATGTTACGCTGGCAACGTTATCGGACAATGAAGTATTTGGTGAGATGGCTTTGTTTTCTGACCTCCCGCGTTCTGCCAGCGCACAAGCATTGGTTGCGGTTACGTTAACATATATCCCAAAAAGTTTTATCCGTGGTAAATTTGATTCCTCTGACCAGCTTTTTCAACTTGGTGTTACATCTCTTTTTCAATTCTTAAGATAACTCTACCACATCAAGTTGTTTTGCCAGTTTGACGTTATTATATTCCTTTAATAATCTTTGTGAGTCTATTTCTATTTGGAAGTCATTTTTGAATATATCGTGATGGTATAAATATATTTGCACACTGGGCAAACGGGAAGCAATTATTTCGATATCATCAAGACTAAGATGTCCCCATCCTTTTCTGGATTTGGCCTCCTCTTTTGTATAAGAGCTATCTATTATGAGATGGTTGCAGTTTTTTACAAACTTAATTACATCATCTAAAGTGGACTTTGCATTGTTTTCAATATCAGATATGTAACATAGCGTATTTTTGTTTCGTCTGTTCAACCGATATCCACAATTTTGTCCAGGATGGGGGAATAGCGAAGTTTCTATTGTATCATGTAAACCTAATGAAAGTGTTTCACCTGGTACAAAGCTATGAAAGCTAACATTATCAGAAAACATATTTTTTGTTATGGGAAAAAGAGGTGGCGATATTAATTTATCAATAGCTTCAATTCCATGTTTTCCGTCAAGTTCTGGAAGAAATATTCGAACAGTATGATTTCCATTGAATAAAGGTAGACAAAATGGCAAACCAATCAAATGATCATAATGATAATGTCCAATTAAAATATCTATGGGTTTCTTATCATATAGGTCAATTTGTTTTCCAAACAGAGAAATGCCACTGCCTGCGTCTAGAATAATGTGGCGGTCTGAAAATGACAATTCGACGCACGAGGTTGCAAGTCCGTATTTAGCAGATGTGATTTCCCCAGACGGCAACCCTCCGCGGGTTCCCCAAAAAATGAGCCTATCTTCCGCAAGTTTCACTCTAAAGTACCCTAATTTTTAAAAAACAATTCTTCTAACTTATCTATATTTAATACTTTTACACAGAATTAAACACAATCAAATAGTGGACAATGAGGAGGAAAATTACTTTAAATTTGTATCGGAGTAATGCATAAGATTTAGAATAACAATATTTCGGATAGAAGGATTCTATAATTATTATGTCAGAAATTGCTCATTTCATTAACGGTCAAGCAGTAAGTGGTGTTTCTAGCAGGCGTCAGGACGTTTTTAACCCCGCAACGGGAAATGCTGAAAAAACAGTTATACTAGGTAGCGAGAAAGATGTAGATGATGCTGTGAGAGCAGCAAAAGAAGCCTGGCCAGAGTGGTCAAAAACCCCAGTATTGAGACGCGCACGTATTTTAGATAAATTCAAAAATATTCTTTGGGAAAGACTAAATCAACTTGCAGAAGTTATTTCATCAGAGCACGGAAAAACTCTAGATGATGCAATTGGAGAGGTTACTAGAGGCTTAGAAGTTGTCGAATTTGCAACTGCAGCACCAACTTTAATGAAAGGTGAGTTTTCTGAAAATGTTGGTAGTGATGTTGATAGTCATATGATACGACAATCTTTAGGTGTTTGCGTTGGCATCACACCATTCAATTTTCCAGCCATGGTCCCAATGTGGATGTTCCCTGTTGCTATTGTCACCGGAAATTGTTTTGTTCTCAAACCATCAGAGCGCGACCCATCAGCCTCGATACTTATTGCAGAATGGCTCAAAGAGGCAGGACTGCCAGCGGGTGTCTTTAATGTAATACAAGGAGATAAAATTGCCGTTGATACACTAATTAGTCACCGAGATGTTAAGGCAATAAGTTTTGTAGGGTCTACACCCATAGCAAATTATATCTACACGTCTGGCACAGCAAAGGGAAAACGAGTTCAAGCGTTAGGAGGAGCTAAAAACCATATGGTCATTATGCCTGACGCAGATTTAGAAATGGCAACAAATGCTCTAATGGGTGCTGCGTACGGCTCCGCCGGTGAGCGATGTATGGCAGTCTCTGTTGCTGTGCCTGTAACCGAAGCGGTGGCCGACGCTCTTGTGCAAAGATTAGTGCCAAAAATCAAAGAGCTTAAAATCGGGCCAGCAACGGATACATCTTCCGAGATGGGTCCATTAGTTACAGCTCAACATTTAGAGAAAGTTGCAGGATATATAGATGCAGGAGAGAGTGAGGGTGCAGATGTAGTTGTAGATGGAAGAGATTTTAAACAAGATAAACAAGGATATGAAAACGGTTTTTTCATTGGTGGCACTTTACTAGATAATGTAAAGGAAAACATGAGCTGTTATCAGGAAGAGATTTTTGGTCCAGTTTTATCTGTCGTTCGAAAGAACTCATATCAAGAAGCTTTGGACCTAATTCATAGTCATGAATACGCAAATGGTACGGCAATTTTCACTCGTGATGGGGATATAGCGAGGAATTTCATGAAAGATGTGGAGGTTGGCATGGTAGGAGTGAATGTTCCAATCCCAGTTCCAATGGCTTTTCATAGTTTTGGTGGATGGAAGTCATCAATTTTCGGCGATCACGCTATGCATGGAATGGAAGGAGTGCGTTTTTATACGAGAATAAAAACAACAACCACACGATGGCCAACAGGGCTTCGCCAAAACCCAGAATTTAAAATGCCAACCCTTGGTTAAGCAGATAAAATTGCTGTCAGTAAGCGAGTTTTATTAACGTAAACCTTGCTATAAGACATTGTCTTTTATCTGTAAATATGGATTGTATATTTTTCCGAATTGTCTGGCGCTCTTTGCATTTACTTTTTAAAATATATAAAATTAATTTAGACCTTATATCTGAGTTTCGTATTATTTAGAAATCCGAATAAATATTGTCAGCTTGTTGTAAATTCAAAGCAGATGATTTGCTGGTACAGCTTATTAGCTGGTAAAAAAACTGAAGGAAAATTTTCTTTGTTTGGAGCATCTGGCCAACCTTGAGGTTCTAGACACAAGCCGCTGAAAGGTGTGTATGGAAGATAGCTATATCCCGGAGGAGTATCTAACAAATGATGCCCAGTATAAAACTGCAAACCTGCTTCGGAGGATAAAACTTTCAATTTTATTTTTGATAACTTGCTAGTGAGGACCGCTACTTCACGAAGAGTTGATCGTTTGTCATTTAAGCAAAAATTGTGGTCTATTGATTGATTTGTGCCATTTACAATTCCTGCTAGACTTCTTGAGGTAAGAAAATCAAATTGACTATTTGATACTGGATTAATCTCACCTGTGGGAATATTTAATTTATTCACGGGTAGATAATGCGAGGCATTAATTTTTAATTCGTGGGCAGATATGTCACCACTATTATCAAGGCAAAAATAAGGATGCGAGGTGAGATTGCAAATCCCGTCTTTATCAGCAACAGCTTGTATTGTTATTTGTAAGCGTGAGCAATCATTAATTTCGTAACAGACTTCAAAATGTATATTACCTGGAAAACCCATATGACCATCAGGCTCATCGAGAATAAAGGTAACAGATGTATTACTTATATTTTTTATCTTCCAGTTTTGGAAAGCACAGCCTTTTGATCCGCCATGAAGGGTTTGTTTTGAGCATTCATTTTCATCAAAGGTATATATAACACCTCCAATTTTTGCTTGAGCACCATTAATTCGGTTAGCAACCCTACCAATGATGGCTCCTAAATAGGCGATATCTTTGTGATAATCTGTTATATTTGGATACCCTAATATTAGTGGAAAATTGAATGATGCTAGACGTATATCAATTAGCCTTGCACCATATGGGATTAATTTAACTGTTAGATTTTCATTCCCGATTTTTACAAGTTGCATACTGATTTATCCCTTCATCATCAGATAAATATCTAAGCTTAGTCTGCTTACCTACTGGGTAAATTGCCAATCGTAAAATCGTCATATGAGATTAAAGAAATGTATCCATCTTTATCTTCTATAAGTGCCGTTTTTGATTCAACCCAATCTCCATCATTAGCATAAATCAGTCCATCTATTATTTTTATCTCTGCTTTGTGTATGTGACCACAAACCACACCATCACATTCTCTTTTTCGTGTTTCGTTCATTAGGCCTGTTTCAAATGCAGATAAAAAAGAAACAGCCTGTTTTACTTTTTGTTTTAAAAACTTCGATAGTGACCAATATTCGAGTCGAAATAGTCGTCTCACGGCATTTAATATTCCGTTAAAACCAAGCAGGATAGTATATAACCCATCTCCGATAAAGGCTAACCATCTAAAATGCTGGATTATACTATCAAATAAATCACCGTGCATCACCCATATCTTTTTTCCATTTTTAGTAATATGGACATCATCCATCTTTATGTGTATTTCACCAAATTTGTGTTCAACGAATTGACGAATTAGATCGTCGTGATTGCCAGGGATATAAATCACTTCAGTTCCTGCCCGCGATTTTTCCAAAATTTTGGCCATAACATCATTATGTTCCTGTGGCCAATACCATCTTTTTCTCAGTCTCCAGCAATCAATAATATCCCCTACCAGATATAACTTATTGGAATTGGTAATGGACAGAAAATTTAATAATTCTAATGCCTTTGCACCTTTGCTCCCAAGGTGAATATCTGATATCCAAATTGTTTCAAACTGATGAATTTTCTGTGTTTTAGATGACACTATTTTTCTCATGCTGTATTAAATTTTTTATTTAGACTTTTTGGGATATATGTATTGATGATTTATTAACAAGTGTTATAAACCTATTCTCTCAAGCTAGCCTAACTAATCTTTACAAACGAGTAATTAAAAAACATACGAGTAATAGACAAAAGCTCTTTTAAAAAAAATAAGAAGATTAATTTTAAAAAAAAAATCAGATATTAATAATGACATTTTAATGCAACAGACAGGAAAATAACACTTTAAAAAGGTATTTGTAAAATCTTTGATTTTACTAGTTCAATAAGAAAGCCGAACCATGACTTCAGTCATATCTATAAAAAATCTAACAAAAACATATGGTAATGGTTTCCACGCACTCCTTAATTTGTCACTTGAGATAGAGGAGGGTGAAATTTTGGCTTTACTTGGACCAAATGGAGCAGGAAAAACTACATTAATTTCGTCCGTTTGTGGTTTGTTATCAGTGCCCAAAAATACAATAACTATCGCAGGTTTTGATGTTTCTGAGGATTATCGAAAAAGCCGGTCACTAATAGGGCTAGTGCCTCAAGAGATTACGATTGAACCATTTGAAACGGTAATGAATGCAGTTAGTTTCTCAAGAGGATTATTTGGAAAGCCTAAAAATTCAGCTTACATAAAACAACTTTTAACAGATTTATCTCTTTATGATAAACGCAATCAAAAAAATATGACGTTATCTGGTGGTATGAAACGTCGTGTGATGATAGCAAAAGCGCTGAGTCATGAACCTAAAATTCTATTTTTAGATGAGCCCACAGCAGGGGTTGATGTGGAATTGCGAAAAGACATGTGGGATGTCATTGCCAGATTGAGAGAGTCTGGGGTGACAGTTATTTTAACAACTCATTACATAGAGGAGGCAGAGGAAATTGCTGATAGAATAGGTATTATGAATAAAGGAGAATTGCTGCTTGTTGAGGGAAAAAATGAACTAATTCAGCGAATGGGGTCTAAAAATCTTTCGATAGAATTACAAGAACCAGCTAAAAAAATTCCTGCCTCACTATCTCGCTTTAATTTAACATTAAGTAATGATGGTATGCAGCTTAACTATATTTATGATGTTCGGGCACAGAAAACGGGAATTGTTGACTTGCTCTCCGAACTGAAAAAAGCTTCTTTCAAACTGCGTGATCTTCAAACATCGCAGAGTTCACTTGAAGAAATTTTTGTAAATCTAGTTAAGGAATAACCCATGAATTTTTTCGCGATAATTGCAATTTATAAGTTTGAGATGGCCCGAACATTTCGCACTCTTCTCCAATCAATAATATCTCCAGTAATTTCGACAGCCTTATATTTTGTTGTTTTTGGATCTGCTATTGGTTCACGAATGGAACAGATTGAAAATATAGAATATGGATCTTTTATTGTTCCGGGTTTAATTATGTTAACAGTATTAATGCAAAGTGTATCAAATGCATCTTTCGCTATTTATTTCCCGAAGTTTTTAGGCACAATTTACGAAGTGCTTTCTGCTCCCATTTCTTATGTGGAAATTATAATTGGGTATGTTGGTGCTGCTGCAACCAAATCGTTTATAATCGGTATAATAATACTTATGACTGCGACGCTTTTTGTAGATGTCCAAGTTAAACATCCTGCAATAATGCTTTTCCTGCTTGCTCTTACTTGTGTTTCATTCAGTCTATTTGGATTTATTCTTGGCATATGGGCAAAGAATTTTGAGCAACTGAACCTCGTTCCTATGCTTATTTTAACGCCTTTAGTTTTTTTAGGTGGTAGCTTTTATTCTATCAATATGTTGCCCCCAATTTGGCAACAAATTACTTTATTTAATCCAGTCGTATATTTAATTTCTGGACTTCGCTGGTCGTTTTTCGGTACGGCAGACGTTAGTATTCATTATAGTCTTTTTGCAATAGGTATATTTACTATTATTTGTATCACAATTATTGGTTGGATTTTTAAAACTGGCTATAGACTGCGTAACTAACGAGCTAAAAAAAGTTCTTTATACTTTAACATAAGGGAAAAACGATAATTTGTTTAAGGGTATATTAGTAGCCTAAAGAAAATTAAACATGGTAATTATTTAGTCGTTCCCAATAAATTGTTGATTAATGTTTAACTTTATATCACGCTAGAATTGTGCGTCACCGTCAAATAATTATGTTATATGCGCACTATTAAAAGAAGTGGTTGCTCACTGTGCAAAGTAAAATGATATGGCTCAAGCTAATATAAAAGAACGAATAAAGGAAATGCGATTACGTGTTCTGGCTGAACCTCTGGAGGATGTTACGGTTCAAGATGGCGAACCACACCTAGATGCGGAAATCGAAAAAGCCATGCCTGATGCAAGTTATATTAAGAAACCAAAGAATAATATTGAAGAAAGAAATACAGGAAAAAAAAATAAGTTAGCAAAGAAAAAAAATAGTAAAAGTAAAAAGAAGGTTCCCAATAAAAATATAAGCCAATTATCAAAAAATAATTCCCAGCAAGTTCAGGTGAATGAGCCAGAAATGGCGAATGATGAAACTCAAATAAAAGAATTTTCAGTAGGGCAAGAAAATCAAATCGAAGAAAAATCCACAGATCAAATTCCTTTAGCAAAAAATTCTCAGGCTGAAAATGACCAACAAACTGATGATGTTATTAATTTGACTGATAAGTGGGTAGAGTTTGAGGTGCGTTCTCGTCTCTCGGGACTTGAACAGCAAGAAAAACAGACCAGAGCAATGGTAAAAGAGATTGTAGATGTTTTAGATAGGATTGAAGCTTTAGAACATGTAAAACCTCAAGAACAAATTCCAACACTCTCAGCAAACAAACCTAATTATCAAAAATTTGAATCAAAAAAAATAAGTTGGTTAAAAATTATAAAACGTTTATTTGTAATAACAGGAACATTTTTGGTTTTGACAGGAATAATATGGGGAGTTTTGATATATTTGCTTTTTTAGATAATAAATCTTTGATAAAAATTCCGCTACATTCCACAAAAAAAATTAGATTACTGCTTTCCATTATATTTTTATTGATGCTTCACTTTTCATGCAGCTATTTTCAGAATCCCTTCAAACTGCTTTTTATCTGATTGTTTCAGGCGATTCTGATTTGTTTGAAATTATTATGCTTTCAATAAAAGTTAGTCTAACCTCATTGTTAGGAAGCATTGTAATAGGTTTGCCTCTGGGAGCATTCTTAGCCATACATCGGTTTAGGTTACGCTCAATAATCCTGTCTATACTTAATGCTTTAATGGGAATGCCCCCAGTTGTTGTTGGATTAATAGTTTATTTATACCTCTCGCGTTCTGGGCCACTTGGCTTTTTGAGCTTACTTTATACTCCAACTGCAATGATTATAGCTCAAATGTTACTGGTTATTCCTATAATTTCTGCTCTATCTGCGCAAATAATTGAGGACTTGCACATTGAATATCGCGACTTATTTCGCTCTCTGAACGTGTCAACATTCAAGGCTATAATGGCATATATTATAGACGCAAGGATGTCACTTTTGACTGTAATTTTGGCAGGTTTTGGGAGGGCAATTTCAGAAGTTGGTGCTGTTTCTATTGTTGGTGGTAACATTGATCATCTCACTCGTGTTATGACCACCGCAATTGCCCTAGAGACATCAAGGGGTAATCTTTCATTAGCACTCGCGTTAGGCTTTATTTTATTAGCAATTGCACTTGGTGTGAATATATTTGCGGTCAAAGTAAAAAATTGGGCAATGGACAAGTAAGATGTTTGAAACAAATTACTCAGAACCACCATTCAAATTTGAATTGATACCAATAAAGTTACGCTCAGTATCATTTCAAAAATTGGGCAACAATCTAATAGACAATATTTCACTTTCTATTAATTCAAAAGGTATAACAATTATTTTGGGCCCGAATGGTGCAGGAAAAAGTATTTTGATGAGACTACTGCATGGGCTTGAGAAACCAAGCTCAGGTGAAGTGTTATTTAATGGTATCAATTTAAATAACACTATAAGACTCAAACAGGCGATGGTATTTCAAAATGCAGTTTTGCTTAGAAGAACAGTAATAGAAAATCTTTCTTTTGTAGCAAATCTCCAAAGTTCAAAACAGACATCCAATCTAAGCAAATTACTTCAAGAGGTTGGCCTTTATGAGAAAAAAAATCTTCTTGCAAGACGTTTATCGGGTGGAGAAAAACAAAGATTATCGCTGGCTCGTGCATTGGTATCAAGCCCACAATTATTATTGTTAGATGAGCCTACGGCTAGCCTGGACCCTTATTCGGTGCAGATGATAGAAACACTTCTAATAAAATTGCGTAATCAGAATACAAAAATAATATTTATTACACATGATCTAAATCAGGCTCGACGATTAGCTGAAGATATAATTTTCATTCATAGGGGCAAGCTAGAAGCATATCAATCTGCGAGGGTATTTTTTAATAATCCAGAAAGTAAATTCGCGCAGGATTTTGTTCAGGGTAAACTTATATTTTAACATGAGGACATACAGGATTTTCAAAATTTTTTTAGCTAAAAGGCTTAATTGCTATCCATTATTGGGTTCTCCGTAACCACCTCCAGAGGGTGTTTGAACAATTATTGTTTCACATGGATAAACTTTAAATTGCACTCTACTTGCCAACTCTTCAAAACTTCCATTTTTGCGTAAGACAATATTCCTTCCAGTAATGCCATTTTTGCCTCCCATTAAACCCATCGGTGCTATGATGCGCCTACCAGACAAAATAGATACATCCATTTCTTCAAAACAAGTAATATGGCGTTCTATCCCATCGCCTCCTCGCCATTTTCCATCTCCTCCACTTCCTCGAATTATCTTGGAGAGTTTTAGTAAAACAGGATACCTCATTTCTAAAATTTCAGGGTCAGTAAGACGTGTATTAGTCATATGAGTTTGCACAGCACTCGCGCCATGAAATCCATCACCAGCTCCAGAACCTCCGCAAATTGTTTCATAATATTGTAACGTTTTATTGCCAAAATTTAGATTATTCATTGTGCCTTGAGCATTTGCCATGACATTTAATGCTAAAAAAATACAATCAGAAATTGCTTGACTAACTTCTACATTTCCAGCAACCACTGCAGCTGGATAGCTTGGGGTTAACATTGAATTCTGCGGAAGAATGATAGAAATCGGTCGTAAACATCCTGCATTAATTGGAATATTTTCATCAATCATGCACCTAATACAATATAGGACTACTGCCCTCGTGATGGGTTCTGGTGCATTAAAGTTATCAGGCTGTTGGGAACTCGTGCCTGTGAAGTCAAAAATTGCTGTTTTTTTAGTTTTATCAACAGTGATAGAAACTGAAATTTTACAGCCTTGGTCAAAATAAATTTCTGCTTTACCATCATTTATTCCACTGATCATGCGCCTAATGCAATTCTCTGCATAATCCTGAATATGCCCTTTATAGGCTTCAACCGCTTTAAAACTGAATTGTGAGACCATTAAACTTAGTTCGAGAACACCTTTCTCGTTTGCAGCAATTTGGGCTTTTAAATCTGCTATATTTTGTTCTGGATTGCGACATGGATATTTGTTTTCAGTGAGTATTTGGAAAATATCCTCATAAAGAAATTTATATTCACTCACTAATTTAATATTATTTAAAATCACCCCCTCGTCTTCAATATGAGTTGCGCGAGGGGTCATCGAGCCTGGTGCTGTACCACCAATATCGGCATGATGTCCACGTGATGCGACGAAAAAGATTGGCTTTGTTTGTTTTTCATCAAAGACAGGAGTAATTACTGTTATATCTGGTAAGTGAGTGCCTCCATTATACGGCGCATTTGTTGCAAAAACGTCTCCTTTATGCATTATTGGATGTGCTTGAATAATAGATGCAACGGACCTATCCATCGAACCAAGATGAACAGGCGTATGCGGAGCATTTGCAATCAGGTCTCCATTGCTATCAAATATGGCACAAGAAAAATCTAACCTTTCTTTAATATTTACAGAGTGGGCTGTTTGTTGCAATCTAACGCCCATCTGTTCTGCAATGGACATGAATAAATTATTAAAAATTTCCAATAAAACTGGATCTGCATGTTTTTGTTTCATAAATTTTTTGTTTTTTCTTTGGACGCAGGACAAAATAACACAGCCATTTTTATCTATTATTGCCTCCCATGAGGGTTGCACAAAAATCGTTCCTATTTTTTCAATTATGAGGGCTGGCCCAGATATCTTAAGTTCTTCGTTTATTTGGGAGCGATAATACATAGCAGTTTTGTGCCATCCACCTTCAAAGTATAAGTCACAACTATCTATAGGGTCAGGGAATTTTTTTTTTGGGCTTGGATTAAATCTTTGTGTTTGAGTTGAGCCGCCGCTAGCCTCAACTTCTAGAAATTCTAAAATTATATTTGTTTTTTGCATTACAAAACCAAATTGTTCTTTGTGAGCTTTTTCAAAATTCGCTCTCATACCTTTAAAATCGGAAATTGGAGTCTCTATTGTATTGTCGCTATTTTCATATTTTAAGTGACCTTTGCAGCTAATTTTTATATCTTTTTCTAAAATATTTTGTTTTATCAATTTTGTTTTTGCATCAGCACTCAACGAGGAAATTACATTCTGAAGAAGTGGAGTTATCCCTTCATCAATGGGTTGCTCAATTTGATGTTGATGATTAGATGTGACTTCTGCAAGCCCCATTCCATAAGCAGACAAGACTCCAGCAAATGGATGGATTATGACTTTTTTAATTCCAAGTAAGTCAGCAACAGCACATGCATGTTGGCCACCTGCGCCTCCAAAGCAAGATAAGGAATAGTCAGAAATATCATAACCTTTTTGAACCGATATTTTTTTTATTGCATTCGCCATATTTTCATTTGCAATCTTGATAAAACCTTCAGCAACATTCAGTGCAGATTTCCCGGTATCTTTCGCTATTTTATTCATTTTTGAAAAAGCTATGGAAGTATTAAGTGCATTTTGTCCATTTGGTCCAAAAAGTTTAGGAAAATATTTAGGCTGCAGTCTTCCAAGAATTAAGTTGGCATCGGTTACTGTAAGTGGACCACCCTTATCATAACAGGCGGGCCCTGGATTTGCCCCAGCAGAAAGAGGCCCTACTTGAAAGCGCTCGCCGTCAAAATGAAGAATGGAGCCACCGCCAGCGGCTACAGTATTTATCTTCAACATAGGAACGCGCATTCTGATGCCGGCAATTTCTGTCTCAAATTCCTTTTCAATTATTCCTGAATAGTGAGCAACGTCAGTTGAAGTACCCCCCATATCAAACGTTATTATTTTTTTGGTCCCTAAGTATTCACTGGTTTTAATTGCGCCAATAATACCCCCGGCGGGTCCAGATAGAATGGCATCTTTTCCTCTGAACAAATTAGCAGACGTAAGGCCTCCGGATGAGGTCATAAATAATAGATTTAGCTGGTTTAGATTGTCATCAAAAACGCTTCTAATTTGCTCTACATATCTATTTAGCAATGGGGACAAATACGCATCTGTTACTGTAGTATCACCTCTGCTTATAAATTTAATTAGCGGTGTTACTTCATGACTAAGTGATATTTGTTTAAAACCGATTTTTTTTGCTATTCTGCCGACTTGTTTTTCATGCTTAGGAAATTTATAACTATGCATAAAAACAACAGCAATAGAACGAATGCCAGCATCAAACAAATGCTGTAATTTAGCTCTTGCTTCTTTTTCATTCAAATAGCTTAGTTCGTTCCCTTTTGAGTCAAACCTAACATCAAGTTCAACCACTCTGTTATACAAAAGGTCGGGTTTTTTTATTTCACGAGCAAATAATGAAGGCCTCGCTTGAAATCCAATTTCGAGCGAATCCGCATAGCCATTATTTGTTATAAGTCCAACAGGTTCCCCTTTCCTTTCTAATAATGCATTTGTTGCTACTGTCGTCCCCATTTTTATCGATCCAATAAGACTAACAGGTATTTTTGAGCTCTTCTCCAACTGCATTAAATTCCGAATGGAATGGATGGCCGCATCTTTATACTTGTCTGGATTTTCCGATAATAATTTATCTGTTATCAATTTTCCTTTAGGCGATTGCGCAACAATATCAGTAAAAGTTCCGCCCCTATCTATCCAGAAATGCCATTTACTCATCAC
This sequence comes from uncultured SAR116 cluster alpha proteobacterium, assembly GCA_902622515.1. Classification (GTDB taxonomy): domain Bacteria; phylum Pseudomonadota; class Alphaproteobacteria; order Puniceispirillales; family Puniceispirillaceae; genus UBA5951. The sequence goes on from CACNQE010000005.1 coordinate 18,331, forward strand.
AGATTCTTACTTTGTAATTAGGTTTGAACATATGAGGTTCAGATTTCCTCAATTTACGATAAATCTATATAATTTTGAATACTTTTAAAACAAAAGGTAAATCGATATGATTAAATTATTTTATTTGGAAATTGCACATTATGATAACTTTGTACATTACTGGAGCAGGAGTTAGCAAACAAAGTGGTATCCCAACTTTTAGGGGTGAGGATGGCTTCTGGACAATTGGGAGTAAGAACTACACTCCTCAGGAAATGGCCACACGTCAGATGTACCGTTTTCAGCCGGAGGAATTTTTATTATGGTATTATAAACGTTTTGTGACCTATAAGGATGTTTATCCAAACAGCGCACATCAATGGCTCTCAGATAAAAGACTTATTACTCAGAATATAGACGGACTTGATGACAAGGCGGGAAACAAAACATATATTCCCATTCATGGTAGGTTAGATAGGGTAACTGTTTATAGTAGTCAGGAACAACCTCAAAAATTACTACAAGCCCCTTGGGAAGATATAGAGCAGTTAAAAATTGAAGTTGAAGACCATATTCGGTTGAAATATGCATTACTCGAAAGTTTTAAAATATCACTCTCAACAAAAAAGCCTGAAAAGGGGGTCTCGTTGAAACCCTTTATTCTGTTGTTTGATGAATATTATACGGATTTATATAGAATGACTGAGGCAGAGAGATGGATGCAAGACGCAGATAGAGTGGTTTTTATAGGCACTTCTTTCAGTGTAAATATAACCTCAATTGCACTTAGAATTGCTTTACAAAACAACGCTGATATTGAAATTGTTGACCCTGAACCTGTTGACTTAGGCATTCCTTCAATTACTTATCATAGTCTTACAGCAGAGGATTATATTTCACGACTAGATGGGTAAATAAGTAGTCATACTATAGGAAATAAAAATGAGTAAAGAAAATAAGGTTTCTTTCAAAAGAATGGGTCATGAAAGCATTGAAGATTACAAGCTTTCGCATTCACTTGAAACTAAATATATCAAAAGACTCCCAGATGGAATTTTAAAAGCTCTTTTGCGATTAGATGATACGTTAGCAGGCTATCAAGTTACACGTCTTGAACACTCTCTTCAGTCTGCGACAAGAGCGGAGGCAGTTGGGGCAGATATATAGTTGGTTGTAGCCGCTCTCATTCATAATATAGGGGACGAATTAGCTCCAGAGAATCATTCTCAAATGGCAGCGTGTATAATAGGGCAGTGCGTAAGAGCTGAAGTGGCTTGGATTTTAGAAATGCATGGGATTTTTCAATATAAATATTATGCAGATAAGACTGGACTTAATCTAGATGAAAGAGAGCGATGGAGGGGGCATCCATGGTTTGATAAATGTGAGCAATTTTGCCGTGATTGGGATCAAATGTCGTTTGATCCAGATTACGATACAAAATCTCTAAGTTATTTCGAGTCAATGCTCAGAGAAATTTTTAGCAGACCTGCTTTTGATAAAGTCTTTTTAAAGAAACCGTCCCAATTTTAATTTCGCTAAACCTCTAATTTAATTTGGTTTAATTCAAATTTAGTGGAAAGCTAGTTTGATATTTTATTTCGTGTAGAGAAACGCTTGATGACATCGAAGTGAAATCAATTTTTGTAATAAGTATTTGCTGGAACTTGTCATAGGCCTCAATAGTTGGGCTTACAATCTTCAAAAGGTAGTCAGCTCCAGACCCAGTTAGGCGATGAACTTCAACAATTTCTTTATACAAATGCACAAGTTCATTAAATTTTTCTGACCATTCAGTGCTATGTCTTCCAACTGAAATAGACAAAAAAACCACGATAGGTAATCCTATTGCATTTCTGTTTAATAAGGCAACCTGCTTGGATATAATACCCTCTTCCTCCAAACGTCTTATTCTATTCCAGCATGGTGTTTTGGAAATTCCTATTCGCTTTGATAGATTACTTAAAGATATGTTTGAGTTGTCCTGTAAAATTTTGAGTATATTATTATCTATTTCATCCATACTATTAAAACCTCAAATTACAGAAAAATTTCCTTTTTTTATATATGATATAGAGAAAAAAAAGAAAAAAGTAAATATTTTTCATTTAATTAAGGGATAAAATACTTTAAATGAATATTTAGTATTTTGACGGAGGTTAGGATGTCTAATATTTCAAAAAATCCAGAGACACTGGTTTTACATGCTGGAAGTTACCGCTCTGATACATCAACAAATTCTGTAGCGGTACCTATTTATCAGACTACAAGTTATCAATTCGATAATACTGAACATGCAGGCAATTTATTTGCACTTAAGGAGTTAGGTAATATTTATACACGGATTATGAACCCAACAACAGCTGTGCTCGAGGAGAGGTTGGCTGCATTAGAGGGAGGGCTTGCTGCTCTTTGTGTTTCTTCCGGCTCAGCAGCTATTGCGTTATCTATTCAAAACCTAGCATCCGCGGGAGATAATATTGTTTCATCTCCACATTTGTATGGAGGTACGTGGAACTTATTTAATAATACCCTAAAACAATTCGGAATAGAGGTTCGTATTGCAGATCCAGAAAGACCAGAAAGTTTTGCTGAATTAAGTGATAAAAAAACACGTGCTTATTTTGGCGAAACTCTCCCAAATCCAAAATTAAAGCTGTTTCCAACAAGCGAAGTTGCCAAAATCGGTAAAAAACTTGGTATTCCTCTTATTGTCGATAATACAGCCTCGCCAATTACTTGTAAGCCGATAGAGGATGGAGCTTCTATTGTTGTTCATTCCTTAACAAAATTTATTGGAGGTCATGGGACATCTATTGGTGGAGTGATAATTGATAGTGGCAATTTTAATTGGATAGAAAAACCAGAACAACAGCCATTGATGAATACTCCTGACAACAGCTATCATGGCGCTGTTTGGGGTGAACTTGTCCCTGAAGCTCTTGGCGCACCTATTGCTTTTGCTATAAGAGCCCGTGTAGTTTTACTCCGAGATTTAGGACCAGCTATCTCTCCAACTAACGCCTTTCAAATCATCCAAGGACTCGAAACATTGCCGTTGCGCTATAGAGAACAGCAGGCTAATGCTCAAAAACTGGCTGACTATTTTAGTAATCATAAACAGGTATTCAATGTAATTTATCCAAGTTATTTTTCTGGTGCCGATAAAGAAAGAGCTGATAAATGTATGCGAACAGGATATGGTCCGCTACTTGGCATTGAACTTAAAGGAGGTGAAAAAGCGGGAAGACAGTTAATTGATAATCTCAAGATGATTTATCATGTTGCCAATATAGGAGATGCGCGTACGCTTGCAATACATCCGGCATCTACTACCCATTCTCAACTAAGTGAAAAGGAACAACTAGCAACGGGAGTGACGCCAGGATATGTGAGGTTTTCAGTTGGAATAGAGCATATTGATGATATCATTGCCGACATTGAACAGGCTTTAGATCCTATCGATAAAGCATTAGCTTCTTAGAGACACCACTAAAGTTTTAAATATACAAAAACATCGAGGAGAATTGATTTACAATATATGGTCCAAATAAAATTTCAGACATCTTGTCCGGCAACAAAACCAGACGACCATGCCCATTGAAAATTATATTCTCCCAAACGTCCATTTACATCTATAACCTCTCCGATAAAATACAGTCCCTTTTGTGACTTGGCTCACATGGTTTGTACTTTATCTTCTGATAGCTTGACGAATTTTTTTATTTTAAAATAATGACTGATCATCTGATTCAAGCTAAGTTTCTTTGTAAATTTACTATTTTGAGTTTTTGGATGAATTTTATCAAAGTATTTCAGTTTTTAACCATAAAACATGTTCCTCACTTGTTTTGGAGGTCCCCAAAAGCATTAACCATTCGACCCCCAATATTAAGTATATTAGTATTAATATTGGGATTGGTTTTATTTGGTTTAGGGGAAGCACTGCTAATCGCCGCGGGCGTCGGTGTAAGTCCTTGGACAACTCTTGCTGAAGGTATAAGTTTAATTACTGATTGGACTGTTGGTTTTGCAACATTTATAATTAGTTTTGTTGTACTGCTCGCATGGATACCCCTTCGCCAGATACCAGGGATAGGAACAATTGCAAACGCATTTATAGTTGCCTCCATGTTAGACCTTTCTTTACCCTACCTTCCCAAACCAGATTTGTATTTGTTTCAGATATTACAATCATTTATTGGCGTTCTGATTGTAGGTTTTGGCGCTGCCCTATATCTCAGCGCCAACCTTGGGCCTGGAGCCAGAGATGGGCTTATGACAGGGCTGACAAGAGTGAGCAATTTACCTTTTTCAATTGTGCGAAGCACGATAGAAATATCAGTTGTCATTTCCGGCTGGTTTCTGGGAGGCACAGTTGGGATAGGTACATTATTATTTGCATTTTTAGTTGGTCCGTCTATTTCTGTTGGTTGTTTTTTTCTAAACCATTTTGTACCTTCTGATAAACACCCTTAATTTAAAGTAATTTATTCGTATAGACTAATCTATTATGTCTCTAATGCGAATGTACGCGATCTTTTCAACCTGCAGGCATGCCTCATTAAATTCCGTAGTTTTTGAATTATCCACTCTTTTTTTAAATTGAGACAAAATTTTTATTTTTGTTAGTCCCTTCACCGCAATGATAAACGGAAACCCATATTTTTTCATATAAGTTGTATTTAAATACTTAAATTCTGCAAATTCGTTCGGAGTAAGTTGATCTAGACCAGCGGATTTTTGCTCATTTGCTGATTCTATAGTAAGTTCACCACGCTGTGCTAATTTTCCTGCAAGATCAGGATGTGCCAAAAGAACATTGAGCTTTTTATCATGACTTGATGACCTGAATATTCTGACCATTGCATTATGAAGGCCATCTGCATTATTATATTCATTTTTAATTCCTGATAAATATAAATCCTCTGCAATCCAATTTGATTTTTCAAAAACACCGCCAAATAGTTTGAGAAATTCAGTTTGAGATAGTTCTGAAGGTATTGGTTTAATGGTCATCATCTTGTTTCCAAAAAAATCGTATATTTTTTAAAAATATCTAAGTTTTACTCAATATTATATTGTATTTTAATATTTCAGCAATCAGTAAAACTATTGGCTCTGCGAATTTAAAAAGATGCAGCTTTATGCTAGTTATTTATGCTAGGGGTATTATACAAAAATTTTTTAATGATGGTATAAAGTTTTCTGAGAATAAGAAAGTATACTATTCTAGTCGAGAAATTTAAACTTTATGAATTTACACTTTCAATAGTATAATGATACTGTTTATTTTTTGCGGTAAACAGAAAATCTATGGGTAATAAAATGAATAACATTAAACTAAAATTGATGTTTCTAATTCCGATATTTGCTTCAACGATATTATTATCAAAGATAGGAATTTCTGAGGAATTACAAGTTGAAATGCTTGAAATGTCGTATTCACCTGAAATACTCTATACAGAGGTAGGTGACAAAGTTATATGGCCTAAATCAAAAGGGCATAACGTAGAGTTTATTGCCGGACCAATAGGATTTTCACTTCCTAAAAGAAGTAAAATGAACAAACAATTTGATGTCGTGTTAAATATTCCTGGTGTTTATTACTATTGGTGCACACCCCACAAAGGTACCGGTATGATAGGACTGATCGTCGTTGGAAAAGATATTTCAAATAAAAATGAAATTTCCAATGCCAAAGCCGTTGGTAAAAGTAAGAAAAAGCTTGCTAGTTTAATACAAAAACTAAATGATTAGCGAACATTCTTCTGATACCATTGGGCAATCAAAAGACGTTCATTCGTTTCCATAGATGCTAAATTTGCAGGTGGCATTGCATGGGAAATAGCAGAATTGATGTAAATCTGCCTTGCATGCTTTAGTATATCTAATTCTGTCTCAAGTATAACATTTTTTGGAGCAACAATTATTCCATCGTAATAAGGCTCCGCTGCGTGACACATGTTACATCTTGTATAGACAATTTCAACGACCTGTTCAAAATCCTTTGAATTCAGGAGTTCTATTTGTCGGGAAGTTAAATTTACTTTTGACAAAGATACCGCTTCTCGCTCATTTATTGTTTCCCTAAGTGCAGGATAAATAGAAAGAATAACAATAACCATAAACAGACCTAGCGTTACAAACCATGTCCATATTGGGTTTCCTTTTCTAGCATGTATAGTATTAAAATAATGTCGTATGGAAACGCCCATCAAAAAAACCACTGAAGCAATAATCCAGTTATATTCCGTCGAAAATGACAATGGATAATGATTTGACAACATCAAAAAAAGAACAGGAAGTGTTAGATAGTTATTGTGCGTTGAGCGCTGTTTGGCAACAAATCCATAGTATGCTTCTGGTGTTTTACCGGCCTTTAAGTCTGCAATCACAATTTTCTGTTTTGGGATAATAACCATAAATACGTTAAATGCCATTATTGTTGCAGTAACGGCTCCTAAATGAATAAATGCTGCTCTTCCTGTGAAAATTTGGTCGAAACCCCAAGCAATCAGGACGAGATACCCAAATAGAAGTATCATCAGTAAATTGCTGTTTTTGCCAATGATGGTTTTGCAAAGATAATCATAAATAAGCCAAGTGATGCCAAGTGAAGCTATGGAGATGATAATACCGAGATAAGTTGGCATTGGCATTTTACTATCATCTATTAAGAATAAATCTGCCCCCAAATAATAAACAATTGCCATAAGGGCAAAACCCGAAAGCCACGTAGCATAAGCCTCCCATTTAAACCAGGTTAAATATTCAGGAAGATGGGAGGGTGCAATTATATATTTCTTGATATTATAAAACCCACCACCATGTACTTGCCATTCTTCTCCAGCAATGCCTTCCTTAGCATTTTTGTTTCTTCGCAATCCCAGGTCGAGAGCAATAAAATAGAAAGATGTACCGATCCATGAGATAGCAGTAATTACGTGTAACCATCTGACAGCAAATTCAAGCCATTCCCACAAAATAGGCACTAAAATATCTATATCCAAAATACTGTCCTCAACTTCCTCTATAAGTACTATACCCGTAGGGTGATAGTAACAATGGAACATGGTAATGGTCACTATTATTGCTAATTATAAATTCAATCTTGATTTGGTCATAAAATGGTTTATCAACAATTTCATGCTTGTATTTGAGATATTTTTTTACGTCGAAAACAAGTGAATATTTTCCAACTTCAAAGGCTATTCCAGACAATAAGGGCGAATCTGTCCTCCCATCTGCATTCGTTATGGTTTCTTGAATGATTTGACCGTCCTTATTTAAAAGTTTAATGGGGATAGCAGCAGCTGGCTTGCCAACTCCAATATCTAAAACATGTGTAGTAAGAAATCCATCACTCATAACTACAAATTATCCCAAAAATTTGCTCAATTTCACAGTAAAACGTTAATTTGGAAAATTCAAATAAATATGGGTATTACAACCGTAATATGAGAAAGTCTTTATTTTAATTTTAAAAAGTTAAATTTTAATGTAATTTTATAAGTCTTTATAATTAGTCTTTCCCAGCCTGAGATAAACAAGGTGTCTTATAATGCGTGAAAATATTTCTTTAATGTTAAATGGCAATATAGAACAGATTCCTCCTATTAATTCAGCTGTCACGCTCATGAATTGGTTAAGGAATAATAAAAATCTCACTGGCACAAAAGAAGGATGTGCAGAGGGAGATTGTGGCGCCTGTACGGTAGTCATTGGAAAATATAATCATAGTTTAGGTAGAGTGACATGGAGCGCGGTAAATAGCTGTATATTGTTTTTACCAATGCTAGATGGGTGCTCAATCCGAACAGTGGAGGGTCTAGCCTACAGCGAAGACGAGTTACACCCAGTACAAACTGCCTTCATAGAAAAACATGCCTCACAATGTGGATTTTGTACACCAGGTTTTGTTATGTCTTTATATGGAGCGTGGTGTAAAAAACAAAAGCCAGAAGGTTCGGATATTGACAATTTATTTGCTGGTAATTTGTGCCGATGCACTGGTTATCTTCCAATTAAAAAGGCTGCTTTGCAGATTGGAGCGATACCCGAAGAAGAGAGAGATACTAGTTATCTCAACATAGAGGAAGAATTTGTAATCCAGAATTTAAAAAATGAACCATTGTCTATTGATGTGAAAAATGAAAAACGCCAGTTTAGATTTGATGCACCTAAAAATATTAAAATGGTTGGTCCAATTCTTCAAGAAAAGGATCCTTTAATTTTATCAGGTGCTACTGATATAGGACTTTGGGTTACAAAAAAGCATATGGAAATAGGTCATTTCTTATACCTTGGAGATGTAAAAGAACTAAATTTCCTGAACGAAAATCAGAAAGCATTTGAAATAGGTGCTTCTGTATCTCATGAAGTTGCTATGCAAAAGCTTGGGTCACATTTTGAAGCACTATTGGAATTATGGAGGCGGTTTGGCTCTGAGCAGGTGAGGGCAAGTGGAACTGTGGTCGGAAATATCGCCAATGGTTCTCCTATAGCCGACATTTCACCCGCATTCATTGCTCTTGGAGCGTCATTAACAATTAGTCATTTAGAAAATAAAAGGGTTATACCTATTCAGTCTTTTTTTATTTCCTACGGCAAACAGGATTTAAAGAAAGGTGAATTTATTAAATCTGTTTATGTACCAAAATTAGAGAAAAATCAGAGATTTGAATGCTTTAAAATTTCCAGGAGATTTGACCAAGATATATCTGCCGTAATGGGTGCGTTTCTGTTTTCAATAAGTGAGGATGGGTTCATTGAAAAAGCTCAAATAGCTTATGGTGGTATGGCAGCTATTCCAAAAGAAGCCTCCAATTTAAGTGAACTCTTAATTGGTAAGGAGTTAGGAAATCTGCCTCTAGATGATTGCAAAAAAGCCCTCAAAGAGGATTTTCAACCAATTACAGATGTAAGAGCTAGTAGGGAGTATAGGAATGATGTTGCCTTTAATTTGTTTGTAAAAGCATGCGATAAGATTTCTGGAAAACCATCCAGTTATTTGCCAGGTGCTGTGTTTGAAAACGTATCTGGAAACTCTGTAACTAAAAGTCAGCAAAATGTCTAAAAGCATTGTCAACGAAGATTTCCACGATAGCGCTAAGTTGCACGTAACAGGGCGTGCTATTTATGTAGATGACATTCCTGTTCCTTCTAGCTGTTTACATATATTGCTTGGATTGAGCAAGATTGCTAATGGTAAAATTATGGAGATGGAATTAAATGACGTAAAAAAAATGCCAGGTATAATTGATGTAATAACAGCAAAAGATATTCCAGGTAAAAATGATGCTAGCCCAATATTTGGAGATGATCCTATTTTTGCTGAAAACGAAGTTATTTATAACGGGCAGGTAATTTTTGCTATAATAGCTGAAACCCTGGAGCATGCAAAAATAGCAATTAAGGAAGCTAAAATTGTATATTCAGAGACACCACCTATCATAACATTAGCCCAAGCAAGACATAAAGAAACACTTTTGTGTCCTCCTAAAATCGTTTCGAGAGGTGATTTTTCATCCTCCATTCATCATTCTGACCATATAATTGAAGGTGAAATCGTTATTGGTGGACAAGAACATTTTTATCTAGAGGGTCAGGCAGCTTTAGCAGTTCCAAAGGAAAATAAAGATATTCAAATATTTGTTTCATCACAACATCCATCTGAAATTCAGCATAAAGTCGCAGCGGTCTTGAGTCTGGCGCTTAATAATGTTTCTGTCGAGGTAAGGCGGATGGGTGGCGCATTTGGGGGTAAGGAAAGTCAGGCTAATTTGCCTGCATGCATTGTGGCAATTGCAGCTCAAAAAACAGGTAAACCTTGTAAACTAGTTTATGATCGTGATGATGATATGCGAATAACAGGGAAAAGGCATGATTTTATTTCAGCATACAAGGTTGGTTTTGATGCAAATGGTGTTATAAACGCATTGCGCATCCAACATGACATGCGATGCGGTATGTCGATGGACTTATCTGCTGCAATAGCAGAACGTGCGCTTATGCACTCTGAAAACAGTTATTACATCCCGAATGTTGAATTCATAGCGAATTTGTATAAAACAAATACCCCTTCAAATACAGCATTCAGAGGTTTCGGTGGCCCACAAGGTATGTTAGCTATGGAGCGAGTGATTGACGAAATTGCTCATTTCTTAAAATTAGATCCGCTTACTATTCGGAAACGAAATTTTTACTTGGACAATAAAAACCCAATGCAGAAAGAACAACAAACTCCTTATGGACAGGTTGTTAAAGATTGTATTATTAATGACCTTGTAAATAAGCTTGAATACTCCTCCAATTATCTTAGCCGACGAAAAGAAATAGAACGGTTTAACAAAACATCGAAGTTAATTAAAAGGGGGATTGCATTAACTCCCGTAAAATTTGGTATTTCATTTAATAAACTGATGTTAAATCAAGCAGGTGCCTTGGTTAATGTATATTCTGATGGTTCCGTATATTTGAATCATGGTGGCACGGAAATGGGGCAAGGTTTATTTACAAAGGTAAGAAAAATTGTAGCTAGTACGTTTGGTATATTGTCAAATAATGTAAAAATTAGCGCCACAGATACTAATAAAGTTCCCAATACCTCTGCTACAGCCGCTTCATCTGGAACAGACCTAAATGGAATGGCAGCCTACTTGGCTGCTTTTCAAATTAAAGAAAGAATGGCAGCATATCTCGGTCATTTGTATCAATGTGAAAGTTCAGAAGTCATTTTTTCTAGAGGAAAGATAATAATATTTGATGAAGAAAAAATGACATTTTCTCAGGCAGCTGAAAAATGTTGGATGGGGCGTATCTCGCTATCCTCTACGGGATTTTATAAGACGCCAGATATATATTGGGATGCAGAAAAAGGAGAAGGTAGGCCATTTTATTATTTTGTATATGGTGCCGCGGTTAGCGAAATTGTTATTGATAAATTAACAGGTGAAAGCAGGGTGGTTAGTGTAGATATATTGCATGACGTTGGACGTTCTATTAACCCATCAATAGACAGAGGACAGATAGAAGGCGGGTTTGTTCAAGGCCTTGGTTGGCTGAGTATGGAAGAATTAGTTTATGCGAATGACGGTACATTGATGACACACTCCCCTGCAACCTACAAAATTCCTGCTTTTTCAGACTCACCAATTAATTGGAATGTTGAGTTTTATAAGGGTGATGGAAATATTGAAGAAACTATCAATCGTTCAAAGGCAGTAGGCGAACCACCATTTATGCTTGCAATGAGCGTATTTTTTGCTTATTCGCATGCATTAGCGTCTCTTAAAGAGAGCTATCCTAGCCTCAATAGTCCGGCTACTGCTGAGCAATTATATTTTACTCAGTTTTAATTTGTCGCAGGAATATCAATGAAATATGAATGAACCACCCTCAAAAATTGAACAGATTATTGAGAAAGTTTCGACTTATAATACTGTGGCAAGAGTAATAATTATGTCTACAAAAGGCTCTGCGCCCAGAAAAGCGTATTCACAAATGTTTATTACAGAAAATCAAATATTTGGGAGTATAGGTGGAGGTCAGCTCGAATATCAAGTTACTTCAATTTGTCGTGCTCGTCTCTCTTCATTGAAGAAATTTGGACGTGAAGTTAGGCGATTTGCACTTGGTCCTTCTCTTGGTCAATGTTGTGGTGGAAGTGTGAATATACTGATCGAATATTTTCATCATTCTGATTTGAAGGAAATTCAGAAATTAAACAAGGCTAATAACTTGATACATGAGCTTGATACTGAAAATTATCCTTATGAAAATAATAAGTCTTCATCTTTAGACAAAAAAAAGTTTTTTAAGGAACTAATGATAGATGAAAGAAAAGACTTTTTTGTTTGGGGCGCTGGTCATACTGGGCGAGAAATAATTTCCACTACAAAATCTTTACCTTTAAATCGTTACTGGATTGATATTTCGAGGGAAAGGTTTCCTGCTTCAATTGATGATGATGTACACGCCATTTGGGCAAATGAACCTGCAAATTTGGCCAAGAATCTTCCAAATGGTGGCATACACCTCATTCTCACGCATTCACACGCACTTGATTTAGCAATAATACAATCTCTACTTAAAGAAAATAAGTTTTATAAATTGGGTTTAATTGGATCAAAAACTAAAAAGACAAGATTCAAAAATCAGCTTTCAAAGGCAGGGTTTTCTTCAATTGATATTGAAAAAATAATCTGTCCAATTGGCTTGCCAGAAATTCAAGGAGATGAACCATTTAGGATAGCTCTTTCCGTTGCAGGTCAGATATCAAATTGGACACTTTGACGAGAGTCTTTAAGCAGAGTTTAAAAGTTCGATTGATAATTTGCGGTGTTCTTCTAATAGTGAACTTAAATTCATTGTTGTGAGATGACCATCTTCAACTACAAACTTACCATTGATAATTGTATGTTTCGTTTTAACGGGACCACAGAAAACAAGACCAGCAAGAGGGTCAGCGTGAGTGCCTGCCAAATCAACTGATTGCATATCATAAATAGCCAAATCAGCAGAGAGACCTGGAGCTATTTGCCCTATATTGTCCTGTCTTAATACTTTTGCGCCTCCTCTAGTTGCAGTTCTCAGAACATCCCTTGCAGTTATAGCTGATGCACCATGTTTTACCCTTTGGAGTAACATTGCCTGACGCGCTTCATTTAGCATATGTCCACTATCGTTAGAGGAAGAACCATCGACACCAAGTCCTACCCTAACCTTATGCTCAAACATCTCTAACAAGGGTGCAATCCCACTGCCAAGCCGCATGTTGGAAGATGGACAATGGGATATACCAGTATTTGTTTTTCCCAACAATTTAACTTCACCAGTATTTAATTGAACACAATGTGCGTGCCAAACGTCTTCTCCGAGCCAGCCAAGGCTCTCGGCATATTCGCCAGGTCTCATATTAAATTTAGCAAGTGAATATTCTATATCTTCGTAATTTTCAGCCAGATGTGTGTGCAAATTAAGATTATTTTCTCTCGCTAGAGCTGCTGTTTGAATCATCAGATCATTACTGACTGAAAATGGGGAACATGGCGCTAGGCTAATCTTGATCATAGCATTAGGGCTTTTATCATGAAACTGAGATATTACACGTTCGCAGTCCTTTAAAATATGGTTCTCATTCTCAGTTAGCTTGTCGGGTGGCAATCCGCCTTGTGACTCACCAATACTCATGGACCCACGCGTTGGATGGAATCTAACTCCTATATCGATTGCTGCCTCTATTGAATCATCTAATCTTGAACCTCCCGGAAATAAATATTGATGGTCTGTTGATGTTGTGCAACCTGATAGCACTAGCTCTGCTAATCCAACCGCTGAGGAAATGTAGATATGCCTAGGGCCTAATCCACACCAGACGGGGTAAAGTGTGGTAAGCCAGCCAAAAAGACTCTCATTCTGGGCGTTGGGAATTACTCTAGTTAAATTCTGGAAAAGGTGATGATGAGTATTAACCATTCCAGGGATAACAATAGACTTTGACAAATCAATCATTTTGTCAGCTGTATTTGGAAGGGTATCTAGAGGTCCGATTTGCCTAATTACGCCATTTTCACAGAAAATGGATTGGTCATGTAATTCTTCATCAGCATCGTTCATCGTTGCAATTAATGCAGCATTTTTTAAAAGTAGCGTTGCCATGAAATAAATTATTCCAATATCTATCGAAGGAAGCAAATTATCCCCCGATAGATATTTGTTTAGTTAATTTGGTATTTTGCCTATTACGCCATCGACATAATAATTCATTGCCCAAAGTCCACCGTCATCTAAAACTTCTCCACTTGCAAGAATCTGATTGCCTTCATTATCCATCATAGGACCAGAAAATATATTAATACTTCCATTTGCAATTCCATCTCTAGCTTCTTGAGCGGCTTTGGCTACATTAGAAGGCATGTTTTTAAAGTCAGTTAAAACTAAAAAGTCCTCACTAAGTCCTTTCCAAGTATTTCCTGCCCAGTGGTCTGGTCCTTCGCCAGTAGTCCAAGAACCATCCAAAGCTTTTTGAATTTGAGAAATATAGTAAGGGCCCCAATTATTTACAGATGCAAAAAGCTGTGCGCTAGGAGCAAACTCATGCATATCGGATGATTGACCAAATCCAAAAACACCAGATTTTTCAGCCGTTTGTAACATAGCTGGGCTATCTGTATGTTGTGCTAGTACATCGGCCCCCTCCGCAATGAGTACCTTTGCTGCGTCTCCCTCTTTTACAGGGTCATACCATGTATTTGCCCAAACTACTGAAATAGTTGCATCTTTATTTACACTTTTTAAACCTTGTGCAAATGAGTTTATACCTTGAATAACTTCTGGAATTGGGAAAGCTGCAACATAACCAATTTTGTTTGATTTTGTTGTCAAGCCTGCTACAACTCCTTGAACATAGCGTCCTTCATAAAAGCGAATATTACCAGTAGCCATATTTTCAGCACGCATATAGCCAGTGATATGATCGAATTTGATATTTGGAAATTCTTTAGCAACTTTTAGAGTCGGTTCCATGTAGCCAAATGAGGTAGTAAAGATCATATCATTACCATTTTGTGCAAGCTCACGGATAACACGAGTTGCGTCTGGTCCCTCTGGAACATTCTCAACATAAGATGTTTCAACTTTATCGCCGAAGTGTTCTTGTACTTGTTGGCGGCCAACCTCATGAGCATATGTCCAGCCATGGTCTCCTGGATTAGTAAGATATACAAAAGCAACTTTCATTTTCGTTTCTTTATCCTCTACCTGGTCTACGTTGGTAGCAAAATAGAAAACGACAGCAATAATTGCCAATAATCCCGCAAATATTATAAATCTATTATTTTTCATTTTTCAAACCTCAAGTTACTAAAAATTTTTTATAAATATACTCTATAGTATTAAAAAAAAACTAGTGGGTAAATCAATTTAGGTAAGGCACCACAACTCTGTTCAAAAATTAGGCTAATGCAGTCCCTTTTCATTATTTTGATGAAATAAACGGTCTGGTTAAATCAGACGGTGCTAAGTACTTTGCAGTTCCTTTACTAGATATCAAAACAAGCACGAAAATAGTGGCAATATAAGGTAGAGATGATAAAAATTGGGGTGGAATTGTCCAGCCACGTGCTTGTCCTGCAAGCTGCATTATAGTAATGGCTCCAAACAATATAGCGCCATAAATAATTCTTGAGGGCATCCAGGATGCAAAAACGACTAAAGCCAAAGCGATCCATCCGCGTCCACTTGTCATTCCTTCAGACCAATGGGGTGTTAACATTAATGGAAGATAAGCCCCTCCTAAACCAGCCATCATACCCCCAAATAGAATAGAACACCATCTTACAGTTAAAACCTTGTAACCAAGTGAGTGAGCACTGTTATGGCTGATGCCGCAAGCTCGAAGAACTAATCCATATTTAGATTTAAACAAAAATATCCAAACAAGAAGTGCAATAAAAACGGATAAATATGCAATTGCGTCTAACGCAAAAAACACTCCTATGAAGGACATATTGCTTAAAGTTTCTGGAAAAACTGTTGGAAGACCCTCAATGGCTTTACCTACAAAATCAGAGCCAATTAATCCAGAAAGACCTGTTCCAAAAATTGTTAAGGCAAGACCGGTAGCAACCTGGTTTGTAGCAAGTCCTAAAACGAAGAATCCAAAAATAGCTGCTGTGAGACAACCAGAAATGACACCAGCAAGCAATCCAACCAGCAAACTTCCAGATACATAAGTTAATGCAAAAGCAGATACAGCTCCCATAAGCATCATACCTTCTAGACCGAGATTTAAAACGCCACTCCGTTCAACAACAAGTTCTCCCGTTGCTGCTAGAATCAGGGGCACAGATGTCATTAAGATTGTAAGAACAAGTGCATCAATCATTTAAACTACTCTTTTGGTTGTAATTAAAACCAATTTCATATTTTGTTAATGTTTCACCGGCAAGTAGAAAAAATAAAAGTATTCCCTTGAACACACCAGTAACTACTTTTGGAATAGCTAAAGCAATTTGAGCAGAATCTCCTCCCACCTCAATAAGTGCAATTAATAGACCTGAAATTATTACAGCTGCAGGATTTAAGCGCGCAAGAAAGGCAACAATTATAGCAGTGAATCCATAACCAAAAGAAATGTTTGGCTGCAATTGGCCAATATTTGCAGACACTTCAATCATTCCTGCCAAACCTGCTAGTCCTCCAGAAATAATAAATAATGTTATAGTTGTTTTAGATTCGTTAAAGCCGGAAAATCGAAGAGCCTGAGGGCTATCACCTATTAGTTTAATTTGAAAACCAAAAACTGTCTTTTCCATCGCAAACCAGCATAGAAGACAAATTAAAATAGCTATGAAAACACCCCAGTGTAGTTGGCTAATATTACCAATACCTGGAAAATAAATTTTAGAAATTAGCGCCACGTCAGGATAGTATTTTGTTAGAGGAAAACCGAATGATGTTGGACTTCGCCATGGTCCTCTAACAAGCCAATCCAAGAATAAACTTGCAACATAAGTAAGCATCAATGTTACTAGAATTTCATTTGTACGAAGTTTTATCTTAAGGAGTGCTGGGAATAATGCCCATAAAGCACCACCGATAAATGAAAAAATGGCCATGGCCGGTAATAACCAGACAGATTGAGTTTCTGAAAATGATAACGCAAGTCCACCAGAAAAGACTGCACCCATAATCAACTGCCCTTCTGCCCCAATATTCCAGATATTTGCTCTAAAACAAAGTACTAGTCCTGTACCTATAATCAAAAGGGGACAGGCCTTTACAAATAAATCAGCTATTTTGTCTAAGCGGGATAGAGGGGATATAAAAAAGTGATAAAGTGCCTTACCAGGGTCGTAGCCTAAAATACTAAATATAAAGAACCCAAAGATAATTGTTAGTAAGATAGAAATAATAGGAATAGATATTGTAAAAAAAAGGGATATTTCTTTTCTCGGCGTTAAATAAAACATATCTCAATGACCTTGACTTTCAGAATGCAATTCTTCCCCACCCATGAGCATGCCAATTTTTTCTGAGGTTAGCTCTTGGAGCGGCTTACTTTCGGAAAGTTTGCCTCTAAATAGGACACAGATGTTATCTGCAAGTTCGAATAACTCCTCTAAATCTTGTGAGATTACTATTATACCGCAACCATCATTAGCAAGGTCAATAAGTGAATTTCGAATAAATTTTGTGGCGCCAATATCTACGCCCCAGGTTGGCTGAGCAACAAAAAATACTCTAGGTTTTTTAATTATTTCTCTTCCAATAACAAATTTTTGCAAATTTCCTCCCGATAGAGAGCTTGCCTGAGGGTTTCGAAAAGGGGTTCTAATATCATACTTATCAATGATATCATTAGTCAGCTTTTCGAGGTTTTCATTTTTTACTACGTTATTTTTTTGGATTAAGGGACTATTATGGTTTGTCAACAAAGTATTTTCAGTCAGTTTCATGTTTGTAACAGCAGAGTGACCATGTCGCTCTTCCGGCAAGAAACCAATACCTAATTGACGTCTTTTATGTGGGCTATAATTTCTAATATCGGTCCCAAAAACATCAAAAACATCAAAAGTCTCAGTCGAACGCCATTCCCCTGAAAGAACTTCCATGAGCTCGCTTTGGCCATTTCCTGCGATCCCCGCTATCCCAATGATTTCACCAGCTTTCACATTAAGACTAATGTTATAAAGAGCAGTTGCAAATGGATTATCTGCAGGTTTATTTAATCCAGATATTTTGACTAAAATATCACCACTTTTTCTTGCAGTTTTTGGTTTTACATTTTGGGGGTTGCTGCCAACCATCATTTTAGCAAGTTGTTCAGTTGATACGTCTGCTGTCTCCACGGTACTTACAACACAACCCCCTCTAAGAATAGTAGCACGCTGAGTTATTTTTTTTATTTCTTTTAACTTATGAGATATGAATAAAATGGAACATCCAGTTTTCGATAGCTTTTTTAGTACTGAAAAAAGTTGTTCGCTCTCCTGAGGGGTCAAGACTGAAGTTGGTTCGTCCATAATCAATAATTTTGGGTTTTGTAGAAGACACCTTAAGATTTCCACACGCTGTTGCTCTCCTACTGATAGATCTCGAATGTAAATATCAGGGTCAACTGTTATTCCGAACTCAGCTGATTTTTTGATTATTGTGTCTCTTAATTCATGAGTAGTGAATTTGTCATTCAATGCAAGTTCAATATTTTCGATTACCGTTAGTGTTGGGAATAATGTAAAATGTTGGAACACCATTCCAATGCCAAAATTTCTTGCTTCTTGTGGACTGCCGATTATTATTTTTTTGCCATTCCAGTAGAACGTTCCATTACTTGGCTCTAGTAAACCATAGACCATTTTAACGAAGGTTGATTTCCCAGCCCCGTTTTCGCCAAGCAATCCGTGGATTTCACCTTCAAGAATGTCGAAGTTGATACTGTCGTTGGCTAAGAAAGAACCAAATGATTTACTTATTCCACGACTTTCTATTAGTACCGGCTTTGTGGTCATGAATATCTAGATTTCCAATTTTAGATCATAATGGATAAAACTTTATTTTTATGTATTTTGCAAGCTTGGTGTGAAGGATTCAGTATTAAGGCTACAGAGAATTTATCTAATACATCGAAAAGAGACAAAAATTTATATTTTTTAAACTTAAATATGTTTATCCTTCAGTTATAATTACATTGGTCAAAAAAAATAGTTATGGAAAAGCAATTACAAATAATAATGGGCACGGCCACTATTTATGAAGGCAGAACATACCATCAATATAATAAATATGGTTGTGATGGCTGTGACAATGAACTGCAGGCTGAATACAATCCTCCATTTTATACAAAAATATTGGATACTGGAGAGTTGCTTTGCACTAATTGTGCCGCAAAACTAGACAAATGAACTTTTTATGTGATTGATATTAATTTTTCTTTTAATGATAAAGTATGTATATAAGAAAAGTTTAATGAGGTTTGTAACCCCAACAATTATTCCCCTATTATGACTAATCCTGATAAAGTATTATCAGTGGGAGGGGATAGCCTTTGACTATCCCCTTATGGACTACTTTTTTGGGTCGCCATTTAGGGAGGAAACGAATGACAATGTTGTGTTACAAATTTAAATGATATTAGCATAGTGCTAAGAATTGCTACATGTGATGCAAAATTTAGTGCACCAAAAAAAAGGGCAGTTCGAAAACTACCCCTTTCCTACTTTTCCCCCTTGAATTTAAATCCGAAAACTCAAACTCTTTTTAATTTTAGACATCTTTTTTTTAAAGATACAAATTGATTCCAGGGCAAAGTATATTATTTTCATCAGGTGAAAAGAAGGTGTAAGATTTATCCATATGTTATCCTTAAACACCGTAAAATAGAACCGATTAAAATTTTTTCTAAAGGTGTTAAAAAAATAATATTTCTTTCGCACGATTCTTATTTTTTAAAGATTACAATGTTGGCATCCATGAATTGTATCCTCCAGCCTCGTTGTTTTGCTATAATATCGAATGTAGCGGGTGAATAGAAAACAACATGTGTAGGGTCTTTATTGTAAAACCAATTTTCAAAAACTACGTCTTTAGTGAGGAAATTTGTCATGATGCCAAGGACACCTGATGGTTTGAGCATCTTATCAAGTGTAATAAATTCATAATTTGGATTATGAAAATGCTCAGCTGTTTCGCTACAGGTAATGAAGTCAAATTGTTTTAAGAATATCTTTTTGTCTGGGAAAAAAAATGGATCATATTTGCACATTTTATAACCATCTTCCTCAAGCATTACCGATAGTGCAGGTCCTTGGCCGCAGCCATAATCAAGGCCTTCACTATGCGCCTTTAAATAGCGTTTAAGGGGTGTAGAAAGTTTTGATAAAAATCGACGGTAATCTGAGTCATAAATTTTGTTTTGATGGGTACAATAATGAGCATATTCCTCATCTTCCGAAAGGAAATGCGAACTATCCAAAAACTTGGCAAAACAGCTAAGGCATCCCCAATATGTTTTTAATTCGAGTTCCGTAAATATTTCGGTATTATTTGAATGACAGACACTACATCTCACTATAATGAATTTCCGTCTTACAGCATCATAAAAACTTTAAATAATACACTAATACACTCAAAATAAAACAAGTAAAAAACCTAAATTTAATGGAAAATTTAAATAAATTACTAATTAGTATATAAAATATTGAATTTATTATTTAATATTAGAAAAGTATTGAAAATTTTAATACTATTTATATTTTTAATAGATTTTAACCACTTTTTTAATATAATTTTTTTTGTCAATAATATAGGTATGTTTTAACAAACTTACCCTGTTACTACACATTGTTTGGTGTGAGTTTTATTAATTCGTCGTGTATTGCTAATATAATCAGTTATTACTTACGGAATCTGTGTTTAAAATTTTCGTATGATATTAACCAATGCAAATCTGCTTCTTTTTGCGAGGCCTGCGTTCTTGCACCCGATTTTTATGAAGCATTGGAGCGTTTAAAAGTCATATCTTATCAAGACGGAATTTTTTCATTAAGAAAGCGCTTCGCATAGAAGCGATGAAAAGTAGAATATCCATTTGCTGTAACTGCTGTGTATTTTGCGATATGCTGATGAAACGTTGGTAGTTGATGAAATGGTACAGCTGGAAAGCTATGATGCGCGGTGTGATAAGGCATGTTCCATGAAAGGAATAATACGAGGGGATTGGTGCGGATGGTTCGGCTGTTCTTCAGCATGTCTGGTTCATGGGGACATCCAGCATGTTCTGCCAGTAAAAATAACCTCAGGAAAGGCTGACCTAATAACAGAGGTAGAAGCCAAAACTGCAAAATATACTGAGGTGCTAAAATTACTGCTCCAGTAAATATAAAACTATAGGTCAGGAGCATTAGTCGTGCTTCTGTTCTGATGCGATATTGGGATGATGAAGGAATAAAAGAATGTTTTGGGGTTCTTATCGCATTAAATAACAATGATCTGAGGTTTGACGTCCAGATCATGATACCAGTAAGGTGAAAAAGATATTGCCCCCAAGTTTTCGGTTTTGAAATAGCAAGTTCAGGATCAAGCGCTGGATCTTGGGTATGGCGGTGATGTGCAGCATGAAAATACTGAAACCAACGTGGCCCTATGAACAAAAGCAATCCCACAAATGATGAAATTAGCTTATTGAGCGTTGTATTTCTGAAGGCAGTTCCATGACTACACTCATGCATGGCACAAAAAAGAAAATTCAATCCTATGCCCTGACCTATTAATGCTAGCCAACTAAAAAAGCCTGTGTAATAAAAACTTGCCCATGCCATCCCTGCTATCAATGAAAAATGTGCAAAGAGCCAGAGGAATCCATGATAATTAGTCAGCCTAACTAGCCGGCGCTTTTCATCCCTTGATAGTGATCGCAAAACATCTCGATAAGTAGCGGATAACATATCTCTGTTTGTTACATTGTTATTTGTCATTTTATTCATGCTTTATAAAATTCGTTGCAAAGTCAAATCTAAGAGCACTTTTATCTTTTGAGGTTTGCTTTCATTACGGTGCAATACAAATCACTATTCCTTTTTGATATGAAGAAGATTATATTTAGGAGCACAAATCAATTTCTACTTTAGAAAAAAACTGGCGCACCCGAGAGGATTCGAACCTCTGACCTCTGCCTTCGGAGGGCAGCGCTCTATCCAGCTGAGCTACGGATGCCTAGTTTGAAAAATATTATGATTATTTTATCAATTATAATAATTAACTTATTTGGGCTTTTTTATAACAAAAGTTTATTATCAAAATCCAGAGACCTTAAAACTTTTTGTTCAGCTGGTGAGGTCAATAAAAATATCTTCCAGATCAGGTTGGTAGGTACTTACGTCTATTATTTGAATTCCAGCGTTACCAATTTTTTTTAAGATTTCTCCAGAACTACTCTTCTCCGGATTAAATCTAATAGTAAATCCATTAGATGTGATAATGGGATTTAGAACTTCTATACCATTCGGCAGAGGTTGGTTTCGCTGATTTTCTGGAATTGTTACGTTAAGATCTTTCCTCCCTGCAGATCTAAGGAGGTCAGCTTTAGTTTTGCTAACCATTACCTCGCCTTTATTTAAAATTGCAACATGATCACAAAGCTGTTCAGCCTCCTCTAAATAATGAGTGGTCAAGACGATCGTAACTCCTGAGTCATTTAGACTGCGGACACTATCCCAGAGTTTTTGTCGTAAAGCTACGTCCACTCCAGCAGTTGGTTCATCTAATATCAATATTGGTGGAGAATGGACCATCGCTTTAGCTACAAGCATTCTTCGTCGCATGCCACCAGAAAGTGTGCGAGCATAGGCATGGCTTTGTTCGGTAAGTCCAACCATTTCGAGAATTTCTTCTGTTTGTCGTTCATGATGCGGAATATTATACATTCCCGCAGTAAATTCGAGGGACTCATGAGGAGTAAGAAATACATCAATATTTAGTTCTTGTGGTACAATTCCAATATTAGCTCTGCATTGACGGGGGTTTTTATCCAAATCTTCGCCCCATACTGTTACACGTCCAGTTGATTTTATAACTGTTCCTGCAAGAATATTTATTAATGTGGACTTGCCCGCGCCATTTGGCCCTAAAAGGCCAAAAATACACCCAACTGGGATTTCAAGATTTACATTATTTAAGGCATTTTTTGGATTGGATTGTCCCTGAGCTTTATAAGTTTTTGATAACTTATCTAGCAGAATCGCTGTATTGTCATTGGGACTATTTAGAAATATTTTTGGTTGGGATTTCATACTAAGCGTATCATACCATAACAGTAATTTTTGACTAGTTTTAAATGTTTATCTGCCTAATGTTTAATTAGAACAATAGTACATCCGTTAATCATCAAACAAAGTTGTTTGGTAATTTTTAGAAAATCAATCTAAATAACTCATGTTTCTTTGATATTTTTGATAAAATGATTATTGTTAGTTTAATATGAACTAGGAAATATTAAAAAGAGTTTTTCCAAAAATATCACTTTCAAAATAAAAAGTAGGAAAAGTCTGATGTTTAAACCAGAAAAAAAAATTGGAAACCAAGGCCATAATCAGAGAACTAAGCGCGTTTCCTGTAATGGGGGTGGAGGTCCGCTAGGACATCCACAAATCTGGTTAACCCTCGGAAAAGACGGCACAGTTGTTTGCCCTTATTGCTCAAAAAAATTTGAAGCATAAACAAAAGAATGATGAATTTGCAACAATCTAACAGGCTTATTCTAGTTGATGGTTCCGGATATATTTTCAGAGCCTATTATGCCTTGCCACCAATGTATCGTGACGATGGCACTCCGGTAAATGCAGTGTTCGGATTTACCAAAATGCTCTTAAAACTCGTAAATGATTTAAAGCCAGAATATATAGCGGTCATATTTGACGCTGGTAGAAAAACATTCAGAAATGACATTTATGCTGATTACAAGGCAAATCGTAGCGAGCCTCCAGAGGAGTTAATTCCGCAGTTTGATTTAGTAAGGCAAGCAACCAAAGCACTAAATTTACCGCTATGCGAGATATCGGGATATGAAGCAGATGACGTTATAGCTACATTTGCTCAGGCAGCGTGCAATCAAGGCCAAGATTGTTTAATTGTCTCCTCTGATAAAGATTTGATGCAACTTGTAAATGAGCATGTCAAATTACTTGATCCAATTAAAAACATTATAATTGGAGATGAGGAAGTTCAGCAGAAATTTGGGGTTTTACCTAACAGGGTTGTGGACGTTCAAGCTTTGGCAGGTGATAGCTCTGATAACGTGCCTGGTGTCCCTGGTATTGGGATAAAAACAGCAGCCGAACTTATTAATCAGTATGGAAATCTTGAGCAGCTCTTGGCAAATGCCAACAATATAAAACAACCAAAGAGACGAGAAACCCTGGTTCAATTTGCTGATCAAGCACGCATCTCACAACAATTAGTTCAACTTCGAACAGATGTACCAGTGGACATGCACACTAATGAACTAGTTCACCAATCAATAGATGACATCAAATTACATTCATTTCTTTTGCAGCAGCAATTCAAGAGTCTGTCTACATCACTTGGCTTATCAGAACAATCACCAGATAAGCCTTTAGATGAGTTAAAACAAGAAAAAAGAATGAGCTCAGATACATTTCGAACAGAGAAAAGAGCTGAGTTAGTTTCGTTTGAGCCTGAGGTCACAAAAGTTGAACAAGTATCATATCAACTAATTACAGAATATAAGGAGCTTGAGCGTTGGTGTGCCATTGCAGAGAATCAAGGTCTAGTTGCTATTGATACTGAAACAACTTCAATTAACGCAGCATCTGCAGAATTGGTTGGAGTTTCTTTGGCTATTTCTCCTGGAAGAGCATGCTATATTCCGCTTCGACATTCCGCAGAGCACCAAAGCGCTAATCAGGTTGGTCTTGATTTTACGGAAACTTCAGAAAACGAAACGAAAGTTTATCAACAAATTGATTTTAATAAGGCCATGAACCGATTAAAGCAGTTACTAGAGGATAAAAGTGTTTTAAAAGTGGGTCATAATTTGAAATATGACTCACACATATTAAAGCAAAAGAGAAACGGAAATATTACTATTTTTCCTCTAGATGATACCATGTGCTTATCCTACGTATTAGATGCAGGTAGAGTAGAGCGTCATGGCTTGGATTACCTTGCTTCAAAATGGCTATCACATCAAACAATTAAATATGAAGATGTTTGCGGTAAGGGCTCAAAGCAAGTTTCATTTGACCAAGTTTCCCCTTCTGATGCCTGTAATTATGCAGCCGAGGATGCAGATATTACGTTTCGACTTTGGATGATATTAAAACCAAGACTTGTAAATGAGAACATGACAGTAGTTTATAATCGGCTCGAGCGTCCATTAATACAAGTTTTATCTGAAATGGAGCAGAATGGAATTGTTGTAGATGCAAGCATTCTCCGACGATTGTCAAATGACTTTGCAAGCAAAATTGTATTATTAGAAAAAGAAATTTATAATCTCGCTGGACAGGAATTCAACATTGCTTCACCCAAGCAGCTTGGAGAGATATTATTTGAGAAACTTAAATTAGAAGGGGGTAAAAAATCCAAAACTGGTGCATGGTCTACAAACGCGGATATTTTAGAGGAATTGGCCTCGAGGGATATAATCATTGCACAAAAAGTTTTGGATTTCAGACAACTGGCAAAGCTAAAGTCGACTTATACTGATGCGTTACAGGAGAGTGTAAACTCTCGTACTGGCAGAGTTCATACTTCTTATTCAATGGTAGGTGCATTAACTGGTCGCTTGTCATCTTCCGATCCCAACTTACAAAACATCCCAATAAGAACAACAGAAGGAAGGTCTATTAGAACAGCTTTTATAGCAGAAGCTGGTTCAAAAATTATTTCTGCAGATTATTCTCAAATAGAGTTAAGATTGGTAGCACACGTGGCAAAAGAGAAGAGTATGCTGGAGGCTTTTAGGAATGGTATTGATATACATGCCCAGACAGCAGCAGAGGTATTTGAAGTGCCAATAAATAAATTAAACGGGGAAACAAGAAGGCGTGCAAAGGCCATAAATTTTGGCATAATATATGGAATATCTGGATTTGGCCTTGCTAGACAACTCGGTATATCCCAAAGCGAGGCAAGAGATTATATAAAAGCTTATTTTACGCGTTTTCCTGGTATACGTGATTACATGGAACAAATGAAACAGCTTGCGCGAGAAAAAGGTTTCGTAGAAACCTTGTTTGGAAGGCGTATTTACATTTCCAATATAAAATCTTCAAATGCCGCTATTAGGGGTTTTGCAGAACGCCAGGCGATAAACGCGCCTATTCAAGGAAGTGCTGCTGATATCATTAAAAGAGCCATGATTAAAATGCCCAATATGATAAATGAGTTAAATTTGAAAACAAAAATGCTTTTGCAAGTCCATGATGAATTGATATTTGAAACACCCGAGGGTGAAGTTCCAATTGCATTTGAAGCCATAAAAACTACAATGGAAAAAGCTCATGAACCTATAGTATCTTTAGATGTTCCAATTGTTGTTGAGGGTGGTGCTGCTGATAGCTGGGCAAGAGCACATTGATAAAAAGTCAGGAAAAGAAAAACAGAAATCTATCTCATATTTTTGTTTGGCGCCTTAATGTTGCCGTTTAGCTGCCTCGTTTTGGTTATCTTTAAATTTTCTATTATGTTAATGTAAAAAATTTTAGTGTTTTCATATTTACTTAATGAGAAAGGGGGTTTCAATGGCCAATAGGATCGCTCTTGTGGATGATGACCAAAATATCATTGCATCTGTTTCTGTTATGCTTGAGCAAGAGGGTTATGAGGTAGATTGCTATTTTGATGGAGAACAGGCGCTTTTTGGAATTTTGAAACGACCAGTTGATATGGGTATTTTGGATATAAAGATGCCGCGTATGGATGGGGTAGAATTGTTACAAAAGCTAAGGCAAAAAACTGATATGCCTGTTATTTTTCTTACAAGTAAAGATGACGAGTTAGATGAGGCTTTAGGATTGAGTGTAGGTGCTGATGATTATATTACTAAACCATTTTCACAAAGATTATTGATTGCTAGAATAAAAGCTGTACTAAGACGCGGTAGGTTGCAAGAGGATAATCAAACCAGAACAGAAGAGATTATTACACATGGAGATTTGATTTTAGATCCGGATAGGCATTTATGTAAATGGAAAGAACAAGTTGTCAAATTAACAGTAACAGAGTTTTTGATGATAAAAGCGCTTATTCTTCGTCCTGGGCATGTTAAAAGTAGAGACCAGCTGATGGATGCAGCGTATGGAGAGTCAGTTTTTTTAGATGATAGGACAATTGATAGTCATATAAAAAGACTTCGCAGAAAGTTTCGCGTCATTGATCCGGATTTTGACCAGATTGAGACTTTATATGGAATTGGATATCGTTACGGAAATGATTAGCCACTCTTTTTTAAAATTTTTTCTATCATCAAGTAACCGATTTAGAATATGGTGGTTAAATTTTATGGTACTAAGGTGAGATGACTAATCGTCGAATC
Source organism: uncultured SAR116 cluster alpha proteobacterium (assembly GCA_902622515.1). GTDB lineage: Bacteria > Pseudomonadota > Alphaproteobacteria > Puniceispirillales > Puniceispirillaceae > UBA5951. The sequence goes on from CACNQE010000005.1 coordinate 45,371, forward strand.
AGTCCTCTATCTATTCGAATATTGCTAATAATGCTTTTGCCATTACTCCTTTTTTTTATTGGTATATTGGCACTTGACAGATACCGGATTGTTTTAATAGATGCTGAGTTGAATGCGTTAAAACGGCAAGGAGAAACTCTTGCTCGCTCTCTCGCTCTTGCAAATGCAGATAGCACAAATAAAATCAACCGTCTTGATTTTTTAGAGAGAGGTCTTGCCAAAGCTGCTCTACGCCATATCCTTCCATTGGTTGGCTATGGAACTTCTTTGAGAGCACGAATATATCAATCATCTGGCAGGATTATGGCAGATACAGCTAATAATGAGATACCAGATTCATTGGTGCAGATGTCTGTAAAATCACGAGCATCACCATTGCTCAGAATAAAACAGCAAATAATAACCTCAATTTCGAAGTTTAGTAACTTCGTAAATGGTGTTGAAGAACTTCCCATGATTCCTACTCGAAAGCTTATTTCAATTAACCAGTTACCAGCTTTGAAAACTGCAATGATGGGTCAAAAAGTTAGTATGAGCTGGCGTACACCTTCTGGGCAACTTGTACTTGGTGTTGCTTTACCCATTCAAGAGGTTCGTGTTGTAAGAGGGGCGCTATTACTAACTAAAAATGGTGAGGCTATAGAAGCGGAAATCGCAAAAGTACAATGGGCATTTTTCTTATTATTATGTGCCATCTTTTTATTTACAGTCATGTTAGGAATTTACTTATCAAGGTCTATTACGCGTCCAATAGTTAAATTAGCACTATCTGCCAGAAAAATTACCCGAGCTCATGATAAGTCAATAAAGCTAGAAAAACTTCCGAATAGAAATGATGAGATAGGAGAACTGTCTAAGGCACTTCAAGAAATGACGAATGATTTACAGGAGCGAATAAGAGCCACTGCAGGGTTTGCAGCGGATGTCGCGCATGAATTAAAAAATCCATTGACGTCTCTTCGATCAGCAGCGGAGACTATTTCAAGAATCGATAATCAAACCCAGCAACAAGCGTTAATGGGTGTGATCCTTGAGGATGTAAAAAGACTGGATAGGTTGATAAATGATATATCTCAGGCAAGTAGAGTAGAGGCAGAGTTAGCTGGAACAAAGAGAGAATCTGTAAATTTTTGTGAGCTCGTGGATAATTGGGTTTCAATGATGAAAGATAGGCACTCTGATGTCGAGTTAACCTGGAAACCTCCAGCAAACTCAAAATTTAACAAATATTTTGAAGTTAGTATTCATTCAGGTAGGATAATTCAAATACTAGATAATATGCTTTTAAACGCCATTAGTTTTAATCCTCCAGACAAGAATATCGAAATAAAGCTTACACCTGCGAGTAGAAGCAAAAATATGCTTTGTTTTTCTATTCGTGATTATGGGATAGGTATTCCTGAAGCTAACCTCGATACTATTTTCAATAGGTTTTATACTCAGAGACCAGATAATGAGGCATTCGGACACCATTCTGGCTTAGGGCTGTCAATTGCGAGACAGATAGCCGAAGCTCATAATGGCAGATTATACGCTATGAATGGTAAAGAGAATGGTGCTATTTTCACTCTTGAACTACCGCTCACAAGCACAGGGCAATCTTGACAGGGTTTTATTTGTGTCTAACTTCATTAGATGAGACAATCTCAGATTGATGGTGATTCCTGAGCATGTTTTGGAGACCTTAATAAATGTCAGCTAATGTGAATTATAAACGCGATGTCACAAACGTGCGAATAATTTTGGTAGTAGGACCATCCGGAGCAGGCAAATCTACTGCACTAAATGCGCTTGAGGATGCTGGGTTTTCAGCAGTGGATAATTTGCCATTGTCAATGATAGACCAATATATTGCGCTAGAGGTAGAAACAGCAAAAAGACAAATTGTTCTTGCAGTTGATAAGCGAACAACTGGCTTTGAGAAAAAAGTAGTTGAAGGACTTATCAAGAATTTAAAATTAAAATTTAGAGAGGAATGTCAGATTGTATATATTCATGCAAACCCTTCTGAGATAATAAAAAGATATCAATCAACAAGACGACATCATCCGTTAGTAGAATCAGGTAATTTAAATGTAGCAATTGAGAGTGATTTTTCAGCAATGAAAGGTCTAGAAGAATTAGCTGATATTATATTGGACTCAACGGGTTCGGACCCCTCGGCTTTTAGAACTATGTTGCTCTCTAGACTAGGGCTTCCTGCACTTAACCCAGTGCCCTTATCTATCATGAGTTTTTCGTTCAGAAAAGGAATCCCAGAAACAGCTGAATATGTTTTTGATACAAGGTTTCTTGCTAATCCCCACTGGAAAGAAGGATTACGAAATCTTACAGGAGTAGAACTCGAAGTGCAGCGGTTTGTTAAAAATGATGAGGGGTTTGAGCCTTTCATGCAGAATGTTACACAAATTATAGAATTAGTTTTGCCAACCATGCAAAAAGCAGGAAGACCTCAATTAGGTATAGCTTTTGGATGTACCGGAGGGCGTCATAGGTCTGTCACTTCTGCTGAATATATAGCTTCTTGGGCTGTAAAGAAAAAAATCAAGCATGTCCTTGAACATCTTGGATTATAACGTTTCAAAAATATTTTCTTGTACTCTGAAGAATAAATCTTATCTATAGAATTGCAAGAAAATCTAATTTTAATTCAAGATGCATAAAAAAGTATCGTTATGTGAAGAAGTTTGATATTACACCGGAAAACAAATCAGATGGAATTTTAATCATGAATGACTGTATCGTCGCTGACATCAATTTAGCAGATTGGGGCCGAAAGGAACTATCAATAGGTGAGAGTGAAATGCCAGGCTTGATGGCATTGAGAGAAGAGTTTGGACGCTCGCGGCCTCTGGAAGGTGCTCATATTGCAGGTTGTCTCCATATGACTGTACAAACAGCCGTATTAATAGAGACCTTGACAGCGCTTGGTGCGGATGTGCGCTGGTCATCTTGTAATATATTTTCAACTCAAGACCATGCTGCTGCGGCGATAGCAAAAACGGGTGTTCCCGTATTTGCAAAAAAAGGGGAGACATTAGAAGAATATTGGGCCTACGTGGATAAAATTTTTGATTGGCCTGGTAATAAAGTTGCCAATATGATTTTGGATGATGGCGGTGATGCAACTATGTATGTATTGCTTGGTGCTAATTTAGAGGCAGGAGAAAATATTCTTGAAAATCCTGATTCTGAAGAAGAAATTTATTTGAAAAAACAGATCTTAAAAAGGCAGAGTGCTAGTCCTGGTTGGTTCACTCGTCAGCGGGATGCTATAAAAGGTGTTTCCGAAGAAACAACTACTGGAGTACTTCGTCTTTATCAACTAGCAGAACAGGGAAAATTACCGTTCCCTGCTATAAATGTGAATGACTCCGTAACAAAATCAAAATTTGATAATCTGTATGGGGTGAGAGAATCCCTTGTAGATGGAATAAGGCGCGCAACAGATGTAATGCTTGCTGGAAAAGTTGCGGTGGTATGCGGTTTTGGTGATGTTGGTAAGGGCTCAGCGGCCTCCCTTCGTCAAGGTGGCGCAAGAGTAGTGGTAACTGAAATTGATCCTATCTGCGCATTGCAAGCAGCCATGGAGGGATACGAAGTCGTAACACTTGAAGATGTTGCTTCTACGGCAGATATTTTTGTAACTGCAACTGGTAATAAGGACGTTATTACCCTCGATCATATGAGAGATATGAAAGATAGGGCAATTATTTGTAATATAGGGCACTTTGATAATGAAATTCAGGTTTCTTCTCTTTCAAATTATGTATGGAATGAAATAAAGCCACAGGTAGATGAAATAGAATTTCCAGACGGCAAGAGAATGATTCTTCTTGCTAAAGGCCGACTTGTTAATCTTGGCTGTGCAACTGGACACCCTTCATTTGTTATGTCTGCATCATTCACAAATCAGGTGTTAGCTCAAATTGAGTTATGGCAGGATAGTGAAAAATATGAAAATAAAGTTTACACTTTACCAAGACACTTAGATGAAAAAGTGGCAGCGCTTCACCTTAATAAAATTGGTGCAAAACTCACTCAGCTCAGAGAGGAACAAGCGAATTATATCGGTGTAAACAAGCAAGGGCCATTTAAATCGGAAGAATATAGGTACTAAATCAAGGCGTCAGTATGAAATGGACTTTTGCTTCATTAGATGAAGAAGCCCTTGCTAAGTTAGGACGTAAACTATCTAAATATGTAAAAGCAGGAGTTGTATTTAGTCTCTCAGGAAAGTTAGGCTCTGGAAAAACCACCCTCGCACGCGCCATTATTAGGAACGCTTGTAATAGTGTTGGTGATATTCCGAGTCCAACTTTTAACCTTGTTCAAAGCTATGAGGTGTTTACTGGTTTTGAAATATGGCACCTTGATCTTTACCGATTAAATAGTATCGAAGAGGCAATGACGCTTGGCCTTGAAGAAGCGCTCATAGAACATTGTTGCATTATTGAATGGCCGGGCTTAATAAAGCGCATAATTCCTCCTCATAGCATCCATATTCAGCTGGATTTTGAAGATATAAATAGCAGCAGCCTGTCTAACCAGCGTATAATTACCATTAAAACCTCTGATCCAATTATGGCTTCTTTTGATGGGTTGTACGAATAATTAAACACGCTAATAAAAAATACTGCCATTAAATCTTATCTGAGCTATTATCGAATTGATGATAAAATCTAGATTTTACACTATCCCAGCTTCACAGGCTTTTGCTGATAATCTTGTTACTGGAATCATGGATAAATTTCCAGAGAAAGAGCAACTTGCCAGGATAGAGCTATATCTGCCGAGCAGAAGAGCTATTTCTTCTATCAAAGAAGCTTTTTTCAAGCATCAGAAAAAGGGCCCTTTATTACTACCAAAATTATTTGCATTAGGTGAGCCAGATGAAGAGGTTGCTTTAAACCTTGCTATTGAGGAGCTGGAGTTAGACGAAGCAATTAATGTGTTTGAAAGACAATGCCTTATTGCTTCCCAAATACAGCATTTTCCAATTGGTGGGCGGCGAATGGCACCTGCATCTGCGATGAAATTAGCATCAAGCTTGTGCATGCTCATCGACCAGATGCAGCGTGCGGGTACCCCATTGTCAGCTATAAAAGATGTTCTGCCAGATGAATTATCAACTTATTGGCAGGAAATTTTAAAATTTTTAACCATATTATTTGATTATTGGCCCTCTATACTTGCTGAACGTGGGCGAATAGATCCGGTGGCGCGTCAACAGCAATTACTTCAAGCTCAGCTAGATTTCTGGACTAGTCATCCCCCAAGCGCGCCGATAATCTTAGCAGGCTCAACAGGCACTCTTCCTATGACAAGATCCTTTATGAGGGTAATTTCACAATTACCCATGGGAGCTGTAATTTTTCCTGGTGTTGATCTGGATATCGAAGATACAGAATGGCGTGCCATTGAACGTGACCCAGTTCATCCATTAAGTCAAATTGCTCGGGCAATGGTTGAGTTTGAATTACCATTATCTGAGTTGCGGTATTGGCATGTAACTGAACAGATGCGGAATAAATCAGTCCGCTCCCGGCAGATATTGCTGCGCGAGGTAATGAGGCCAGCAAGTAGAACATGGCAATGGAGAAGACTTGCTATTGATGAAAGCGAACTATCACCATCTAGTCTTCAAGGATTGAGAGTAATCTCGGTGACAGAATCTTTTCAAGAGGCTGAATTAATTGCTGGATTGATGCGGAAGACACTCGAAACCCCCAATAAAACAGCTATGCTTGTCACCCCAGATAGAATGCTGGCACGAAAAGTACAAGCGGCATTGATGAGGTGGAATATTATAGTAGATGATTCTGCCGGTAGTTCGCTATTATTATCCAGTTCAGCTAGATTTCTGGTGTTAATAATACGCCTGGTGCAAGAGGATGCATCCCCTAATGCGTTGAGAGCATTATTTAAACATCCATTTGCAACTGCAGGGATACCAAGAGCTGAATTTACTCATTTGGCAAATTTATTTGAGGAGCAAATCTTAAGAGGCCCGCTACCAAAAAAAAACTGGGAAAGATGGACTTTATTGGTGGCAAAAAATCCAAAATTAAAGGATTTCTGGCGGACCCGTTTATTGCCGGCATTCAATCCTTTGCGGAATGCTTTCAACGCTATCAATCCATCACTCGATACCCTAACTGTAGCCCTTATGCAGACAGCACAAAATCTTGGTGCACTACCAGAAAATAGTGCAGATTCTGGTTCTAAAACAAATAATACACAAAGTGATGCTCCCCTTCATATTTACTCAGGTCATGCAGGAAAAGTGTTACTTGAACTTTTATCTGATATGGTACGTTTCGGAAGCAGTTACCCAATTGCTGCGTCAGAATTTCACAATACTTTTAGTGTGTTATGTCAAGAAGTGGTGGTAAGAACCCCTTATAACCAGCACCCAAGACTTAAAATACTGGGTACAATCGAAGCAAGGATGCAACAAGCAGATACTGTAATACTTGGAGGGTTGAATGAGGGGGTATGGCCACCATTTTCTCAAAGAGATATGTGGATCAATAATGCATCACGGACCCAATTAGGTTTGCCAGACAGGCATTGGCGTATAGCACTGTCAGCACATGATTTTATGATAGCGGCTGCATCGCCAGAAGTAATGATAACGCGTTCTGTAGTAACAGACGGAGCTCCAACCCAAATATCACGGTGGCTTGCACGATTGGATGCTGTATTGGCCGCAGCTGGAATATCATCCTATCTTGATAAACAGATACCTGTTTGGATGAAGGCTGTAAATGCTCGTAAAATACCAGGTATCATAAGACCGATCTCGCGGCCAGAACCAAAACCAGCCATTGCACATAGGCCATCCCAAATCTCAGCAACTGATTTTGATCAATGGATTACAGACCCTTACGGGTTTTATGTTAAGAAAATACTAAAAATTAAACAGAAGGATCCTATTGATGAGCCGCCATCAATTGCACTGAGGGGGTCTCTTATTCATAATGTTATCGCAGAATTTTTAAAACATTATCCGAGCGGAAAATTGCCAAAAAATGCAGGTGAACAGCTACACAAAATTTTAGATGCGCATTTATCGAAATGGTCCGATATTGCCTATATTGATCTTTTCTGGAGGCAAAAATTTTCTGTAATTCTAAATTGGTTTCTGGAAGAAGAATACAGAAGACGTGATGAGCGCTTTCAGGTAGTTGTAGAAAAAGAAGGCAGGATTGGGCTGTCAATTGGTCAGCGTTTAATTCATGTTACGGCTATAGCAGACAGAATAGAGCTACATCAGGATAGTAATTATCAGATAATTGATTACAAATCTGGGAATCCACCGTCAAAGCTAGCAGTAAGTTCAGGAAAGGCAGTACAGCTTCTTGTTGAGGCAGCAATTCTGTCAAAAGGGGGATTTAATTTAATTTACAAGACAGCACAGGATATTGAGCTTTTTTATTGGCAGTTGAAAGGCAGGGTAACAGCACCTGCCAAAATTGACGATGTTACTCCAGATGATTTTGACGTCTCTATTATTTTTGACCAATTGTTTGAGCTGGTTCTGAGTTTTGAGAATGAAGAGCAACCATATCTATCGGAGCCAAATTTAGCACAACGGCCAAAATTCTCACAAGTAAGGCACCTTGCTAGAATAAAGGAATGGAGAGCATTTGAGGTAAATGATGATAGATAATTCCAGCCTTGCATCTGACCCGAAATTTTCTGTTTTTGTTTCTGCTAATGCAGGTACTGGAAAAACAAGAGCGCTTACCCACCGCGTTTTTCGCCTTTTGCTAAATGGCGTAAAGCCGGACAGCATATTATGTGTAACCTACACTAAAGCTGCTGCTGCAGAGATGCAACAGCGACTGCAAAACACACTTTCAAGATGGGCTGTATGTAGTGAGAGTGAGCTTATATCTGACTTGACTGAAATGAGCGAACCTAATCCAAGCCAGGAGAAAATTCAAATATCAAGACAGCTATTTGCTAGGATATTAGATAACGAAGATGGCCCTAGAATTGAAACGATACATTCATTTTGTCAGACAATATTAACTCGATTCCCAATAGAGGCGGGTGTACCTCCCGGATTTGATTTAATCACAGAATTTGAATCAAATGAAATATTACAGCGGCTTCTGCTTGAATTATTTTCAAGTCCTGTAAGTCATATCAAACAGAAGTTATATTTTCTGGCTAAATTTACAGATGAAAGGACATTGTGTCAGTATCTCATTCAGATATTACATAAACGGGATATAATTGAAAAATTTGCAACCGATCCATCTTCTGCCGGGCGTTTTAAAGAACATTTAAAAACGCAAATTGGATGTAAATCAATGGCTGAATTTTCCTCTGAAAAATTATCTATAATTGCTCAGATAAAACAACTCCCATTTCAGAAAATGGCTGATGCGCTTAATGGAGGCGGAAAAAATGATAAAGAAGCAGCGTTGAAAATAAAACGCTGGGCAGGTCTATTACCACAGCAAGCAGAGGCAGAATTTTTCTTATTAGTGGATGTCTTCTTTAGCGGTAGCAATCCAAAAACACGGATCGGCACTAAAGTTTTAAGGGAGCTTTATCCTGAATTAGATGGTTATATATCTGAGGCTCAACGCTTAATATTAGGGTATATGCAAACTCAGAATGGTGCTTATACAGCAGAATTAAGTTTAAATTTATTATCTCTTGCAGCAGAATTATATTTATCCTTTCAACACCAAAAATTTAGCCGCGGTGTTTTAGATTTTGACGATTTGATATTCTTTACAAACCGACTGCTTCAAAAACAGCAAATCCATGCTTGGGTCAGATGGAAACTAGAAACAGCTATTCAACATGTTTTGGTTGACGAAGCACAGGACACCAGTCCCATGCAATGGTCAGTGATTTCCAACCTTTTGTCGGAGTTTTTCGAATCAGAAGATGAAGAGCCACTGCCAAGGACCTTTTTTGCTGTTGGAGATTATAAACAGTCGATATATAGTTTTCAGAATGCAGACCCAAATGTATTTATTGCAAAGCAAGCGGAGATCAAAGAGCAGGCAGACCAATATAGAAAACCATTTAAGCAAGTAAGTTTGTCGAAATCTTATCGCTCATCTGCATCTATACTCTCATTTATAGATAAGGTGATGCAAAATGAACGTATTATTGGAGTAGGGAATACGTATGTACCGCACGGTCTGCATTGGACCAGCCTTTCTGGGTCTGTGGAACTATGGCCAGTTGTGGAATCAGAAAAAAAGCAACTCAAAATTCCATTTATGCCAATTGAAATGGAACGTATTGAGACTGCGGAGGTTATTCTAGCGGAGAAAATTGCTCTGCATATTAAGGCACTTTTAGGGTCTGGCTCAGACAATATTTTGGGTAGAGATGTGCGCCCAAACGATATTATGATTTTAGTACGACAGAGAGACTCGTTCTTGGCAAATTTAAGAGCAGCACTGATTTCAGCAAGAATATCAGTCTCACCCCCAGACCGTATTATACTACAAAATCAGATAGAAATTCAGGATCTGCTTGCGTTAGTAGATGTTTGCCTGTCGCCTGAGGATGATTTGCAACTTGCTAGTATCTTAAAGTCGCCTTTGCTGGAATTACAAGAAGATGATTTACAAGAACTGGCAATAGCACGAGGAAAAGCCTCTTTGTTCAGTAGATTAAAAGAATATGAAAAGTCCGAATGCAGTAAGGGATTAGCATGCCGCAAATTGATTGAATGGCGATCCCGCGCCGGAATACAGGATGTGTTTAGCTTTTTTAATCAGATTTTAATCGGGGACAGATTAGTTGATGCGTTTATCCAGCGTCTAGGGATAGGTGTTATTGAGAGCTTTAATGGTTTCTTGCAAGAAATTTTAGCTTTTGAAAAAGCAGGAAATTTAGAGTTAAGTCAGTTTGTAAGATCTTTCAGAGATAGCCAAGGCACATTATTGCGTGATAATAGCGTTGCCGCGCACCCTCAGGTAAGGTTGCTAACAATACATGGCTCAAAGGGACTTGAAGCGCCTATAATATATTTACCCGATATGTTAACCGCTAAAGCACCGTCAGATGCGCTTACATTCTCCCAAGAATGGATTTACTGGACAGAGAATAGCAATTTTGCACCTTCTTATATTACAGAGACCAGAAATGCACAGAAAGAAAAAATCAAAAGAGAAGATGATCGTTTACTATATGTAGCTCTAACTCGGGCAGAACAGTCTCTTATTATTGCTGGATGGGAAGCACCGAACCGGCGGGTTATTAAAAATAGCTGGTATGAATTACTAAAGGACACGATTTCTAATGATCCAGCATGTGTGGATATCGATGGAATATTAAAACTTCAATTTACACCACCAACAAAAACAAAAAAAAAGGAAGAGCCATCTATAAAGCAGGACCAAATAATAGCATCTGTTCCAGATTGGTATGATCAGCTTCCTGATACATATGCTGAGAGAAAAGGCGCAATTATTCGTCCGTCCGAATGGCAATCAGATAAGCAACAGTCAGCACCGCACAAAAAGGGCCAGCTAGAAGCGCTTGAGCGGGGGAATCTCATTCATAAATTACTTGAGAGACTCCCTTTATTTCCTGAACACGTCCAGGAAACCACAGCTATTCGATATATAAAAAAACAAATGCCAAAACTATCTGAAGAAGAGGTAATAATGCTGTTTGGTGAGGTAAATTCTATCCTTCATCATAAGGAATGCAGCGATTTGTTTTCAAAAGATTCACTGGCTGAGGCAGCTATAATTGGTAAAATTGGAGAGCTGGAAATATCTGGGCAGATAGATAGATTGATTGTTACTGATACCCATATCAAAATAGCAGATTTCAAAACCGGACGACCCTCTGATAATCCGCCTCAGACTTATCTTCGTCAAATGGCGCTTTATATGGGGTTGCTAAAACAACTCTATCCAGACAGGTCATTTCATAGTTTTCTTATTTGGACACAAACAGGAGAAATCATGCCTCTTTTAAATGAGCAATTGAATGCTTGTCTAGATACCATAAAAGGTTCAAAAACATTTCAAGATTTAAATAAATTTTAAAAAACTATTTGCCAATGGATATATTTATTACTAACTATTGAGAATTATTTTTAAACGCAAAGGAATTAGCATGGCTACTAAACACTCAACCGATTCTAATTTTGATACTGATGTGATAAAAGCAGCTGGACCAGTAGTTGTAGATTTTTGGGCTGAATGGTGTGGGCCTTGTCGCGCTATTAGTCCTGCGTTAGAAGAGATTTCAAATTCACTTGAAGGTCAAGTTGATATAGTTAAGGTAAATATAGATGATAATCCAGTAACTCCGCAAAGCTATGGGGTACGAGGAATTCCAACCTTATTAATGTTTAAGAATGGGGAAGTTGTCGCTGAGAAAATTGGCGCATTACCAAAATCCCAGTTAGAGCAATGGGTGAAGGAAAACCTATAATCCTTTATGGTAGCCTATCATAAGTTAGTTTAGGTTGTGTTTAACCAAATATTATTCTGGCAGGGTATCATTTAATAGCAAAGCGTGCCCTGCTAAATATAACGAACCACAAATCACCACAAATTCACTTTCACATGTGGCGGAGAGGGCCTCGCTTAAGCTTGATTTTGCGTTTGCTTTAATCCCTAAATCCTGACAACCTTCTGATAACTCTTGGGCTGACAGACTAGTAACCTGCCCTGGTATAGTTATGGTAAATATCTCGCTAATAAGATTTTTTAAGGGCATAAAAATGTCATCCGGTTTTCGAGTTTCTAACATCCCTGCAATGAGTGTCCATTTCTCATCGGTTATGTTTGCGAGAGAGGCCGCAAGAGCCGTTGCACTATGTGAATTATGTGCACCGTCAATCCATATTGGTCTTTCACCACGGTAATTGAGTAATTTACCCTTATCGATGAATTGTACCCGTCCTGGCCATTTTGCGAACTCAATACCAGAAAATAATCTATCATCCACAGGAGTGAAGTTATTACTATAGATAATGGATGCAGCTGCGAGGGCTGCATTTTGTATTTGATGAGGTCCAATTAGCGAGGGGGTTGGTAGCGTAAAAACCCTATCTTCACACTCTAGTTTTACCTCTCCTGTGCTTATCTGCTCCCAAATGAAATCAGCTCCCCCAAAAAAAATGGGCGCATTCATCTCTCTCGCTTTATTTTTGAGAGTTTCTTCAACCTCTTTAGTCTGGGAGGCACTAATTACGGGCACATTTTTTTTGATTATACCTGCTTTTTCACCGGCTATCTGTGTTAACTCAGAGCCCAGAAAATGCTCATGATCTCGTTCGATAGGAGTAATAATAGACGCTAATGGATTCTCGATCACATTTGTTGAGTCTAGTCTGCCACCAAGACCAGTCTCTAAGATAAGAAGGTCTGCAGGTATTCTTGCAAATGCCATAAAGGCAGCAACCGTTGTGATTTCGTAAAATGTAATAGGTGTATTCTGGTTAAGCTTTTCTACCTCATCTAAAACTTTTAAAAGCGCCTCATCATCGATAAGGGTATTCGCAATTCGAATTCGTTCATTAAATCTGCATAAATGCGGCGAGGTATAACAATGCGTTTTGAGGCCAAGTTGCTTAGCGATAGCAAATAGATATGCACTAACTGACCCTTTTCCGTTAGTGCCTGCTATGTGAAATATAGGGGGCAAGTTCTGGTGTGGACTTCCAGCCTTTTTAAGGAGTTGATAGGTTCGTCCTAGCCCAAGGTCAATAAGTTTTGGGTGAAGAAGAGAGAGCCTTTCAAGGCTTTCTGACAGCATAAGCACCTCCTTCAAATGTTTTACCGATATTCTTCTGCTATTTTCCTATTATCCACAAGTTATAATCGTATGATTGTTTTTATTATGGTTTATGAGTAGATATCGCATCTGCAAGAGATCCAGTAAAATCACTCACTTTTTCGGAGGTTCTCTCAGCAGTTAAATTCTGCGCATTAGATTCTGCTATAATTTCTACTACTGCAGAGCCTACAATAGCGCCATCCCCTAGCGAGGCAATAAGTGCTGCCTGTTCTGCGGTTCTGATACCAAAACCAGTTACAACGGGTAAATTGCTAACCTGCTTTATCCTATTTATAGCGCTAGATATAGATTCCATCTGAGCAGATTTCGTGCCAGTAATACCAGCTATTGAGACGTAATAAATAAAACCAGATGCCTTTTCCAAAACGAATGGCAATCTATCACCAAGGGTCGTAGGTGTGATTAGTCTGATAAAATCTAATTCTGAATTTTGGTTTAGATCACACAGCTCTGCATCTTCTTCGGGGGGAAGGTCTACTATGATAAGACCATCTACACCAGCTGCCTGTGAGTCTTTAAGAAATAGCTCAACACCATATCTATAAATAGGGTTGTAATACCCCATCAATATCAAAGGAGTATGGGGATGTTTTTTACGGAATTGAGAGGCGATTTCAAGACTACCTTCTAGGTTCATACCAGATTTTAAAGCACGCAGGCTTGCAGCCTGAATAGCTGGGCCATCCGCCATTGGATCAGAAAATGGCATGCCAAGTTCTATCATATCAACGCCAGATCTAACCAGACCATCTAATATCTTTATGCTAGTATTGGTATCTGGGTCTCCCGCAGATACAAAAATACCCAAAACGCCTCGGTTTTCTTTTTTTGCTTTTGCAAAGCTTGCGGCTAATCTTTTGCTCATTTTATTTGCTTCGACCTTTATTTTGAGTTTCTTATAATAACCCGCGCTCATCCAGCTTAGGTAGCACTGTTTCAAGGTCTTTATCTCCGCGACCACACATATTAAGGATTACAATTTGTTCTTTATCCATCAATGGTAATTGTTTTGCCGCAAATGCGAGTGCATGTGATGGCTCAAGAGCAGGAATTATCCCTTCAAGCCTAGAGCATAACTGAAACTGAACCAACGCCTCTTCATCTGTCGCACTAACGTAATTAACACGTCCTACATCATGAAGCCAGGAATGCTCTGGCCCAATGCCGGGGTAATCAAGACCAGCAGATATAGAATGAGCATCCACTATCTGTCCATCATCATTTTGTAATAAATAGGTTCGATTGCCATGTAAAACGCCTGGTTTTCCGCCAGTAAGGCTTGCAGCATGCATTCCGCTATCGAGTCCCTGACCCGCAGCTTCAACGCCAAAAATAGTAACATCAGTATTATCTAGAAATGGGTAAAACAGGCCAAGCGCGTTTGAACCACCGCCAATACAAGCAATAAGTGCGTCTGGCAATCGCCCTTCCGCTTCGAATAATTGCTCTTTTGCTTCTTTTCCAATGACGGACTGGAAGTTTCGAACCATTTCAGGATAGGGATGCGGGCCTGCAACTGTTCCAATAATATAAAAATGGGTATCAGGGTGAGCTACCCAATAACGAAGTGCCTCGTTCATCGCGTCTTTCAATGTGGATGTGCCTGAGGTAACGGGATGCACAGTAGCCCCTAACAAACGCATCCTATCTACGTTTGGCTTTTGACGTTTAACATCCTCAGCTCCCATGAAGACCTCGCATTCGAGATTAAATAATGCGCATGCCGTTGCAGTAGCTACCCCATGTTGTCCAGCCCCTGTTTCAGCAATGATTTTTGTTTTTCCCATCTTTTTTGCGAGTAGTGCCTGGCCAAGCACATTATTAATTTTGTGAGCGCCTGTATGATTTAGCTCGTCCCTTTTTAAGTATAATTTTGCTCCGCCATACTGCTTAGTAAGGTGTTCAGCAAAATATAAAGGAGATGGTCTGCCCACATAATGTTTTTGGTAATAAAGCAGTTCTGCATTAAAATCAGGATCTGTTATTACTTCTTTATAAGCAGTCTCAACCTGTAATATCAAAGGCATTAATGTTTCTGCAACAAAACGGCCACCGTGAATGCCAAAACGTCCATTCTCATCTGGCATAGTCTTAAAGGAATTTTGTTTTATTTCATTCATTACTAAATTTACCTATTCACGACACATCATTAAAGGGCAAATTTTTATTTTGCCATTCTATTACCGTTTAGAGATTAGCTCATTTTTGCAGACTGTACAAAGGCTGAAATCATAGAAGAGTCTTTTTTTCCTGCTATAATCTCAACTCCCGAAGATACGTCAACACCACTTGGCTTGCATACTGCAATAGCATGAGCGACATTATTTGGATTAAGCCCACCTGCAAGCATCCAAGGCAAATCACATTCAAAATCCTTCAGAAGAGACCAATCAAAGCGCTCTCCATTACCTCCTGGAGGTAAATTTGAAGAAGCTGTTGCATCAAAGAGTAACCAGTCCGTGCAATTGAAATATTGCTTACTTGCAATTATATCTATTTTATTTTTTACTCGGATTGCTTTAATTACAGGAACCGCGTATTTTTGTCTAATTTCCTCAACTCTGAAAGGTGTTTCCGTTCCGTGAAGTTGCAAGATGTCGGCATTTGATGACGCAATTATGTTTGATAATTCACCATTTGTTGGGTTAACACACAAAGCAACCTTTTTAAGGTTAGAATTAGAGTAATAGTTGTCATAATGTCCTGATAATTCTGATGCTTTTTCAAAAGTTAAATGTCTTGACGAATTTTTAAAAAAAACGAAGCCAATAAAATCTACTTTTGCTTTAATGCAAATATCGATTTCGACTGGTGTTTTTAGACCACAAATTTTTACTTTCATTTTTAGAAGCCTTGGGTAAACCCATTGAAAGGGCTATTAATTTGTTTATTATCATCAGAAGGTTGTTTTGTTGATTTTCTGAATTCTAGATATTGGTCATTTTCAATTGTAGTATTAGTCCTTGTGCTAATTTGAACTTGTTTTTTCAATTTCATTGAAGTTCGATAGGACGAAAATGAATTAAGCCAAACTATTAAGGCTCCAGCGATTAATCCCGTCCCAAAGGAGAGCAATATTGCAAGCCATGTCACAATGATGAGCTTCCCAGATATGGGCCAAAAATATAACGTAACTGACTGTGAATTAGAACCTACAAGAATAGCTAGTAAAATAACAAACAAGAGCAGAAATGTGAACCAAAAGAGTTTTGAAAAAAAATAAATAATCTTAGACATTTGTTGATTATGCCATTCTGATAAGATTTATGAATGTTCTATTTATTTAATCTATCCCTCATTCCCTTACCCATTTTGAAATAGGGAACGTTTTTTCTTGCAACATCTACTGGTTCACCAGTGCGAGGGTTTCTTCCTTTCCGAGCTCCATGTTCTCTAACAGAAAATGCTCCAAAACCGCGTAGCTCTATTCTGTCACCTTTTTCAAGCGAGGTGCAGATAGTTTCAAAAATTGTATTTACTATTCTTTCAATATCTCTATGGTATAGTTCTGGATTCTCAGTTGCTAACATATTTATTAATTCAGATTTGGTCATTGTAAACTAACCTTATGCTTATTTAATACATCTACACGAATATTATTTTAAATTTTTATTTTTTCTTAAAATCGTACTTGAGCTTTTTAAAAATGGCAAAAAAAACCTCACCAGATGTGAGATTTTTTTTATTTTTTTTAAAAAAATAAGTGATTGTTTTCTATTCAGGAGAAGTATCTTCTTTCTTCGCTAGTGCTGCTCCAAGAATATCACCAAGGCTAGCACCGCTATCCGACGAGCCGAATTCAGCCATAGCTTGCTTTTCTTCAGCCATCTCACGAACTTTGATTGATAACGTTAATTTATTGTTTTTACTATCAATTTGAGAAATTATAGCGTCAACTTTTTCATCAACAGCGAAACGTTCCACCCTTTGTTCTGACCTATCTCGCGCAAGATCACTGCGTTTAATAAAACCGGAAAGTGAGTCTCCCACACGGACTTCAAGACCTTGTTCCGTTACAGCTGTGATAACACACGTAACAGCATCACCTTTTTTAACTTTTTCAGCAGCGTCAGCGGCTGGGTTGCTTGTTAATTGCTTGATTCCCAGTGAAATACGTTCTTTTTCTAGATCGATATCTAAGATTTTTGCTTCAATATTGTCGCCTTTTTTAAACCCCTCCAAGACTTCTTCACCAGATGAAGACCATGAGATATCTGATAAATGCACAAGGCCATCAATGTCGTCAGTGAGACCAACAAACAGTCCAAATTCAGTGATGTTATTTATTTCGCCCTTAATCACATCCCCTATGTTGTTATTAGTGTCAAATTCTTCCCAAGGGTTATCAGTGGCTTGTTTTAGACCAAGAGATATACGTCGTTTCGTTAAATCAACCTCTAACACAACGACTTCAACTTCTTGACTAGTGGAAACAATTTTTCCCGGATGTATATTTTTTTTCGTCCAACTCATTTCAGACACATGCACGAGTCCTTCGACGCCATCATCTAATTCAACAAATGCTCCGTAATCGGTGATGTTCGTAACCCTGCCATTTAAACGAGTCCCAGTTTTAAACTTCTCGATTGCATTTTCCCACGGATCGCTTTGAAGCTGTTTCATTCCAAGAGAAATTCGTTGCGTTTCCTCATTGAACCTAATTACTTGAACATCAACTGTTTGGCCAACTTTAAGTGCTTCAGATGGATGATTTATTCTTCGCCAAGCGATGTCAGTAACGTGCAACAAACCGTCAACACCACCTAAATCAACGAAAGCACCGTAGTCAGTTATGTTCTTGACTACGCCTTTTAACTTTTGGCCTTCAACCAAGTTAGATACTAACTCACTTCGCGCCTCTGCGCGGGATTCTTCCAATACAGCTCTTCTAGAAACAACGATATTACCCCGGCGCCTATCAATTTTTAGTATTTGAAAAGGTTGTGGAGCACCCATCAGTGCGTTAACATCATTAATAGGCCGGATATCAACCTGGCTTCCAGGCAAAAATGCGGTGGCACCTGATAAATCGACAGTGAAGCCTCCCTTAACTCTTCCGAATATCACCCCTGTAACACGCTCTTGGGCTTCAAATGCACGTTCTAGGATAACCCATGCTTCTTCTCTTCTGGCCTTCTCTCGGCTCAAAAGTGCCTGCCCGTCCTTATCTTCCATTCTTTCAACATAGACCTCTACGTTATCACCAACTTGTAATTCTGGATCTTGGCCTGGTGCTGTAAATTCTTTTAGGGGAATTCGCCCCTCGGATTTGAGGCCAACGTCAATTATTGCATGTTCCGCTTCAATCGCAATGATTTTACCTTTAACTACACTACCTTCAATTGAAGTGCTTTCTGAAAAACTCTCAGCTAGCAAATCAGCAAAACTCTCTTCGACGAGTAAATTTTCGTCATCTTTTTGGTTTGACAATAAAAATCTCCGTGGGATGCTATTTTATAGGTATGTAACCTTTTATATTCTTGGCTGGTTTCAAGATTTTACCCGTCTAAACGTCCTCGATTTATATTCAGAGGCGGATATTATTCAAATAGCAATTAAAGTTCCAGCAATTATTGAGTAAATTGTTAGGCACGGTTTAGAAAAATGCCAAACGACGTAAATTAGCCTTTAATGTAATTTAACGCAATTTGCAAGACTTCATCCGCATTTAGTGCAGAACTATCGATAAAAAATGCATCTGGGACCCGTTTTAACGGTGCTATACGCCTTGTCTGATCTGCTTTATCACGCTTGATTAAATCGTTAAGAATAGTCTCCTCTTGAATTTCAGCGCTTAAACTTTTCAATTCAGCATACCTTCTTTTAGCGCGAATTTCAGGCTTTGCATCGATGAAAAATTTAATTTTTGCCTCTGGAAGAATAACTGAGCCAATGTCTCTCCCATCTAAAATAACGCCTGCTTTTGAGGGTGGTTTATTTGCAAATGTTCTTTGTTTTCTAACCAATATTTCTCGTATTTCTGGATTACTTGCAATAACTGCAGATAAATGAGATATTTCTTGTTTTCTCAAATCAGGGTGGTCTGATATTGGGAGTGTTAAATTAAGAGTGATATCAGCTAACATATTAATATTTGCATTAGGAATAATTCCCTTCTCATTAATTAATTTAGATTTTGTTAGCCCTTTCTTGCAGATATCTAATGCTAATCTGCGATAAAGTAATCCTGTATCCAAATAATCATATCCCAGTTCTTTTGCTAGCCCTTTTGCGAGGGTGCCTTTTCCTGATGCAGCTGTTCCATCTATTGCTATTTTCATTTTAAATCTTTTTTATTAAGAATCATTTTTTTTATGCTAATCAATATTATTTAAATTAAGTTTTATAGGGGTTTATGCGACCACCAAGTTCGTTAATGGTTCTAACAAAATCAGGAAAGCTCGTTTCGATTGTAGAGACACCATCAACGATAATTTTATGTTTGCTTACTAAACCAAGTATAAGAAAAGACATAGCTATTCTGTGATCATGCTGAGAGGAGATCCGAAATCCTCCGTTTATGCTAGAATTACCCCACTTATCTTTTGTACCATGTACACACATGCTGGTATCTGTTTCATCAACATTCACACCAGCAAGTCTCAATCCTTCGGCTATTACTGTTATTCTATCTGCTTCCTTGTGTCTCAGCTCACCAATGTTTTCCATAAATGTCGGGCCAGATGCCATAGCTGCTGCTACACTAAGAATTGGATATTCATCAATCATGGAAGGAGCTCTATCTGCTGGCACAGTTACACCCTTTAAAGAACTTGACCAAACAAAAATATCGGCTACCTCTTCACCGCCCACTTCCTTAAAATTGCTGATTTTAATATTTGCGCCCATTTCTTGGAGAGTAGAAATAAGTCCCATTCTTTGAGGGTTTATCCCTATGTTTGGAAGTGAAATATAGCTATCTTTCGTAATTAATGCAGCTACAATTAAAAAAGCGGCAGATGAAGGATCGCTTGGAACTGTAAAGTCTTTTGCTTTCAATTTCCCTCCTCCCATTAAACCAACTTTATAATTTCCATCCAAATCATTTTTTGAAAATACAGATATACCATAGTGACCAAGCATACGTTCAGTATGGTCACGCGATTTTGTCGGTTCTGAAACACTCGTCATTCCTCGAGCATTCAGACCGGCGATTAGAATAGCTGATTTTATCTGCGCTGATGCCACAGGAGATTTGTAACTTATTGGAAGAGGGCTTGAACGCCCATTTACGGTAATTGGCAATAATCCATTATTATCATTAATTTCGACCCCCATTTGACTCAATGGCTCTGTTATTCTACGCATAGGTCTTTTTGAAAGGGACTTGTCACCAATAAATGTAGCCGAGATTTGCTGAGACCCAATTAGTCCCATAAGAAGTCTTACACCAGTTCCGGAATTTCCAAGATCTAAAAAGTTAGAGGGTGTTTGTAATCCATGCATACCTGTTCCTGTAACTTCCACTAAACCTTGTTCTTGGATAGATATGTTAACACCAAGTTCACGCAAAGCATTCAATGTTGAATAGACATCTTTGCTTTTAAGTAAACCCCGAATTTTTGTTTTTCCTTCAGCTATTGAGCTGAATATCAGTGCTCTATGAGAAATAGATTTATCCCCAGCTACTGTACAAGTTCCATTCAACCCATTTATAACTTCAGATGAGAGAGAATCTGCGCTTTTTGTCATCATAATTCCTAATCAGAACAAACGATATAACTTTTTGTTGAGTGCTTTTCCCACAACCAGCAATAATTTTCTAGGCATAAAAGTAATCTAAATAAAAATTATATTAAATAAATCTATTAAATCTGAATAAACTTAAGTTAGGAATGGTTAAAAACCAGTTTTTTCTTGATACCTAAAATATAATCCCTCATTCTTTTGTTTAATAAAAATTTACTTTGACATATACGCATTTTATTGTGTTATTCGCCATAGAAAATAAAAAAACATTATCAAGGATTTAAAATGACTGAGATTGAACTTGGAGTTAAACGACGTTGCATTAGTTGTGGGATAAAATTTTATGATTTTTTGAAGGCTCCTATTATATGTCCAAAATGCGCTACAGAATTTGATCCCGAACAGTTATTAAAAAGCCGAAAAGGGAGGGTTTCTTCCAAATCAGCTATTATTGAAGTTGTAAAGAAAGAAAAAGATGATGAGGATTTTCAGGATGATACTCTGCTTAATGAAGCTGAATTGGATCCTGATATAGATGATGTTGAAGATGAAGGACTTCCTTCTGATGAAAACGAATTCATTACAGTAAGTGTCGATGATGATGAAGCTACTACAACTTTTACAAATAATGAAGAATTTATGGATAATTTGACTGAAGATGCAGGAGAAGATGACATTGATGAAGATGAAGAAACTAATCCATCTTCAAAAAAAGAAGAAAAATAGTCAGATATTGTTGACATAAGGGTCTGGTTTTTTTAACACAAAAAAAGTTTATATAAATTTATCGGGGCCATAGCTCAGCTGGGAGAGCGCTACAATGGCATTGTAGAGGTCGTCGGTTCGATCCCGATTGGCTCCACCAACTTTAAATAATAATAGAATATGAAATAAGTCTCTAAGCACCCTTTGATTTCAGCAACTTTTATCAAATGTTTTTTGAACTAAATCGGAATTAATTTGAGACTATTTATGAATCAAAATGTATCGAAGATGGTCTTACAATTAACTATTAAAATGGAGCAAAGTTAGAAGAAGTAGGTAGAATTTGTTTAAAAAACTATTGAAAGGAAATTTAACATGAAAACCTCACGTACAGAACTTGAAGCAGCGAATAATTTAGTGCCAAAAATTGGAACAAAGGAAGGTATAGAAAAACACAGAGAAGGTATTTCCGTATTTATTGATGTTCGTGATGGTTTAGAGATAAGAGAAACTGGCACTATTAAGGGGGCGCATCATATTCCAAGAGGTTTTATTGAATTCGCTGCAGACCCACAGACACCATTCCACAATAAGGCGCTTGAAAAGGATGCTGATATAGTTCTTGTATGTGGGGCCGGAGGTATGGCTGCGCTAACTGGCAAAACTCTAGTCGAAATGGGTTATCAGAAAGTTTCAAATGTTGGTGGTTTTTCTGATTGGAAAGCTGCTGGTGGCCCTGTTGAATAAAAGTTAACAACTTTTATTTGTGAAGTCGGTGTCAAAAGACAATTGATTTTTTCATTTTTTGAAAAAGAATTATTGTTTTTATTAAATTCAAATTTATGAGAATTTAAAAGCTAAAACGTTTACCTAAATATACCTCACGGACACCTTGATGGTTGACAATCTGTTCAGGTGTTCCATGCATCAATACAGCGCCATCATGCAAAATGTAAGCTCTGTCAACTATATCTAAAGTTTCTCTTACATTATGATCGGTTATCAATACCCCTAAGCCGCTCTCCTTGAGATGGGTGATCAGGTCTCTAACCTCTCCTACCGCTATTGGGTCTATTCCAGCTAAGGGCTCATCAAGAAGCAAAAATGTTGGTTTTGCTGCTAGCGCCCTTGCTATCTCAAGTCTCCGTCTTTCCCCTCCCGATAGATTGATTGCGGCTGTATTTCTAAGGTGTGCTATACTAAATTCAGCCATCAACTCCTCTAGCATGCCATCGCGAACGTCTTTATCACTCTCTACAATCTCTAATACTGATTTGATGTTTTGTGCAACACTTAGACCTCGAAAAACACTCGACTCCTGAGGTAAATAGCCAAGACCAAGTCTCGCTCGATAAAACATTGGAGAATTAGTTACCTCGAGGCCATCTAAGAAAACGCGACCCTCATCTGCAGAAAGAAGTCCGCATAACATATAGAAAGTAGTTGTTTTGCCAGCTCCATTTGGGCCGAGGAGACCAATTGCTTCACCCCTCTGAACTCCAAAGCTCACATTGCGTACAACGCGCCGTTTATTTATATATTTTCCAAGCCCATCGGCGATTAGACCGATATTAGTATCAATCAGTTTTAAATGGGTAGACCGATTATTTATGTTTTTTAGTGATTCGTTGACCGTCATTATCAATAAACTTGGTTTTAGTGGATGAGTTTAATAGAAACATATGAAAAAATACTTGATTTTGCAATTAATTTGATGAACTCAGAATCAATTTCCCAGATACACGCTGATTTTTGCTACCAGCTAAAATTTTACTATATCCCGTCTTTACATTAATAATCGCAGTGTCGCCTTGTAATAGGTTTTTTCCATCTATGATTTCAACGGACTCTTTGAGGGTCATGTTGCCACTTTCGGCTTGATAAAATGCTTGGTTAGCGTGGGCAATTCGGCCCATCTCTTCAATCAATTTAACTTTTTCAAGAGCTTTGATTGACTTTAACTCACCGTTATCTGAGAGCAAAACTTCAATTTGCTGGGCCTTTATTGTCCTCTCCCCAGAAATGGAGATTTGAGCGTCATCTTGAAGCAATAATTCACCATTTAATTCATCATATTGAATTCTATTAGATGCTTCAGCAACAAATTTTTCGGACCTAAACTCATTTCTATTACCTGCTAGTATAAATAATCTTGAATCCATCTCGTAAGTGAGTGTTTCAGAATATCCTGAATTATCAGTGTCTGCAAATTTTACAGCACCCTCTGCTTCAATTCTTACAATATTCCGATTTTCTTCGCTTTCATAAAATGCAGTTATTTTGTCAGCTTTTATAGAACGTGTGCCCTGAGAGGCGACTGCATTTCCATCAGCAATGTAGGAATTATTTTCCTGATTCCATTCTAGAAAACCGGATGCCTCTATTTCCAAATTTTCAGCCAATGAAGATTTGAAAAAAAGGAACAAACATAAAATAATACCAAAATAATAAGTTTTATATTTATTCATTTCTTTCCCCACAAAATATTTTTATATATCATCTTTTCCCCACCTATTTATCATCGCTAAAGGTAAGTTTTACATGACCACCAAAGGAGATTGTGCCTTTTTCCCCGTTCACACTCATATTTTTTCCTCTTATAGTTATATTTTCTGTAGATACATGCACGGGCTGGTTGCTCTCATATATTTTATTTATTAAATCTATAGATAACACTGATGCATTAATTTCTGTTTTTGGAACATCTTGTTGCATTTTTACAGAACCTTTGAAAATCGTAAATTCCCTTGATTGATCTAGAATAGCCTCCATTGAAGTAATTTCGATCACGTTACCTTTTTTTGTCCAGATTGTTCCATTTGGATTGGAAA
Source organism: uncultured SAR116 cluster alpha proteobacterium (assembly GCA_902622515.1). Lineage (GTDB taxonomy): Bacteria > Pseudomonadota > Alphaproteobacteria > Puniceispirillales > Puniceispirillaceae > UBA5951. The sequence goes on from CACNQE010000005.1 coordinate 69,400, forward strand.
GATAAATGAGGCCTGTTTCTGGCGTGTTATCAATCGCCTTTTGGGCATTTATTTCGAAATTTTCACCATCGCTAGTTCTACTCGCAAAACGTGCTCCCGTCATTACAGTATTTGTATCTTGGGATTGTGATACCTGTTCTATGTTCAATTCAATGTTACTATTTTTTTCAGCAAAGTTAAGCCACCAGATAATACTTCCACTTACGAACATAAGCGGAATTAATAATATGTAGGAGCGCTTCAAGCCTCTTTTTTTTATATTGTTTTCCAATTTTAACTTTGAAAGCTTGGCCAAGTTTTTTGCAAAAATTCTTCTGCTACTGGGTATGCGAATATTATCACCACTGGAAATATTTTTTTCTGTCATAAATTCTTTTCAACCAATCTTTCTAAAGAAAATTAAAGTAATAACGTCAATTTTTTAGCAGTGTTCCATTTCGTCATATAAAATTTAGTGATGAAATATATCTAAGTCTTCAAAACCCGCTAGGTCTAGCGCTACTCTGTGTGCTAAAAAATCAAAACAATGTTGAGCAATCTCGAGTCTTCCTTCTCTTCTGAGTTGTTCGCTTAATTTAACCTTTAGTCTATGTAAAAATAAGACATCACTTGCAGCATAATTTTTCTGAGCTTCACTCAAAACTTCAGAGCCCCAATCAGTTGATTGTTGTTGTTTTGATAATTCAATCGAAAGCAGTTCAGAACATAGCTCCTTCAATCCGTGTCGGTCAGAATAAGTTCTGGCTAATTTGGACGCAATTTTTGTGCAATATATAGGACCAAGCACAGGGGATATATCACGCATTAGTACCGCTAGGTCAAATCTAGCGAAATGAAATAACTTCTCGACTGTTTCATCTTTTAAAAGGGCCTCGATATTAGGACTTTTCTGTTTTTTTTCAGCAGCAATTTGAACAAGATGTGCATCACCGTTACCGTCAGATAATTGAATTAAACATAACCTATCCCTATTAAGATTGAGGCCTTTTGTTTCTGTATCAATAGCAATTGATTTTCCAAGAGAAACATTGTCTGGTAGGTCATTCTGATGAAGAAATATACTCATTTTAGTTTGCCTTCCTCGATATCTTCACCATATCTTATGATGATTTTTGATAAATCAGGGCGATTTCTTTCATTTGGTTGTTTGGTCTTTTGCCCAATATAGATGAATCCAGCAATTTTGTCAGTCTCAGGATTTCCGCCAAGAGTTCTTATCATTAAATCATTATAAGAATACCAATGTGTTACCCATTGAGCCCCATAGCCGAGTGCAAGAGACGCAGTAAGTAAATTCTGGCAAACTGCACCAGCTGATAATTGCATTTCCCATTTTGGAATCTTAGCAGGAGTTACAGGTTTTGAAATTACACATAAAATAGCAGAAGCTCTGGTAAATCTGTTTTCTTCAAATTCAAGCATTTCTTTCGTAGCACCCGGATTAAGTCTTGCAAATTCAGCTCTTAGACAATACCTGCCAAGTTTTTTTCTCTGTTCGCCGCTGATAACGATAATTCGCCACGGTGCTAGCATGCCATGGTCCGGAACTCTTATTCCACACTCAAGTATAGATAATAGGTCAATCTCTGGTAATGGACAAGGATTGAATGTTCTTATCATAACGGAGCGACGTTGCTTTAAAAATGAGATAACAGAATTCATTTACTTTGCTAATTTTAAGTTCAATTTACACTGTATAGCATAACTATTAAAAAGACATAAGCAAAAGCTTAGTGACTAAAAAATTGATATATTTGTTTTCTTGACAAAGTAAAATCTAATTATCAAATTTGTTTAGTAACAATTAGTATGTTGGAAATATGTCTGATAATCAAAATACTATTGAAATGTTAAAAAAAGCAGGATTGCGACTGACTAAACAACGAATTTTCATAGGTGATTTGCTATTTGGATCAAAACATAAGCATGTAAGTGCAGAGAGTTTGCATAAACAAATTGAGAAATTAGGAAAAAAAATGGCTTTGGCAACCGTTTACAATTGTTTGCATCATTTTCATAAAGCTGGATTACTCAAAAAAGTTAACGCTGTGAATGATATAATAATTTTTGATACTAATTTATGTTACCATCATCATTTCTTAAATGTAGATACGGGTGAGCTAACGGACATAGATGAATCTAACGTCTCAATAGCCGAATTACCATCACTCCCAGAAGGGTTTGAAACCGAGTCCATGGAACTGACAATAAGAGTTAAACCGCAAACTTAATTTTTATTTTTTATCTGGTGACAAAAAGGATACTTTAAAATCATTCTAAATAGATTGACATCAACCAAACTATAAATAAGATTAATTTTATAAGAAGGGTGTAACAAATTGTCTTGTTGCGGTTAATGCGTTTTTTTGAACCAGGAGATAGACATATGAATCAATTAGATAAATGCCCCGTAATGCACGGGTCTGCTACTAGTAATAGCAGCACGATTAGAACAAATAAGGATTGGTGGCCAAACCAACTTAATATCGGCATTTTACATCAATATGACAGACGTTCTAGCCCAGTGAATGCTGGGTTTAGTTATAGAGATGAATTCAAAAAATTAGATTATTTTGCGTTAAAGAAAGATCTTACTGATTTGATGACAGATTCACAGGACTGGTGGCCCGCTGACTATGGTCATTATGGACCGTTCTTTATACGTATGACGTGGCATGCTGCGGGTACCTACCGAACATCAGATGGCCGAGGCGGTGGTGGAACTGGAGATCAGAGATTTGCACCTCTTAATAGTTGGCCAGATAATGGAAACCTTGATAAGGCAAGACGTTTGTTATGGCCAATAAAACAAAAATATGGCAACAAAATCAGTTGGGCTGATTTGTTTATTCTAGCTGGTAACGTGGCGATTGAGTCAATGGGAGGAAAAACATTTGGATTTAGTGGAGGCCGAGAGGATATCTATGCACCACCTCTTGATATTTATTGGGGTCGCGAAGATGAGTGGCTCGATAATGCACGATATACAGGTGATAGGGAACTTGAAATGCCGCTTGGCGCAGTACAGATGGGATTGATTTATGTAAATCCAGAGGGCCCAGACGGAAATCCTGATCCATTAGCGAGTGCTAGAGATATAAGAGAGACTTTTGCAAGAATGGCAATGAATGATGAGGAAACGGTTGCGCTTACAGCTGGAGGACATACCTTTGGCAAGGCACATGGTGCAGCTGACCCTGGAAAATATGTAGGAGCAGAACCTGAGGGCTCACCTGTAGAGCAGATGGGATTTGGATGGAAAAATCTTTTCCACTCTGGAGTTGGTGGTGATACGATTACCAGTGGAATAGAGGGTGCTTGGACAAGTCATCCAACTCAGTGGGATAACGGGTATTTTGATTTACTTTTAGGATATGAGTGGAAGTTAGTAAAAAGCCCTGCAGGTGCTTTTCAATGGCACCCAATAGACCCGAAAGAAGAGCATTTAGCGCCTGCAGCGCACGACGACTCTAAAAGGGTCACTACGATGATGACGACAGCAGACATGGCAATGCGAGAAGACCCTTCTTACCGTAAAATTTCAGAGTATTTTCATGCTAATCCAGAACAATTTTCTGATGCGTTCGCACGCGCATGGTTCAAATTGTTGCATCGTGATATGGGTCCTAAATCGCGATATATTGGGCCAGAGGTTCCAGATGAGGAATTAATTTGGCAAGACCCTGTCCCTGTTGGCGATAACAATTACGATATTGATGCTGTAAAACAGAAAATTATTGCTTCTGATTTAACAATCCAACAGATGGTCGAGACTGCATGGGCGAGTGCTTCCACCTATCGTGAGACAGATATGAGAGGTGGAGCAAATGGAGCGCGTATTCAGCTAGTGCCTCAAAAAGATTGGGAAGTTAACAAACCAAACGAGCTTGAAACCGTGCTTGATATTTTACGTCCAATAGCAGCTGAGTCAGGAGCTTCCCTAGCTGATGTTATCGTGATTGCGGGTAATGTGGGGTTGGAAAAGGCAACTGGCCAGTTAATTCCTTTCGAGCCAGGTAGAGGCGACGCAACACAAAGACAGACAGATGCGGCATCTTTTGAAGTTTTAGAGCCAATAGCAGATGCTTTTAGAAATTATGAAAACAAAAATTTTTCATATAATGCAGCAGAAGTAATGCTTGATAAGGCCCAATTATTGGGACTCACTGCTCCAGAAATGACAGTTTTGGTCGGTGGGATGAGATCACTAGGTATTAGTTTTGATGGAATTGGTATTTTAACCGACACCCCAAATATTTTAAGCAACGATCACTTTGAAAAGCTTTTGGATAGTGACAACGAATGGAGCCCAGTTGGAGATGGCACTTATCAATCTACCTCACGGTCTTCTGGTAAGTCTAATTTTAAGGCAAGTAAAGTTGATTTAGTTTTTGGGTCAAATTCTCAACTTCGTGCATTAGCTGAATTTTATGCTCAGAGCGATTCAAAAGATAAATTTGTGGCAGATTTTATTCTTGCTTGGACTAAGGTTATGAATGCAGATAGATTTGATTTAACGACATAAAAAATTTTTAAAAACGTTAAAACGGCCTTTTTTGAAAAGGCCGTTTTTTATTTAATTAAGAGTAAAAATAAGATTATCCCATGCAGGATGCGGTATCTAACATTCTGTTTGAAAAGCCCCATTCATTATCATACCAGCTAAATATACGTGTCATTCCATCTGGCATCACTCTAGTTTGGTCGAGGTGCGCTATTGAAGAAGCAGGGTGATGATTAAAATCTGTGGATACTAATTCTCTATCTGTAAAATCTAAAACACCTTTTAATTCGCTACTAGCTGCATTTATTATATATTGATTTATCTCCTCTGCAGACGTTTGTTTAAATGGTTCAAAAACAAAATCTACAGCTGACACATTTGGCGTGGGAACGCGAATGGCAACACCGTCTAGTTTTCCGTTTAATTCTGGTAAAACAAGCCCAACTGCTTTTGCCGCTCCTGTTGTTGTAGGAATCATATTAACTGCCGCAGCACGTGAGCGATATAAGTCATTATGTTCCGTATCCAAAATGCGTTGGTCACCTGTGTAACTATGAATGGTTGTCATGAACCCTTGTTTTATGCCACATATATTATTTAGTATATGAGCTATTGGAGCAAGACAGTTTGTTGTGCAGGAGGCATTAGAAATTATTTTGTGCTCTGAAGATATTAGAGTGTGATTTACACCATATACTACTGTCAAATCTGCCCCCTTGGATGGGGCAGATACAAGTACCTTTTTGGCTCCGCCTGCTAAATGAACTGATGCTTTTTCTGCGTCAGTGAAAATACCTGTACATTCCAAAACGACATCTATATTTAAGGCACTCCAATCAAGATTTTCTGGATTACGCTCATTTAGAAATTTAACCTTATGACTGCCTACTTCCATAGTATTGCCGTTTGTAGAGACAGGTATAGGAAGTCTTCCATGCACAGAGTCAAACTCTAAAAGATATGCTGAGTCTGCGAGAGATGGGATGGTATTAACGGCTACCATTTCTAGTTCTTCTCGCGGATTTTCGATAAGTGCTCTGAATACGTTTCTACCTATCCTGCCAAATCCATTAATGGCTAATCTTATAGTCATGTTACCCCCTGTTCGATTTTTAAGATTTTTTTTAATTTTTCCATTTAAGAATTGTAAAAAATTAACTGTTGCTGGCACGCCTATTTAAATTTCGAATTTCAATTTTAAACTAATCTATCATCAAGATATTTTAGTTAAGCCTTTTGTGTTCAAGTGAATGTAGTTCAAAGAATATTTAAGTAAATATTTTTATTTTTATGAACAAAAATTTTCAATAAAAAAATTAACAAAATGATTTCCTTAATTTCTTAATAGTAGGATTGTTTTTTAATGTCGAAATATTTTATAAAATTAGTGATTATGTTTTTCATGATTCAATTTTTCGTCATTTTCAGAGGGCTTTACCAAGGCACGAACAGCAATTGTGCCTAGATTCTTAAATGTGAGATTAATTACGTAAGTTTCCATTGGAGTCATTTGCTTCTTGAGACCAAAAAACATGAGGTGGAAATCACCTGGTTTTAGATATGTGGTGGAATTAGCTGGGATAATTAAACCATCTTTTAATGGGCGCATTTTCATAATATCATTATCAATGCTCATTTTATGAATTTCAATTTTCTTAGCAATTGAACTGCCAACTGCTATCAATTTAGTATCTGAATTGCTTGTGTTATGTATTGTGAGATAACCGGCAGTAATCGGATGGTTAAATGGGTTATCTTTAATCCAAACGTTTTGAATGACTAAAGTTTTAAATGTATTTTTTTCAGCAAATGCGCTTGGGATTTCAGTTAAAAGAGTTCCTAAAATAACAATAATTATAGTTTTTATCATCTTGTATTTCAAATTGCGCTAGGTTGATTAAGATTTTTTTTTCTAAATTTACTTATCTATTTGAAACAAATTCTAAAAATATGTCTAAATTTCATTCCTTATGTTAGAGGTATGAAGAACAAACAGTAACCGAATAATTTTAAATGATCCTTTAAAAAATATAGTTTTCTATCAAAATATTTATTTTGGCAAATACAAGGTTCAGGATAACATATATAGTTTATAGGTCTAAAAATTTAATAGGATAAAAATGTGCGCTTAGAAAGTAATTAAGAAATCAATTTTTTGTTGGCTTTTTGTGAGAGTAATTGGAAAAAACTATTTCGGTTTTGCCTGTGAAAAATGGCAGGCTTTATTTTTTTTTTATCACTGTTTAGAGCATAATCATGTATGAATTTTAAAGATTGAAAAACATAACGAAAATGTTGTTAATATCTAAAATTATAAGAAAAATTTTGTATTCTGGGCAAATACAAGTTAGCAATACAATTTGAATAATAACTTAAAATGAAATTTTGTCTATTTGTTGAATAGGGCTTTGATTTTCTTGTTTGAACTACAAGACTTTTATATAAGCTAAAAATCTTCCATTGAAAACAAATGTATAAATAGGGTTAAACATGAAATTGCGAAATAAAACTGTAAGTATAATTGGAGGTTCGGGGTTTATTGGTCGGGCTTTGGTTAAAAAATTGGCACTTGCTGGCGCTAAGATAAATGTGCTTACGCGGAATGCTGTTCGCTCAAAAAATATTAAGACAGCGGGTGATGTTGGTCAGGTCACTGTGATGTCGGGAGACGCCTTAGTCGATGAGGATATTATAAATTCTATACAGTTCGCTGATTATGTAGTTAATTTAGTGGGTATTTTTCATCCTTCAGGCAAGCAAAATTTTCTAAATTCACAAGCAGAGTTACCGAAAAGATTAGGGCAAATAGCAAAAAAGTTGGATGTAAAAAAAATCGTACATGTTTCCGCAATTGGAGCGGATTTGGGATCTAAAAGCCAATATCAAAAAACTAAAGCAGAGGGTGAGAGAAACTTGCTTCGTATTTCTCCTGGTAGCACTATTCTTCGCCCATCAATTGTTTTTGGTCCTGGCGATGGTTTTTTTGATAGATTTGCAAAAATAGCGATGATTTCGCCAGCTTTACCGTTAATAGGAGGCGGCAAAATTAAGTTTCAACCAATTTTTGTTGGGGATGTAGCTGAGTCTGTCCTTTTTTGCTTGGGTCACAGCCAAACTGACGGTCAGATATATGAGTTGGGGGGGCCATCAAAGTATAGTTTCAAAGAGTTGCTGAGCTATACGCTTGAATCTATAGGAAAGAAAAGAGCTTTGATACCAATTTCGAATTTTACAATGCAAATCCCTGCCGCTCTGTTTTCTATTTTACCAAACCCGCCAATAACACTGGATCAATTGAGAATGTTAGAAAGAGACAATGTTGTTAATGAAAACATGCCCAATATATCCGCATTTGGGATCACCCCGCAGCCAATCGAAGCTCACGTTCCATATTATCTTTCTTGCTACCGTCAAGGTGGAATTTTTGCTTCAAATCAATAGATTACAAAAAGAATTATGAACCCCAGCGCAAGCCTGTAATAAACAAACCAGCTAAAATCCCTTTTTCTAAGCCAACTCATCATGGCATGAATTACGGCCAAAGCCACAAAAAACGAGGCTATCATAATAATGAAAGCTGTGTTTAATAAAAATAAATTCTCGCTCTTTAAAAGTTCTAGAGTTTGCAAAAACCCTGCAGCAATAATGACTGGAATTGATAATAATAAAGAAAATCGAGCGGCAACTATTCTTCCAAACCCAAGATACCTTGCCATCGTAATGGTAACCCCACTTCTCGATGTTCCCGGGATAATTGCAAGCATTTGTGCAAGTCCTATAAAAAAAGCTTCTTTCAATCCCATTTTGTCCAAATCCTGCTTGTTTTGATGGTTTTTATCTGAATGCCAAAGAAACAACGCAAATATGATATTTGCAACCGCTACGGTTTGAACAAGTCTTAGAAACTCTAGTTTATAAAGAGAAACAAAGAAACCAGCAATGATAACAGGTATGGTGGCAATTATTATCAACTTGAAAATTAGGATATACTGTCTGTCAACAATGGTATTTGAGTGTGGGTAAAGTTTTCCTAATATGAGATTTCGAAGAGCAAGGTATATTTTAAAGATTTCAGAACGAACATAAATAATAACGGCTAGCAAAGTTCCAATATGTGCGGCAACATCGATGGATAAACCCTGATCTGCATTCCCTAAAATATCTGGTAATAAAACAAGGTGACCAGAAGATGATACCGGCAGAAACTCTGTGATGCCCTGCACAACGGCTACAAGAGAATAGTAAAAAAAATCAGACAAAGAAAACGCCATTTTATGCAAAGCCTTGTCTAAGTATCCAAAACAAGTTCTCATATTAGTATTTTCACAGTAAATGTAAATAAAAGAAGTAAATAAGTAAAATAGGTTTTCCTTTATCAAAAATTTGTTCCGATGTGAGACTAAATAATTCACTATTTGGAGAAAAGATCTTTGGACTTCGTTTAAAAGTTGAAACTACATGTAAAATATGGTAGCCTTGTTGACCAATTAGGTTTAACACAATTTTGCAAAACTAAAACAAAACTTGTTTATGAAATGATTCTGTTTTTAATTTTGATTATATGACGAGATAATAGAAATTCTCATCCAAGATTAAAGACCAAGGAAATTGCTTTTACTTGTAGGGAGACGTCTATGTCGTCTAAAATGCTTAAATTTATCAATACCAAAAAGGCAATGCCACAAAAGAGAAAAGCAGAAAAACGTAAGTTTGATTTTGCTGAAATATATGCTGAATTTAGTAAAAATAAAGTTGCGGAGCAAGCAGGTAGATGCTCTCAATGCGGAGTTCCTTTTTGTCAGGTAAATTGCCCGCTACATAATAATATTCCTGACTGGTTGATGCTTACCGCAGAAGGAAGGATGCAAGAGGCATACGAGGTGTCTTCGGTTACAAACACCTTTCCAGAAATTTGTGGCAGAATTTGCCCCCAAGATAGGTTGTGCGAGGGTAATTGCGTTATTGAAAAAGGGTTTGAGTCAGTGACAATAGGAGCAGTTGAAAAACATATTACCGAAACCGCATTTGACAACGGCTGGGTAAAACCCATTGCGCCAAAAGTTGAAAAGGAATATTCAGTTGGAATTATAGGTGCAGGTCCGGCTGGGCTTGCAGCTGCTGACCTGTTACGCAGAAAGGGATATCAGGTAATTGTTTATGACCGTTATGATAGGGTAGGGGGGCTTCTTATATATGGCATTCCAGGCTTTAAACTCGAAAAAGAAATCGTAACTAGGAGACATGAATTGCTCGAGCAAGGAGGTGTTTATTTCCAGCTTGAATGCGAAATTGGACGCGATATTTCATTTACAGATTTGCAAGAAAAACATGACGCAGTGTTAATTGCTACAGGCGTATATAAAGCGCGGGACATTGATTTAGTTGGCAGCAGATTAATGGGTGTTGTGCCTGCATTAGATTATCTTATTGCTTCAAATCGCAAATCATTGGGTGACGATGTTCCATCTTTTAATGAAGGCACTTTAAATGCTGCCAATAAAAACGTTGTGGTTGTTGGAGGTGGTGATACAGCTATGGATTGTGTCCGAACAGCTATCCGCCAAAATGCAAAATCTGTTACTTGTCTTTACAGACGTGACAGAGCCAACATGCCTGGTTCTCAGCGTGAAGTTCAGAACGCAGAGGAAGAAGGTGTGAACTTTCAATGGCTTTCTGCTCCTACCCAATTTTTAGGAGAGAGTAAGGTGTCTTCCGTTAAGGCTCAGCGTATTCATTTAGGCCAACCTGATTCAACAGGAAGACAAGTGCCAAATTTGGTGCCTGGCTCTGAATTTGATATTTCAGCAGATATAGTTGTCAAAGCACTCGGCTTTGACCCAGAAAATTTACCTAGTATGTTTAATCAGCCAGCTCTTGAGGTTTCAAAATGGGGAACTTTATCAATTAATTGGAAAACGATGCAAACGTCTATCAAAGGTGTGTTTGCCGCAGGTGACATTGTTCGAGGAGCCTCTCTTGTAGTCTGGGGAGTGAGAGATGGAAGGGATGCAGCCGAGCAAATTGATAAATATATTACAAAAAACAGTCAGAAAAAAATTGTGGCAGCTGAATAGGGTCTATTATACCGATTTTTAGAAAGTTAATCAGATGAGTTTTGATGCAAGTAAATATATCCGAAAAAGAGTGATCAATGAAGAATTACTTCGTGATGCTGGTATCTATGACCCTTCGTGGGAACATGATAATTGCGGCGTAGGGTTAGTTGCAGCCATTAATGGTAGACCCTCACGTGCTGTAGTAGAAGCAGCTATTAACGCACTTCGGGCAATTTGGCATAGGGGAGCTGTCGATGCTGATGGAATGACGGGAGATGGAGCTGGGATACATATCGCAATTCCTCGAGAATTTTTCATGGAGCATGTTGCGAGAACAGGACATAAAGATAATGGTGAAAGGCTTGCTGTTGGGATGGTATTTCTTCCAAGGCTAGACTTGGGAGCACAAGAAACTTGTCGTTGTATCGTTGAGCGCGAAATTCTCAAGATGGAATATAACATATATGGTTGGCGCCAGGTACCTGTGGACATTAAGGCGCTGGGAGAAAAAGCCAACGCTACACGCCCTGAGATAGAACAAATTATGTTTTCCATGCCTTCGTCAATGTCAGAGGAAGAAGCTGAGCGCGAGCTTTTTTTGATACGGAGAAGAATAGAAAAAGCTGTTCTTGCTGAATTAATAAATGATTTTTACATTTGCTCACTATCATCTAGGTCGATCATTTATAAAGGTATGTTTCTTGCTGAACAAGTTACGGAATTTTATCCGGACCTAGACGATAAGCTATTCATTTCTGATTTTGCGGTTTATCATCAACGTTATTCTACCAATACATTTCCAACATGGAGGCTAGCTCAACCGTTCAGAGTTCTTGCGCATAACGGTGAGATTAATACTGTTAGAGGAAACATTAATTGGATGTCTTGCCATGAAGACCGTATGGAAAGCGAATTCTTTGAAAATAATATAGAAGACTTAAAACCAGTGATAGCAAAGGGAAGTTCAGATTCTGCTGCTTTAGATTCCGTGTTTGAGCTTCTATTGCAATCTGGGCGTGACCTTCCCATGGTAAAAACAATGATGATTCCGCAGGCAGTAACTCCAGATGTTTCTTCAGAATTATCCGGTTTATATGGTTATTGTAATGCAGTAATGGAGCCATGGGACGGACCTGCAGCAATTGCAGCATTCTCGGGAAATTGGGTTATTGGAGGTATGGATAGAAACGGTTTACGTCCATTAAGATACACAATCACAAAAGGTGGACTGCTTCTAGCCGGCTCAGAGACCGGAATGGTCTCTATCCCGCCTTCTGATGTCCAGGAGTTGGGAAGACTGGGCCCGGGAGAGATGATAGGAGTAAATTTAGCAGAAGGTAAACTAATAAAGGATAAAGAACTTAAAGCCGAATTGTCAAAGCGTGCAGATTGGAATAGTTGGGTTGGAAAATCACAACAATTAGATGAGATTTTAGCTAAGAAGCAGGAGATGGCTCCACAGCGTCCCTCATCTGACATTATTAGACGTAGACAGTTGCTCGCTGGTTGGAGTTTAGAGGATATGGAGCTAATACTTCAGCCAATGATTGAAACTGGCAAAGAAGCTGTTGGTTCGATGGGTGATGATACCCCCCTTGCTGTATTGTCATCTCACTATCGTGGATTGCATCATTTTTTTAGGCAGAATTTCTCACAGGTAACCAATCCCCCAATAGACTCATTACGTGAAAGACATGTAATGACATTGCGAACTCGCCTTGGCAATCTTGGTAACATATTAGATCAATCTGCAGAGCAATGTGACCACTTGCTTCTTAATTCCCCCGTTTTAACAAATTCAGAGTGGACATATCTTATTGAACATCTTGAATCAAAGGCTGTCATTATTGATTGTCATTTTGATATAGATGGGGGTGAGAATAGTCTTAAGAACGCCTTGGAAGAAATTCAAAAATTAGCTGAAAACGCTGTTCGTGGTGGATGTGAGCATGTAATGCTTTCTGACAGTCGAATTTCTGAATCTAAAGCACCTATTCCTATGATATTAGCTGTTGGTGCAGTGCATTCACATCTAGTACGTCAACAATTACGCACTTTTGCTTCTGTGAATGTAGCGACAGGTGAATGTTTAGATGTACACCATTTTGCTGTATTGATTGGAGTTGGGGCTACTACAGTGAATCCATATGGAGCAGAATGGGCAATAGAAGAGCGAAAAGAAAAGGGACTTATTGAGAAACTCGCTTTAGTTGATGCAGTAAATAACTACAAAACAGCAATTGAAACTGGATTGTTGAAAATCATGTCCAAAATGGGGATATCTGTTTTATCATCGTACAGAGGTGGATATAATTTTGAGGCACTTGGGCTCTCACGATCCCTTGTTGTAGATTATTTTCCTTCAATGTCGTCCAGAATATCTGGGCTTGGATTAAATGGAATTCAAACCCGAGTTTTAGAGATGCACCAGCGTGCTTTTTCGAACGAAGTTACATATCTACCAGTTGGAGGACAGTTCAAATATCGCAAGTCTGGTGAAGCTCATGCGTTTGATGGCCAGGTGATTCATGCTATGCAACACGCTTGTAATACAGGTTCATACGATAGTTGGAAAAAATATGTGTCTATGGTCAGTCGGCAGGGACCAATAAATTTACGGGATTTGTTAGATTTTACTCCAAAAAAACAACCGATCTCTGTAGAGAAAGTGGAGAGTATAACCGATATAAGAAGGCGTCTAGTATCTCCAGGTATAAGTCTAGGCGCATTGAGCCCGGAGGCGCACGAAACCCTATCTATAGCAATGAACAGGATTGGTGCAAAATCTGATTCAGGGGAGGGGGGAGAAGATCCTGATAGATATCGTTTGCGTGAAAATGGGGATGATCCATCTAGCGCGATTAAGCAGGTTGCGTCTGGTAGATTTGGGGTTACGGCAGAATATCTCAATAATTGCAAAGAGATAGAGATTAAAATAGCTCAAGGTGCTAAGCCCGGAGAAGGCGGACAGCTTCCAGGAATAAAGGTCGATAGTCTTATAGCCAGATTGCGTTACTCTACTCCTGGAGTAACTCTAATTTCACCACCACCTCACCATGATATATATTCCATAGAGGACTTAGCGCAGCTGATATATGATTTAAAACAAATAAATCCTGAAGCAAAAGTATGTGTTAAGTTAGTCGCGTCTACTGGTATTGGAACAATTGCAGCAGGGGTAGCTAAAGCAAAAGCTGATACAATCTTGATTTCAGGACATGGTGGTGGAACTGGCGCAAGTCCGCAAACTTCAATAAAATACGCTGGTATGCCTTGGGAAATGGGACTTACAGAGGTACATCAGGTGCTTACGATGAATGGGCTAAGAGAAACTGTTGTATTAAGAACTGATGGCGGTTTAAAAACAGGCCGAGACGTCGTCATGGCAGCAATTCTAGGTGCAGATGAATATGGTATTGGAACTTCTTCACTGCTTGCTATGGGATGTGTAATGGTTCGTCAGTGTCATGCAAATACCTGTCCTGTAGGCGTTTGTACACAAAGAGAAGACTTGCGAGCAAAATTTGAGGGAACGCCTGAAAAAGTTGTTCAATTGTTTACACATATCGCTGAGGAGGTAAGAGAGATCGTTGCCTCCCTTGGGTATAAGAATATTTCAGAGTTAATAGGTCGAACAGAATTACTTGCACAAGTCTCACGTGGTGATTCTGCCTTGGATGACTTGGACCTTAACCCTATTCTTGTACAGGCTGATGTTCAAGCAAAGCAACGTGGAGGTAACCGTGATGCAGGAAGAATGGAGGTTCCCGACACACTTGATGCACAGATGGTGAAAGATACGGAAAAAGCACTTGCGACTGGCGGAAAAATGCAACTATCTTACAATATTGAAAATACTCAAAGAGCTATTGGTACAAGACTTTCATCGCATATTGTTCGGAAGTTTGGACTTGCAGGCATGAAGCATGGTCAAATATCTGCTCGTCTACGTGGCTCTGCAGGTCAGTCTTTGGGTGCATTTGCGACGCAAGGACTTCGCCTCGATATTATTGGAGATGCAAATGATTACGTTGGTAAAGGACTATCAGGTGGAATGATAACAGTTCGTCCTTCAGCAGACTCTTCTTTTACGGCATCAGAAAATACCATAATTGGCAACACGGTTTTGTATGGAGCAACAAGTGGTATGCTATTCGCAGCAGGTCAGGCTGGAGAGCGTTTTTGTGTGCGAAACTCAGGTGCTACCGGTGTTGTCGAGGGTTGTGGTTCTAACGGTTGTGAATACATGACTGGAGGAAGCGCGGTAATTCTTGGACCTATTGGTTCAAATTTTGGTGCTGGTATGACGGGGGGTATGGCGTTTTTGTACGATCCAGAGGGTGATAGCCTTAAGGATTTTAATATTGAAACCTTGCATATTTCTCGTCTGCAATCAGGATTTTGGAGTGATAGCTTGTTAGAAATATTAAAACAACATGCCCGAGAAACCAATTCTGAAATAGCTAAGCGTCTTGTAAATGATTGGCTTTTGGAAATAGAAAATTTTTGGCATGTGGTCCCCACTGAGATACTTAAAACGTTAGAGCCCCCATTAGACAGTGAAAATATAGTAGGTAAAATTGCTTGAGAGCGTCTATTGATGCCGCAGAGGTTCGTTATACGAGGTTATCTTCACCGACATAAATCCGCAGTAAAACGATTAACAGAGGAGACCTTTGGCCCTGCGCACCATAAACGGTCTGTTTGGAATTTAAGAAAAGCAAAACCAATCATTAGACTGGGATTGATCGTAGAAGATATGAACATGGAATCTCTCGATAGTTATGGTCAGAATGGCAGAATAGTTGGGAGTTTACAATTTTGGCCCATTAGAATTGGAAACTATCCATCTCTTCTTCTTGGCCCACTTGCAGTTAAGGAGCATCTAAGGGGTCTTGGGGTAGGTCGATTGCTGATTGAAGAATCATTACAAAAAATACGGAAAAGCTATTGGCATTTTTGTATAGTTTCTGGAGAACCAGATTATTATCCTAAGTTCGGATTTAAACCGATACCTAAAAATGTAATTTGGCCTGGTCCTATCGAAAGACAGAGGCTACAATATATCAATTTAGGATATTCCAAATTAGAAACATTATCCAACGAACCATTACATATCTTGTCAGAAATTTCATGAGATTATATGGTATCATGACGGTAGATTAGACAAATTTATTACATGAATTATAAATCTCAGTTACACCATTTTGCATTATCAGCGGCAAGCAGACTCATACGACTTCAGCTTGCAGAATATCAATATGATTTTACATTAATTAATCATTTTCCGTGGAAAAGAGACGAGAATTTTCTTGCTATTAACCCCTCTGGTTCATTGCCGGTTTTTCAATTTAATAATGATATTATTATATCTGGGTCGAGAGCAATTAGTGAATGGATAGAAGAAACAACGGCCACGTCGAGATTGCTTGCAGGCTCAAGCATGCATCGAGCAGAAATAAGACGTTTGCTAGATTGGTTTGAAGATAAATTTTACTATGAGGTTGGTTTGCCGCTTTTGCATGAGAGGGTGATTAAGCGATTTGAGAGTGGTGCAGATGCCTCTTCGGTAATCATTCGAACAGCACTTTCGAATGCACAAGTGCATTTTGAATATCTAAATTGGTTAGCTGACCAAAATAACTGGCTTGTAGGCACACAGCTATCACTCGCTGATTTTTCCGCAGCTGCTCATATTTCTATAATGGATTATTTTGGTGATATTCAATGGGATAAATACCCAGCGGCGGCTTCATGGTATATGAAGATTAAATCTCGACCTTGTTTTCGTGCTCTTTTAAGTGACCAGCTTATGGGTGTTACACCCTCTTCTCATTACGCAGAACTTGATTTCTAGAGCTTATTTTTTGGTATTAGAGGAGGCCTAAATTGTTTTTTACTTTCTTTCGACAAATTTACTCTTGTATTTTTTTATTGGTTCTATTTTTAGGAAGCCAGTTCTTCAAGGCTGTTGATGAGCGAATTTATTTGTTCAGGTTCTGAGTATCGATGGTTAGCTGTTTTATCGAGTAGAATTTTAACATTATCTGAGCATAGCTTTTCTGCTATTTTTAGAGATGTTTGCCATGGAACCTCCTCATCAAGTAAACCATGATGTAAAATGGCTCGGCCATAAAATTCAATATTATTCTCTAAAATTAGGTGTTTTTTAGCTTCTTGAATAAGTTGGAAGGGATACTTTACCTTTGTTTTATAGTAAGGGTTAGGAATTGTTATAACACCTTGTTTACGGAATTCATTCTTTTGAGATTTATTCAAGGTTTCCCAAATTAGTGACTTTGTAAAATCAGGTGCTGCTGCTATTCCTATCAGACTATCTATTTTTTCCAGACGATATTTGCAGAGAGACAGCATAAGCCAACCACCAAGAGATGAACCAATCAAAATTTGTTTTTTATTAATTATCTTGTCGAAAATATCGCAACTATCTTTGATCCATTGACCTATGGTAGCAGACATTATATCTCCTCCGCTTTGACCATGCCCATATAAATCAAATCTAGTAAATTCTATTTTGTTTTGGATTGACCATTCCATAATCGCTTCTGCTTTACTTCCAAACATGTCAGAACCGTGACCATGGAGAAATAGTATTCCAATCCTCTCTGTTGATGGATTTTTAGGTATGTATTGTTGGTAGGCAATTTCATAGCCACGCATCGTTGGTAACATTTTTATATCTATCAAATGATTGGCTTTCATAATGGATGCTTTTTTATTATACAAATAATTTTGTTTTTGACTTCAGCGTTATTTAATATTCATATTGCCTAAAACACCAACTAAGCTTAAAAATATTTTTGTAATTAATGTTACGCAGGCTTTGATCATAAGAAATCTATCTTAATATGTCCAAAAAAACAAACTTGATTAGACCAGTTATTGCTCAAATAATACCAGCGTTAAATAATGGGGGGGTAGAACGAGGAACTATTGAAACCGCACAGGCAATTAGTGACATTGGGTGGAATCCTATTGTAATCAGTTCAGGTGGCATGCTTGAATCTCAGTTGAAACGGGCTGGAGCAAAACATCTTAATCTTCCTGTAAATAAAAAAAATCCAGTTTCTTGGCAATTTACAAAAAATAAATTACGAAAAATTTTAAAAGATGAAAATGTAGATATTGTGCATGTTCGTTCAAGAGTTCCTGCGTGGGTAGGTCTTCCTGTTGCAAAAGTCCTTGATATACCAACTGTTTCGACAATACATGGAAAGTTTGAGGCATATAACTTATTGAAACGAGCATATAATAAACAGCTGCTTAAAGCTGATGAAATTATTGCAATATCAAAATTCACTAAATCTGTAATTGAGCGTCAGTTTCCTAAATTATTGCCTAATATATCTCTAAATGTAATTCATAGAGGCGTTGATACTTCAGTATTCAACCCAACTAACGTTACGCAACAACGGATTATTAATGAAGCAGAAAGAATTGGATTACCAGATGATTTGCCTGTAGTTATGTTGCCTGCTCGTCCTTCGAGCTGGAAAGGACATCTTATCTTGCTACGTGCACTTGCTCGGCTGGAACATTTGCAAGTTGCAATTGTATTATTGGGAGCAGGGGACTTCAATACTGGATATGCTGAAATGTTGGAGAAAACATCAATTGAATTGGGGCTTGGCGCGAATGTAAGAATTACAACTTCATCAAGGGATATGCCAGCTGCTTTAATGCTAGCCGATGTTGTTGTAATGCCTTCTATTCATCCAGAGCCATTCGGAAGGATTGCGATTGAGGCACAAGCAATGGGAAGGCCAGTTATAGCATTTGACCATGGAGGTGCAAGAGAGACTATCTTAGAGGGAAAAACGGGATGGCTTGCAAAGCCAAATGATATTGATAGCTTATCTGAAAATCTTAAGACAGCTTTAAGTATTTCTAAGTCAAAAAGAAATGAATTATCTAATTTGGCACAATCTAGTGTAAAACGACGATTTAGTGTCAGGAAAATGACCAACTCAACTTTAGAAATTTATCGAAAACTTCTTCTCAAAAAGGGTTTTTCTCCACTTGTTTTAGGGAAGTGAACAAGTTAAATTCTCGTAAGTATTTTTTAGTCTTGGTAAAGGGAAAAAAATTTGATGCTAAAAATAGCTCTACCAGATGGGTCTGAGCGGCACTACAATGCTCCAGTAACAGCGGCTCAAATTGCAGCTGACATTGGTTCGGGTCTCGCAAAAGCAGCTATTGCCGCAGAAGTAAATGGTGAAAATTGGGATATAAACAGAGTCATTAATGTAGATAGTGAAATCCGTTTAATTACTTTTAAAGATGATTATTCTCTTGAGCTGATTAGACATGATTGCGCCCACATTTTAGCAGAGGCTGTTTTGGAACTATTTCCTGAAACACAAGTTACTATAGGGCCTGCGATAGAAACCGGTTTTTATTATGATTTTTATAGAAAAAGTCCTTTCAGCACTGATGATTTAGCAACTATAGAGCAGAGAATGCATGAAATAGTGGACCGCGACGAAGAAATCACTCGTGGTGAATGGAGCAGAGAAGAAGCAATCCGGTTTTACAAAGATCGTAATGAGCCTTTCAAAATTGAATTGGTAGACGCAATCCCTGAAAAAGAAACAGTCAGTTACTACCAGCAAGGAAATTTTATTGACCTCTGTAGAGGTCCACATATGGTCTCCACAAAAAAAGTTGGCCATGCATTTAAGCTAATGAAAGTAGCTGGGGCTTATTGGCGCGGGGACTCTAACAATCCAATGCTACAGAGAATCTACGGTACTGCGTTTGCAAGTCAAGCGGACCTTCGAGCCTATTTGAATATGTTGGAAGAGGCTGAAAAAAGAGACCATAGAAAATTAGGTAAAGCGCTGAATTTATTTCATATGCAGGAAGAAGCCACAGGTTCAATTTTTTGGCATCCAAATGGTTGGACGCTTTATCGTGAGATAGAAAATTATATAAGAAGACGACTTGCGACTGAGAATTATAAGGAAGTTAAAACCCCTCAAATGATAGATAGAAGCTTATGGGAAGCATCTGGACATTGGGAAAAATTTGGTGAGAATATGTTCACCGCAAATACACAAGAAGACAAAACCTTGGCACTAAAACCAATGAATTGTCCTGGGCATGTGCAAATTTATCGACAGGGAGTAAAATCCTATCGTGATTTACCTCTTCGTATGTCAGAATTTGGTTCTTGTCATAGGAATGAGCCATCTGGTGCCTTGCATGGTATTATGAGAGTAAGAGCTTTTACTCAGGATGATGCACATATTTTTTGCACGGAGGAGCAAATTAATTCAGAATCTGTCGCTTTTTGTAATTTGTTAAAGGATATTTATAAGGATTTCGGATTTTCAAACATAAGAGTAAAATTTTCGGATCGTCCCGAAGTTCGAGCCGGTGATGATACGACATGGGATAAAGCAGAACAAGCTCTCACTTCAGCAACTAAGGCTGCGGGTATAGAAACTTCCTCAAATCCTGGAGAGGGTGCATTCTATGGTCCCAAATTGGAATTTGTGTTAACTGATGCTATTGGTCGTGATTGGCAATGTGGAACGTTGCAAGTTGATTTTATTTTACCAGAAAGACTTGATGCAGAATATGTTGACGAGGACGGTCTCCGGAAACGTCCTGTGATGTTACATCGTGCTATTTTAGGGTCGCTAGAGAGATGGATTGGAATCTTAATTGAACAGTACTCTGGAAAAATGCCTGCATGGTTATCGCCTGTCCAAGTTGTTATCGCTCCAATCACTGAGACGACGAATGATTATGCAAAATTTATTTATCAATTATTAAAAGATTCCGGATTGAGGGTGGATATCGACCTTAGAAACGAGAAAATCGGCTATAAGATCAGAGAACATAGCACTTCAAAGGTTCCTTTTATTCTTGCCGTTGGTGCTCGAGAGGAAGAAGCTAAAACTGTCGCATTGCGTCAATTAGGGTCGCAAAACCAAGAGGTTATGACACTTGATAAGGTTTCTTCATTTCTTCAATCACAATGTATGCCACCTGATTTATTAAATAATATTAAATAAGAAAAATCGCTTACTTGCAATCTAATACATTTCAACGTATGACTTAACAATTAGAGCCTATTTAATATAATTAGTGTTAACAGGTTGAAAACTTTCGATAACTATTATGGAGAATTCAATAGTACGTACAAGACAAGAAATGCCATCTTCATCAGATGGTCCGCGAATAAATGAAATGATTAATTCTCGGTCCGTTAGATGTATCGATCCAGATGGCGAACAACTTGGAATATTATCTATCGATGAAGCAATGAATAAAGCTGAAGAACTAGGGCTTGATCTGGTTGAACTCCAGCCAAATGCCGACCCTCCCGTTTGTAAAATACTTGATTATGGTAAACATAAATACCAAGCTCAAAAACGTGCTAACGAAGCGCGAAAAAAACAAAAAATAATAGAAGTTAAGGAAATTAAGCTAAGGCCCAATATCGACCAGCATGATTATCAAGTAAAAATGAAAGCCGTCCGAAAGTTTATTGATGGAGGCGATAAGGTAAAAATCACATTGAGGTTTAGGGGCCGTGAAATGGCTCATGTCGAACTTGGAACAGATTTGTTGTCTCGCGTTCAGGAAGATATAGATGATTTTGCAAAAATAGAGTCTATGCCAAAGATGGAAGGTCGACAAATGACAATGATACTTGCTCCCAAGTAACGATTTTTCCGTTAAGCTCATTTCAGCTAATCTCTTAATCTGAAGGTTTACTTCTTTTATAGAGGTATATCCTGCTAAAAGACTGTGAAATTATTATTGCTTTTATCGTGCTCAGCTAGTATAAAGCGCGGAATTGTAAGTCGAGTATAGGCTATGAAAGGGCATGCCTTGCCGGCATAAATGTTTTAAATAATAAGAAATGAGGATAAAATGCCCAAACTAAAAACGAAGAGTGGTGCAAAAAAGCGTTTCTCTCTTACAGCTAAAGGAAAAGTGCGCGGGTCAGCGGCTTTCCTAAGCCATAATTTACGAAGGCGTTCTCAAAAAATGAAAAGACAAGCTCGGGGAACGATGATACTACATCCCGCCGATGCGAAGATAGTTAAGGGATTTCTTCCCTACGCCTAAATTAGCTAAATAGGAGAAGTGCAATGGCTCGTGTGAGTAGAGGTACGACGACACATGCTCGTCATCGTAAAGTAATTAGGGCCGCCAAAGGTTATTATGGTCGCCGCAAAAACACATTTAAGGTTGCAAAGCAAGCAGTTGATAAAGCTAGGCAATATGCATATCGCGATAGACGAGTGCGTAAACGTGAATTCAGGGCATTATGGATACAAAGAATAAATGCAGCAGCACGGTTGCATGGCGTTACCTACTCAACGCTTATGGGTGGTCTCATAAAAGCGGGTGTTGAAGTAGACCGGAAGATGCTTGCTGATTTGGCAGTTCATGAGCCCACAGCATTTGCAGAATTAGTTGCAATCTCACAGAAAGCTGCAAGTTAGCAGGATTGGCCCCTGATAGTATCATGGCAGATATAGATTATCTAAAGGAAAAATTTCTTAGTGATATAAGTCAAGCAAGTGATTTAGAACAGCTCAATGAAGTTAAAATAGCAGCTTTGGGCAAGAAAGGTGCAATTTCCGAAGAGCTTTCCAAACTTGGTAAGATGGATGCTGATGAGCGAAGAGAGGCGGGCCAAATTATTAATTCTGTAAAGCAGGATTTAAATTTCGCGCTAACTGAGAGACATGCGACTTTAGCAAAACAGGCATTAGAAAAAAAACTGGAAACTGAGAAAATCGATGTTTCATTACCTTCAAGGCCCTCAGTGCATGCCAAAATACACCCTCTTTCTAGGACAATGGAAGAAATTTCTGCGATTTTCTCTGATATGGGTTTTGTTATTGCCGAGGGTCCTGAAATAGAGACGGACGAACACAATTTTACGGCACTTAACATACCTCCTGAACATCCTGCAAGACAAGAACATGATACTTTTTATTTAAAACCTGATGATTCAGGTGAGCGACCCGTGCTTAGAACGCATACATCACCTGTTCAAATAAGAACAATGCGTTCTAAAGAACCTCCAATTAGAATCATTGTCCCTGGTCGGACTTACCGGTCAGATCATGATGCAACCCATTCCCCAATGTTTCATCAATGCGAAGGATTAGTGATTGGGCCAAATATCCATATGGGACATCTGAAGGCGACATTAATTGATTTCTGTCGAAGCTTTTTTGGAGTAGTGGAATTGCCGGTCAGATTTCGCCCAAGCTATTTTCCGTTTACAGAACCCTCAGCAGAGGTGGATATAGGATGTAGCAGAGAGGATGGTGGGTTAAAGATTGGAGCAGGTAATAATTGGCTAGAAATTCTTGGAAGTGGAATGGTTAATCCTCGTGTGCTCGAAAATTGTGGGTATGACCCCTCCACTACACAGGGCTTTGCATTTGGGATGGGTATTGAAAGGCTTGCGATGCTGAAATACGGTATACCTGACTTACGTACTTTTTATGACTCGGATTTGCGGTGGTTGCATCATTATGGTTTCATGCCTCATGATGTGGCAGGTTTACACACAGGTATAGTGTAGGGGGAGTGACCAAATGAAATTCACTCTTAACTGGCTTCGTGATCATTTAGATACATCTCGCTCCTTAGACGAAATCTGTGAAGGGTTAGTAAGTTTAGGTCATGAAGTAGAGGAGGTTATTGATCCTGCTAAGAATTTGTATGATTTCAGAATTGTTGAAATTAGAGATGTAAATCCCCATCCAGAAGCTGATAGACTCAAGGTTTGCTCAGTTGATGATAATGGCACACTTCTTCAGATTGTATGTGGTGCTCCAAATGCACGTGTTGGTTTAAAAACAGTATTAGCACCTGTTGGTAGTTACGTTCCAGGGATTGATATCATTATAAAAAAAAGCAATATCCGTGGTCAGGAATCAAACGGTATGTTATGCGCCTTTTCTGAGCTTGCGCTGGATGGCAATAGTGATGGTATTATTGAATTGGCAGAGCATGCAGAAATAGGCACTTCCTACATTGAATACGCAGAATTAAATGACCCTATAATTGAAATCGCGATAACGCCAAATCGCGGTGATTGCCTAGGCGTCAGAGGAATAGCTCGTGATTTATCTGCTGCTGGTTTTGGTAAATTAAAGTCTTTAGATACTTCTGAATGTTCAGGCGTGTTTGATAGTCCAATTCATTGGGAACTAGCGCAAGATTGTAAAGAAATTGCACCACGGGTTACGGGCAGATTTTTTCGAAATGTTTCAAATGGTGACTGTCCGAATTGGATGGCAAAAAGATTAAATGCAATTGGTCAGCGGCCTATCTCTGCTTTAGTAGATATAACCAATTATATCATGATTGATTTATGCAGACCATTACATGCTTTTGATGCTGATAAAATCAATGGAGATAAACTTTTTATAAGACGCGCAGAAAATGAAGAGAAAATATTTGCTCTTAACGAAAAAGAATACACATGCACCTCAGATATGTTAGTCATAGGCGATAAAGATGGAGCTGATGATATTGCAGGCATCATGGGTGGGCAGAGAACAGGAATAAGTAATACCACTAAAAATCTTTTTTTAGAGATAGCTGTGTTTGACCCTGTCAGTGTTGCTACTACCGGACGAAGCCTTAATATACATTCTGACGCAAGATATCGCTTCGAGCGCGGATTGGATGGTGAGTCTCCTGATTCGTTATCTGGTTATATTGCGCGGTTTGTCCAGAAAATTTGTGGCGGTGAAATAAGTCGTGTCGTTAGTGTGGGCGATGGTGTTGAATGGCAACGCAAAATCACATTTAAGCCTGAATTAACAAGACAACTAACAGGCATTGAATTGGCACACACAGAACAGAGCAATATTTTAAAAGATTTAGGCTTTGTTGTTAAAAATGACCAGGATCATAGCTGGGAAGTGCTGCCCCCTGCATGGCGAAATGACGTGGATGGTGAGGCAGATTTAGTAGAAGAAATAGTTAGAATAGCTGGATACGACAAATTACCTATGGTTTCGCTGCCCGCAACGAGTGTTGTGGCTAAGCCAGTCTATTCGCAAGAACAATTAAGACCTGTTCTTCTTCGGCGTATGCTGGTGGCAGCTGGACTTTATGAGGCTGTTACATTTTCGTTTATGGCGCAGTCAGATGCTGTATTGTTTGATGGCGGGGATGAGGCACTGACTCTGGTAAACCCCATTAGTAGTGAACTTGATTGTATGAGACCATCTATCCTGCCTAATCTTCTACAAGCATTATCGCGTAACATGAACCGTGGTACGAAGAATATACGGCTTTTTGAAATTGGCCCAGTATTTCACGGTACAAAAGAGACAGACCAAACGCTTTCTTGTTCAGGGGTGTTAAGTGGGGATTTTCAGTATGGTGATTGGCAAAGTAATGCACGCTCAGTTGACGTATTTGATGTAAAAAAAATAATGGAGCAAATATGCGAAACACTCTCCATTTCTTCTCATTCGTTGATAATGAAAACCCCTGGACCAAAGTGGTTCCATCCAGGTCAATCTGCAACCATGATGTTGGGTAAAATTGCCATTGGGAGCTTTGGAATGATACATCCCGAAATTCTTCGTGAATTTGATATAAAAGTGCCTGTTGCAGCGTTTGATTGTTCCATTGATGCAGTACCAACAACGCGCAAGAAATCAGTTGCACGTGCTTTATTTAAACCTTCAGCCTTTCAGACTGTTGAAAGAGATTTTGCATTTGTTCTTGACCAAAATGTAAGTGCCTCTTTACTTCTGCGGGCGGTTAAAGCGGCCGCCAAAGAGCAGATATCTGACGTTGGTATCTTTGATGTTTATGAGGGAGATGAAATTGGACACGGTAAAAAATCAATTGCAGTCAAAATACAGCTTACTCCCACTGATGCAACATTTACGGAGGCAGAGCTTCAAAAAATAAGTGATGATATAATCAAATCTGTCGAAAAACAGTGTTCAGCTACATTACGCGGATAAATTTTCTTAATTCGGTTCATTATTTATTTTCATTTTTTACTAATAAACATGTAACGCAAAAAGATTACTAAATTCTGTTTATTGCTGAAATGAGCGCTCGTATCGGAGCCTGAGTAATAGATGTATCTATGCCTGCACCAAATACAGATACTCCATTATCGTCGGGAACTTTAAGCTCAACATAAGCGGCAGCTTCAGCTTGGGAGGTGCTTGAACGTGTATTCTGTCCAAAATCAGCTAGTCTAAACGAAATATTAAAAGTTTTTCGAAAGCCGTTTACAAAAGCTGAAACTGGACCATTTCCAGTTTCAACAAAGGAAAATTCTTCTCCTTGATAGTTCACAGTTGCTGATACTTGCTCTTTTCCCGAAGAGCGGGAAACTGGATAGGATTGGAATGACACAAGTTCAAAGGGTTTAGAGACGTTGATGTAGAATTGATTATAAATTTCCCAAATTTTAGAAGCTGTTATTTCAGAACCGCTGATATCCGCCTCTTTTTGCACTAATTGGCTGAATTCTATTTCCATGGCTCTTGGTATTCTCACATGATGCTCTGTTTCTAGTAACCAAGCAGAACCTGCTTTGCCTGATTGTGAATTCACTCGGATAATTGCTTCATAGGTGCGGCCAATATCGGCAGGGTCGATTGGCAAATAAGGAACTTGCCATAACGTTTCATTAGATTTGCTATTTGCTTCCATACCTTTTCGAATAGCATCTTGGTGTGAACCTGAAAATGCCGTATGTACTAATTGTCCGGCATAAGGATGACGCTGATGCACAGGAATTTGATTACAAAATTCTGCAACTTCAACTAGTGATTGTATGTCAGATAAATCAAGATTTGGGTCAGTACCTTGGGTCATCATATTTAGTCCAAGCGTAATAATATCTACATTTCCTGTTCGCTCACCATTACCAAACAATGTGCCCTCAACTCTATCGGCACCTGCCATTAAACCAAACTCTGTTGCAGCAATTCCTGTCCCTCTGTCATTATGCGGGTGAAGTGACAAAATTACAGAATTTCTCTTGGTAAAATGTCTATGCATCCATTCAATTTGATCTGCATAAATATTGGGAGTAGACATCTCTACCGTTGCAGGAAGATTTATAATAACCTTCTTTTCTTCAGAGGCTTGCCAGATTTGAAGCACTTCCTCACATACCTCAAGTGCGTATTCAAGTTCTGTCCCTGTAAAGCTTTCAGGGGAGTATTGTAATCTGATGTTTGTCTCTGAACTTAGTTTGCTAAGCTTATCAGCAACAAGCTTAGCTCCATCTGTTGCGATTTCTTTTACACCTTCTCTATCAGAATTAAATACAACGCGTCTCTGCAGAGTTGAAGTCGAATTATATAAATGCA
The DNA here is from genome assembly GCA_902622515.1 of uncultured SAR116 cluster alpha proteobacterium. Classification (GTDB taxonomy): domain Bacteria; phylum Pseudomonadota; class Alphaproteobacteria; order Puniceispirillales; family Puniceispirillaceae; genus UBA5951. Next base: position 96,324 of record CACNQE010000005.1, read on the forward strand.
AAATAGCCTTTTTTGCACCCTCGAGAGACTCAATGGTTCTATCTATTAAGTGCTCTCTTGCTTGAGTTAGAACTTGAATTGTGACATCGTTGGGTATGTGATCATTTTCAATTAAATCTCTTAAAAATTGAAAATCAGTTTCCGAAGCAGATGGAAATCCAACTTCAATCTCCTTAAAGCCCATATTAACAAGAGTTTGGAACATTTTCATTTTTCGGCTACTATCCATCGGCTCAATCAATGATTGATTGCCATCTCTTAAGTCAACGGAGCACCATGTTGGCGCTTCAGATATAATGTTAGAAGGCCATGTTCTATCTGCTAGACCAATTGGTGGGAAGGGCTGGTATTTATGTACCGGCATTTTGGTGCGCATAGTCGTAACCAGTTCTATTAAAAATAATTTTCTTTCCGTTCATCTTTTACCATTACTTACTTGTGGGTCAAGATTCATCACTATTTTTTCTATTTATTATATGTTTTCGAGTACTAAACAGTTAAAAAAGAGCCTTTAATATCTTCTTATAATGAATGCTGGATCTACTTATCAGATAATGGAAGAAAACACCAAAAAGACTTGCATTTATTAGTTTAAGTACACAAATTGTTCATTGAATATCATTGTTGCTATCTAGTTTAAGCGTTAACAATAAGTCTGGAGAAAACATTAAACAATGAGCCAGCTTTCTCATATTCGAAACTTTTCTATTGTAGCCCATATCGATCATGGTAAATCGACCTTGGCTGATAGATTGATTCAATTCTGTGGCGGACTTTCAGAGCGAGAGATGTCTGAACAGGTTTTAGATAACATGGATATTGAGAGAGAGAGAGGTATTACAATAAAGGCACAAACTGTTCGCCTTTCATATACGGCAAAGAATGGGCAAGTATATCAACTAAATTTGATGGATACGCCTGGACATGTGGATTTTGGTTATGAAGTATCTCGCTCTCTTGCAGCCTGCGAAGGGTCATTGCTTGTTGTGGATGCTAGTCAGGGGGTTGAGGCTCAAACACTGGCGAATGTCTATAAGGCAATCGATGTTGATCATGAAATCGTTGTAGTCCTTAATAAGATGGATCTGCCTTCAGCTGAGCCTGACCGGATAAAAGCTCAAATCGAAGAGGTTGTAGGTCTACCAGCAGATGAAGCAATTGCAATATCAGCAAAAACTGGACTTGGTATCGATGAAGTATTGGAAGCACTTGTGCATGATTTAGCCCCGCCAGAAGGAAATAGGGAAGCGCCTTTGAAAGCTCTGCTTGTTGATAGCTGGTATGATGCATATTTAGGTGTGATGACATTGGTTCGCGTTCGAGATGGCGTTTTAAAAAAAGGTATGAAAATTAGGATGTGTGCTACTGGAGCAACTCATACTATCGAACGTGTTGGAATTTTTGGTCCTAAAGCAACCATTATTGATGAATTGGGTCCAGGAGAGGTTGGATTTATTAATGCGGGGGTTAAAACAGTATCTGATGCTAAAGTAGGGGACACCATTACGGATGACCGCAGACCCTGTGAGGAGATTCTGCCAGGCTTCAAGCCATCTGTTCCTGTTGTCTTTTGCGGCTTGTTTCCTATAGACAGTGCTGATTTTCCAGAGCTTAGATCTGCGCTTGAAAAGTTGAGTTTGAACGATAGCTCATTTTCTTTTGAGGCTGAGACCTCTGCTGCCATTGGATTTGGTTTCCGTTGTGGCTTTTTGGGTTTACTTCATATGGAAGTCATTAGAGAGAGATTAAATCGAGAATTCGGACTTGAATTAATTTCAACCGCTCCATCAGTCGTTTATGAAATTGAACTTACAGATGGCAAGGTTGAAAAGCTTCATAATCCCGCAGATATGCCAGAGGTGACAAAAATCAACAATCTTTCTGAGCCTTGGATTACGGCTACTATAATGACACCTGACGAGTATCTTGGGCCGGTATTAAGTTTATGCACCGAAAGAAGAGGTGAGCAAATAGACCTCACATATACCGGCACAAGAGCAATGGTGGTTTATAGGCTTCCACTCAATGAAGTTGTGTTTGATTTTTATGATAAGTTAAAGTCCATAACCAGAGGATATGCAAGTTTTGACTATCAGATTGCAGATTATAAAGTGGGCGATTTAGTAAAGGTCTCCATATTAGTGAATGGCGACCCAGTAGATGCATTGTCTATGATTGTCCACCGAGAACAAGCGGAAATTAGGGGTAGAGCAATTTGTTTGAGACTAAAAGACCTTATACCTCGTCAAATGTACAAAGTGGCTTTGCAAGCGGCAATAGGTGGCAAGGTAATTGCTCGAGAAACAATAGCTGCTTTGAGAAAAGACGTCACTGCAAAATGTTACGGTGGGGACGTATCACGTAAAAGAAAATTATTGGACAAGCAAAAAGAAGGTAAAAAGAGAATGCGACAATTTGGAAAAGTTGATATTCCTCAGAATGCATTCTTTGAAGCACTAAAGATGGGTGATAATTAACGACGTCCGTCGCGCCACAAGTTATTATACATTAGTCTTCGTCCACGCCTGCGCGGTAACCATTTTGACACCAATAGGAAAAAAACTCCTAAAGCAAGGAAAAATAATGATGCCGGTAATTGGAGAGCGCTAGATATTGTTGGATGCCATAAAAAAGAGGGGCAGCCTAAGATACTTATCAGACTACATGGATCTACATATCTATCTATGATAGCTTCAGCTAATTGAAGAGATGCAGGTGAGTTGTTATACCACACTTCTCCCAATAAAGTTGAACTTTCTTTTTGCTGTAATCTATCGGTTAGAAAAAACCAAAAAGACAGTAAACAAGACAATATACATAATATATTTAAAATCAATCTAGGCATAAGTACATACTGTTCAATTAACTCTTTGTATGCAACAAAAATAAGGCCTAAAAAACATCTCACACTTTGTACAAGTTTATTTGCAAAAATAGGCTCTTTTGGGGTAAAAACACTACAGTATAAAAAACTAAACTCATCGCTCAAAAAAATGCAAGTGATTTATTGAAGGAATAAACGTTATTATACATAAAATGGAGGGATGGCCGAGTGGTTTAAGGCGCACGCCTGGAAAGCGTGTTGGGGTTAACGCCCCTCCGGGGTTCGAATCCCCGTCCCTCCGCCACACTACCCTAATTAGTAACATCTTTTAATCAAAAATATCTCGATAACTCGATAAATGGATTTTATAAATGATTGCCTTTGTTTTGGCTATTTTCTTGTTAATTTTGACGCCTGGTCCAGGCGTTTTATCACTTGCTGGAGTTGGTGCAGCATTTGGTTGGCACCAAGGAATTAAATATTTAATTGGATTATTTATTGGCTATAATATTGCCTTTTTGGCAGCTATTTTTGGCCTTTCCACAATAATGTTAGCAAATCCAACAGTTCGCACGGGATTATTGTTTATATCAGTTTCGTATCTTGGTTATTTAGCCATAAGGATTGCTTTTGCAAGAACTAATATATCATTTATAAATATTCCTAAACCTGGATTACTAACTGGGTTAACTTTCCAGCTCATAAACCCAAAAGTATATGCTGTAAATATGACGATTCTCAGCGGTTTTGCTTTTCATCCTCAAAATTTTATAGTTGAAACTAGTCTAAAATTTTTAATAACTAATGTAATTTGGACCCTTCTTCATTGTTTGTGGTTATTCATTGGCATTAAAATAAATCAATTGGATTTATCTGAGCATATGCAAAAAAATATAAATATATTCATGGCAATCAGCCTTGTGGTGGTGGTTGGATTATCTGTTTGGTCAATTTTAATTTAGATAGGGTATTTTACCAATCTCTTCTAAATTACGGCGAGTTGGAACGTCATATTGTGAATACATAATGCCTTTAACGCTGATAAAGGTATGTAAAATATTCCTTATTTTTTTTCTACTTGCCTTCGTACAAACTAGAGTTTTGTATGACTAAAAATAAAAATCAACCTAACTTAATAATATTGCATCTTTTGTCTCTTACATATTGCATTATCAACATTTTTATTTTGTAATTATTAACTAGCATTATTATTAAGCCTAATCATATTGTTTGACCTATTAATCAATGCAACGCTTTTAATTGGAGATAAAATTAAATGGTAAAACCTATGACTAAGGAAATTCTATTCATGAACTGTATGGAATTAGACTTTGCTACTAAAGTTGAGCTTGAACATTGGATGGCCACTTTTGAAGAAAAAGTATGGACAAATGATATTATGAAAAAATTATCAAAAGCTGGATTAGTTAGAACCACAGCGGCTCAAGTTTGGAATAAAGAAAATCACAGAATCACCCGGATTTTTGAATATGAAAACGAAAAAGCTTATAAAAATTGTCAGGAAATAATAGCAAAAGAAATCATGCCTAAAGCAATGGCTCATTACAGTCCAAGGATGCGAAATAATAGGGGTATTGTTTTTTATGATTATAGAAGCTGAATCAATTAAATAGATTAGATGTTTAAAATAATCGAAATTGGTCTCAAATCCAAAAATTTTATAAGGAACTTTGATGCAAAAAAAGACAGGATTTTTATTAATCGCGGATATAAGTGGTTATACACCTTTTATCAAAAATCATTCGATGAGAAAGAAACCACTTATTGGAAAAAAAATTGCAGATTTTTGGGACAGCCATGCAGATAAACTGATCAATACTTTACTGGAAGAAATAATTAAAAATTTTGAGTTAGTCATGAAGTTTAATAAGCTGGAAGGTGACGCTGCTCTTTTTTTTCTAGAAGAGCTTAATGGTGAAAACCAATTACAGGGTATTTATAACAAAATGTTAATTACTAGAGAAAAATTTAACTCAAAAGTAAATTCATTACAGTTCGTGCAATCTTGTCCTTGCGACCCATGTCAGCAATCCAAAAATTTAAAGTTGAAAATGTTCCTTCACAAAGGCTTTTTTCATCAAACAGAAATTAGAAATAATCAAGAGTTATCGGGTGAAGCTCTGATTTTTATTCATCGAATGTTAAAAAATAAAATAAAATCTTCTGAATATTTTTTGTTTTCAGAGGCTGTTTTGAAGAACTTAGATAAGCATTTAGAGTTTTCACTGATCACACAAAAAGTAGACGATTTTGGTAAACAGAAATTTGGATTTATTGACTTCGAAAATAAAACTAATTTTGTGGCAGACAATACCTTTGCGCAGAAATTTCTGGATACTTATAAAATGCTAAGTTTTTTTACAAATAAAAAAAAAAACCAACATTCTGAAGCATAGGACGGTGTTTCCTATCAAGATGTCACCAGGTTTGTATCTGACTAGATTTCATAAATCAAAAATCAGAAAAAACTTAACTTTAAAGAAAACAGTCGTTATTTTAAGCAATTCATGTTTTTTTCCTACAACAGGACAGCCTTTGCGCTGTCCTTCTTTTATGGCAAGATGACTATATGAAAATAAAACTTGGATTAAAAAAAACAAAATTATGGTTTTATTTTTTTCTTGTATGTCACCTTTGCGTCTCGTTGGAAGTAAATTCAATGATTTTAGATAAATACGCTTGGACTAATCGACTAGTCATAGTAGTTACTGAGAAAACCAAAAATAAACTAGAGAAAGATGTAAGACAGTTCTTTGAGCTTTATCGTTGTGATGTTAATGATAGAAATCTAAAATTACTCAGTTTTTTCACAGATAATCCAATAGTGCAACAGTTGCCAACCTCTGTCCAGTCTCAAACTGGTATGTGGCTTATTGGATATGATGGGAATATTAAAGCTTACAGTGAAGATGGCCAACTTTTAACAAAGCTATTTGAAATTATTGATAAGATGCCAATGCGAAAAGGTGAAATAAAATCAGGTAGCGGTGACTGTATCAAATGAATGCGTATTCTGTAACAACATATGATGGTTAGGTAGTTGGTCATAACCGTAATTATTTTAATTTAAAGGTATGAATTATGCACTGTATTATTGTCGAAATGTTTTGGAGAAAGGTGTTTTTAGATCCAATAAAGAATTTAAAAGTGCGACTTCATTTAACAGGCTTTCATCACTTATTCGAATCGGATTGATATCTATGCCGCCTCGCCTTGTATAAAGACAGGCTACGAGTATTTTACTGTGAGGAAGTAAATCACATAATGTTTTAAAAACATGTTCACAAATCTCTTCATGAAAATGATTTTCTTGTCTCATAGATATGATGTACTTGAGAAGTGATATTTTTGTCGGAACTTGGTCCCCAATAATTTTAATAAAGATGTCTCCCCAGTCTGGCTGGTTTGTTACTCTGCAGTTAGAACGTAAAGCTCTTGAGGATACTTGAAAATCAGCGACCTCAGTAATTTGTTCGGTCTGAAGCAAAGAAGGGTTTTGTTCAAATATATCAAAGTCTTCTCTCTCAAAATCGATACTATTTTCAAGTGGAGTAAAACCAGTAAAAATATTTTTTGGTTCTAGTGTGTTTTTGTCATGGAAAGATGCACCGACTTCCGTTTTCAATAGCTTACTCAAAATTTCAATAACCTTATTAGTCGCTTTCTTTGTTGCACTCTTGTAGTCACCTTCAAATTTTACAAAATTGAAGGAGTTTAAAAAAAGTTTGAGTGATTTAGACTCTACTATATTTAGTGATTCACACGGATAAATTATTTTTAAAAGTCCAGTCACAGGATAGCTATTCGACAATAAGAACGAAAATTCAAAAGCATGCCAGACATCCCATCCTAAAAATGGAAGGTTTTCACTTTTAATTTTATCATGTTCTCGATTTAGTGCTCGGGGTATACATACCAATAGGTTTTCGTCTATTTCAAATTGACTCTGATATTTTTTATTTAGACCACCATTGGATTTTTTTCCTAGATGTTTTGACGCAATTTTGTCGATTTCATCCATCTCACATCCTCATATCCCAATTTCACCAAAAATCATCAAGAAGGTTTGTTAGTTTTATCTCCAAAAGTATGTTTTTGAAAGCTATTCGTCTAAATAAAATCCAATATGCTTATTGTTGCGTATAAAAAAGGACAATATGTCGCACAGGGAGTGAAGTATGGGTAAAGCAATAGTCAATATGTGGAACTTGATTATGGACCATAATGTTAATCCATTAAAGAATATTCAGGATCTACAGACAAGACATCTATTTATGCAATTGTTAGCTTGGATGTGGTGCGTTATTTTCGCAAGTAGCCTAGGTTCTTTTTTAGCGTTTGGTGTTAGCGCTATATTACATTCACTATTAATAGCCGCAGTGGCAATAACGGTTGCTACCTTTGAAATGGCAAAAAAACAACCCCAATATTTTGGAGGTTTAGGTCGTTCAGCCAACGGTGAACATGAGTAAGTTGACCTGATATAAAAACAAATTAGAATAAGCTGGTTTAAATGAATAATATTGGCACATCCGTAATAGGGTTTTTAGAAAAAAGCCTTTTGACTGTGGTGGCAGTTTTAACAGTCATTGCCACTTTGCAAGAACTCTTGGCTATTTTTGATGCTCGAAAAGTGCAATTAGCTGACCTACTTCTCCTTTTTCTTTACACTGAGGTTCTTGGAATGGTTGGAGCCTTTTATAAAAGTAAGAAAATTCCGATTACACTTCCACTTTTTATTGCGATGACTGCACTTGCAAGGTTGATAATTTTGCAAGGTAAAGAGATGGATGCCATCATATTACTATATGAAGCTGGCGCTATTTTAATTCTAGCATTGGCATGTTTGGCTATTCGCTTTAGACCTCCGTCTATAGAAGAAAAAGAATAAGCTGTAATATAATAAGTCCCAAATTAATTATTTCTTTTAAAAGAAGGTCCTCATATGCTTGTTGTGGTCATGAAAGGCTTTTATGTTTTAACAGAAAATAGCTCATTTTATAAATAAACTTAAAACGGTTTTCAGTTTTTTCATTATGTATTCGTTAACATGAATACAAAAAACAAATGAATCTTCGACATCCATTTGATGTGCTTTTACAGAATTTGCACGGAAATGCCTTTTATGACATCTTACTAATGTTAATATTCAAGACCAAACTTCTAACTTCTTGAGAGATAGATGAGCATAAATAAACCAGTCAGAGCACGAGATGGCCAACAATGGATATATGATTATCTAATGAGAACAACCGGCCGTGCTATCCATTTTGAGATTGATGGTCGCCAACTTCCCTCTCCGGTAAAATCAATTAAAATGGCAGCAAAGTATCTCTCAAAGAAAGCGGAAAAGGCCGAGAAATTAGCTTCGTTATCTAAGTCCAACGGTGATTTAATAAGTGCTCGAATTTTATATCGAAAAGCCTCTGAAATGTTTCGTGAGGCTCAGCATTTTACAGTGCCAATCATAAGTGATTATAGATGGGGCCTATATGAAAAATGTCTCTCTTGTACTGAGGAGCTTCATAAACTCTCAGAATATAAAATTCAGAAAGTGTATCTTGAATCGGAAATTGGTCCCATACCAGCATTATGGCACAATTTTGATGCTGAGGTAGAAGCGCCTGCAGTAGTCTTTATTCCCGGAATGGACAATACGAAAGAAAACTATCCAAACCCTCTAGAAAACGAATTTCATATGAGAGGGATGCATGTATTGGCGATTGATGGTCCGGGGCAAGGTGAAATGCTTAGGGATGGTGTTTATGTAACACATGATAATCATATTATTGCCGCTAGAGCTGCATATGAATTTCTGGCAAGACAAAAATCGGTGGATGAGAAGAAGATTGGCATATGCGGAAGAAGTTTTGGCACTTTTTGGTCAATGAGAGCAGCCGCGGCAGAACCAAGATTTGCCGCCCTGGCAGGTGCGGTGGCATGTTATTTTTGGGATAATCTCAATATTTTCGATGAGGCACCAATTCGATTCAAACAGATATTTATGGAAATGGCAGGCACTCATTCGGAGGATCAATTTGACTTAATGTGTCAGGATTATAGTCTCAAACCAGATGTTGAGAAGATCTCTTGTCCAACGCTAATGGCAACTGGTGAATTTGACCCGTTGAGCCCATTAGAGGATGCGGACGCGATTTTCAGCAAACTAAATGCTCCAAAAGAGATGTGGGTGTTTGAAGATGAATTTCATCCTATCCGAACTCCAGAGGCACTGTCAGGGCACAGCGTTTTTCACTATATCGCCCATTGGATGAGACAAGCGTTGGATGGAAATCTTCCTTCTAAATATGAAAAGAGGCGCTATATTTCAAAAAATGGTGATGGCATGTTTGACATATAATATTATCTTTTCCAAGGAAGAAAGATTATGCGACCTATCTCGATTTAAAATATTTTAGGAACATAAAGGGTATCAGGTAGAGTTCTACGTTCATAATCTGGGTTAAATTGCCTTTCAGGAAGAGAGATTTTCTGATGCGGAATTTCAACATAAGGAATTTTAGAAAGTATATGACTAATGCAATTTAGGCGTTCACGTCTTTTATCATTACCTTCAACGATGTACCAAGGGGCAACATCAGTTGATGTTCTCTCAAACATCTCTTCTTTTGCTTTTGTATATTCTTCCCATTTTATTCTGCTTTGAAGATCCATTTCAGATAATTTCCATTGTTTTAATGGATCGTGAATTCTCAGCATGAAACGAAACTGCTGTTCCTCATCTGTTATTGAAAACCAATACTTAAGTAATATTATATCAGCTCGCACTAGCATCTTTTCGAACTCAATCACGTCCTTAAAAAACTGTTCTACTTCTTTATTGGTTGCGAAACCCATAACCTTTTCTACCCCAGCACGATTGTACCAAGACCGATCAAACAAAACAATCTCTCCTCCTGATGGGAGGTGAGGAACAAAACGTTGGAAATACCACTGTGTCATTTCACGTTCCGTTGGTTTTGGCAACGCAACGATCCGAGATACTCTAGGGTCCATTCTTTGGGTAATACGCTTTATAACGCCACCCTTTCCGGCACTGTCTCGGCCTTCACATAATATTACAATCTTAGAGTTGGTCGCGACGACCCAATCTTGTAATTTAATTAATTCTGATTGTAGCTCTAAAAGATATTTATAATAGGTATCATTTTTTAGGGTTGATTTTTGTCTCTCTAAATAATTATGTTGCAGTTCTGGTGGGATAGTATCTTCAAGTTCTAGTTCAAATGTGTCTTCAAGCATGCCGCTTACAAACTCGGCTGTAAACTTCGGTTTTGAATCTCTATCGCGCATCAGTTAAACCTAAAAAACAAACAATCCCTTTATCTTGTAAATAGCTAAAAAATAAATATGACACTTTTATTACAGTTTTTTAAATTAAATTGCCGGGGTTAATACTAGATACAAAATCAGAATTAATTTTCTGATTATTTATTTGGCTATAGGTGTTTAGACCTTTATTTGAATAAGGGTTTAATAATTCTTTAACGACTTTCTTAGTATAAACGTTGGTTTCTATTAATAAAATTTCATGAAGTGTTAGAAAACATCTTGTTCGGTATTTTTCCTCAGGCCATCTTTTCTTTACTTTTTCTATTTTTACGAAAAAGTAAAGTATTTCAGGTTTATTTAAAAATAAAGTACCATACTTAGTTTTTATTTTTCCATAAACTCCTGCCTCTTCATAAAGCTCTCTCAAAGCAGCAGCGGTTAATTTTTCGTCTTCACGGACATTGCCTTTTGGAAACGTAAATAGATTTTGCTTATTTGTTATAAGGCAAAATTTTGGTTCTGTTTCTGTTTTTAAATAAGCAAGTGAGGCAACTTTCATGTTGATAATATAACAGATATATGCAAAATGTACATAAAAAATACGCAAAATGTACATATTTATTGTAATTTGATCCCATGAAACCAAAGGAATTTAAAAACTGGCGTAAAGCTAACGGATTTAATCAGACGGTGGCTGCGCGTAAACTCGGTTTAAAATTAAGAACCGTACAATACTATGAAAAAGGTGAACGAAAGGGAAAAAAAATACCTATACCAAAAGCCGTATCACTTGCCTGTTTTGCTATTTCTTGTGGAGTAACTAATGTTGACTTTTCTGATCCTAGGGGTCTGCCAAAGAAGAACCAGAATTACTTTAATCTTACGGTAAAAAACTAAAAATTATAATACAAAATGAGTTTATATTTTAAAATCGATTTTAGGCCGCTCCTCATCCAACATTTTGCCATGTTCAATAAAATAAATTTGCTCAGCTATACTTGTGCAGTAATCGCCTATGCGTTCTATATTTTTTGCTATGAATAATGCGTTAATTTCTGCTGGGCTCGAACCCTTTTCTACCATCCTACGATATATTCGTTTATAAACTACGCTATGTTGAGCGTCCAATTCTACATCACCCTCCCAGACTAATTTCGCCTTTTTAGAATCAAGTCGCCCAAGTGCATCAAGAACATCTGTAAGTAATTCCCTCGCTATCTCAGAAATATCATTAAGTTTTTGTAAAATGTGTAAATCGCTATCCTCTGCAATCATAAATTCGCGCCTTTTTATGATATTTTTCGAATAATCGCCAATTCGCTCAAGGAATGTAGCAATCTTTGGAGCTGTAATTATTCGTCTTAAATCATTTGCTTGAGGTGATCTAATAGCAATGATCTCTACAGTCTTATTATAGATTTCACTTTCCAGTTGGTCTATTTTTTTATCATTTTTAATTAAACTCTTGAGATTTGCCTCTTCATTTGCCATACCATCAGTAACTGCGATGAATTGACTGAAGGCTAAGCTACCCATTTTTGTAATAAGTGTATCCAACTCACTTAAATCATCGTCAAAGGCAGAGTTAATATGTTCTCTAGTCATTTTAATTTCCTAACCAATTTTACCAGATATATAGGCTTCGGTCTGAGTGTCTTTTGGGCGAACAAATATTTCTTTAGTATCCCCATACTCAATTAAATTACCAAGATGAAAGTAGGCAGTTTTCTGAGACACTCTCGCAGCCTGTTGCATTGAGTGAGTTACAATTATAATTGTATATTCCTTTGCCAACTCTGACATTAGGTCTTCAATCTTTGATGTCGCTATTGGGTCGAGGGCAGAACATGGCTCGTCCATAAGTATGATTTGAGGTTCTACTGCAATTGTTCTAGCGATACATAAACGCTGTTGCTGCCCTCCTGACAAGCCTGTCCCAGATTCATTAAGTCGGTCTCTTGCTTCATTCCATAATCCGGCACCTTTCAGCGCTTTTTCTACTATTTCATCAAGTTCGGATTTACTTGATGCTAGTCCATGTATGCGCGGGCCATAAGCAACATTTTCGTAAATTGATTTTGGGAATGGATTCGGTTTTTGAAAGACCATCCCAACTTTTGCTCTAAGCGGTACAACATCAACGGATGGATCATAGATATCTTGTCCATCAACAATTACACTTCCTTCTATTTTACAATGTTCAATGGTGTCGTTCATACGATTTATAGTTCTTAAAAAAGTGGACTTACCACAACCGGATGGTCCAATAAAAGCAGTAATAGATTTTTTTTCAATGCCAATGCTTACACTATTTATTGCTTTATTTTCTCCATAATATACTGATACATCTCTGCACTTTACTATATTCTCAATATTTTGGTTCATGCAAATCCCCTAGATTACCAACGACGTTCCAACTTTCGACGAAGCCAAACGGCCCCTCCATTCATTATCATTAAAAATAATAATAATATAATGATTGCTGCACTAGTTTTCTGAATAAACATTCTTTCTGCAAAATCAGCCCACATAAATATTTGCACAGGTAGTACGGTTCCTGGATCTGTTACTGATCCTGGTATATCAACAATGAATGCTACCATTCCTATCATTAACAAAGGAGCCGTCTCACCAAGTGCTTGAGCCATGCCAATTATTGTGCCAGTGAGCATTCCTGGAATAGCTAGTGGTACTACATGATGAAAGGTTGCCTGCATGGGAGAAGCCCCAATTCCAAGCGCTCCATCCCGTATGCTTGGGGGGACGGCTCTTATAGCTGCTCGGCTTGAAATTATAATCGTTGGAAGGGTCATTAAAGCTAAAACCATGCCGCCAACTAAAGGGATTGATCTTGGCATACCAAAAAGATTTATAAAAATCGCCAGTCCTAGAATTCCAAAAACAACGGATGGAACTGCTGCTAAATTATTAATATTTATTTCAATTAATTCAGTAAATTTATTTTTTGGAGCAAATTCTTCTAGATAAACCGCAGTGGCAACACCAATAGGGAATGATATAATGAAGCAAATTGCTAAGGTAAACATAGAACCGATAAATGCACCTTTTATGCCGGCCATCTCCGCATTTCTTGAAGCACTACCAAAAAATAGATAATCAGATACTTCATATGAGATAAGACCTTCTTTTTTCATTTTGTCTAGATACGAAATTTCTATATCTGAGAGTCTTCTTTGTTTTTCCGGTGTTTCCTTCTTAATAAATCCACGAAAATAAGAATCCGCATCATCGTCTAAAGCAAATTTAATTTTTTGCATTGTATCCAATTTATCGGTATTGTTTTTAACAAATTCTACTAGACGCACATCTGACCCGTTAGATAAGAGACTGCGCGCAGCTTTTTTTTCACTTCGATTTTTTGCGCCAGTAAATTCTAAAACTGCTTCATTAATGATCTTTTTTGCTTGTCCTTCAAACAGGGACTGGTCTGACATGTCACCCCTAGGGTCGAGTCGTTCTCTTGTTAATTCAACTTCAAAAATTGCATAGTATTGAAAAAATCCGGGTGCTCCCTTTGATACGATAGAAACTAAAAGAATTGCCAAAAAAATCACAGCAAGGGCTATAGCTGAGACACCAAACAATCTAAAATTTCGCTCTTTTTTGCCTCTAGCTTTTAAACTATCAATTACTATCTTTTCGGTGCGTGTTTGAGCCATCTTAAGTTTCTCTATTCGTATTGTTCTTTATATTTTTTTACAATTTGTAAAGCAAAGAAGTTAAGTATTAGCGTTATAACAATCAAAGTTAAGGCAAGAGCGAAAGCCGACAGTGTTTTAGCTGATTCGAATTCTTGGTCGCCAACTAATATTGTAACAATTTGTGCTGTAACAGTGGTTACAGCATCAAGTGGGTTTATTGAAAGATTAGCTGCTAAGCCTGCTGCCATAACAACAATCATTGTTTCACCAACTGCTCGTGATACTGCTAGAATAATACTTGCAACTATGCCGGGTAATGCTGCTGGTAAAACTACCTTTTTTATAGATTCACTTTTAGTTGAACCGAGTCCTAGTGCGGCATCTCTTAATGACTGTGGAACGGCACTTATTACATCATCTGACAAAGACGATACAAAAGGTATTATCATGATACCCATAACAAAGCCTGCTGCGAGAGCTGATTCTGAAGCTACATCAAGTCCGATTAAACTGCCGGTTTGACGGAAAAATGGCGCTATAGTCAGTGCGGCAAAAAAACCATAAACAACTGTTGGTACCCCAGCAAGAACCTCAAGCATTGGTTTGAAAATGCCACGTACTTTTTTGCTAGCGTACTCAGAGAGATATATTGCGGATAAAAGGCCAACGGGAACAGACACGCTGAGGGCGATAATTGATATAAGAAAAGTGCCTACAAACAGTGGAATCGAGCCGTAACTCGAAAGACCAGCTTGGTCAGAGCCAGCTCGAGCAGCTCCCTCAAATTCAGGATTCCAGGTCAACCCAGTTAAAAACTCCAACGGAGGTATAAGTCGAAAAAACCTTAATGATTCAAAAATAACTGAAAAAACAATTCCGATTGTTGTGATAATTGCTATCAATGAGCAGACAACTAAACCAATCATCATCAATTTTTCGACGGCTATTCTCGCTCTAAATTCAATTTTTATTTTGGTCAAAGAAAAATAACCTAAGGTAACGCTCAGTAGTATACTCGATATTGCAATCATAATATTTGAGTAGCCACGCCAAACTATTAACTTTTCTGCTAAGGAAATGACCCATTGTTCCGGTTTCCCAACTATGATACCTGATGCAATATTTTGTATTTTGGCGATTAGGATCAGAACTGTTTGGTTTCCATCTATAATTAAATTATCTGGGAAACGATTTTTTAGCATTTGATTAAAAATAACGTCATCAAAACCTATCCATAAGGATAAAAGCACCAATGAGGGAGCTATGCCTAAAATAGCTGGAAAAAATCCATAGTAAATGTATAGAGAATGAGGCCTTTTATCTTCAGCTTTAGAAATGCTGACGATTTTATTTCTTCCGATAAAAAATAAACTACATCCTGTTATTATTATTATTATGTAAGTTGTAAGAAGCATTTTTATCTCTATAAAAAAAGGGCGTCAGTATTAAGATTTAACTGACGCCCCATTGTAACACAAATGTTTTCTACAGCATATCAGCAGTAAGTTTTGGCAACTCTGACATTGCCTTTTTGTACTTAGCTTGTTCGTCTGCAGGCATAGGAACCATTCCTGCGTCAGCTAATACACCATCATCACCCCAATGCTTTGTCCACTCTTCCATGTATTCAGCTATGCCAGGCACAACACCAACATGAGCATGCTTCACGTAAAAATACAAAGCCCTTGAAATAGCATAGTCTCCACTTGCAATTGCCTCAAAGGTTGCTCCACCCCCGTCAATAATTGCACTCTGAAGTGTGTCTCTGTTTTGGTCTAAATAGGAGAATCCAAATATACCGTATGTTAAACTATCTTCTTGAAGCTTTTGCACAATTAAATTGTCCTGTTCACCAGCTTCGATGAAGGCCCCGTCTGTTCGCATGGCACGGCATTTCTTACCTTTCTTATCGTCTCTTGCTGCTGACGCTTTTTTTGCCAACTCATCTTTTGCACAGTATGCCTTCTGATTTACCATTTCAGCAAATGATGCGCGCGTACCAGATGTCGTTGGAGGACCATAAACTCTTATTTCTATATCTGGATAACTTGGGTTAATTTCACTCCATTTTTTGTAAGGGTTAGGAATCCAAGAACCATCCTCTTGAGGAATTTCTGCAGTTAGTGCTTTACCCAAATCTGCTTTTGAAATTTTTAGAGTCTCACCATTAATAGAGTTGGCTACTGCGATTCCGTCGTATCCAACTTTTATTTCAGTTAGGTCTACACCATTTTTGTCGCAATATTCTAATTCAGATGTTTTCATTCGTGATGAAGCGTTCCCAATATCGATGTATTCGGTTCCAATTCCGTCGCAAACTCCTTTTTTACCAACCGAGGAGCCACCAGATTCAACAACCGGGGTTTTGAAAGATGGGTTTTTACCCATTTCTTCTGCTATTATGGTCGCAAAAGGTAAAACAGTTGAGGAACCGGCTAAACTTAATTGATCTCTAGCCTGAGCTACACCAGCTATCGATATAGATAACGCCAGTGTTGTAAATACTTGTGAAAAACGCATAAAATTCTCCTTTTAAATAGTTTATTCGCGAGTCATAAATGTCTATTATTACACTTTTGTGACAAAAAAGGTTTTTATAAGATTAATTATGATCACTCAAAGCTAGAGCATAACCTGAGCTTCTCACTGTCCGAATAACGTCTCCCCAGTCTCTACCGTTAGATTGCTTTTGAAGAGCTTTTCTTAATCTTCCAATATGTACATCAACAGTTCTATCTTCAACGAACACTCCATGTCCCCAGGCATTATCCAATAATTGTGACCTACTATACACTTGCCCTGGTCGCTCCATTAAGGTCGACAAAATATTAAACTCTTTTGGTCCGAGACTGATTGCTATCCCATCTCTTTCAACTAATTTTTTTCCAGGATATAGTTTTAAATTCCCGTGCTCTATTACTTCATTAACAACGGAGGGTTTAGCTCTTCTCAATATAGCCTTGATTCGAGCAATAAGTTCTTTCGGTGAGAAAGGTTTGGTAATATAATCATCTGCACCAATGTCAAGTCCCAGCGTTCGGTCGCCTTCCTCTCCTCTTGCGCTTAACATGATTATCGGAATATGTTTTGTAAATGATTTCGAGCGTAATTCTCGGCAAACTTCAATACCAGATAAAACTGGCATCATCCAGTCCAAGATTATAATGTCTGGCAAATAATCTTCGGCATAGCTTATTGTGTCCTCTCCATTTTCGCAGGATATGACGTTAAAGTCGGCTTGTTTGAGATTATAACGCAAGAGTTCTAATTGATTAGGCTCGTCATCCGCAATAAGAACTTTCACTTTGGGTTTATTTTTCATACTGAATATTCCGCCGCAAATCTTAACATATCCTCAATTATAACAGAAATATGACACTGATGTGACAATTTCGGGCCAGACAATTATTCGTTTAATCTTAAACCTGAGAGTAAAGTATGAAAATATGGTACCGAAATTTGAAACATTGTTTCCTTTTTAAGTTCACTTTCTATCTTAAGCGTCCCTCTATGCTTGTGAATAATATGTTTGACAATTGCAAGACCGAGACCTGTTCCACCCATTTGTCGCGAACGACCTTTGTCAACCCGATAAAAGCGTTCTGTTAATCTTGGTAAATGCTCCGCTTCAATACCATCTCCTTCATTTTTAATCTTAACAGTTATTTGACCAACGACTGTTTCTGTTAGTTGTATCGTTATCTTAGACTCAGGGTAGCTATATTTGAGAGCATTATCGATCAGATTATGAAATACCTCAGTGATTTCATCAGTTTCTCCTCTAATGATGGGTTCATCAGTTATGTTTTTTCGTTTGTCTTGAAAATCGATTATGTGCCCTGTTTTTATTGCTCTATTATTAAATGAAGCAATAACTGAGGCTAAAACTGTTTTGATAAATACTTTTCCGGTTGGTACAATATGCTCTTCTGCTTCTACTCTTGATAATGACATTAAATCATCGATCAGTCGCGACATTCGCTTTGCTTCATCTTCCATAATTTTCAGAAAGCGTTCCTTCATATCATTTTCAATATCGGGCGTATTCTGCATTGTTTCTACGAACCCCATAAGGCTAGTTAGTGGAGACCTCAATTCATGACTTACATTAGCTACAAAATCACGACGTATTTTTTCGAGATTGTGTTGCAACGTCATATCCATTAAAAGGACAATAGCTCGCTGGTTTCCAATACCTATTATACGTCCTTTGAGGTGATGATATTTATCATTTTTTAGAGTTGCATTAAATTCAGTTATTTTGCCTTCTTGAATAAGTTCCTGTGATTTATTTTCTAATTCTATATGATTTAATCTTTGATCTAGTAACGTACCAATTAAATTATCGCCAAGTAATCGCTTGGCTGGAGCGTTGGCATTCGTAACACAATGTTCAAGGTCGATCTCTAATAATGCATCATCCATCACCTTACCCAAGTATAAAATAGTACTAGGAGTTTTAGTGTTCGGACTTTGAACTATTTCTTTTTCATTGGGTTCAGTCATAGACGCGTCCTTATATTATAATACCTTTTTTATTTAGAAAAATCGATTTAACAAGTATGTTCTTGTTATCGTCATAAAAAAAATAGTTACTATCTTCTCTTTAATTTGTGTTTTACCCTTATGCAATGAAATTGATTTATCGTTATATTTATTCTAGCGCCCCTGCAATGCTTGTGCTGGCAACATTAGCTTGGGGGAGCCATACAATAGCAGGAAAACTATCTGTTGGCGAAGTAAACCCAATGATGCTTATTTTTTTGAGATGGGCAATTGTTGCGTTGTTGATTTGGTCAATTAACGGACGCGCTATGATTTCCTTATGGCCTGTAATGAGTAAGAAATTAAAATGGGTATTTTTGATGGGTGGATGTGGTTTAAGTTTATTTAATGCATTTTTTTACTTAGCGGCTCATTTTACAAGTGCGATTAATTTGGGAATTATTCAGAGTATTATGCCTGCAATGATATTACTCGGTTCTTACTTAATATTTGGCACTGTAGTCAATAGGTTGCAGGTTACTGGTTTAGTTTTGACCTTTTTAGGATGTATAATCGTAGCTGCTCAAGGTTCGATTGGTAATTTACTACTTTTAACTTTTAATATTGGCGATTTGTTGATTCTACTAGCAATTTTATTCTACGCTGGTTATTCTCTCGGATTAAAGAATAGACCATCGATTCCCGGGTTGGCCATGATGGGTTACTTCTCAATAGCAGCACTGATAATGTCCATTCCTTTGGTTGTTATAGAATCTTTGGTTAGTGGTTTTAGATTTCCAACAGAAAATGGATGGTATATAGTTTTTTATATTGCACTGATTCCTTCATTTTTATCTCAAGTTTTTTTTATGAGGGGAGTCGATTTAGTTGGTCCAAATTCAGCAGGTCTTTACGCAAACTTAGTTCCCATTTTTTCTGCCCTAATGGCTATTTTAATTTTAGATGAGACCATTAGATTTTATCATCTAACTGCAATGCTAATTATTTTCTCTGGCATTTTCTTATTTGAAAACAAAAAACCTAATTTAGGTTAAACATTTTTCAGATTTATAGCTACGCTAATAATCTAAGGAGATTTAATTTTTTATGGCAAATCTAGATAGAAACAGGGCAGAGAAACTAATGTTGGAAATAGGTGTGGAAGCATTAATTCTTCTTTCTCCCGAAAGCTTTGTTTATGCCACTGGGGTAAATGCAGGTGTTGCAACAATGTGGCGCAGGTCAGGCGCTGTAGCTGTTTTAATTCCTCGGGACCATAGAATTGCTGAAACTGCTATTGTAAGCGATTTATTTTTGGAAAATTTTCGGGCCTATAGTCACATAAAAGATTTGAGAGAGAGCCCAATTTGGGTTGAGACAGCAAACCTTACAATGGAAGATAAAAGTAAAAGTGCGAAAGAACAAATTTCATCTTTTGTAGCTGGTCAGAGCAGACCTGAAGAATTCAACCGCCCCACTACTTTTGAGCCAAAAATCTGTTATCAGCATTTACGTGATGTAATTTTTGAGCATGGTCTAGCTGATTCCCGAATTGGATATGAGGCTTCAGCTATATCTGTATCCGAGTATCCAGAAATCAGAACTATTTTTAAAAAAATAGAATTGGTAGAGGCGGATAATATGATTAACCAGCTCAAAATGGTAAAAAATAAAAGAGAGATAGAGCACCTTAGGCTAGCTTCTGAGATCGCAGAGAGTGGAATGATTGCAATTAGAGATGCGATAGAGGAGGGTATTTCAAGAGATGAATTGGAAATAATCTGGAAAGAAGCAATTTACAGCCATTCTAAGAGTGCCGCATTGAATGGTTCATGGGAATATATCTCTGTTGGGGATAACCCGTGGGGAGGAAATGCCAGAGTGAAAGAGGGGGATTTAATAAAAGTTGATGTTGGATGTCTTGTTGATGGTTATAGTTCAGATGGAGCTCGCACCTTTATATTTGGGGAACCAAGTAATACAAAATTAGAAATATACGATGCCTTGCTTTCAGGGTTTCAAGCAGGATGTAGCCAGTTGCATCCGGGAAAACAATTAAAAGATATTTATTGGGCTACACTATCAGCCATAAGAGCCCGCGGCTTTAGCTCTTACACAAGGGGGCACTTTGGACATGGGCTTGGTAATGGCTTAGGAAGTGAGCAGTGGCCATTTATCTCAGCCGATGCAGAAACAAGATTAGAGCCTGGCATGGTCATGGCATTTGAATGCCCTTGGTATATAGATGGCTTAGGGGGTATGATCATTGAGAATCAATTTCTTGTTTGTGATACTGGATGCGAAATGATGAATTCACTTCCGATACAACTCCAGTCAATAGAAAAATAAATCACTACATTAGTCTGGAAGGTAAAAATAAGGCAATTTCTGGTGCCAGCGTTAGTATGCCAATACCTAGAAGTAGTATAAGCCAGTAAGGCATTGTGGCCAGGGCGGTTTCTCCCAGAGATACCTTCTCCTTCGTAACAGATACAAGAACGGATAAGTTAAGACCCACCGGTGGTGTTACCTGCCCAATTTCAATCATTATTGTTACGATAACACCAAGCCAGATTGGGTCATAACCTAGCCCCATCATAAGAGGCAATAGTATGGGGAGGGTCATAATCATCAATGAAAGTCCATCAAAAAAACAACCTAAAATTAGATAAACAAGAATAACAGTAATTAAAACGGCAATTGGACCGAGGTTTGTTTCTTTAACTGTTTCTAATATAGATTGAGGAATTCCGAGTAAACTAACTGCTTGGGCGAGGATAGTCGCGCCAATAACAACAAACATAATTGAAGCATAAAGTAATGTTGCAGTGTAAATAGCTTCAACTAGTTTTCTAAATGTTAATGAACCCCATAGCTTTCCGAGGATGATAGTTGCTATCACACCAACCCCCGCTGCTTCCGTCGGCGTTGCGATACCAAAAGTAATGCTTCCCATGATCGCAAAAACTACAATTAAAAATGGCCATATACTGAGAATATTAATAATGATATTGGTGAATTTAAATACTGAGTCCTCAGCAGGTGCAAGAAAAGGTTGGCGCATACATTTAAAATAAATATAAATCATAAACATTACAGCGAATAGAACACCTGGAACTATTCCAGCTAAAAAGAGCTGTCCAATAGATGTTTCTGTTAGTGCCCCATAAATTAAAAGCGACAGGCTAGGTGGAATCAAAAGACCGAGTGTGCCACCACCAGCAAGTGAACCCACAACCATTTTCTTGTCATATCCTCTTTCAGTCATTTCTGGATAGGCGACCGAGCCTACTGCCGCTGCTGTAGATAAACTTGAACCACTCACTGCTCCGAACAATGTGCAAACGGCTATATTTGTATGCAAAAGCCCTCCAGGTATATTTTGAAACAAAGGAGATAAAGCAACATAAATTTTTTTGCTGACTTCGCTTCGGAGCATAATTTCCCCTAGAATAATGAACAATGGAATAGCACTCAGAGTGAAGGAATTGAGAACATTCCAAACAGCATCCACTGCAACAAATGTGATTCCATCAGCAACAAAATGGAGAAGTATTAGGCCTGTTAGACCAAGAGAGGCTCCCAAAGCCAAGCCGCTCCCTGCCAGTAGTGATAAGCCACCAGTTAAAATTACCCAAAAAGATGTCATTTGATTTTCTCAGTATTACCCAAAATACCTCTGATAAAAAATGCAACGATGGTTAGAGCCATTGAAATTGGTAGAATCAACATCCAAGGGTACATTAACAGTCGTCCCACCTCTGTTTTTATTTGTCTGTCGAAGGCAAACTGGAACCAAGGAACACACAAATAAAAAAACCAGAAACAGAAGCCGCATCCAAATAAGCAAGCTAGGGCGTTCACCCATATTTTAAGCCTCTCTGGCACATAAGATAGAACTATTAAAACACGCACGTGTTTTGCTTTTAAGGTTATTATTGGTAAAGCAAGAAAAAAGGAGGCTGTCATCAAAAGCCCAACTAATTCTTCAGTGAAACGAAATGGTGCATACGCCAGATATCGCATCGTCACGCTAGTACCTATAAGTGCGATTATCATAATGCTAGCTAAAGAGGCCAAAATAGCCATTGCGTAAAAGATAGGAGTTACAAACATTTCAGTTGTTTTGCAAACTACAAAGAGTTTTTTTTGAAATGTTTGTTCTCCCAAATTATTACTCCACTAATAGTAACGCTCTGCTTAACGTCCAAGAACGTCCAATATACGTTGACGATACTCTGGAGCTTTTCCGCCTGCATCAGATGCCATTGCCTTCCAGGTTTCTGATGCTGCAGATAAAAATTCACTTCTATCCTCTTCTGAAAAATCGGCTAAAAATTCAATTCCTTGATCGGAAAGTTTCTTTCTTGCGTCATTTTCTTTTTGGTCAGCCTGTGAATATTCATTTGTTCTAGCCCAGACATTATTAGCAGCAGTGGTTATAGCATTTCTTTCAATATCAGAAAGTGCGTTCCAAGCTTCTTTCGATGCACCCAATACATACGGAACTCCTGCTACAGGGTATAAGTATGATGCATATTTTGTTACTTCTTGTAATGAAATAGTATGTGCGAAGAGCGCTGGATAAACCGCACAGTCTACAACACCAGTCTGTAATGCTACATATAGGTCATTTTGACCGACGATTTGGGCAGAAACCCCTAATTTTGTAAAAGTTTCAACCTGATCATTACTCCATACACGCAGTTTTCGAGTTTTAAGATCCGCCAGGCTGCGAACAGGTTTTTCACGACAAAAGATAGATGCTTTTAGAATTGGTAATGCCATAAATCCTGTTGGGACTATATCAAGTTCAGTAAGCACTTCTTTATAAATCTCTTGTATCTCCGGTAAGGCTGTTATCAATTCTTCTGAACTTCCGACGGAACCTTGTATCATAACAGCATTTAATGCAGGAACATCGCGACCAAGGTAATTGGCCCATACAAGTCCCATTTCAACTGCACCCTGAGGCAACCAACGCGCTACATCGTTATCTTTCAGGTTTAATGACCCACCATGAAACACATCTATTTTTAAGCTCCCGTTTGTTAAATCGGACACTTCGGCAGCAAAGGTCTCTAGTTGTTTCGACTCACCACGTCCCTCAGGTAAGCCATTATTAAATTTCCATTGGCTCGCTCCAACCACGCTAGTGCTAAGCCCTAATGCTAAAAGGCTGATAAATGTAGTGTAAAGTTTCTTAAGCAATTTTTTCTCCGTAAAATATATTTTTAAGATTTATACAATTTTATTTTTATTTCGGGCATAAAATAATTTATTTGAACATAAATTTTTTAAATTCTTTTATTATTATAAAATAAAATTCCTATATTTAATAAGAAAGCAGGCTAAATGCCTCCAAATTTGAAGCTCTTAATTAATGAGTATTTGATAAAATTTTCTAAACACAGGAAATGGCTTTAAGGTACTAAAGTGTATTTTAAGTTTTGAAAAACCTCTCACCTAGGAAATCATACTTTTTTTTCCTTAAAATGTTTATCTGCAATCCAATTGATTAAGTTGATTTCCTGTTTTTCGTGAAGAGAGACATAAGTAAAAATCATATTTGTTACATTAGTGACTAATTCTTTAGGATAAGGCAAATACGTAAGTTCTTGCCTTCCAAAAGAAGGACTTGCCGTCCCAAGTTGCCAATTTGTCTCAATCCTTGTATTTACAAGTTTGAGCGTTGGACCTCCCGTTTTTGACTCTATTTCATTTGGAAAATCAGATAGTTTTAAATAGGCAATTTTATCATTTGATTGCGTGAATCCATCTATAAATTCAGTTGATAATAGCAATATATCTTTCTTTATATCATTCTCAGACATGTGAGAATGCAAGAACCCATCATGCATATGGATATTTGATAACATTTTGAATATTCCTTATATGTCTCAATCGATATTAGACCACCTGCTTCCTTCAAACTCTCCAGCAGGAATTTCAACAGGTTTATCAATATGTTTACGATGCTTGCCGAGGCTCCCCGAAACGGTCATTGCTCCAAGAACCTCAACGATAACTCGGGTACCCATAAGGGCGGTGATTTCAGATTGGTCATATGGCGGTGACACCTCTACTAATTCCATTCCACAAATACCTTCAGCTGCGACACCAGCAACAAGTTGCAATGCCTCTCGTGGGAGAAAACCTCCAGGCTCAGGCCAACCTGTACCAGGAACAAATCCGCAGTCTATGCTATCAATGTCAAACGACATATATACCATGTCCGTATCTTTCCAGGCCAGTTCAAGAGCTATTTCTATAGTTTTCTCAATACCTAATTTTTCCACATCACTCATGGTTAAAATATTAGTATTACGCTCTCTTGCAACTTCCACTGCCTCCCTTGGTACCTGCCAACCACCAATTCCTACTTGAACCAGGTTTTCTGGTTTAACATTATCTAAATTTGTTGCGTGAAACCAAGGAGTTGTATGCATACGCTCATCGAGGTCTTTTTCCTGGATATCAGCATGTCGGTCAAAGTGAATTATTCCAATCCTTTTCGAAGTGCATTCTGCAATGCCTCGAACAGTTGGAAATCCGATTGAGTGGTCCCCTCCAAGGATAATTGGAAGTGAACCACTTGAAAAAACGTGAGAGCAAGCCCGCGAAATTTGGTCAAAAGTTTTCTCTATATTTGCAGGTATCGTAAAAATATCTCCTGCATCACATAATGTCATCTGCTCTCGGAGATCTACTGCCATTTCATAATTATATGGGGTATACAAAGCAGAAATTTTTCGAATTCCTTGAGGGCCAAATCTCGTACCTGGTCGGTAGGTGGTTCCTCCATCGAACGGAGCGCCAAGTATCGTAGCATCATAGTTTTTTACATCATTTACATTTTCGGCATATGGCGCTTTCAAAAAGGTATTTATTCCAGCGAAATGTGGTAATTCTCCTCGAGAGAAAGTCGGGATACTTTTATCTTCTATGCTGTCTGCACCGGTTAGACCCATCTTCAAAGCCCATGATTTTTCTTCATTAAGCCTATTTTTGGGAATTTTTCCTTCTTCTTTTGCAGATTTCCATCCCTGAAGTTCATCTAAATTGGGGTGATGAAACCTTTTTTCAATTTTGCTTTTAAAATCCAAAACTCTTCTTATATCGTCTCTCGACATTAAAACTTCCTTTCAAAAAACCAGACACCAATTTATATTACAAATTGATAACCAACATCGATGTTTTTTTTGCATCACACTGGTTTAAAATTAGCACATGACTCATTCAAAAAAAAAGGCTAACTTTAATCGCACAATAATGTCAACAGTCAACATAATATCATAGGCGCTATGTTTTCCTCCTCCACTTCAAACGAGCTAAATGATAAAACAGCTACTGAACTTCTCGACTTAATTAAGAAACGAGAGATAGGCTGTGTTGAGTTAATAAATAGTTGCATAAACCGTTATGAGAAGATAAATCATTCCATAAATGCAATTGTTGAGACAAATTTCGATGAGGCTATAAAAATTTGCGAAACACTAGATAGTGATTCTAGCAAAAAAACAAATGGAACAACTAGCCTCCCATTACCTATTGGCATAAAAGATTTGAACGATGTAAAGGGTCTAAAAACATCATACGGGTCACCACTTTTTAAAGATAACGTCGCTGAGGAAGATGATGATGTTGTTAGTAGTTTAAGAAGATTTTCTGCTATAATTTTCGGGAAAACTAATGTACCAGAGCACGGGTTTGGCGCCACAACAACTAATCCGTTACAAGGCAGCACAGGTAACCCATTCAATCCAGATTTAAGTGCTGGTGCATCAACGGGCGGAGGGGCTGCCGCAGTGGCATCTGGTATTGTTCCACTTGCCACAGGTTCTGATTTTGCTGGATCGTTAAGAACGCCAGCAGGTTTTTGCGGTATCGCTGGAATGAGGCCGTCTAATGGCATAGTCTCAACAGATAGAAGGTCAAATATGTGGTCACCCTTCGATGTAGAAGGGCCTATGGGTAGAACAGCAGCCGATTGTAAATTATTACTCGCAAGGATGGCGAAGTCGCATCCCCTAGATCCATTCTCAAAAGACCCTGATGGTTCACTCTTTTTCCCAGCAAAAGAAATAGATTTAAAGAAATTAAAAGTCGCAATATCTCATGACCTTGGGTTCGCGGTGATGTCAAACTCCTACAGGGATACGTTTTATTCGAAGTTTGCTCTTTTTGAAGAACTTTTTGAACAAACAAACAGAGAGCATATGGATTTATCTAAAGCTGAAACTACGTTTATGACGTTACGAAGCATTGGATTTCTCGGCGATTTTGGATTGATGGAAAAAGATTTTGGTGATGAATTGGGTGAGGTGATCATAAAAGAGCTTGAGATTGCCAGACAACTCTCTTCAGAGGATGTTGCTCAATCTTTCTTGGATCATAGTGAAATAGTTCGCAAAAGTAATAAATTTTTTGAAACTTATGACCTTCTCATTACACCTGCTGCTTCTGTCACTCCTTTTCCGCATGAAATAGAATACCCATCGCATATCGATGAAGTATTTTATAAGGGTTACTTAGACTGGGAAGCTATCAGCTGGGGGATTACGTTAACACAGTGTCCATCTGTAGTCATTAATTGCGGTGAAGATACAAACAGGATGCCGTTTGGCATTCAGATTATAGCTAAACAAAATAGGGATGCGTTTTTACTTGATGCTGCGCACTCCATTGAAAAGGCATTTTTGGGGATTGATGAATTATCCAGACCATTCCCAAATTTGGAAAAGTTGGCTGCCATGAATGCGTTAACTTTAACTTAAATCAACAAAGGAGAAAAAAATGTTGAGAATTATATTAGTAGGTATCATAGCTCTGCTATTACCTTTTAAAATGGTTACTGCAGATACATTGAGTGATGTAAAATCAAGCGGTAAACTAATATTTGGCCTCGAAGCAGGTTATAAACCATTTGAGTTTTTAGATGAAAACAATAAGTTAGTCGGTTATGACATCGATGTTGGATCTGAAATAGGTAAGCGCCTTGGTGGTGTTGAACCAACACCAAAAGACACAAATTGGTCTACAGTTATTCAATCGCTTTATAATGGAGATTTCAATCTTATTTTGGGTGGCATGACTGCAACAGAAGAAAGATATAAGCGCGTGAACTTTTCCTACCCGTATATGGATGCAAGTTCAGGTTTATTGGTAATGAAGGATTCAGGCATAACCTCACCATCAATGCTCGGTGGAAAGACTGTTTCTGCAGGAGCTGGTACACCCCAAATCAATCAGCTAAATCTTGCAGCCAAGGAACATGGAATTAGTTATAATGGTGATATCAAAACCTATGATAAAGACGAAGTTGCCTATGCTGCAATGCGTTCAGGAAGGTTAGACGCATATGCTTCTACCTTAGTAAGCTTGCTAGCCTTTGCTCAAACTAGTGATGATTTTACAGTTATTCCATTTACTTCAAACATGTGGAAAGCTGAATATACTGCTATGGCATTCCGTAAAGAAGACGAGTCATTTAGGTCTGCAATAAACCAAATTATCGTAGATATGAAAAATGATGGAACATTAGCTTCTCTTCAAGAGAAGTGGTTTGGTCAATCATTTGTTGACTTACTTCCAAATGAGGCTCCTACTTGGTAAGCCAAATTTAAGAAGTGAAACTTAATAAATGGATTTCATTTTTATAATAGACCAAATGCCCCGGCTTTTGCCGGGGCTAATGCTTACGATAGAATTAAGTCTTCTTGGCTTTTTAATTGCCACGATTATTGGAGTTCCTTTAGGTATATTAAGAGCGTATAAAATTCCTTTCTTTTTATCCTGGGTTATAGACTTTTATGTATTTGTTGTTCGTGGCACTCCAATTTTAGTTCAAATATACGCAGCCTATTTTCTACTTCCTATTTTTGGAATTAAGATATCACCTTTCTGGATCGGGATTGTGGCACTCTCTTTTAATAGTGCAGGATATCAAATAGAAATAGCAAGAGCTGCTATACTTTCAATGGATGATGGACAATATGAAGGAGCTTTCGCTCTTGGTCTTGCTAAATCCTATACTCTATTTTTCATCATATTACCGCAGGCAGTTATTAGAATGCTTCCACCTATGGCGAATGAAATGTCAAACTTGATAAAGGCTTCTTCGGTTTTATCTGTTATAACCGTTTTTGAGCTCCATAAGGCTGCAAACGCAATCATCTCAGATAGCTTCAAATTTTTGGAGATGTTGTTTGCACAAGCGGTTTTATACGTGGCTTTTGTAGTTGCTATGACCCAATTGTCTATTTATCTCGAGAAAAAAATAGGCGCTAACCTTCAGATAAAAAATCTTTCACAACGTTAACGTTTTAATTAGGAGTAAAAATGGCATTAGATTTAGCTTTCATGTTGCAAATATTGCCAGATATGATAGCGGCCTTTTGGCTCACAATTAAAATAAGTCTCATAACGGTTGTTGCCTCGGTAATAGCTGGGATTCTATTAACAGCAACTAGAATGATGGGCGGAAAAATTTCTAGATATTCTATAATTGCATTTGTGGAGTTTACGCGAGGAGCACCACCCCTAGTTCATATATCTATTATTTATTTTCTGCTCCCTGAATTTGGTATTGTTTTCAACGAATTTTGGACCGGTGTTATTGCTCTTTCACTTATTGGGGCAGGTTATTCTGTTGAGATTTTTAGGGGTGCAATTGACTCGATCGGTTCATCGCAAGTAGATGCTTCAAAAGCAATAGGCTTGTCTCGCATTCAAACTTTTAGACTAGTTCTAATACCGCAAGCATTGCGTTTGAGTCTCCCGCCTTTGACAAATGAATTGGCTAATGTAATCAAGGCCTCTTCTTTATTATCAGTTATCTCAGTGAATGAATTGACCAAAGTTGCAAACGACCTAATTTTTGTTCATTTTGTTGTAATCGAGGTTCTAATTGAACTTACTTGTCTTTATCTCATCATTGTAGGTTTTTTAATGTTTCTTTCAAAATATATGGAAGCAAAATTTAAATATTGATGCTTCGTAGTGATTTTTATGACAGAAACTAATATAACACAATTTTCAAATTCATTTAGAGTTGCAAGTTACTTTGACAAAGCCTCCAAAGGTGCAAGTTTATGTTTATGGGTAAAAACAGGTGCTTGTTGTGATCCAGAAAATAAAGAAGGCCTGTCACACTTACTCGAGCATACTCTTTTTGGTCTTCGTAAATCGGCAAATATATCTCATATTTATTCGTCAATTATCAACAGGCAGTTAAACATAAAAGCATTTACCAAGGCTGAACATACCGCATTTATTATTAAGTCAGTAGATAAGTTCGATCTTAAAAAATGCATAGATATTTTATGGGAGATTTATTCTGGAAGATGGTTATCGGATGAGGCCCTTTATGATGCCAAAATAGATATCAGTAAGGAAATAGACGAATTATCTAAAGACCCTGTGAAGAACTTATTTGAGGTTTTAAATTCTGTATGTTTTCCTTCTCAGTCTTATGGAAGAAGAATTACAGGTACGAAAGAAACAATCCATAGAATTAAAGTTGATGACCTGGTTTCCTTTCAAAAGCACTACTATGTCCCTGAACACAGTTTGATTTGTGCTTGTGGAAACATTGAACATCAGCAACTTGTAGATTTTACAGAAGCAAAATTTTCTTCATTTCCAAAAAATATGAACTTTGCTTTACCATCTTCAAATTGGTTTGGTGGCATCAGAAAAATCAAGTCTGTCGATAAAGAAACGCGTCTAGCATGTGCTATTCCTTTTGATACAAAAGGGTCAGAACAATACTATTTTTATTGGATTTTATCATATTTACTCTCGAAAAAAACTAATAACGTAATACTTACAGCCTTAAAAAGAGAACATATTAGTTGCGATGCTTTAAATGTTTACCCTGAGTTTTTATCACATTTTAGTAGAATGCAGATTTATTTAAATACATCTGACGTAAATATTAATGCCATTATGAAAATAATAATGGATGAGCTCTCTTTGATCACTTTTTCAAAAGCAGAGTATCTTTTAAAAAATGTGGGAGATTTGGAGATCACTAGTTTTCTTAAATTATTCAAATTAAAAAATAGAAATATAGAGCATTTAGCGATCGGATTAGGAGAGTACAATTTATTTCCCTCTGAAATTCCATTTCCAAAATCAATAGACGATATTAAAGGTAATTTAGATCTTATTCTAGAAAATTTTTACCAAAAAAATAAAATAGCAATTGCTTATTCTGTGGCGTATTGATGCGATATTCAAAATTGCAAAATATGAGGAGGTCATCTGATGTCAGAGCATGAAAAAAATATCGGATTCCTTTGGCCATGTGATGGATTAAATGACAGTGAATATTGGAAATTTTTGCCTAAAGATGTCGGGTGGCTTACCGCACGGTATGGCGCTAATACCGCCACTGAAGAATTAACAGATAAAAATTTGGAACAGTATGCCTCTCTTGATACATTGCAAAAAGCTATAGATATTTTTAAAGCTGTAAATTTAGATGCGATAGCCTGTGGAGACCATGCCGCTAGTTTCATACTTGGTAAGGACCATGAGGAATACTTAATAGAAAAACTTCAAAAACAATCTGGTTGCCCTGTAACGTTTCCTAGTAGGTCGATTGTAAGATTAATCAAAAATAAAAACTTTAAAGATATTTTATTAGTTTCACCTTATTCCAGAGAAATTACTGAGAAATTCGAGCGCTATCTCGCTGATTATAATATAAAGACGGTTGATTCTGTTTCTTTGGAAGCCACAGACGAAGTTCAAATAAATTCGTTATCTTCTTCAAGTCTTCCTAAGTTAATCATTGATTTTGTTAAAAATAATAATAGGAGAGCTGAATTGCTGGTAATAGCGGGTGGCGGGATTTCTTTTTCTGATGAAATTGCAAAAGTCGAAACAATTTTAAATATCCCGATTTTAACTGCTGTTGGTGCCTTAGTAAAAGATGCAATAGAATTAATAGGGCAAGATTATAAAAAAGCGGGTATGGGGCGGATATTTTTAGAACAAAAAAGTGGTCAGCTTAAAAAAATTAAAGAAAGATTGTCATCTGGCACTAAAAACTTTTCTTTGACAGAAAAACCGCCCATCTTTGAATCTGGTGTAGGCGCAGTGTTGGTTGACGAAAAAAATAATACTTATTTTGATTTTGCTTCTGGGTCTGGGACTACAGCACTAGGCCATGGCAATAATGGTCTTATAGATGCAGTACAACAACAATTGCAGGCGGGTATTTTTCATATAGGACCACATTTTAATACAGGTATTCAAGCTGACTTTTATTCTGAATTATCCTCATTTTTGCCCCCTGAATTATCAAGATTTCACCCATCAATTAGTGGCTCAGAAGCAGCAGAGATTGCTATAAAAAGCGCAATGCATTTTACAGGTGCTAAGCAATTTTTGGGTTTTTCTGGTGGCTATCATGGACGTACATTAGGAGCACTTGCAGTATCTGGTGAGAAAGGTAAAAATGCTTCTTTAGGACCGTTCCACCCAAAGGCTCACATTCTGCCCTTCCCGGAAAAGAATAACGGTTTGTCTGAAACTTTAGAAAAATATGATGAGAAGCAGTTAGCCGGAGTAATAATAGAGCCAATTCAAGCTACGGCGGGTCTTAAATTCGCAGATAAACAAAGCTTGATTAAACTCAGAGAATTTACAACTAAAAATAAAATCCCTCTAATCTTTGATGAAACTTTCACCGGTTTTTGTCGAACTGGTAAGATGTTTGGTTATGAGCATTTTGATGTAACACCAGATATAATCATACTTGGAAAAGCAATTTCTGCTGGTTTCCCTGCAGGACTGGTTATATCAACTGAGGAGATTCTCACATTCTGGGAGAAAGGTACTCAATCTTCTACTTTTCAGCTTAATCCAGTTGCCGCTGCTGCCTCACTTTTTTTTCTTGACCAAATTAAAAAGCATGGATTGCTAAATAATATTAGCCTGCAGTCTGAGCAATTTTATAACTTATTAAAGGACTTTGTAGATTTCAAAAATGTAACTGATGTGAGGGGCATTGGAAGTTTTTGGGTTATAGAATTCTCATCGTCAGATTCAAATAAAAATGCTCGTAAAATGGCACTGCAAAATGGTTTGATAACATGGGAATGTGGTGAATTTGGTGAATGTTTAGGCTTGGTGCCTCCATTGAATATGGAGCCATATATAATTGAACGCGCATGTAGCATTTTAAGAAAAAGTATTTTGGAAATATCTTGAATAGCTTGTAAGTATTAGCTTAACCTCTTTGTGTTATATGCAAAGCTTATGTTTTCAATTCCGGAAGTCTCCAAACAACAAACGAGGTTGCAATTAGAAAAAGAGTTGTGCCAGCAAGACAGGCTAGCACTCCACCTTGCTGGAAAAGCAAGCCTGATAAAAATGTACCAAATAGTCGACCAGCTGCATTTGCTGCGTAATAAAAACCGATATCCTCAGCAGCCTTTTTGCTCCCAGCATAAGCAACAATCAAAAAGGAATGAAGAGAAGAATTAATCGCAAAGACAAATCCAAACAAAATAAGGCCAGATAGCAATAACAGTAAATCTGTTTTTGCTGACATGATACCTAGGAGAATAAGGGCAACAAGCGCAAGTGATATAGACCACACTAATATACTTGTTGAAGAAACTGTTTTTTTTCCATCGTTAGTTACATATATGATATTGGGGGCAATCGCTTGCACGAGACCATAAAATACCGTCCAACCTGCAAGAAACCCTCCCACTTCCCAGAAATCCCATCCATTTGTATAAAGAAAAATGGGTATAGCTACTACGAACCAAATATCCCGTCCGCCAAACAAGAAAATCCTAGCTAATGCAATTTTATTTACTTCCGGTGATTTACTAAAAAGCTCTTTTATTCGTCCTGATGGCCTACTTGTACCCAAATTTTTTGGCAGAAGGAAAGAAACTAAAAGAAGAACTAGTCCAAGAGACCCTGCCATAACCCAAAGGCTATTTTGAAAACCAAATTTTGTCAGTAATATTCCGCCTAGAAAAAACCCTATTCCTTTCATTGCATTTTTGGATCCTGTGAACCAGGAAACCCAGTAAAAAAGACCTTGCCTTCCGTCAACTTCCATGCTCTTGATTGCAGATTTTGAAGCCGTTTTAGTAAAATCTTTGGCAAGCCCCGAAATGC
This sequence comes from uncultured SAR116 cluster alpha proteobacterium, assembly GCA_902622515.1. GTDB lineage: Bacteria > Pseudomonadota > Alphaproteobacteria > Puniceispirillales > Puniceispirillaceae > UBA5951. Next base: position 129,759 of record CACNQE010000005.1, read on the forward strand.
CTTGAGCTGCCAATACCCAAATAATTGATAGGAAATAATCGAATGATGGGTCTAATAGTGAAAGGAAAATTAAACCTATAATTTGTAAGCTTAATCCTACTAATAACATTATGCGAATGCCAAACCGGGTTGTAAGCCACCCACCCCCCAAATTTGCAACGACACCTGCAAATTCATAAAGGAGAAAAAGTAAAGCGAGCGTAAGTGGAGAAAATCCAAGTTTAAAAAAATAGAAAAGCACGAGCATCCTCAGGGCGCCATCTGACAAAGTGAAGCCTAAATAGGACGAGGTAACTATAAAGTAATGACTGATTGATGTGTTCATTGCTCTTTGTCGATAACCATCTTTGCCAAATCTACCATTCGGCAGGCATATCCCATTTCATTATCATACCAAGCATAGAGTTTTAGCATTGTTTCGTTAGTAACAAGTGTACTCTCTGCGTCAATAATGGCGCTTCGGGTATCATTTACGAAATCCGCTGAAACAAGTGTCCGACTCTCAAAACCGAGAATTCCACATAATTCGTTTTCTGCGGCATCCGCAAAAAGCGAATTCACATACTCCCTAGTGGTAGATTGGCTAAGTTCAAATACAGCATCTGTCAAACTAGCATTAAGTACTGGTGCCCTTACTGCATGACCGTTGAGTTTTCCATCAAGCTCTGGATAAATTAATCCTATAGCACTTGCGCTGCCAGTAGTAGTTGGGATAAGTGAGGTCATGCCTGAACGCGCACGACGTAAGTCATTATGAGGAGCATCAACCATCACATTTGTATTTGTCGGGTCATGTATCGTTGTAATTTGACCGTGGCGGATGCCAATTGTTTCATGCACAACTTTCACCATTGGCGCGAGGCAATTTGTAGTGCAGGAAGCGGCCGTGATAATTCCATTTTTTTTTGGATTATAGAGATGTTCGTTGATGCCATATACGATGTTTAGAGCATCTTCATCATATACAGGGGCTGAGACGATGACTTTCCTAACGCCTTTATCAAAGTATCCAGCTAATTTTTCTTTTGTACGGAATTTTCCTGTACAGTCAAAAACAATGCTACAACCAAAGTCCGCCCAATCTATATCTTCTGGCATATTGTACGAAGAGAAACTTAAGTTATGGTCGTTTATAGTTATGCTATTCTCGTTTGAAGCGATATCTGCCTTCCATCTCCCATGAACGGTATCAAACTCTAAAAGGTGAGCTATAGTTTCAGCTCCGCCGTTAATTTCATTTACATGAGTAATTTCAAGTTGCGTATTTGCATTGTTATCCCCAGTTACCCGAGTGACGCCACCTAAAGCTGAACGAAGCACCAAACGCCCAATACGCCCCATTCCATTGATACCAATTTTAATCATAATGTTTATCCAAAATTATTTAATATTAAGTTAATATTACACTTTTATTACAATTCGCCTTTATTCAATCATAATTCCGGTAGCAAAGAACACCTTTTCATTTTTTTATGAGTTTTGGGAATGGCTAAGAATGTGATGCTTGCTTTAATATAAGATTTCGCCATATGTCACAGGCAAAACTCAACGAAATTTTATGTATATTTAGTTCTATCTAACCTCTTACGTTTCAGCGACTAATTATGGTTTGACATCTCAGAGATAAGTTCAAGAAGTTGTGTTAATGCTGTAGATAGAATTTTTCCAGAAATATTGATAGGTGGAAGGACCATGAGGCATTCTCCATTCATTCCTCCTCCATAAGTTAGTATTTTGGCTTTTTCCATTGTATCATTCTGTATCTGATTAGCTAAATCTGAGTTATCAAATGTAATCGCGCATTGTGCTCCAACAAATCGTACATCTTTGACCGTTGTAATATTTCTTAAATCTTTTTTGAATTTCGAAAAACAGGGTTCTATTATTTCATTTACGTGAGTGACTAAGTCTGCATCTTTAATCTCTTTGATGGTCGCACAGGCAGCGGCGCATGCGATTGGATTACCTTGAAACGTTGAAGTATGGGAACCAGCCCCCCATCTTTTAAGAAGGTCACCTTTTGCAATTACCGCCGAAAGCGGTAAAGAGGCTGATAGCCCTTTTCCTATCACAATAAGGTCAGGAGAAATATTCGAATATTGGTAAGAAAAATTCTTTCCAGAACGACCCATGCCTGACCAGATTTCATCAACTATTAATAGACTTTTATTTTTCTTAGCTATTTCTTCTAGGCCTTCAAGGAAGGCTGGGTAGGGACCCCAAACACCTGAAACTCCCTGAATGGGTTCTACTAAAATAGCTGCAACAGGCTGGTCGTGTTTAACGTAATGATTAAGTTGCCGCTCACATTTTTCAAGGCACATATCAACTTCTGTATTATCTCTGGGGTATTGGGAAAAACTAACAAAATCACCTATTTTCCCAATAAAGGGCAGGCGTATTTTTTCAGAATGTGTAACACTTAGTGCTCCCAATGTACGACCGTGGTATCCACCCTCAAAGGCTATAATACGCTCATTACCACTTAAAAAACGACTCAATTTTATTGCGGTTTCTATCGCTTCTGAACCAGAGTTCGCTAAATGTATTGAAATATCTTCTAAACCCAGAAAATGACTTAAAGAAGAATATAACTCACTTCGGAGGGGGGAGATCAAACGAGTTCCAGTATGAAAAATACCAGATTTCAAGGCCTCACTGATCGCAAATTTTTGAGAAGGATGATTGTGACCCAAATTAGTGGTAGCTGAACCACAAACAAGATCCAGATATTTTTGATTGTCCTCTGTAAACAACCAAGGTCCTTCCCCTCTAACGAAAATTGGGGGTGTATCCGACAATCTAAAAGTATTAACCGCTGTGCTTTCAAATTTCTTTGTTAAGTATAGCTCTTTCATAGTTTTAGTTGGTTATTGAATGTAAATTAGATTGTAATAGTTTGATTTGAACATTTCCATTTATACTAGGAAGTTTTTGCTTTCGTGGAACGTTTAAATCAATGACTAATTTATTTTCAAACTCTACGGTTACCTGGTTACTGGCTCCCTTAGTTAGTATATCAAGGACGCGTCCATTCAAATAGTTTTTGGTTTTTTTATTATCATTTGAAATTTCTAAGAATTCAGGCCGAATAACTGCATAATCTTCGTTTGATTTCTTAGCTATATTCGTTTTGCACTGCACATTAGTATCGACTAGGAAAGCTTTTGTTTTGTCTTTGGCATCACGTTTTAACGGCCATAAAGCACAGTTCCCGAAGAAATTTGCTACAAATTCTGAAGCAGGTTTGTCATAAAGCTCATTTGGGGTCCCAATTTGTTCTATTTGGCCGTCCTTCAAAATGGCAATTCTATCGCTTAATGCCATTGCCTCTTCTTGGTCATGTGTAACACATACAAATGTTGTCCCAACTTGCTTGTGAATTCTTCTTAGCTCCTCGCGAAGTCTAATACGAAGATTGGCATCCAACGCACTTAGCGGTTCATCAAGTAAAAGTATTTTTGGGTTCGTAATAAGAGCTCTTGCTAATGCAACTCTTTGCCTTTGACCACCGGAAAGTTCAGATGGAAATCTATTTTGCACTGAAGAGAGTTGCATCGTCTCTAGCCAATCAATTGCTTGTTTGTCTCGTTCAGCTTTTTTAATACCCCGCATGCGAAGACCATACGATACGTTGTCGCATATGCTCATGTGCGGAAACAGCGCGTAATCTTGAAACATTATAGAAATGTCTCGCTTGGTAGGATTTAAATGGGTAATCTCATCATCTTCTAGAAAAACATGACCACTAGTCACGTTCTCTAACCCCGCAATTATTCTCAAGATTGTTGTTTTACCGCAACCAGAGGGGCCTAATAAAGTTAAGAACTCACCAGTTTTAATTTCGATAGATACGTCATCTACCGCTATTGTTTTACCAAATTTTTTTGTAATATTCTTTAACTTCATAGACATCTTTGACTTACCGTAAATTTTGAATTAAATTTTTTTTAGTTTTAATTGTAATTTATGAACATGTTGTTACCCAAACTTCCAACGACGATTTCCGATTATATATTCACTGACCTTCGTGAAGGAATTATAAATGGAACTCTCAAACCAAACCAAACTCTTAGAGAGGAGGAAATCAGTCTTCGCTTTGGTTCCTCTAGGGGGCCGATAAGAGAGTCTTTGCGCCTTTTGTTGCAGACAGGGTTGGTCGTTCACCAACCACGCAAGGGCTTTAAAGTTCGTGATTATACTCCAATGCAGATTAGACAAATATACACCCTTAGGGCCAACCTTGAGGGGCTTGTTATTATGGAACTTGAAAATAAAGAGCTTGGTAGTTTGATAAAAACGCTCAAAGAATCTAACGAAAGAATGGAAACTTCTTTTAAAAAAAATAACATCGTTGATTATTTTCAGGAAAATATTTTTTTTCATCAACAAATAATTGATTTCGCTAATAATGATATACTCAAGAAAACAATCGCACTTGTAAACGAAGTCTCTCTTCCAGTTAGATATCAACTTATGCATCATTCTCTTCCTTCTAGAAGGTCTCTCACTTATCATGAACAAATAGTAAATTTTATTGAGCAGAATAATTTATTAGATGCTCGAATATTTACAGAAAAACATGTTCTAGAAAACATTGAAAAAGCATCCCTCGTTTATTCATAATATAACCCTCTTAATGTGCTATTGCCGTTAATGCTATTTCAACAATAGTACCTTCTCCGATATCTGATACTTCGACAAGGTTTCTCGTTGGGGGTCTGTTTCCAAAAACTTCTGAAAATACCAAATTGACCGCATCCTTTTCAGATAGGTCTGTCATATAAACAACAGCAAGTAAAACATCTTCGACGTCAGACCCAGCTTCACGAAGTATAGTAATACAATGTTCAAGAGAAAGACGAGCTTGGTTGACTGCACCTTCAACTATTTTTCCAGTCGACGTATCTCTAGGCATTTGGCCGCCAATAAATACCATCCCCGCTCCTTTTGTTCCCTGTGATACAGGAGAGGTGGAAGCAGGTGCTTTATCTGTTTTAATTATTTCTATCATTCAGCTCTCCAAAATTTATGAAAAAACTTCTTTAACGTTAATTGTTGTTGTAAATTCACTTAAACCCCAAGCTCCTCCTTCTCTACCTAACCCTGCTTCCTTAAAACCACCGGTCGGTGCTTGGGCCCCTTGAATCCCAGTATTATTCAATCCAATTGAACCATAATTCAATGAGGTAATAAATTGATTTAAAAAGGTATGATCTTGTGAGTATGCATACAGCACAAGAGGTTGTTGATTATTATGTAGTAGCTTTTTTAAACTTTTTCTATCATCAAAAACACAGATTCCCAGCAAAGGTGCAAAAATTTCATGCTCCATAAATAGATCAGGTTCTTCACATAAATAAGCTGCTGGATTATAAAAGAAGCCATCGCCAACAAGTTTTTGATTTTTGTTTATAATGCATCTAGCTCCAGACTGGTTCAATCTTTCTTCAAATGAATAGAGATCTTCTAGTGCTTTTTTTGTACGAATAGGGCCCATAAGTGCACTTGCATATTTATCCGTAGGCAATGACTCTATTTCGAAAAATTTGCTTTCAATTTTTTCAATAACATCATTTGCGATATCTTTTTCTAAAAAAAGAATGTTTTGAGCAGAGCACGCTTGACCTGCGGCTTTTGTTTTTCTGATAACGAGATCTGTTACAGCTTTTTCAATATCTGCATCTGAAAATATAATGAATGGATTTATTCCGCCAAGTTCACCAACAAATCTTTTAAGCCCACTACCAGCATTTATAGAGAGAATTTTGCCCACTTCAGTCGAACCGGTAAAGCTTATTACTCCAATCTCTCTAGAATGCATAAGTTGTTTAATGATTTCTCTATCTTTGGTTTTTAAAAAACACATTAGGTGGTCTAGTTTTTCCAAACCTATCACTTCTTCCAATTTCGATGCCGTTTTAATTCCTAATTCGGGAGGTTTAATAATTGCACCAGCACCAGAGCCAATACAATTTGCAATTTTGCGCGTAATCCCAGCCAGAGGGTCGTTGTAAGGTGTAATTAATAGACCAAGACCCAAGGGAACTGTATTTATCCAACGACCATCTTCTATCTCTTCTTTGAAATTGGCAGAGGAAAGTAAATCAGACATATAGATTAGAAAAGATTTAGCGTAATCAATTTCCGCTTTTGCCTCTGATTGCGTCTTTCCAACTTCTGCTACAATTAACTCCTCAAATTCTTCGCGTGCTTTTTCAATAGCATTTGACAATAAGAGTAATGCGCTGGCTCTATTTGAGGCCTTGGATAATTCTATGAACGATTTATCATTTAATCTCTCTAAAGCACTACTAAATTCAGAAACTGAAGTTTGTGTCCACGTGTCAAAAGCTTCGCCCGTGTTAGGAGATATGCATTTAAATTGCTCTTTATTTTCCATTTAAAACATTATCCAATTGGTTAAATATAATTTTTAATTCAGACAATGGGCGAGCAAAACACAAACGGAAGTGGTCTTTATAATCCTTTCCAAAGACATCACCCTTTAAAAGGAGCACCCCTATTTTTAACGCCTTGCTTTCCAACTCAGAGTAATTTTTTACTTTCGGAAAGTAATAAAAGGAGCCAACTTGGTTAATAAAATCCCAATTTTGCGATTCAATGAACTTTTTTGTCTCTTTACGCTGTTCTATTAGAGATGGCATCTTTAAATTATTTTTTACTGCATTCAATGCCATAATTTGAGCGGGCGCAGGAGCCGAGCTTAAAATTGTTTGATGAATATTTGTAAAATTTTCGGCTAATTTTTTTGGAACTAATGTTGCAGAGACCCTGGCACCTTGAAGAAGAAAATTTTTTGAAAACGAGTCAACAATAAATAATTTATCTGAAATCTCACAGGTTGCTTCGGACCACTTCTGTTCATCAAAAATAATTTTTGAGAAGCTTTGATCAATGACTATATAAAAGCCATATTTCTTCGAAAGTTGAACTAAACCTGAGAGTAAATGGCTGTCATAGATTATACCTACTGGATTGTTAGGGTTGCTGAATATAATAACTTTAAATTTATTTTCCTTAAAACATTGCTCTATTTCGGTAAGATCTAAATTAAATCCGTTTGAAAAGTGAGTAGGCATTTCGATTGGCTGGCAGTCTGCAACTTTACAAATGTCAAAGTAACTTGGCCACGTAGGAGAGGGTAGTAGAACGCTATCTTGAGAATCAGTTATAGTTTTAAGAATTGCAAATAAAGCAGATTTTGCTCCAGCTGAAATAATGACTTCGTGTTCGTTATGATCCCAATTGTTAAAAAGGGTTGATTTCGTGTGCTCGATTAATTCAGGCATGCCAGCAGGGTGGGTCAGTTTTCCCCAAGATGGATCAGTAGAGAGTGTATCATTATAACTAGAAAGATTAGGAGTCGATAAAGACCACAATTTTTTGTTATCAAGGCTTGCAGCTTTGATTTTTTCTCCAATTTCTAATGTGGGTGATCTTCTTAATTTCATTTAAATCATATCTTTCATTAGGCCTTATTTTTGTCTAAATCTGTTTGCTTAAATAATAAAATAAACTGTGCTATTAGACCTAAGGTTAGCGAGAAAATAAAAACAGCTGTGCCAACAGCATTTATTTTTGGCTCAAAGCCGGTTACCAAGGAGGTCCAAATTCTTATGGGTAAAGTGACCTCGAAGTTAGTTAAAAAATATGCAATAACGAATTCATCAAATGAAAAAGTAAATGTAAGTAATAATGTTGCAAATATTGAGGGCGCGCAAATAGGAGCAAGAATTAAAATTATCGATTTAATCCGTGTGGAACCTAAGGAAATCGCAGCTTCCTCCATTGACTTAGGAATTTTATCAATGCGATTCTTTAAATTAATAACTGCTAGGGGTAATACATATAAAGTTTGCCCAAGTAAAACTAACCAAAGAGCTGGCTCAATCCCAATGGATACAATTTGAAGACGCATTCCAATACCAATTAGAATCATTGGTATAACAAGGGGGCATACAACAATGCCAAATAAAAGAGCGTGTGCTGGTACTTTTGCTTTGCTGAATGCATAAGCAGCTAAAAAACCTAAAATGGTGGCAAAAATACTCGCAAGCGATGCCATCATTAGGCTCGTAAAAAAGCTATTAATAAAGCTATTATCGGCTATGAGGCTTACATACCATTCGAAAGTTGGTTCTCTAAATGGAAGCGTTTGATATTTCCCGCTATTAAAAGAAAAAACTATCATAACTAAAATTGGCAAATATATAACTATCAATGACAAACAGAAAAATGCCGTGAGGATTAATAGCATAAATTTATTGACTATTAGTCCGTTCATACACTCACCCTTTTTCTTCTTAGCATTCCATAAATTATAAGAGGTAATCCGCACATGATGACTGTCATTGCAAGGATAATGGCTATAGTTGCTGCCTGAGATAGGTCATAGGTACCTTTCAGAATAGATAACATGATCTGCGCTAATACCGGTTTTAAACCTCCGCCTAAAAGTGTAGGCACTGCATAATCGCCGACACATACAATGAAAGATAAAAAGATGCCGGCTATCCACCCTGGTAGACCAAGTGGAAATATAATATCTTTAAAAATGTTAAAAGGCTTAGCCCCTAAGTTCGAAGCTGCCTCAATTAGCTTTGTATCGATTGATACTAGTGCGCCGTAAAGGGTAAAAGTTGTAAGCATTGAACAAAATAATGCCAATCCGAATATTGACGCGTTCATTGTATATAGAATACCCAGAGTAACTGACATTCCCGTTATTAGTTCAATAAACCAAGCAATTACGCCATTATCAGATAGAACAAGTTGCCAAGAGAATGCCCTAATTGTGAAGCTAGTCCAAAATGGAGCTAGAATAGCTAAAAGAAATAAGGGGCGCCATTTCTTATTAACACAAAATACAATGAAATATGCTAGTGGCCAGGCTACTACACTACCCATTATCGTTGCAGATATGGCTAAGGTAATGCTTCGATGTAAAGCTTGAGTAAGATGAGGTGTTGAAAAGAAGAGTTTAAAATTATCAAGTCCAATCCCATTTTCAGTGGTAAGACTTAAAATCACCATGTTAACAGTGGGAATTAAAAAAAACAATATACACAACAACAAGGCAGGTAATAAAAAAGGCCATGGATTTATTGTGTTAGATGAACCCCCCATTTTTTTACCAGTTTATAATTATTGCTCTCATTGGAGCGCCGTCGATACAGGTCATTTTTAGTGGCACCGCTGCCAAAAAGATATTATTATTTTCTACTTCTCCGAGGTCTTTCAAATCTTCAATAAAGGGAATACCTGCCTGGAATATTTTATGATGTATTTCAAACTCATGGTTATATACATGCCTGCCAGGCATTTCTCGAGCAATAAAGTCTTGGGGGAAATCTAAACATATTGCCGCAGGTTGCTTTTCTATAAGCCAATCTGCAGCTGAGGGTTCTATATTTGGGGCGTGAGTGTGCCAGCGTGTGGACTTGTAGCCGAGGCGGTTTGTTAAATCACTCCTAAGAATGATTCGTTTGTTTTTTCCTATATTTCCACCTGACCTTTGTTCAAGTAACTCCGCGGTAACAGGGGAAGGCAACTTAATATCTGACATATCTATAATAGAAGCATCACCTAAAAAAAGATCCAAACCCATATTAGGAAGTTCCTGAATAGTTGGTCCCGTTTGCTCCATATGTCTAGGGGCATCACAATGAGTAAATGCATGTCCAGATTGAATATACTGTGTTTGATCCAAATAACCACTTTCGTAATTACCTTTTTCACGCCATATTTCCATTCTCCAACGCCAATGGTTTAACAATGGTGTTGAGACATCATATATTGAGGGATTGTCGGAAGGCCATGATGTTAAAGCCACGGGTCTTGTTGGTGAAGTGGTCATGCCCTCACCTTTTATGGGGAGTACTAGGAGAAATACCTTGGACTTAATTTGCTCGAGATTGCAAAGATTTTCGGTTACTACCAACCCAGCTTGATGCGCTCTATCCCTAAATTCACTGTTAGGATTGAATATACCATTTGTAAAATCTTCTCTCTTGCTATTAAAACTATCACAAGAAAAATCAACGCATATGTTTCTTACCCCTCGCTCAGCGGCGATTTCAGCTATCGCAGGCGCTAGCTTCGGAGTTTGTGTAAAATATTCACGTCGCCGAATTGGTATACTACTAGCATGACCTGTTTTAATGATGATTAGTTTTGATAGTGGGCCAAGTCCAATTTTATTTGTGAAATCACCAGCAGCAATAAAACCGCTTTTTACATTTTCAGATAAGTCAATCACTTCAGCCACACCCGCAAAATCGTTAATTTCTAAATCGTCTAATGTTGGTTTATTAGGAAAGTGCCACCCTGGAGCACTAGCATAAGTAAATCCCTTACCAGCCCAACGAAGACCAAATTCTTGGAATTCATCACCATCTTGATAAGATTGTGAAACAAGAGGGAAGGAGTCCCAAAACCAATGAGGTTCAATGGTTTGAGAAAGACTAATATAATTCATTTTTTACCTTTAAGATTGATGGCTGCAATTTGCAGCCATCAATAAACTAGATTTATGCGTTTTTAAACTTTTCCCAAGAAGCCATCCACTCGTCGCGATTATCTGGACTCTTCCTTGGAGATAGATTTGCCATAAAGATTTCATCAAATTTTTCAATATTTGATAAATTCAATAATTCTCTTTTATCATCGGGTAGCATAACAGCGGCCTTCTTATTTGGGACCATACTGTAATAAGTCTTGGCAATAGCAAGTTTTGACTGGAAAGCTGGTCCTGTTACATATTGGACAAATTTTACTGCATTATCTTTGTTTGGAGTTGTTGCAGAAACACAAACAGCTTGGTCCCATGTTACTCCCCCTTGTTCAGGAACAAGAGCTTTAAAAGGGAGACCATCATCATACATACCCGCTTGAACCCATTCACCCGCAATTGCAAGATCATATGAGCCACCAGCCATCGCTTGGATTACCTGGCTGGTATTTCCTACGAGTCCAACTTGTGGACGGAGTTTCATTAGAGTATCATTCAATGCTGAAAATGCGGCTGAGTCCAAATCATATGGATTAGGATTGCCATTGTATTTCGACATGCAACCCATATTTGGAAGGAACCAGTCAAAAAGGGCTACTCTGCCTTTGACAGAAGAGTCAAAGAGGATGTCATAGGAGGAAACATCAGACTCTGAGAATTTTTTATGATTATAAGTAATACCGTAATAGCCAAAACGATTAACGATCGCGTACAACTTTCCAGACTTCCACACAGGAGGCCATTTAGCAATAATATCGAAGTAGTCATCTAATGGGAAATCAGCAGGATTCAGTTCAGTTATTATGCCATCCTCAATTGCTTTTGGTATGTAAGCGCTAGTGGGTGTAATAACATCAAAAGTTCCCGGTGATGATGTTTGCATTAAGGCAATCATCTCCTCATCTGAACCATCATGAATTTTCAAATTCACCTTGATACCAGTTTTTTCTTCGAATTCCGTTAGCATCCCAGGCTCTTCGTAACCACCGAAAGCTAACACATTCACAGATGTGGACGCGCTTGCGGTTCTAGAAACGAATGGTGCAGAGAGGCTAACCGCGCCGAGTGCTGCGCCTTGTGCTATAAATTTTCTTCTTGTACCACCTAAGGTAGTGCTGGGATAATTTAAAACATTTTTTAATTTGGAATAATCATTGTTCATTAAAGTCTCCATGAAAACTTGGTTAAGTTTTTGTCAATTGTTAACATTTTACATTCTAGTTAAAAATCTAGCAAACTCTAATGTTTTTTTCGCATCACACCGCAAACGAAAATGCACTATTGGTAGAAAAATAATGCTTTTCATTACTTTACGTTAATTTGATTGAAATATCGGGTTATTTTTTTTTAATTGTGTTATGCAAATTGTCACATTATTTACAATCTAAGGTAATTTTTTATTGTTTTATACCGGTTGTAGATAAAATGATTCTGTTGCCTACTCTGCTGCCATATCAAAACTAAGAAAACCCCCAGATTGCCGGTTCCAATAACTTGCGTATAATCCATTAGCATTTAGAAGAGAATTATGAGTCCCTTGTTCAATTATTTGTCCCTCATCTAAAACGATAATACGATCCATATGGGCAATTGTCGAAAGGCGATGGGCAATCGCAAAGACAGTTTTGCCAACCATAATCTTCTTTAAAGCCTGCTGTATTACACTTTCAACTTCACTATCTAATGCGCTTGTAGCTTCATCTAAAATTAGGATTGGAGCATTCTTTATGATTGCGCGAGCAAGTGCTATTCTCTGTCTTTGACCGCCAGACAATTTTACCCCTCTCTCCCCTAAGAAAGCATCATACCCTTTGCGCCCCTGGTTATCTATGAGGCCTGATATAAATTCGTGCGCGCCAGCGTGTTTCGCTGCTGCTATGATATCTTCTTCAGCTGCATCTGCACGTCCATATACTATGTTATCACGGGCACTTCTATTAAACATAGATGTCTCTTGGGATACTACACTTATATGATGGCGTAGACTTTCCTGCGTGAGGTCACGAACATCATTTTTATTAATCAAAACACTACCTTCTTCTGTATCGTAAAAACGCAATAAAAGGGCCATGAGTGTCGATTTTCCTGCTCCAGATGCACCTACTACGCCAAGCTTTTCACCTTGTTTGATGGAAATAGAAATATCTTTTAAGCCACTTATTTTTTGACCATATGAGAAAGAAACATTTTTGAATTCGATGTCAGCTTTTTCAACTAGCAATTTTTTAGCATTCTTTTTGTCACCCATATCCTGGGTAACCGCTAGGGTGCGCATCGCATCTTCCACCTCGCCTAGGTTTGTATAAATTGCCATTAGACTAAAACTAACCCAACCAGCCATCATCATAAGTCGCATTGCAACTGAGCCAGCCGCAACTACATCTCCTGGAGTTGCAATGCCAGTGGTCCATAAAAAAATTGTACAAGTGGTGACAGCCACAAAAATGCTACTTGCGTATACTAGGATACAGGTTCTAAACCAAACAATTTTTTCACCATATTTAACGATAGCATGTTTTAGTTTTGTAAAGGCATTAATTGCTGCTCTGTCTTCATGATGTGAATTAGAGAAAAGTTTAACAAGATTTATATTGCTTACTGTATCAACGATTTGTCCGGTAGCCTCCGCTTGGGCGCCTGCTCGTTTTGATGAAGTGTTTTTTATACGCGGCATGAAATAGGACATCAGTAAATAGAAGCCAAAAAACCAAAAAATTACAATAAGTCCAGCGCGCCAATCTATTAGACTTATAATTACGAAAGATGCAACGACAGAGGCTAATGCAAAAAGAACAGTGTGAATAAGTTCAACAACGACATCCGCTAAGGCGCGTGAAGCCTGTATTTCTTTTTGCGCTATTCTTCCTGCAAAATCATTATCAAAAAAACTTTTAGAATGACCCAGAGTCCAGCGATGTAATTTTATAGAAATTAAGCTTCTTATTCCAGGACTTACAATTATCGATTGCATATAGTTCGAAAAAAAGAAGAAAATTGGTCTAATAAAAAAAAGAAAGGCCATTAAAGCTAAAAGCATAAATCCTTTCTCTTCAAAAAGATTTTGTGGTTTTGATTCAACTAGATAATCAACCACGAAACCGATTATTGCAGCAGTGAATGTCTCTATTACACCGGATGCGATACTGGCAAATGATGCTAAAAATAAAACTGGGAAAGAACCTTGTAAACACCATTTGATGAACGGAAATAAAATTTTTGGGGGTTGTGCTTCTGCTTTTTTTTCTGCGTCTATCCAATGGCGAGGGTGTGAAATCATTTTACTCTAACTTTTCGATTAATTTTATATTCAAAGTAGTAAAATTTGATACGGAATGACTTTTCCCTTGGATGAAGAATAAATTTTTAAAAATTTTATTTTTTGAATTTGAAACTAGGAAGAGTGGCAAGACTCTCTTTAAGTGCTTTGCCCCACTCGTTTGAGATCATGTTAAAGTACGCATCATCATTTTTAATTTTTATGGTTGGACGCGCAGTAAAGCTATCTTTTTCATACGTATAAATATCAAGAGGCAAACCAACAGATAAGTTAGCTTTAATGGTTGAATCGAAGGACACCATTAAAAGTTTGATTGCCTCTTCAAAAGTCATTTCAGGATAAAACCCTCTCACCAATATTGGACGCCCATATTTTGTCTCTCCGATTTGAAAAAACGGATTTTCTTCTGAAACCTCTATAAAGTTTCCCTCTGGATAAATTAAATACAGACGTGGTTCACCGCCCTTTATTTGTCCCCCCAAAATAAATGTTGCAGAGAATGAGTTATCACCTTTCTGCTGACCCTTCGAGGTTACATCGATTATTTCTGCCAATGTTTCACTTACAGTTTTGGCAACTTGGAACATTGTTGGAGCTTGAAGAATCGATGGAAAGCGCTCGTTCTTTACTTTAGTTTGCTCTGATAGAGTACTTATTACCGCTTGACTAGTTGCTAAATTACCAGCAACTGAAAGGAAAATTTGTCTTTCTCCTTCAATTCCCCATGAGAATGTTTTGGGGTATCTGGATATATTATCAAGCCCACCATTCGTAAGAGTATCAGACATAAAGACTAAACCATGTGAAAGTTTTAAGGCTACGCAATATGACATAATTTTTATCTCTTTATACTATTGTTCAGCAATAACTATACTTGTTATCAACTTTTCATTGCCGCTGCCGTGTCTGATACCTGATAAGGGAACAACATCGTGATAATCAAAACCTGTTGCTAATTTAATATATTTTTCATCCGGTGAAATTCCATTTGATATATCAAAGCCTACCCATCCTAGCCCATCAAGGTGAACTTCGGCCCATGCATGACTGGCCTCTTGAATAATTTTATCATTCATCATTAAGTATCCGCTGACATATCTAGCAGAAAAACCAAGAAGCCTTGTAACAGTTAAAAATACATGCACGTGATCTTGACACACACCCTTACCTAACTCTAACGCTTGTTCAGCACTAGTGGCTATGTTGGTTTTTCCTTTTTTATATAGAATTTTTTTCCTAATGATAGAGGATAACTTGTGTAATAATGAGATATCGTCGCTTAACCCTTTTCTTTTTAACTGATTAATTTGTGAGCATAACATTTTTATTCTTTTACCAGGGGTAGTTAAAGGTGTTGGTCTGCAAAATAAACCAAGTGGCAAATTACCATAATGGCCTCCAACCACCCCAAACGTATCTTTCACTTCTACACTTCCGCTGCAAGAAATGGTTATTCTATCTGACATCAAATCATACTTACATAAATGAATAATATTACCGTGATAATCCTTACTTTTAAGTTCTAAATTTGCTCCCTCAATCCCGATGCTCCAATCGATGACTTTTTGATTTCCATTAGATAATGGGCTTAAATGCAGTCTTTGTATTACTGATTGTGGAATTTCCTCAAATTCGTATGTGGTTTTGTGTTTAATTGAATACAGCATTGTACTAAAAATTAAAGTCATTGCTAATCTTCTGATTCAAGTTATTAATTTGAATTATCAGATTTGAAATGAAATTCCTTAAGTCTACTGTATGCACATTTGCAACAGATGATACATTTAAATCACTTAACAACTTATTACTTAACTTACTTGAATCATAAGATCTATCATAAGTAATAGCCAAGTCATTAAGGTTTTCGTTTAGCTCCCTATAGCAAAATGATATCGACCGAGGCATTCTTTTATCAAAAATAAGAAAATCTGAAATTTCATTCGGTTTTAGACGTCCAGTTTTTAACCAGTTGAATGACCGCCAAGCCGAGAGAGAACGCAATAAAATTTCCCATTGAGCCTTATCCTCCTGCCCTCCCATAGTTGAAGCGGTTTCGAGTAGTAAATGATATTTTTCGTTTATAGCTCTAGCTGTATTATCAGCTCGCTCAATGAAAGTTCCCAAACGGAGAAAATTGAAAATATCATTGTGTAACATTGTTCCGTATAGAGAGCCTCGAAAAAGGGAACTACCTTTAACAATATCTTCAAGAATTTTAGGTAAATTTTGGATACTCACTTGGCGTTTTAAGGAATATTCACAATTCATCCAACATTCATTCAATGATTGCCATACCTCTTGTGTTAAATATGTTCTAACTGAACGACCATTTTGTCTAGCGTTGTTCATTAATACTGCTATACTATTTAAGTTTTGTCGGTCTCTCAGAAGAAAATTAATCACGTTAATCATAGATTTATTTTCGTATGATAAATTAAAAATATCAGAAAAACCGCTTGCCAAGACAATTGAACCCCATTCATCTTGGTCCTCATCTTTATGAGATAGATAATGATGAAGCGTAGCTTGAATTCGCCTCGCTTTATTTTCGCTTCTCTCAAGATAACGAGCCATCCAATATAAATTATTGCCATGTCTTCCGAGCATCTATGACTCCAACACCCAAGTATCTTTTGTTCCTCCACCTTGGCTTGAATTTACTACCAATGACCCTTTTTTTAGCGCTACCCTGGTTAGACCGCCGGCAGTTACTTTGATACCCTCAGGAGAAACCAACACAAATGGTCGTAAATCTACATGTCTTGGTGCAAGGCCTGACTTGGTCAAAATGGGAACGGTGGATAAAGATAATGTTGGTTGAGCTATATAGTTACTAGGGTTTTTTAAAAGCTTGCGCTTAAATGAAGCAATCTCTCTATTACTGGATGTTGGTCCAACTAACATTCCATAACCACCAGAACCGTGGACCTCTTTCACGACTAATTTGTGCAGATTTTCAATTACATAAGTTAAACTAGATTTCTCTGAGCAACGCCAAGTAGGTATATTATTTAAGATGGGTTTATCACCCATATAGAATTTCACAATTTCCGGCATATACGAATAAATTGCTTTGTCATCTGCTATGCCCGAACCAGGAGCGTTAGCGAGCATAAGTCTTTTTTCTCTATACGCGTCAAAAATTCCTGGTGAACCAAGAAGACTATGTGGGTTGAAGGATAGTGGATCCAAGTATTCATCATCAATTCGTCTATAAATAACGTCAACTTTTTGCGTTCCAGCAGTAGTATTAATGATTATGTTGCCCCCATCTAACTCTAAATCAGTTCCCTGAATTAATTCCACACCCATCTCATCGGCGAGAAAAGAATGTTCATAATAGGCTGAGTTGTGAACACCAGGTGTAAGTACCACAATAGTTGGATTATCGCATATTTCTCTGCTTGATTTTGCGAGTGCGTCATATAAATGTTTCGGATAATCTGCGATTGATTTTACTTTATTATCAGCGAACAACTCTGGAAACATATGTCTCATTGTCGATCGATTCTCAATCATGTATGAAACGCCTGATGGTACTCTGGCATTATCCTCAAGGACAAAAAATTCATTCTCAGCAGTTCTAACAATATCAATGCCTACAATGTGTGTGTAAATGTTACCTGGTGGTTTGAAGCCACACATTTGTGGCAAAAAAGCTTTATTATGGTTAATTAATTCAGATGGAACAATGCCTGCCTTGACTATTTCTTGCTTATTGTACACATCGCTTAAAAATGCATTTATTGCAGCTACTCGTTGAACAAGGCCTTTCTCTAGACGCCTCCACTCTTCTTCAAGAATTATTCTCGGTATAATGTCAAATGGAATCAAACGTTCCTGGTCGTCCTTATTACCATAAACGTTGAAGGTAATACCAATACGGCGGAAAATATTTTCTGCAACTGCTGCCTTTTTTGAGAGTTGATTATAATTTTGTGTGGAAAGCCATTTACATAATTCTGTATATGGCTTTCTTGGCAGACTCCCATCTTCAATATGCATTTCGTCGAACATAGGCACTTCCAAAAAAAATAATATTAACATACAGGAAAGAATTTCTGTAAATAAAGTGCTAAAAATTACGAAACCATATGCAAAAAATGCATCAATTAAAATTAACTAAGTTTCTAAACTCATTATTCAAACAAGTTTTAACGCACGTGAAGGTTTTTAAAAGTTAAATTTCAGTGCCCAAACGAGGGTCAAATTCATTACGTTTTTGTAATGATGAAGGTTACGTCTCCTGAAATGCGGGGAGTGGAAATTGCATATGTAGGGCCAAAAATTTCAGTCGCACGGCTAATAAATTGCCTCCGATTAGCATAATAGATTTGATTTTTTATATTAGCTTTTTTTTCACATAATAAGTTAAGCACTATTCCAAATTTACTTTTCAGCCAAGATTGTTTTAAATTACTGAAAATATATCTTTCCCAGGTCTGGTGATTATTTAAAAAGCACAAGTTGAAAGTTCCAGAAAAAAGGCTAAAATCAACCTCCCTTGATGCCTTTCTACCTACCCTGAATAAATGTGTTTTTTCCGGAAAGTTGTTCCAACAAGCTTTAATCATACTGCGGTTTATGTCCACACCGTTATATAGAATACTTTTCGAATATGCACTCTGTTCTATGAAATTTAGCATCGCTCCGTAACCACAACCAACGTCAGCAATTATGGTTTTTGGATTTGGGGACGCCTCCTTTGTGATACTAAGCAGCGTTT
Source organism: uncultured SAR116 cluster alpha proteobacterium (assembly GCA_902622515.1). Lineage (GTDB taxonomy): Bacteria > Pseudomonadota > Alphaproteobacteria > Puniceispirillales > Puniceispirillaceae > UBA5951. The sequence goes on from CACNQE010000005.1 coordinate 148,296, forward strand.
CAAATCGAGCTATCTGTGTAGATTTATTTCGCCAAAATACGCCCTCAGCATTTTGTCCACATTGTTTTAAACGGGATTTATAAGCGCGGTTTATGCTATATTCCAAAGCAGAGTAGGAAATATGGTGAAACATGAAATGATATTATATTTTCTTTTTTTAGAATAGCTCACTTTAATTTAAAACTTTGTATCTTCATGGCAACTATTGAAAAATAGCAACCTAATTCATCACAAAGGCATTCGGAAAATTTGTTATAAAATCAGCCGAGATTGGTGTTTGAATTCCACTTTCTATAATAGCGCCCGCTTCTCTTCTGCGCTCAGTGAGTTCGTCATCGTCTCTAAATTTTTCTAGAGCTTCCATGCTATCAAATTTCATTACCACATGGAGTTTTGTTTCATCATCCATTTGTGTTCCAGCAAATAAAAATGAAATGCCATATTCCTCCAGCTTATCTTTTGATTGATAAACCATATTTTTCCAAGTCTCAAAGCCCTTAGTGATTGTAATTTCGCCTTTTACAAGAAGTGCCATAACATTGTCCTTTTAATTTTGTTTTTTATAATATTTTCCTTAAAAATTTTTTCATGTGATTATGTAACAACGTAAAGATTAAAATCAAAAAAATCGAACAGTTGTTACATTTTGATTATCAATTCAATCATAATACATTATTTCTTTATGATTGATGAAAATTTATTCAAATTAAAAATTTTAAAAATCGTTATTTTATATATTTTATTATCCTGATAGTCTTTATTTTAATAACGATTGTATAAATTAGGAGAAACTAATGATACCCGATATTACATTCGAGGTAATCAATAAAGGCTTTGGCCATTTAGGTACGGCCTCTAACGATAAAATGCCCGCTCACACCGATACATTAGGGGCTGTTGTTAACGACAGAAAAGACTCCATTACCTTTTTTGTTAGAAAGTCTCTGTCAGAACAAGTACTTTCAAATTTACAGGATAATGGAAAGGCAACCGTTTTTATTGGTGTTGTTTCACATGAGGCATATCAGTTCAAGGGGCAGTTTATTGAGGCAAGAAATTTGACATCTGAGGAGCTAGAGATGTCAGAAAAAAATAGAACTAATTTTATTGAGGTAATGAGTGAGATGGGGCTGCCCAAGCCGGCAGTAGAAAGACTTTTTGGTGTTGAACCTGATACGGGAATAACGATCAAAATTAATGAGGTTTTTGTTCAAACTCCAGGACCAGAAGCAGGAAAAAGAATAGATACATAGAGGAAAAATTAATGATAGAAGAACAGCATTTACCAGCTATGCAAGGGATGTTCCCTAGTACGTTTTCCACATGTTCAAAAGACGGAGAGCCAAATACAACTGTAATATCTCAGGTTTGGTACGTAGACGAAGAACACGTAGCTCTATCTTTCCAGTTCTTTAGTAAGACAAGGAAAAACATAGCTGAAAACCCGTTTGGTTACGTGACAATAACAAATCCTATGACTATGGATATGTACGGGCTGGATATTGAATTTGTTCGTTCTGAAACAGATGGTGATTTATTTGACGACATGGACATGAAGTTGCAGGCTATAGCTTCAATGTCTGGTATGGAAGATGTTTTTGAGCTAAAAGCAGCTGATATTTATAAAGTTCATAAAGTATCGGAATTGCCACTCTAATTTAAATACAACTATTGAAATCTGGGTGGCTTAATGAAAATAATAAACAATAATTCAATACAGTTATTCAGAGTAATATGACTGCTTCTAAAGAGAACATCATTGCTGATGACCAGCAAGAGGCTCTGCTTCAGAGAAAAATTAGAGAAGTGGAGCTAATAAAAGAGGTCTCCGCTCAGGTTAATAAAACTCTAGATATCAATCTTATAGCTAATACGATGTTGTCTTTAATGGACAAACATTTTGGTTTTAAGCACTCTATGATATTGATCTTAGATGACGCAAAGGAACAATTGAGTGTTCTTGCTACATATGGCTACGAAGAAGATGGAATTGGGGCAAAAGTAAAAGTAGGGGTTGGTGTAATTGGGATGGTTGCCAAGCGCAAAAAATTAATGCGAATGGCAAACATGGGAATGCAAAAAAGTTATATGCAAGCCGTAAAAAAAGAGGTGATAAAATCTAATAACGAGAAAGTAAAAGAAGTTGGAAAGTTACCAGGATTACAAAATGTAGAATCCCAGGTTGCAATCCCTATGGAGTTGGATGATGAACTTGTTGGTGTTTTTTCCGTGGAAAGTGAGGAGCTGAATCTTTTCAATAAAGAAGATGAAATGATTATAACGATACTTGCAAACCAAACCGCTAGTGCACTACAGCATGCTAATTTGTATACATTAGAGCAGGAAAGACTGGAGCAATTGAATAAAGCACACTCTGAACTTGCTGACTTAAATCATAATCTAGAAAAAAAAGTTGAGGAGAGAACTGCTGAGTTGGTTGAGCTTTCGAAAAAACTAGCAAAATATTTTTCACCTCAAGTTTACGACTCTATCTTCTCAGGAAAACTAGATGTCACCATAAAAACGCAACGGAAGCAATTAACGATTTTCTTTTCTGATCTGCAGGGTTTTACAGAATTAACAGAAAGATTAGAACCTGAAGTTCTAACGGAACTGCTGACAAACTACTTAACAGAGATGTCGAAAATTGCCACTAAATGGGGTGGTACTATTGATAAATTTATCGGTGATGCAATGCTAGTATTTTTTGGGGACCCTTCGAGTAATGGCTCTAAAAATGATGCTATAAATTGTGTAGCAATGGCAGACGAGATGTTGAAAAAACTTCGTGAAATAAGAAATCAATGGTTGGGTCGTGGTGTTTCTAAAACGCTAAATGCGCGTATGGGAATACATACATCTATCTGTACAGTCGGGAATTTTGGTTCTCAAGATCGGCTAGACTATACAGTAATTGGTAATGGAGTAAATCTTGCCTCAAGATTAGAGTCCAGTTCAGAAGCAAACAAAATACTCATTTCCGAAGATACCTATTTATTAGTTAAAGATGAGTTTGATACAAAAGAAAAAGATACCATTTCAGTCAAAGGTTTTTCTTATCCAGTAAAAACCTTTGAAGTTATTGGTAGAAAAGAAAATAGTGCTGAAGTTAATTTACCATTGCATAAAGAGATCCCAGGATTTTCATTAAGTTATAACCCATCTGAGTTATCAGACAATGAGACTGCAATAAAATTAATCTCTGATGTGCTGATGCGACTGGAAAAACAAGAAATAAATAAATCTCAAAAATAGAAAATATATCTAAAAATTTCTAAGCAGATTTGATTGAACTGTCATGAATCATCTTGTTTAAATACCTCAACGAGTTCTGGGATAAACTGATTAAACTATCATAATAAATATTCCATCCCTCTATTTCAAGGTCGAGTTGCTTTTTCATTTTAGTCCTGCAGAATTCGATGGTTAATAAAAGTCTTTTAGAACCCTTCTCGACATAATCAGTGCTTTTGTTCGTGCCATCTAAAGCGAAAATCAACCCCGCTAGAATTTCTGGGTTGTCACTGATGAAAGAGGAGGTAAAAGGCCACATGTGCTCAACAATTTCACTTTTGTGCACGTGAAGTATATGTGAGTAATTACTAAAAAGAAGAATCCGCTCTATATCACCTATTGCTTTGCTATCTGCTGCGTTAGAAATGGATCTTCCAGCAAATGATGCTTTGTCGTGCCTCATTATCAACCCCGGTGCGTGTAACTGAGATAAATAAGTAAACTCATGAAAAGCTGAAAGCACAAAAGCCTGGTCCTCTGCTCGACTTATAAAAGAGGGTGTAAATGGTTTCCATTTAATTAGTGACTTTAAATTGATGCCCGTTGTGCCACCTGTTACGTGAACGCGTTGTAAATCGTTTCCACTATAACCAATCTCAGTTTCGGTTGAAATGGCCTGTGGCCACTGGCTACAAAAAATCCTTTTAGAAGAGACATTAGAGAGTATTTCTCTTGTTTTAGGTCGTTTTACATCTGGAACAAAGATACCGATAGATGAATCAGATTGATTAATTAAACCCCCAGCAATCATACCTAAATCAACTGATTTTCCTTTATAGTCAGTTGCAGAGCCACCCCAATAGGGGTTGCACAAAAGTTGTAAAGCCGTTTTACCATGTAGATTTAATAAAAATTTCTGGTCAAAAACCTGATCTAAATCTATTTTAAAAGTGAATTTGGTTTTTGAATTTATGGTTTTATTCCATAATGCTAATATTGCTTTTAGAAAACTAAAATGTCTTCCGTATGAACCATTCACTCCAAAAATAGAATAGGCAGTTTCTTTTTTTGGGCTCACCATAGAAATGATTTGTTTGCAGAGGTTTTCATTAAACAAATATAAATCCAGGTTTTTTAATTTAAGATTTTCTTTTATTAAATCGGCTACATATCGTTCAGCTAATTCCTCCATTCCAATGTGTGTTACGGATATTGATAAGACCATCGCCATTTTCGAATTAGGCGCAATGACATCACATTTTTTCTCGAAATCAATGGCTTCATCTAATTTTTTAAGTCCATAAATAAGCTCATTTTCTCCAATACTTGCATCCATTGGGATAGGGTGATCATACCAATAATCTTGATCTTTTTTTGCAAAATCTACGGCCTCCTCTAAAAATTGTGAGGGAATATTTTTAGAATTTATATCGATTGGTGGAGAAATGAGTACGTTGCTACTAAATAACAATTCTTTTGCAGGCTCTTTTAATTGTACTTCAGATTTCTTTAAGTTTTTCAATCGCCTTCTTTTGAGAATTGAAGTTGCTAAATTCTCAGCATCTTCATGAGCCATTTTAGCGGTAGGACAAAAGTAATTCCACATATTACAACTATTAGAATTGGATACTTCGTTTATATTCTTATGAAATCTAATAGTTTCCAAAAATTTAATGCAGTTTGAATCCTTATTTTGTATCAGTATTTTCTTTGCTTGTTGATGTTGAGAGTGTCTAGGTAGAAATTGAATTAGCCAAGCCCTGCATAATTGGTTCATGAGTTCAGTAGAGCTGTCTAGGTTTATTTTGGTATAATCGCTATCTAGTATCAAATTAGGTATAATCTGATATAAGCCTTTTCTAGCTTGTTCATTTGATTCGCTTATTTTTTTCATTCAATTAAAATATCCAATTTAAATTTTCCCTTCTTTTTTAAACAACGTATATTTTCCGCTAAAAAATGCAACCGAAAGCGATTTCGGTTGACAACGAAAGCGCTTGCGTAAAATATTTTATCATGAAAGCTGTACCAAAATTACAAATGATTGCCCAGCGATTGAATTTGTCAGAAAGCACTATTTCGCGTGCCCTAAATGACTATTCGGACATTTCTAAAGAAACAAAAAAATTGGTTTGGAATGTAGCTAATGAGATGGGTTACCAACCTAATATTTTTGCGCGGCGTTTAGCTTTAGGCAAATCAGAAACGATTGCATATTTACTTCCTTTTGATAAATCTGAATCTAGTAACCCTTTTGTAAACGAATTAATCGCAGGAATGTCTTCTGAATTATCAAAGAATGGATGGGACTTAAACATTCTTTCACCCTCCTCAGAAGAAGAAGAAATCGAAATGTTTAAAAAAATATCTGGCAATCGGCATATATCGGGGCTCGTGTTTTCAAGGACTCTTGTAAATGACCCCAGGCTTGAAATTCTTAATAAGTTAAAAATCCCGTTTATTACACA
>CACNQE010000006.1 GCA_902622515.1 uncultured SAR116 cluster alpha proteobacterium
TTCTACAACTGCACTTGCTTCCTGTACTACTTCTTCTGTCGGCGCCTCCTTAGCAACTGCACTTGCCTCTGCTTCACGTTCGGCACGCTTTTTACCAATTGCAGATTTTTTTGGCTGATCTCTTATTTCTGGAGCCTTTAAAATATCCACCAATGAAAGCAATTTATGAACTCTGTCTGTTGGTTGAGCTCCCTTATCCATCCAAAATTTTACTCGCTCCCCATTTACTGAAAGGCGATTTTCATGCTCCTTTGGAACCATTGGATTATAATGCCCAACACGCTCTACATATCTTCCATCACGAGGCGCTGCTGCTTCAGCCACAACTATTCTATAAAATGGACGTTTTTTTGAACCCCCTCTAGATAGTCTTATTTTTAAAGCCATTTTGGTTTCCTTTCTTAGAAATTTTATTCCTTAAATTAATTATTTTTTTCGATTTGGATTAATACCAGGAGGCAATCCTCCAAGGTTCGTCATTCCGCCAAGATTCGGCAATCCACCTGATTTTGAAGAACCAAATTGCTTTGACATAGCATCTAAATCCACTCCAGAACCGCCAAAGACGCCCGGTGGACTATTAGTTCCACTACCTAACATCGCTTTCAAGCCCGCAGCACCAGCCTTGGTACCCATTTTTTTCATCATTCTAGCCATGTCTTGATACTGTTTTACCAACCGATTGACCTCTTGTACGCTGGTACCAGATCCAAAAGCAATTCGCTTGCGCCTGGATGCATTTAATAATCCAACAGATGCCCTCTCTTTTTTTGTCATAGACAAAATGATAGCTTCCTGTCTATTTATCATGGAGTCATCTACACCTGCGGCGGCCAGTTGCTTGTTGATTTTTCCTATTCCGGGCAACATTCCTAGGAGGCTTCCCACCCCACCCATTTTTTTCAATTGTCTGAGCTGCGAGAGAAAATCGTTTAAATCAAATTTTCCTTTTGCCATCCTTTGAGCCATTCGCATGGCTTCTTCTTGTTCAATAGCTTCAGCTGCTTTTTCAACAAGTGCTACAACATCCCCCATATCAAGGATACGACTAGCCATTCTTGCTGGGTCAAATGCCTCTAGTGCATCTAATTTTTCTCCTACACCAGCAAATTTGATTGGGCAGCCCGTTATCTGCCGCATAGATAATGCAGCACCACCCCTAGCATCACCATCAAGTCTCGTTAAAATTATACCTGAAATCCCAATTTTTGACTTAAAAGCAGTGGCTGTGTTTACAGCATCCTGCCCTGTTAATGCGTCAGCCACGAGCAGTGTCTCAACCGGGTTCGAAACTGATTTTATTGCTACAAGTTCTTCCATTAAACCGTCATCTATCGACTGTCGGCCTGCCGTATCTAAAATTAAAACATCATACCCTTGAAGCTCTGCGGACTTAATCGCACGTTTGGCGAGTTGCAAAGGTGTTTGCTTATCATCTTCTGGAAGAATCCCAACTTCCGCTTGTTCTGAAAGTATCCTTAATTGGTCCCTAGCAGCAGGTCGTGTCATGTCAAGAGATGCTAGCATGACTCTTTTCTTACGTTTTATTTTCAAAAATTGCGCAAGCTTACCGGCAGTTGTCGTTTTTCCAGAACCTTGAAGACCAGTCATCAGAATAACCGCAGGTGGCGTAACATCCACCTTTAATTCTTCTGCATCACCTCCTAGAATTTCCTGGAGTCCGTCATTTACAATTTTTATAACTTGCTGATCAGGACGAACTGATTTTAACACAGCTGCTCCGATAGCCTTCTCTCGAATTAATTCCATGAATTGTTTCACTACGGGAACGGCGACATCTGCATCAAGCAATGCAAGCCTTACATCACGCAGAGCAGTATTTACATCTGTCTCGCTTAACGCACCTGTTCTCCCTAGCCCAGAAAACACTGACTGTAATTTGTCTTTTAATGAATCAAACATTTACTATCCTAATAGTCACAAAAATAACGCCAAATTAAGCACCTTTAAATTGTTTGTTCATTTTATATACGTTTTCACAAACAAAAATCGCACCTGTGCTCTATTTATTAAGGACAGATGGAACCTGCGAAGGTCTGGCATTTAAGAATGGCCGAAAATTCTGATTTGTAATGCCTGTTTTATTAGTTTATGTCAAGGCGAGATAAAAAACGGCTAATCTTCTAAAGTTAGTCCAAGTAACGCCCGTGAATAAGCAATGGCGTTAAAATCCTGCAAATCTTCAGCCGTTTCACCAACACCAATGAGGTGTATAGGTAACCCAAACTCTTCTGCTAGTGCAACAAGTACACCACCTCGAGCAGAACCATCCAACTTAGTCATTATCAAGCCTGTTATTGCAGCCACACTTAAAAATGCCTTGAGCTGGGAAAGTGCATTCTGTCCGACTGTTCCATCTAAAACAATTAGACTATCATGTGGAGCTTCTGGCTCTAGTTTTTTTATAACTCTAACAATTTTTGCAAGCTCTTCCATTAACTCTGTTCGGTTTTGCAATCTACCAGCTGTATCGATCAATATTAGATCTGTTTTTTGAATTCTTGCTTTCTCAATAGATTGATATATGAGAGCAGCTGGGTCTGCTCCTCTTTCTGCTGATATTAGTTCGACTGATGTTTTTTCTGCCCAACCCCTCAATTGCTCTATTGCAGCTGCCCGAAAGGTATCGGCTGCTACCAATATAACTTTTTTTCCTTGCTGAGAAAAACGCTTTGCTAATTTTCCAGCTGTCGTAGTTTTTCCAGAACCGTTTACGCCTACAAGCATCATTATGTGCGGATGATGAACATCTGAAACTATCAATTCTTTTTCTAGAGGTTCTAAAATGTTTGAGATTGATTTTGATAAAGCTTCTAATATTTCTTCTTGGTCGCTTGTTTTTCCCGAATAGTTTTTTTCAAACTCTTTCACGATTTTTTGAGAAGCAGATACGCCTAGATCTGATGAGATAAGGGCTTCTTCCAAAGATTCCATCGTATCAGCATCTATTTTTTTTCCGATAAAAATCCCAGAAAGCTTGCTTTTAGCTGAAGAGGAAGTCTTTTTTAACCCTTCAGTAAGTTTTTTTAACCAACTCATTATAGTAACTCCGCAACTACTGATGGTGAGTCATTGCCATTAGATTGTGCATGTAAAATTTTTACAGGAAGAATATTACCAGCGGGCAACAATGTATCATGCACAAGTTTAACACGAATAAAATTGCGTAAATACCCTTGGTTGCACTTCTCAAGCAATAACTCATCATATTTGTTGACCCGTAATGAAATTAGTTTATCGAGTTGTTTTCTTCCCATTTCTCGAAGAGCTAAAGCTCTTTGTTTTATATCTGATGGTTTTGTTTTAGGCATTTTGGCTGCGGGAGTTCCTTCTCTATCTGAATAACTAAAAACATGTAAATGAGCCAAATCAGCTTCTTCAATTAATCTAATTGTTGCTTCGTGTGCTCTCTCGGTTTCTGTTGGGAAGCCAGCGATTAGATCTGCACCAAATACAGCATCAGGTCGTCTTCTGCGCATTTCCCCACATAAACGAATAACATCTCGAGCCAAATGCCTACGTTTCATTCTCTTCAAAATAACATCATCTCCATGTTGAACAGATAAATGTATGTGGGGCATCAATCGAGGCTCATTTTCAAAAGCAAACATTAAAAAATGGTCGAATTCTGCAGGGTCAATAGAAGATAATCTTAATCTTGGTAAGTTTGGTACCTCTTTCAAAATTTGCAAAACCAACCACCCTAATTTTGGTTTACCAGGCAAATCTTGACCCCAGCTAGTAAGGTCTATTCCAGATAGAACTACTTCTTTTATACCATTCTCGGATAACTTTCTTACACTTTTTACAATCTGTCCTGCTGCAACAGAGCGAGACTGACCCCGACCGTAGGGAATAATGCAAAAACTGCACCTATGATTGCATCCTTGCTGAATTTGCAAAAAACCCCGCGTATGTTCCTCAAAACTGTCAATCATATGCGATGCTGTTTCCTTTACTTTGGAAATATTAGTAACTTCTATACCTGAGAGTTGATTGTTTCGTAATCTTTGCCAGCTATCTGCTAAAAGCTTTTCATGATTTCCTATCACGCAATCCACTTCTGACATCGTGTTCCATTTTTCTGGATTAATCTGAGCCGCACATCCAGTCACTATAATTTGTTTGTCAGGCTGTTCCCTTTTTATTTTTCTAATTGCTTGTCTTGCTTGCTTTTCAGCCTCTGATGTAACAGCGCACGTATTAAAAATAACTGTATTATTTAGATATGCATCCGTTGCATGTTTGCGTATTAATTCTGATTCCCAGATATTCAAACGACATCCAAAGGTCGTAATGGTCGGACGGTTAGAAGACATAGGACTATGACATTTCAACTTGAGATAATAAATCGGAAAGTTGTCCAGAAAAGCTTTTTGCAACAGGCCCTGTCATAAAAACTCTATTCTTTCCTGAACTTTCTTTTTTCAGTATGCCTTTTTCGTCGGTCACTATTTCAATCCAAAGACTTCCACCATCAAGCAAAATCTCTACCTTTCTATCAATAAAACCATGCCTTGCTCCAGCAACTGCAACCGCACAAGCGCCAGAACCACACGCCCTTGTAATACCAGCGCCCCGCTCCCAAACACGCATACGCATCCTCCCATCGGACAATTTTTGAACAAATTCAACATTTGTTCTATCCGGAAAACTGTAATGGTTTTCGATTAATGGTCCGATTTTTTCAAGTTCTATAATTTCACAATTGGGCACAAAAAATACTGCGTGCGGATTACCCATTGAAACCAAAGTTGCTGTGTTTGAAATTATTTCTGAAAAGGGCACAAACAACAAATCGTCTAATTTTAATTTGGAGTTATCAAATGGAATATCTTTTGGCAAAAAATTTGCCGGCCCCATATCAACTGCGATCATACTCCCATTGAAGTATGCACTTACTATACCCGAGATAGTTTCTATTAAAACTTTTTGTTTTTTTAATTCAGACAATAAAACGGAAGCGACACATCTCGTGCCATTACCGCATGCGTTAGCTTCACTTCCATCAGCATTTAAAATTTGCAGGTAAATATCACCTGTTCTTTGGGCAGGATGCATTATCATTATTTGGTCACAACCTATACCTAGGTGCCTATCTGAAATGATTTTAATTTGCTTAGATGATAGATTAATTGGCATTTGTCTGCCATCTAGCAAAACAAAATCATTCCCTAATCCATGCATTTTTGTGAATTCTATCATTATAAAACTATCAATGACTAATATTTCATTTTGAGTAAACCATATAAACTTTTACTACAAAAGTCATAGGAGTTGAAGAGTAATGGGAACATGGTCTGACGGTTTTTCCCAACCTCTTGTATTTTTGTGAATTTCAACTTTATCGATCTCCGACACAAGGTCAATACTGACCCAAATATGGTCGAGCCTTCTTCCGCGATCGCTCTCGATATAATTTCGTGCTCTGTAAGACCACCAACTATATAAAACTTGCTCTGGTCCAAAAAACTCACGGACTGCGTCAATCCATCCACCTTTTTTCTGCATATCAATAATTTTTTTTCGCTCTATGTCAGTATGGCTCACGACGTTTTTTAATTGCTTGGTTGACCAAACGTCTGAAGCCAGAGGGGCTACATTCAAATCACCCAACAAAAGTGCCTTAACTGGCGTATTTTTTTCAAAATAATCCGTTACTTCAGCTATAAAATCTAATTTATGGCCAAATTTAAGATTCTCGAATCTATCAGGAATGTCACCTCCTGCAGGAAGGTAAATATTATGTATTTTTACACCACTTATCTGAGCAGCAATATGTCTACAGTCTGCCTTTCCAACCCAGTCTTGGTAACTAACATTTTCGATTGGTAATCTTGATAAAATAGCAACCCCATTATAGGATTTTTCCCCTCTAATTGCTTGATATGAAAATCCGGCGTCAGCTATTTCTTTTGCTGGAAAGTAAACGTCTTGTGTCTTTGTTTCTTGAAGACAAAGCACATCTGGCTGTTGCTCTTTTAAAAATCTTAGAACTTGAGCAATTCTAAGCCTTACAGAATTAATGTTCCAAGTCGCAATTTTCATATGAAATTTTTTACTCCAAATTTACTCTCAGTAATTTCTAACTCATCAGTCATTTCCTCTGAAATGTTTACCAGAACTTACTTTTATCGCAATAAACGGATCAGCGATGATGTATCATTTTTGCCGTGTCCTAGGTTTGACAAACGAGCATAAAATTGAGCAACTAGTGCTGTTATTGGCAATTCCGAACCATTCTCTTTTGCCTCTTCTATGCATATCCTAAGGTCTTTGCGCATCCAATCTACAGCAAAGCCAAAATCAAATTTGTCATCCAACATAGTGTTTCCACGATTTTCCATTTGCCATGATTGTGCAGCGCCACCTGAAATTACGTCTAGAGCACGCTCCATATCAAGACCTGCTTTTTGACCAAAGTTGAGTGCCTCTGACAAACCTTGCACTAACCCTGCAATACATATTTGGTTCACCATTTTTGTAAGCTGTCCTGACCCGGCTGACCCCATCAGAGTAATTTTTGCGCCATAGCAACTCATCAAAAAACGCGCCTTCTCAAACATTTCCTCACTACCACCGCACATGATTGTAAGTTTTCCATTTTCAGCACCCGCCTGTCCCCCAGACACTGGAGCGTCTAAAAATCCTATTTTTCTGCTTTTTGCATCTTCTGACATATCACGTGCTATAGCAGCTGACGTCGTTGTATGATCAATAAATAAACTGCCAGGCTTCATTGTATTAAATGCACCATACTCTGAAACCGTAATTGCTTTTAGATCTGAATCGTCACCTACGCAAGCAAAAACGAAATCTGCATTTTTTGCAGCTTCAGCTGGGGAGCCGGCTATTTTTGTTTTAAAATTTGCTGAAAATTTCTCAGCCTTAGTGCGGGTTCTATTATAAACCACAACATCATTTCCATTATTAACTAGATGACGCGCCATTGGAAAACCCATCACCCCCAAACCAAGAAAAGCTAATTTTGTCATTTTATTCTCATTAATTAGTTTAATATTTTGTGAAATTATTATTACTTTTTTATAAAAGTAATTTTATCAATTTAGAATAAAAATTTTGCCTACCTGAAACTGTTCGCACTAGTTCTTACTCTGAAAACACGTTAGCATATTTTTACTATCAAAATCGAAATAAGAATAAATTAATTGCAGTACCTGTAATGGGCGAAAAACTGGAAATATTGATAATCGAAGCAGAAATAGCCTCGTGTATAAATAAATTATCAGAGCAAATTAACAAAGCTTACGAGCGGAAAAATTCTCGTTCTTTTGTTGACTTATGCCTTATTCTTTAATGGCTGAGTATAATAATTGAGTAATACCAGTACGCAGGAAACGGTTTATCAGCCTCTTGTCTTTTATAGACTTTCAGCTCTCCATTATAACTTTCTTAAAGTGGAACCATTTGTGCTATTGAAACAGTTTGTCCTATTTTTGTCCCAAAAAAATATCTCATAAACTGAAGAATTATAATTAGTTATTTTACTAATTTTGTTTCTTGAAGACATAATACGTCTGTTGTTGCTCTTTAAAAATTTCAAAACTTGAGTAATTCTTAATCTTAATGAATTAATGTTCCAGGTGGCTATTTTCATGTTTTTCTTTTTAACCACTTTTGACTTATACGTTACAAGAAAGTGGGGTTTTAACTAGGTCCATTTTTTGATGTTAGTAGCTAAATTCAAAAAAAGTGGTATTTCTATAGCCTCATTAAACTTTACCATGAGTTGATTGTTTTTTTCTGTAGGATAGTATCTTATACCTTCATTTCGAGAATAGGTTACCCATCCATCAGAAATTAGTTTTTTTACTACTCTCCGACAAGTTTCTTTATCTATTCCGGAGATTTGAGAAACAGTTAAAATTGATAGTTTACCTGGTATATGTTTTCCAAAATTAAAAAAATTGCTACCCCATTGCTTTTTTAGTCTCTCATATTCTCGAGACCCTTCTTCTTTTTGAACTAGGTGAAGGTTATGCCAGGCAACTGTTTGAAGTATAAAATAGGTATTAGCGTTTCCAAAATATTTTATTGCCTCCCTTGATCTATTTATTTCAAAATTTAAAAATCTTTCCCATATTGAGCCAAAATTTTCATAAAAGTTTGCAGTCATTGGGTATGCCTTTGTTTTTTTATAAACATATCAAAAATAAATTTATTGCTCAATATGAGGTATTTTTTTTATTTTCGAGATTAAAATACTTAAAGTATTAACCTTTTATTGTTATAAATTTTCTAAAGGTAGGAGCTTTAATATGGATATAGATAACATAATTTATTGCAAAACATCGGGTGCTCCATTTAGGATAAAGCGTTTATGTTTCCTTAATTCTATAAAGCATTTTGAATTAGAAAATGTAGCCAAACAATCCGACAGAAAATTGTTAGCTGAAAATTCAATAAAAGCTCATTATGAGGTAGATAAGCGCAAATCAAAGAAGAGTAAAATTGCTCGATTTACAGAATTGATATCAGGCTAGAAAAAATATTTCATCTACAATCTTAATAGATTGGTCTACCAAATAATTTGTTGGGTAGGGCTCCACCATACATTTCATTTTGCAAAGTAACTTTTGTTTCAATACCCATTGCGTCAATTATTTTCCACCCTCTTAAATTCATCTGATTTGGCTCGAAGAATAATATAAGTTCGCCCGCTCGGTCTCCTGTTTCTTTTCTTAAAGTTATTTCTGCTAATCCATCATGGATCATACTTTGTGTTACGAACTCATTTGCTGTTAAAGAAAATTCTTCTTCTAATAAAAAAGCTAGAGGAGTCTCAGAAAGAGGATAAGTTGTAATTCGCTTGTTTTCTGGTTCATCAACAATTAGCCAATTTCGAGTAGTTATAAGATTGAATGGTTGTTCAACATTATACTCTAATCTCATTTGAAAGGGCCTTCGAAAATATAATTTTCCAATAGCATAACTCCCGTCTGAAGAAATTTGAGTAAATTGCGCCTGTAGAGTTGAAATTTTTTTAATGGCCTTTTCTGCACGAATAATCAATTCATCTGCTGATTCAGATGCATTTGAATAACTTATTAAAAACAAGCCCAAAAAAACACAAAATAACACCTTTAAGTTAAAAATTTTTATCCAACTTTGCTTTAATTTAAGATTTAAAAAGTAATTACGAATCATCATCACTCACTAGTACATCTCTTTTTCCAACATGGTTAGAACCGCTAATAATACCAGCCGCCTCCATTTCTTCAATCAATGTTGCCGCGCGATTATAGCCTATCCGAAGATGACGTTGAACAAAACTTGTGGACGCTCGTTGTTCTCTTATTACTAAGTCTACAGCTTGATCATATAAACTTACATCCTTAGTTGGTGTAGCGCCTAATCCTTCCTTTTCACTACCTGTTCCTTGTTTATTTTCTTCTATTACTTTTTCATTATATTCTGGTTCTCCTTGCTGACGAAGATAAGATACGACTTGCTCCACCTCATCATCATCAACAAACGGTCCGTGTATCCTGGTAACCCTTCCACCACCTTCCATATATAACATATCTCCTTTGCCTAATAATTGCTCAGCACCCTGCTCACCAAGAATAGTTCTACTATCTATTCTTGAAGTGACTTGAAATGAAATACGTGTAGGGAAATTTGCTTTTATGGTTCCCGTGATCACATCGACCGAGGGACGTTGAGTTGCCATTATGACATGAATACCAGCAGCGCGTGCCATTTGTGCTAGCCTTTGAACTGCTGCCTCTATCTCTTTACCAGCAACAAGCATCAAATCGGCGACTTCATCGATAACAACCACAATAAAAGGAAGAGTATTAAGATCAAGCACATCATCTTCAAATACAGGTCGGCCAGTCTCTTGGTCAAAACCTGTTTGAACTCTGCGAGAAATTACCTCTCCTTTTTGTCGGGCCTGCGCAAGGCGTTCGTTGTAACTCGTTATATTACGAACACCAATCTTGGCCATGTTACGGTAACGACTTTCCATCTCTCTCACTGCCCATTTAAGTGCCATTATTGCTTTCGAAGGGTCGGTTACGACGGGTGTCAGCAGATGAGGTATGCCGTCATATACCGATAACTCAAGCATTTTTGGATCTATCATTATCAGACGACAACTATCTGGTGTGTGTTTGTACAAAAGTGATAGAATCATTGCATTGATCCCTACAGATTTTCCTGAACCTGTGGTGCCCGCTACAAGTAAATGAGGCATTCTTGCTAAATCTACAATCATTGGAGCTCCAGCGATATCCATCCCTAAAGCAACAGGAAGGTCTGCTTTTTGTTTTTTCCATTCTTCAGAATCGAGTAAATCACGAAGTAATACTAGCTGGCGGATATCATTTGGTAACTCAATACCTATAACATTCTGTCCCGGGACAACTGCGACACGCACTGCAAGTGCTGCCATCGACCTAGCGATATCGTCAGCAAGTGCAATTACCCGTTGTGATTTTATTCCTGGCGCTGGCTCTAAATCATATCTAGTTACAACAGGACCATAGCGAATATCAGTTATATCTCCCTGCACCCTAAAGTCAGACAAAACGGTTTCAAGCTGTTCAGCATTTTCTTCAAGCAATCCTTTGGGAGGCGCAAAATTTGACTTAGATGGTGGCTTCAATAGATAAGATGGTGGTAAGTGAAAATTTTCATCCGTGTCAAAATCGAACGTAGCTTGAGATTTCTCTCTTTCGTTATTACTAAATAGTTTTTTCTTTGTCCTCAAGCTCGGCTGTTTCTTTTCTGACGACAAACGTGTTTTTTGTTGAGATTCACTGGAAGCAAGAGAAACGACTTTATTTGATAGTTCTAATACGCCTGCTGACCTTCTATTTTTAAACCAAGATATTATTAATAAAAACGGCTTTAAAGATAAAACGCCAAGATAATAAAGCCACCTGAATTCTTTAATACCAAAGGCAGTCGCCCAAGCATAAAGTAACATTCCCAGCACTATCAATAAAACTGATAAAGTTTGCTCAGTATTAAAACCAAATTGCTCAAATCGCGCATTTATAAATGAGAAAAACGCCTTAAAAAATAGGGGTGCAACCCCATTAAGGTCAAATCCTAGCCCAAAAAATCCTGCCGTTAAAAATTGGATTGAAAGTGGCAATAAAAATAATCGCCAAGCCCATAGCGATAGCTTTCTGTGTGCAAAAACTCTTATCCCCCAGATAAACAATGAAATAGGAAACAAAATAGAAAAAATTCCAAACCATGAAAAAAGCTGATTTGATAAAAAGGCCCCAAAAGGCCCAAACCAGTTTTTAATTTCGCCATCTGAAGATACATGTGGAGCTGGGTCTAGGGCAGAAGCACTCAGTAAAATTATCCCGAGACAAATAGCACCTAAAATTAACAAAAGACCGACTAATTCCTTTATCCTCCTAATAAAGAAAAGTTGAAGTCTATCAGACATTACTTTACCGCTCGATTTTGTCTGATCAGTCATTAATTTGATGTTCCTGCCAAGTGTTTTGAAAGAATCTCTGTAAACGTTTCATCGCCTCTTCAATTATATCTAGTCGATGAACCATTGCAATTCTGATATAGCCGGATGCTGGGTTTATTCCGTTATTGGCAACTGCCATGTAACTACCTGGAATAACTTTTATAGCCATGTGTTCCCATAGTAATTTTGTACATTTAATATCATCCCCAACAGGAAGCCACAGAAAAAAACCTGCATCAGGGATTGAACATTTTAAATATTGTTCCGCTATTTTAAAGGCTCTATTATAATGTTCTCTCACCATTTTATTATGAACTGTGTCACGGTAAATTTCCGCAGATACATCTAACAAAGGGGTTGGAACCAGAGCTAATCCATTTGCTGCTATTTTTGAATATGATAATATTACATCAGGATCGGCACATAGAAAACCAGCCCTGAGACCAGCTGCGTTTGATCTTTTGGACAAACTATTTAATACTGCAAGATTTGCCAGTTTTTTTTGACCATTTTCAGTGTATTTATGGGCAATCTCGAGAATGCTTTTTGGTGCATTATCTCGCCAAATATCTATATAGCACTCATCAACAACCAACAAAAAATCATAGTTTCTGGAAAGCTTCAACGCCTTTTTCAGGTATTCCTCGCTCGCAATTACACCATGCGGATTTGTAGGTGAACACAAATACATCACGGTTGTTTTAGAGAGTACTACTTTATCAATCTTTGATAAGTCGGGCAAATAACCATTTTCTGAACAGGCGTCCATTAAATGAATATTGCTGCCACTCATTAAACCTGCAGCCCGCCATGCATGATAGAAAGGATTAGTAATGAGTGCTATTGGTTCAGCTTTAGTTCCTCGCACACAATATCCTAGCATGTGAAGCGGCTCTCTAGTTCCAGGTACCGGAAGAAGGTAATTATCTAATGGATTCAGCCAGTCGCCGATTTTGTTAAATCTATTATTTAAATAATATTTTACGTCATCATAGAATTTTTTATTACCTTTTACCTTTGGATAACTGCTCCAATCACACTTATTTTGAGAGAGCATTTTTGATATGAAAGCCGGAGGATCTTGTTGTGGCTCGCCAATTGACATATTGATTTCACTCATTCCAGCCACAGGCGAAATATTTTCAATCAAAGAACGAGTCTTCTGAAACATATTGTCATTAAAAAGTGAAAAATCTGGATTTTGCATCTACAAATCTGCATAAATTAGTTTGAGTGTGTTTTAGCATTGCACGAAAGTGAATGTAATACATTAGCTCGACCATAACAACTATAGCCGATAAAGGTTTAAAATAAATGATTGGGGCAATCTTTTTTGATCGTGATAATACGTTGACCATGGATTATGGCTATACATGGAAAATATCTGATTTTGCTTTTTTACATGATAGCGCTGAAGCTCTTGCCCTTTTAGAAAAACATAAAATACCTGTGTTTATTGTCACCAACCAGTCTGGAATAGCACGAGGTTACTTCAAAGAAACAGATATGCTTAATTTCAATCGGCATCTAAGGGAACAAGTGGCTTTAAAAGGTGGAAATATTTTAGATATTTCCTACTGTCCGCATCATCCAGACTACCTTGATCAAAATAACTCAAAATTCTGTAATTGCAGAAAACCTCTTCCTGGAATGTTAAATATGATATCCCAGAAATGGCGTATTGATCTAAGTAAATCAATCATGATAGGTGATCAACAATCAGACATACAAGCTGGAATAGCAGCGGGATGTCTTAAAAGTTATCTTATAAAGCCAACTGACTCTAGATTGGCTCTATGCAAACAAATAATATTAGAATACTTCATGGATTAAATATTATCATGGTTAATAAAACACCCATAGTCGTGGTAGGTAACGGCCTTACAGCTGAAGTAATGTGTTCTGCCTTAAATTATTTTGGCCTTGAATATACTAGACTTTTATCCCAACGAAACGATTTTGTTGATACCAGAACTACCACAATTAATATGGCCAGCCAAAAAATGCTTTCACGGCTCAATCTCTGGTCTTTTTCCAATGAAAATAGTACAGAAATTAGAAACATTTTAGTCTCACAGCATAAATTCAGTGAAAACTGTTTTGATAGAAATTCAGAAAAATCTGGATTACATTTCTTTTTAGACGGAGAAATTATGGCATGGACAATAGAAAATGAAAGCTTGTTAAAAAACTGCCAAAAACACAATTCTAAATTACCTTCTAATATTGAAAATTATTATGGGAATTTAAACATAGAATACACTGAAAATGGTGTCGAAATTAACGATATAAGAGACAAAAAATGGCGGACAGAACTAATCATTGCATGCGATGGAGCTAATAGTGCTATTAGAAAGTCAGCAGGTTTGCGCTCTACATCTATGGCTACAAACCAAGAAGCAATAGTTGCAAGAATAAATCTTAACCGATTACATCATAACTTTGCGGTTCAAAGGTTTCTACCAGATGGGCCTCTTGCATTGATGCCTATCAGAACTCAAGAGGCAGCGCTTGTGTGGTCGTTAAGCAAAACAAAATCTGCAAATATATTCAATCTATCAGAGGGTGAATTTAAAAGAAAAATCATAAATGCACTAGGCGATAATTTTAACAAAATAACATTATGTTCAGAAAAAAAAATTTGGGGTCTCAAACCATCTGTCACCAGAAGCATGGGAAGACCTGGACTCATTCTAGCTGGAGACTCAAACCATTCAATCCATCCATTAGCAGGTATGGGATTTAATCTTGCGCTTGCAGACATAGCGGTTATTTGTGACTGCCTTAGTAGCGCAAAAAAAAATGGCCTTTCGTTTTCACATCCATCTATATTATCAGAATATCGAGCTAGAAGACGTCTCGAAGTTGAAGCAATCATTGCCATCACACAGGGGTTAAATCGTTTATTCAGCTATAATAGTTTTAAATTTAAAATTTTCCCATCCAGTTTAACCAACATTGGACTAGGTATAATGGACTCATTGCCAATTAAAAAGCAACTTGCTAAAATAGCAGCAGGCGGTGTTCTGACTTCCGCTAGTTTGTTTTCAGATGTATAAATTTCAAATAAATTAAAATTTTAACTTTATAATTCTAATCTTTTTAAATACTCACTATATAACGATTCTTGTCGCACTCCATAATCGTGCAAAAGGACCCAACTATAAATCCCTGTTTCATGACCATCATCAAATAATAATCTTATTGCATAATTTCCAACATATTCTACGTGGATGATTTTAACATTCTTTTTTCCACGAATTATTTTTTTTTGGTCTGGGCCATGTCCCTGCACTTCTGCAGAAGGGGATTCAACACGAAGTAACTCAGCCGAAATCTGTGTTTCAAACCCATCATTAAAATGTACGGATAAACTTTTTTTGTCTTTATGAAGCCTTATCTGCGTTGCAAAAATAGTTTCTGAAAACATTTGGATATTTATACCCTATCTTCTATTTAACGAAACTTGCCATTTATTAATCTCGCTATCAGATAATTCTCTGCAATGCGTGTTGCTAATGAGTGGCACGCTTTGTTCTATGGGGTAAGCCTTTTTGCCCTGAATGCTGATAAATTCTGCTGCTTTTTTATCATAAATCAGTAAACTTTTAGTATCAGGACAAACCAAAATATTCAACAAGCTACTGGCTATATTAGTTTTTTTTTGTTTTTTTTATTCTGCTTCATTTTAAATTATCAAAACTTAATGTTTAGCATTTTCGGAGTGATCATCTTTATGACAAGACATCTCAAGAATTGTTATTAATAAATCTGCTCTAGCAGATAAATCTTTTACCTCTAACAAAGCTTGTTTCTCTGCAGTTTCAAAAGGACAAATCATGCATAATGTGCAAACCAATCGCTCATCTGAACATGATTCTAATTGCGACCAGTCAACCTGAAAACCTTTGGCATCAAAATATTGTCTTAAAGTAGTTGATAGTTTTTTTCTATCAATGAAAGACTCGTCTATGGATAAATCGCTTTTATAGTTATTCCACTCAATTTCTGCTGTTAAATAACCAGAAATAACCTCTAAAAAATTAGTTGCTTGAAACCGAATGCAACCTGAAAGGTTGATTAATATCCTCCCATCTTCTTGTTCGGAAAAACTAGATATTCGGCCAGCACAACCGATTTTATAATATGAGTTTAATTGGTCTTCTTTGTTTGGTTGTATCATACCTATTAATCGAAGAGGGCTTGCGATTGCATCTCGAACCATGGAGAGATATCTCGGCTCAAAAATATTTAAAGGCAATGTGCCACCGGGTAATAACAAAGCACCTGATAAAGGAAAAATTGGAATTTTTACGGGTAAATCTCTAAATTCAGGTTCAAATGGGCCTCTGATTGTCATTTATTCCTCATCCAAAAATTCATAATTAGCTTTTCAAAATATTCCCAACAATACATAGAGTGGAAATCAAGAAAATAAATAGCTCGATAATTTTCTTCTTGTTTTTATTACATCAGGATGAGTATGACCAAGCGCTGTAAAAAACTCTAACAATTGACTTTGCGCCATATTTTCATTCCATGACGGATCAATTTTGATTGACTCCAGCAATTGAAGCATTGCTTCAGTTTGTTGGCCCGAAGCAAAAAGAGCAATCGCTAAATCTTGTCTGGCTTGTAAATCCTTTGGATTAGATTGAACCTTTTTTTCTAAATCACTTTTATCTGAGTCTACTTCTGCTCCTTTCTTGGCTACAGCCAATGCAGCCAAAACATCTTTGATTATAGGTTTTTTCTGCATGTCGTCATCTAGTTGGTCCAAAACCGCTTTTGCTTCTTTATGCTCGCCAAGAGCAATTAGACATCTAATAAAACCAGCTATGGCTTCTGGTGATTCTGGAGATAAGGAAAGCGCTTGTTGGAAGGCTTGCATCGCCTTTTCAGGCTCATTCTCACTAAGAGCGACCGTCCCTGACTGCAGCAAACCGGATATATCTGCCTGCCCGGGCGCTGCTTCAGATAACTTTTCTACAAACTGCATAACCGCTGATTCTGGCTGTGCCCCAGCGAATCCATCTGCTGGTTGACCGTTTATAAACCCAAAAACGGTGGGTACAGATTGTACCCTCATTTGCGCAGCTATTTCCTGATTTTCATCAATATTTATTTTCGTAAGTTTTATATTTTTAAACTTAGCACATACCTTTTCTAAAACTGGGGCTAATTGTTTACATGGCCCACACCAGGGTGCCCAGAATTGAACAATTACCGCCTTTTCCGAACTAGCCTCTATGACTTCCTGCAAAATATTTTCGGCATTTACATTTACAATTCCTGTTGAATTATTTTCTTCAATCACTAATGACATCCGTATCCTCTATATTTTTATTTTTAAAAACTTAATTTATTCAGTTGCACACCTAAATAATCAAAAAATTTATTCAGTTCACTTGGTATCATCGAAATTGTGCGATCATTAACCAACGGGTGCATATAAATTTTTTTAGCTTCAAGCAATTCTTCATCCATGAAAATATTAACTCCATTGTGAACACCTGTAACCATAGATAATGGTGTTACTGCACCAGGTCTTACTCCCAAATTTTCAAAAAGCCTTATTGCGCTCCCAAAAGATAACCTGCCAGATTCAATTAAAATCCCTAACTCTTTCAAATCAATATTTTTATCTTCTTGTACCACAACTAAATAATTATTTTTCTTATGGTCTCGTAGATAGAGGTTTTTAATATGTCCACCTCCCTCATGCTTTGTAAGCATATTATGTCTATATAATTTTGAAACACTAACTGTTTTTAAAGCAGGATGTTTGAACTGCTCTATCGTTATTTCCAAACTTTCCAGCTGAGAAATAAGAATATCAGGATGAATTGGAAGACTCTCCTGGAACAAAGATGACGCATCTGGTAAAAATTCTTCTATCATGTCAAACTCAAAAAAATTGAAAAATAATTTTTATCACAATAGAAATATGTATAATCATCCGTAAGATTTCCAGTACAAAATATGAACTTTTCTTTTATAAATCACTATATCACAGGTCTAGTTACAAAAAGCAACGATTGACCCGTATCGTTGCTTTAGCTATGAGCAAAATAAAAATTTTTTTACCATGATCACTTAATTTGAGGCCGAAGGTTTGAAAGTTAATATTGCTGTAATAGGGTGCGGTATCTGGGGTGAAAATATTGCACGTAACGCATCAGATTTAGGCGTTTTGGCGTGCGTTTGTGATTCAAATCGAGACCGCGCTATCTCCTTCTCACAAAAGTTTTCTTGTCCAGCTTTTTCTTTCGATCAAATTCTAAATGATAACACCTTAAATGGTGTAATTATCGCGACCAATGCCAATACACACGAAAAACTTGCTTGTGAGGCACTCAATGCACGAAAGCATGTTTATGTTGAAAAACCATTGGCGCTATCTATGAGTTCTGCTCTTTCAATAAAACAATGTGCTATTAAGGCAAACAAACAGGTCATGGTAGGACATTTACTACAATATCATCCTGCCTACGTAGAATTAAAAAATTTTGTAAATGATGGATTTATAGGTAAATTACAGCACATTCAAGCAACTCGTCTTGCTATGGGTCGTATAAAAAAATCTGAATCTGCGCTCTTTGATTTATGCCCCCATGATATATCTCAAATTCTTGGTATAGTGAAAGAAGTTCCGACATCTATTAACTGTCGAAACGCTACTCATGTGGAACATTCTGATGGAGATATTATTTTTACAAATTTAAAGTTTCCCAACGGTGTGACAGCAATTATGCATTCCAGTTGGTATTCTCCTTACAAAGAACATAGGCTAGTTGTAACGGGAAGTTTAGGTTCAATTATATTTGATGACACAAAACCTTCACAGCAAAAATTAACTTTTTTTAAAGACTCAATAATTATTGAGGGGGATGCTATCAAGGTGGACAGAGCTGAACCAGAATATCTCCCTTTTTGCACTGGTGAGCCATTAAAAAATGAAATAAGTGCATTCATTGACGTTTGTAAAAATGGCAATCCAGCGATAACGGACATGGAGGAAGGTCTAAAAGTACAGCAAATTTTATCAGAGATGAAGTCACAAATAGATAGTGAGATATTATGAATATTCCCTTTATTGATCTTACATCTCAACAACAAAAAATACGTTCTAAAATTGATGCCAGAATCAAAAATGTTCTCGAACATGGTAAATACATTATGGGCCCAGAGGTTGAAGAGCTTGAATCTGTTCTTTCTAAGCGTGTTGATGCCAAGTACGTTATAAGCTGCGGTTCAGGAACTGATGCTTTGTTGTTAGCGTTAATGGGACTTCAACTCAAACCTGGACAAGGTGTTATAGTGCCTAGCTTTACATTTACTGCGAGCGCTGAGGTGATGCCACTCCTTGGTGCAATTCCAATATTTGCTGAAGTAGATGAAGAGACGTTCACACTTAACCCAGCAAGGCTGCAAGATGCATTAGATAGTGCAATTAAGTCATCTATTGAAGTAGTGGGCATAATGTCTGTTGGGTTATTTGGACAGCCAGCTCAGATGGGTAAAATAAATTCTTTTGCCGAGGCAAATGGATTATGGGTTTTAGATGATGCAGCGCAAAGCTTTGGAACAGAATTTCAAGGAGCCAAAACCGGTACCTTAGCAAAGGCAACATGTACTAGTTTTTTTCCTGCCAAGCCTCTGGGCTGTTATGGAGATGGGGGTGCTTTATTTACGAATGATTTTAAAATTGCTGAGATTGCCCGTTCATGCCGTGTTCATGGACAAGGCACAAGTAAATATAAAACAGTGCGCTTCGGTATGACTGCCAGATTAGATACAATACAAGCTGCCATTCTTTTAGCAAAATTAGATGTTTTTGATAAAGAACTTCAGCAACGTAATGCTGTAGCTAACTATTACCATAAACTTCTCAGAAGCTGGGTTGAAACCCCTTTTTGTTATCCTGAAATGACAAGTAGTTGGGCTGTCTATACGATAAAGTTACCAAAGATAGTTGATAGAGTGTTTTTGCAAAAATCACTTGGTCAAAAAGGTATTCCTACGGCAATCTATTATCCAATTCCTATGCATTTACAAAAACCCTATGAACATTACCCCCGAGCAAATTATGGGCTTGAAATAAGCGAACACCTTGCACAATCTGTAATATCAATTCCAATGCACCCTTATCTTACAAAGGAAGCACAAAATACAGTTAGCGAAGCAATTATTGAGGTTATAAAAAGCAGCAATACGAGATAAAATATTACGGCCTAAATTTATCTTGTAAGTTTATAAATCCCGATCTATACAGTTGAAATGTTGCGGGCGTAGCTCAGTGGTAGAGCACAACCTTGCCAAGGTTGGGGTCGAGGGTTCGAATCCCTTCGCCCGCTCCATTTTCCAAGTATCAAGATCCAAGGACCGAGTGCCAAGTGACTGTTTCCAAACGATTAATGTTCGGGAACAGGAGTTTGGTGTTCTATGGTGTGGGTAAGGTCTCCGGTATACTTTTACAAAAGAAACGATACTTTTTACTTCTCGAGGGCGGTGCCTTCGGATCTCCGTCATCGGTTTAAGAAGAAAAAGATCGAGGTCTCCCTTCGGACAAAGTCAGAGGCAAAAGCAGCCAAGTCCGCGGCGGCACTCTCTGACAGGCTTGAGCGATACTGGGATAGCATCAGGATGGAGATAATCTATTCCCGTGAGTTGGGGATCAGTGTTGTTCCAGACAAATCCCATAATGAAGGTGTAACTGAACTGAGTTTGTCTGATGCATTGGCTCTGTATCAACGGCTCAAGGGAACCAGTAAGAGTAAACTCTTCTTTGAAGTATCTAACCGAAGCATTCGCTATCTGATTGAGTGCGTTGGCCATGATAATATAAATGGTCTGGGACCAGTAGACGCAGGACGGTTCAGGGACTTCCTATTTGATCGGGGGATGTCTTCATCCTCGGTTAAGAGGGTTTTCTCATCTGTTAGAGCCATTATTAACTTGGCCATTAAAGAGCGTGGGCTTGCTATGACCAATGTGTTCAATGGCACCTTCATTCCTGAAGACAACAAGAGGAAGGAGAGACTGCCTGTTCCCGATGATGTCATCAAACAGATCCAAAAGGAATGCAGAAGCCTTAATGATGAACCCAGATGGTTGATAGCCCTGATCAGTGATACGGGCATGAGGCTTTCCGAAGCCTGCGGCCTGCTCTCTTCTGATATAGTTCTGGATACAGATATCCCTCACATCAACCTTAGAGAGCATCAATGGCGAAGGCTTAAGACCTCCTCTAGTACAAGAGGGATACCATTGGTTGGCGCATCTCTTTGGGCAGCAGAAAAGATCAAGGCTCAAGGGACAGAGTTTGCCTTCTCCAAATACTGCAACACACAAAAGTGTAATGCCAACTCTGCCAGTGCAGCCCTCAACAAGTGGCTTAAGCCAAGATTGCCCGAGAGATGTGTGATCCACTCCTTCCGTCACAGCCTTAGGGACCGTCTACGGGCCATTGAATGCCCTACTGACATCGTTGATGCCATAGGCGGCTGGACAACCGAAGGCATTGGCCAACGCTATGGCGAAGGCTATGACCTCAACATCAAAGCCAAGTGGATGGGAATGCTAACCTCGGTCCAAAAACCGAGATCCGTGGAAACAGTCACTTGGCACTCGGTCCTTGGATCTTGATACTTGGAAAATGGAGCGGGCGAAGAGGGGTTCGAAGCCTATACACTGCACCATTTCAAGGCTGTTTCCAGTTATATCAATAGCTTATCATATCAGTAGATATGGTCAACTATCAAAACCTTACCTGCAACCTTACCTGAACCAATGTTTGTAATCCAATAGCCATCTTTGATCTCATTTTAACTGCTCTTCGGGGTTACTTGAGCCTTTTGCTAAGCAACTCTGGAACTTTAGGAAGGACCGGGGACCATGTACCGTGGACCTGTGACCACGGACCCCGCAGGGTTGATGGATTGGCAAAGTAAGCGAAATGTGGTTTTGTTTTGGAAATTTTGTTTTAGTAAATTAATACAGTTTAAATATTTAGGGATTTGGTATTTCGTAATTAATATCCTTATCTGACATATCATTTTAATTATACCTTTTTGTGTTGCTATTATAGTTTGAAACATAATTTCACATAATGTACGCTAAAATTCGAGGCATTAGTTAAAGTGGAATTGGATGGGCGAAAAGAGACTTAACCGAAAAGTTACTGTTATTTTTGCCACTGATGTTGTTGGCTACAGCAAGCACGTAGAAGACAACGAGAGCCTAACAATAAAAACTTATAGCGTACGTGAGACCGTCCTCCTTAAGTTAATTGGAGATTTCCAGGGCCGTGTTTTTAACACAGGCGGTGACTCAGTGCTGGCAGAATTTTCCAGTGCTGTGGATGCTGTCGAATGTGCCGCCACATTCCAAATGCGAATGACAGAGATCAATAATAAACCTGATACAGAGTGCCGCTTAGAATTTCGGGTAGGAATAAACATGGGCGATGTGATCCAAAAAAATGAAAATCTGCTCGGCGACGGGGTAAATATTGCCGCAAGACTGGAGGCATTTGCTCAGCATAGCGGTGTTTGCATCTCAAAATCAGTATACGATCTCGTAGCTACAAAGACTGATTTTAGTTTCAATGATCTTGGCATTCAGAGAGTAAAGGATAACAAATTTCATGCATTTGATCTGGTCCTTCCACACACAAATAAGAGAGTTCCCTCGATTGCCGCTGGAAAAAAAACGCCTATGTTATTGGCTTTTGCCTTTTTGGTTTTTGGTATCATTGTAAGTGCTACTTTTTTGATGCCGAAAAATGATTATTCTGACGGTGGTTCAATAGATGCTGACAAGGTGCCCATTTCCTCTTTTCCAGTAGTTCTAGTAATGCCGCTTAGAACATCTGGTCTTTCCAAAGACCAGTCCTCAGAGCTAGCAAAAGGTTTCACAGAAAGCATGATTACAACCCTAGCTAGCTATGATGGTGTTACTGTGCTCTCGAGCAGTACGAGCTACCACGCTCAAAAAAGTGAAATGTTGGATGAAGAAATAAAACGCGAATTCGGGGTGGACCATGTAATTAGAGGTTCAATGCAGATAATTGGGCAAAAAGGTAGGCTGAACCTTGAAATAACCGACATAGATTTGGGTACGGTAACTGGAACTAAACAGAAGGATTTTGATATCAACGATATTTTTGAAGTCCAAGATCAATTAAGTTACGAAATCTTGCAGGAAATGCAAATCAATGTTGGGAATTCGGGGTCCGCGACAGCAAGTAAAATCCCATTCGATTCCATGGAAGATTATACGGCCTTTTTAAATTGGCGTATAGAGTGGCGGAAAGAAAACGAAGAGAGTTACTTTAAGTCTCTTTCAATGCTGGAAGAGCTCGACCGCAAAAATCCTGAGCTTTCAATGTCGATCTGGTTTGCTTGGCAATTATTTAAAAAGACTGGCTTAGGTCTGAGCGCGGACCCGGAAGCAGACTCTTTGGAAATGTCAGAACTAATAAATAAAAGTTTTGCTAACCCAAACTCAGATCAATCCATGAATTACGCTGCAAGAGCTTTGATCGGCCTTAATCGCTTGCAGCGAAGTTGCGAGGACTCGATCAAAGATGCTGATAAGGCTTTAGAATATCCCACCACCGCAGATATCTTAATGATCACTGGCTACGTCTACAATGGTTGTGGTAAATTACAAAAAGGAATTGCTGCAACGAGACGGGCTCTAAGACTCACCCCCAACGATAGTAGCTGGTTTATCACACGGAACTTAGTTCTAGCGTTGTTTATGAATCGACAATTTGAAGAAATAGCAGAGCTAGTGAATGCAAAAATTGATGCTACCGACATGCACCCCGATATTTTAATAATCTGGGCGTATCTCAAATTCAAAAATGGAGACAAAAAAGAAGCAGAGAGTTATTGGGAAAGGGCCACAAATATCGGATTTGAACTAGACAAACGGAGATGGGTTAGCCAGTTACCCAAAGATTTGAAGAAAGATTTAGAAACTACGTTAACAACCGTTTCTAATTCGCTTTAATCTCTCAAAAGAGTAGAGGTGATGTATAAATGGCTAGGGAAAATAGAAACCTAGGCTCAAGAACCAACTGCGATGGAAACAGTCACTTACACCTGAGCCCACGTATCTTGATACTTGGTAAATGGTATCCAGCGGCGGGGTTCGATGCCCTACTACGGGGCTATCAGCAACCTGACTTTCAACTATATCAATAGCTTAGCACATCAGCACTAAAAGTAAAGTGCCTCAATCTGGATAACAGTTTGGATAACAGTACCAAGGACCAAGGGCCGCGGATCGCGTTCCTTGGTTCTCGGATCGGGGTTACTGATGCCGTTTGGCAATCAGCTTGGCGATTTGTTCGAGGGGGCGGGGGATATTATTGCCTTGTCTGCAGCTGTTGGACCACGGACCTTTAATGAATCGGGACGTTTATGCTAATGTGGTTTTATTAAGGTCGTTTTCTCAAATGGGATAATCCAAAGCTAATTTTAATCTCTAAAGTTAATAGAACCATCTATATTGTAATGATAATTAAATGAATATATTAAGATTTTTTAAATTAAATGCTTTTTACTATCCCCGGCTAATAATTTGGTTAGCGTCGATCATTATTTTTGATGGTATAATTTTCTTTTTCATCAGTCAGATATCTACAGTAGACCTTCATTCTAATGCAAGACAATTCAATTTTGTATCCAAGATAGAGTCAGAAAAAATGGGAAAACAGTTTATAAACTATACCATTAGTGAAGTTTATCAAAAAGGTCATAAAGTTTTGTCGAAGGCAAGTGTTGAGCAACAACGTGTAGAAAATATATTATCAAAATTAGACAGTGCTTCTCCTTGGTTTGCTCGAAAAGATGTCAATATAGATATCGTTGAGTATCACGAGAAAAATGCACTGTATTATGGTGCTGGTCATATTATAATTTTTACAGGTTTACTAAATGTTGTGAATGATGACGAGTTAGCTTTTGTGATATCCCATGAAATAATTCACATGTTGAGCAACCATCTTGAAGAAAATTATACAATCGCTAATTCTAAATCGACCAAAAGATTTTTTAATTTAGAAGAAGTGCTTTTAAAGCAACATGTAAAACAAGAGGAGGAAGCAGACAATTTTGGTGTTCATTTGGTTGCAAATGCAAAATTTGATCATTGTGGAATTTATACTCTAAGAAAAAAAATTGAGCCCCATCTGATAAGCAAATCTGGAAAAAAGAAAACTATCGATGACTGCGTGATGATTAGTGAAAACTTGGACACGCTACTTCCAAGCAAGATAAAAAATAGCGTCCTCGAATGCTCTAAAATATCGTGTAAGTTGAAAATGAGATATCTAGATTACATCCCTTTAAACGGCTTAGTAGCATTCATAAAGTTGATAAATTCATCATATTATCTATTCCAGAAGTAGATTTGTGCTGATGTTAGTCATCATCTATTTTT
Organism: uncultured SAR116 cluster alpha proteobacterium; assembly: GCA_902622515.1. Taxonomy (GTDB): domain Bacteria; phylum Pseudomonadota; class Alphaproteobacteria; order Puniceispirillales; family Puniceispirillaceae; genus UBA5951. Next base: position 24,944 of record CACNQE010000006.1, read on the forward strand.
ATTTCATAGTTTTTTTATCACAAAAATAGTATATTTATTTGTAATGAAGAGACTAAACCTGCAGGTTAATAACTAATGAATTCTGTTTTTTTGAAATTTATTGCAAGCTCTTTAATTCTTTTTATTCTTTTTTTCATAAAAACAGCAAATTCATCTCAGTATCGAACACTATCTGAAACAGATGTACCGTTAAGCGAATGTTGGTATGTTCTAGAAAATGGCAATATTAATGCTAAACTTTCATCAGCATCTAGCCAGAATAATAACTTCACACACTACATTTTTTTCAAGAGCAGTATATATAGGATTGAAATTAATTGGAAAAGAATTCCCACTATTTTTTGCGAAAAAATAACATATTTTGAAGATGTGAAGGAAAATTGGCAATCTTATAGCCAAGATACCGGAGAATGGATATTTTTAGATGACGAGAAAGGTAAAAACAAATAATAATACTTTTTATTTTTTTTCCCGATGAACAAAATTTGATATGAATTCATGGTTAAAAATCATCTTTTTGTCCCACAATGGAGCAGTTCTTTTTAAACCATACCCAACATCATGAAGCAAAAAATCGCTATAGGGGAAAACCATTTTTTCCTCCAAAATATAACTTTCTAACACATGACATGACGAACATCCATGTTCAACAAATATTTTGGAAGCGGAAGGTTCAAGTACTTGGTGTGTCGGTTCAGGAGATAAGCTTTTAAATAACTTCCGGATGTTATCCATTTCTAGCTGGGAATTGATATTAATATCATGCACTTCACTCGCGATATCAGCAAAATCTTCAAATTTAAAGGCTGCCAGATTGCTACCCCATTTTGCTATTAAAGGCGTTCCACCTCCATTTACAATACTTATCTGACCTGAAATGCCATCATCATTCAAATCAAAGGGATCAAAAAATAGCAATGACCAGGTATCAGGCAGACCCTCAATTTCTTTGACGCCCGTAATATTCAGTTTTCCATTATCTGTCAAATGACAAGACAAACATTTTGAAACGCTATCTACAGCAAAAACCTCTATCGGTTCTGTCAAAATCAAGATAATGAGTAGATATACTTTTGCTAGCTGACGAATAATTTGGATGCTTTCTCAAGCTGCAAACCTAATGCAGCTGCTTTTTTTGTTATCTCGATTAATTCATTGCTACCTGCGGCTATGACTGATTCTCCATATTGCCCGGAGGTAGTGTTTCTTAGAGTTTCCAAAAGTAATGATAATTCCATATTTATTTCGTCTTCCAATTGCGGGCTACGTATAGCAATAAATGGCTCCATATTTCTCCAAAATGCCATTACCCCAATGACCCTATGTCTGAATATAAAGCCATCTATTTCGCTCCAGCCAGATTCAAATCCCGTATCTGCAATACTCTTAACAAGATAATTAGACATAGAAACCAAAATCTCTTCCATAATCTCGTCGTCTTCATACAAAACTTCTTTACTTGCAATTAGAAAATCCAACTGTTTAACAAGGGAACCTGTCTCAGAGTTAAGATTACTCAAGGCATTTCGAACATTTTCGATTGCACTTGAACAAACATCATCATAGCATTCTTGTCTAATTGCTTTTTCTAATTCCAACAAATAAATTGGTTTGATGGGCTTTAGTTCATCCTCTACTTCAAAAATCCAAAAATTGGAATTATATCGTTTTAGTATTGTAGAAAATGAGCGTAATGCGCGTTTTTTAAATTTGCTATAATCTGTAATATTTTCGCTATCTATGGAAGCTAATAGTTGCGAGCTTATCATTTCGACCGCTTGCATACCGCCTTTTGCAAGCTCCCAGTTTACAAGAGCAGCCTCTTTCACACTCAGTTGGGGATTATAACTACTGGTGTCTGCTGACCTGACGCTTGCTTTAGAAGTCTCGTTTGCTATTACGGTATATGGCGAGTTTATTACGAATAAACCTAGTGCAATAACAAATAGTTTAACATATGAAGGAAATATAGCCAATTGTACCATTGTGAATTTACCAAATTGATTGAACATTTGAAAAAATTAAACTCAAAAAATATTACATTTTTATGAATTTATTCCGGTTATTTAAAATAATATAATTTTTATTCAATCTTAGTTCCATTTTTCCCAATTCTTAAATTGTTAAGTTCTCGATTTGGCTAATTTACCCATTTGTTCTTTAGTTAAAGGAAGCAAAACACCTTTAGGATAGTTAAACAGTATCAATTCACCACTTCCAACTGGCAAGCCTGTTATAGCGGTGATAATGTCCTGATGTGTAACCATTAGGTATATTTGTTTTAGGCTAATGTTTTTTATTAAATTATTTAGTACAAGAAGGGTCTCTTTTTTATCTACGAAACCTTGATAGAAAGTATTAAGACCTGAAAATTTTTCGACTTTAATGTTGTCGAGTAGAACTGCCGTATCGAACGACCTGCACCACTCACTAGATAGTATTTTGTTAAAATTTAAATCAGACTGTTTGAATAAATGCCCCGTTTGTTTGGATAATTGTCGACCCTCTTGTGATAAATTTCTTTGAGTTGAACAATCGAATTTCGAAAAGTTATCAGGGTCGCCCGTTCCAGGTGCTTTTTCGTGTCTCATAAATATTATATTAGCGTTTATTGCCTTTATTATTTCATCAAGCGTTTGAGACTCAAAATTTTTAAAATCCAATATTATATACTTTATTTTATCAGAATTTGAGTGATCTTCAGCTAAACTGTAATTGTGTAAAAAAAATAAGTTAAGAATAATAAAAATTCGAATATACAATGTATTCATCGTTAAAAAAACGGGGAAATTAATTCCCCGTTTTCCTCAAATTAGTGTTTTTAGTTTGGCAGATTCATATTAAACAAAAATAACTGGCCACCTTGGTCACCCTTTACTTGCTCTACCATACCACCGGATTCACCTTTATGCTGAACGACGCCAAAAAACGTAGAGTCTGCTAGAGAAACTGTTTCATTGATTTGCTGTTCACCAACACCAGCAAGTTCTTCCATCGTGTAAAATGAACCATCTGATTTTTTGGTTATCATAGCGGTGACATTCCAACTCCCTGAAAATTCAGAAGAAGTCGCCTTTGAGAAAGAACCACCTAGTGCGGACACACCTGCAGCAGCCCTAGGATTTTGTTTTCCGCCAGCTTGTGCTAGGAAGTAGCCAACCCCAGACTCAGCAAGCTGAAATGTATCAGGATTGATTGGGAGTGCCATTTTGCGCTCTCCAAACTCATTTCCTGAGTCTTCATCTAATATTAGAACGTCCGCATCGGAAGTTTTAACCCATTGAAGCCCGTCTGGGGCAACTAATTGTGCTCGGCCATCTTCCCATGTTGAGGCATCGCCCATACCGCCATGCTTAATTCCTTTGCCTCCTGTCTCAAGAGTAAGGGCTCCATCAATTGCTGCAAGTGTTCTGCTAACATCAGCAGATATTAAGGCCGGTAGTTCACCATTTGCTGCGTCTAATTCCGCAGCAAGCTCAGTGAATTCCACACCTAACAGACCGCCCTTATTCGTCATATTTTGAAAATATCTGAACTTAGAGATGTCGGGATCGACTGCTGGGTGTTCCGTTTTTGAGTCCCCAACAAAATATGTATGACCTGCCGGCTGTTCCTCAGCCAACTGCCATTTTTGCATTTCGGTATCCTTAACTGCTGGAGTAGTATCCCAGCCACCCCACTGGTAGCTAGTTGGTACGAATTTAGCTGAAAAGTTATTTGATGCATTTGGATTTTGAAGGTAAGAATCCATCATATTCTCAAGAGTATCAATCTTTTCAATGCCGAGTGAAGCGAAATCTTCATTAGCGACGGCCATCCCATACAGTTTACCATAGAGCAATCCATTTCGAGCTAAAAATTTATCTCTTTCTGATGCTGTTCCGTTTTGATCCACAACATTATTGTCGGCGTCTACTCCCTTTTTTCCGATGTATATCTTTAGTGGGGCAGGCTCTACGCCGTGGTTGTAACCAGCCATAACTGCAACAACGTAGTCTTTATGACCTGAATTTACGGGTAAAATTTTCTCATACCCAGTTTGACCCATTGCTGGAACAGTGTAGGCTACTCCGTTTTTTACATCGACAGCGATAGAGGCAAGACCCAAGGTGTCATGGGTGTTTATACCGGACTCTTCAAACATTCTTTGAATATTCCATTCTTCTGCAGCGAACCAAATGTCATCTGCAAACCCAATGTCATTTCCATATTTATTTGCTTTTTCAAGATGCGCGCCACAAAAAGACTGAAAGAAAAAGTCGCCCTCAGTAAGCTTATATTTTTCGTCGAATTCCACAACGGTTCCATCTGCTAGAGTTTGGTTTCCCCAAATACCGCCTTCAGATTTTGGTTTAACTATATTTCCAAATTGGTTATAGACGGTATCGAATATTTTACCTGAAGTGATAAACATCTCATCTGCAGTCTTATCGTTGTTTAAAAAATCGGCAAATTCGGCGCGGTCGAAGTCAATTGTGTGGATGTGAGAGCCAGTAAATTTCACTCCATTCTGCATTTCCCAACCGTAAGTTTCATTGCTCATAGTAGCATAAGATTCGGATTGATAACCAACACGAATTGTGTTTTCATCAGCTAACCATACAGCGTTTCCATCCGGATAACCGGTTAACGCTAGGCCATTGACTGGGTCTACTTCACCAACGTTGGCAAGAATCTTCATATTTCTGATAAATGGAAAGTCTACATCGCCGCTTTTACCATCAGTAAGTTCATTTGGACTATCAGCTGTGCTGGCTTCTGCAATTAAAGCTGAACCTGAACCAATATAGGATGGACCGTGGCCGCCAGCCAATGCGGTACCAGTTAAAGCAGTCGAGCAGAGTAATAAGGTGGCTAAGGATTGTCTTAGCATTGACGTGGTATTTTTATTCATTTTTTTGCCTCTAAAATTTTACATTATTAGTTGAAATGAAGCAAAAGAGTGCATGAAATATGTTACATTTTTGTGACTGTTTTTTGACAATTTTGTAAAATTTAAAACTTCATCTTGTCACATTACAGAAGTAGCGTTTTACTATAAGTATGATGGGAGACTGGGAGATTTTGTAAATGAGAATTAATCCTTTATATAGAGTAGCAATTTCTCTGGTATTGGCCACTCTAGGAATTTTAGCGGCCTCTGGATTTATCAACTACAGAATGACAAAAACTTACGACCAATTGAGTTTGGAATTTTTCAATAAACAACTTCAAAAACCTATTGATGCTGAAGTTTTGGATCAAATACAATTATACGAACCTAAGTTAAAAGCAGCATCATATGATGTCGCACAGTCAGCTAATTTTAGAAAGGCTAGTTCGAATTATCTTGATGCTGAAAATGCACCCCCCGAAGATTATGACCCTGAACCAGCTTTATGGGATTTAAGAATAGAAACCCGAAAATTAATGGATACAGCTATTTTATCTACGGATAAAAACCTTAACGTAAGAGGAATTTCTTACATCCTGAAAAAAAAGAAGAACGTAACATTTTCAGAATGGAGAGAGACCTCTGAGAAACATGATCAATTTCCCGATGAAATTATTAAAAAAATAGTGGAGCGTAAAAAAGCACATAAGTTTTTAATGCCGGTATATTATTGGATTGATAACGGAATGCCGACCGCAACATCAGTTGTTCCTATAGGAAGATTTGATTATTCGGGTTATTTGCTTGTTCATGCCAGTTTGTTAGATGTATTGAGTGCACTTGATAAAAAATTAGGTGCCGAGATACAATTTCTTTCGGCTAAAGATAAAAAGGTGATTTATACCCTTCCAAATATTAAAATCACAAAAGATGCCAAAATAACAGAATTTTTATCTCCTCTTAAAAGCGATTCCAAAAAAACTTATGGGCTTATGATTAATGATAAAGTCACGAACCAATTAGCATCCATTAAAGTTACAGCTGATATTACCGAACTGGATAAAAAGTTAGCTTCCGTAAGAATTGAGTCGTTTGTTCTTTTCGCAGTGGTGGTTGTTTTAATCGCGTTTATTGCTGACGGATTAGTCATAGTTTTATTCCGGAGGGTGTTTCTAAAACAAGTGGCCGCTGAGGAAGAGATACAAAAGTCCATTCGTTATGCAGGTAGAATACAAAGAACATTACTTCCTAAATTTGAACCTCAAATAATTGAGATGGATGTTGTGTGGCAGCCCAGAGACATAGTGGGTGGTGACTTGTATATGATACATGAGTCAGATGAGAAACTCATAATCGTTCTTATCGATTGCACAGGCCACGGCGTTCCTGGAGGATTTCTATCGGCAGTTGCCCATTCTGTTGTTGATAGGGTTATTACAGACAACAACCACAAAGATGCGGGAGATTACTTATCTGAAATCAATACTTTATTCAAAGAGTTACTCAATCAAAAAGATAAGAAAAATGCTACTTCTAATGAAGGGATGGACGGCGGTATCTTTGTTTTTGACAAAACATTGAATATGGCAACTTTCTCTGGAGCTGCAACTAGCTTATTTTTAACATTACCAGGTCAAGGTGTCCAAGAAGTTAGAGGAGATAGAAAGAACGTTGGAGGCATTAGAACCCCAATAAGCTACAGATTTCCTACTCAAAAAGTTGAAGTTGGGGCTTTCATTTACACTATGAACACGGATGGCATAAATGATACGATGAGTTCTGAGAAAAAACCTGTTGCGTTTGGAAAAAAGAGACTAATTACTCAACTAGAAAAAAACAATAAATTGGAACCAAAACGCACAAACCAGATAGTTATGCAAGCTTTGAACGAATATAAGGGGACTGCGCCTTTTCGAGATGACATAACTTTATTTTCATTCGTTTTTAAGGATAAAGTTTTAAACACGTAGTTTGACCAAACTTCAACTGATAGGATTAGATGGTATGTATATATTGATTTTATTAACGTTCCTAACGATTAATTTGTCTGCAAACGCAATTGCTAGAGAAAATCTATATATTGTTGGTTCATCCACAATTTTTCCATTCTCGAGAGATGTAGCAAGTAACTTTGATAAAAATGATATTTTTCCTGAACCAGTCATTGAGTCGTCCGGGTCTGGTGATGGAATCAATTTGTTTTGTAAAGGTATCGGTGTTGAATTTCCAGATATCGCTGCTGCTTCAAGAAAAATTACAAAGCAGGAAATTGAAAACTGTGAAAAAAATAATGTTAATTCATTTACTGAATTAAAAATTGGCTTCGATGGAATTGCTTTTGTGACGTCTGGCGACATGGCTGGAAAAAAGCTTACCTTGAACAACATCTGGAGAGCACTGTCCCCATTTGGCGGTGCAAATAATCAAAGAAATGTAAATTTACCTCAAGTTTGGTCTGAGATTGATGAAAACCTTCCTGAAAAAGAAATAAAAATTTTACTCCCTCCTCCAACATCAGGGACTAGAGATTCTTTGATCGAATTAGCCATGAAAAAAGGATGTATATTTCAAGGAGCCTCTGCTGCAGAGCGATGTAAAGAAATCAGAGAAGATAGAGCAGTAATAGAGGGAACAGAAGATGATTCTGCTCTGGTAAAATATTTAAAAGAAGACAACGATGTGGTTGGTGTTGTTGGTTATTCCTATTTAACTACTTACCAAAGCAGCATTTCAGCAATTGGTATAAATAAGATTTTTCCTCTACCAGTTACTATCCAGAATAGAACTTATCCTCTTTCAAGACCTCTTTTTCTATATGCTAAAAATAAACATGTCGAGATCATACCCGGAATGGAGGAATTTTTATTTGAATTCATCTCTGATGCTGCTTTGGGAGAGCAGGGATATTTAATTGATGAAGGCCTTGTGCCTCTCATGATTGACGAATTTGAAGCAGAATTTGATAAATTTACAACAGAATTATATAGGAAATGAAAATGTTTTATTTGTTCTGGAAAATTGAAAATGAAATCTAGCCAAATATTTGAGCACGAGATGAATGTTCTATCGAAAGCAGAAAAAGTGCGCGTTGAGGATGGTAATTCAGTCAGCTATGAAGATTTCGAAAAAATATTAGGAGAATATAAAAAACTCTTGAAAACGACTTCAAGGTTAGTAAGACATTCGGACAGAATGGAGATTAACCTCAACATTACAGCAAAAGAAGCTCGAGAAAAAAGCGAACAACTAGAGGCATTATCAAATCAGCTAGCTAAATATCTCTCCCCTCAAGTTTATGATTCAATATTCAGCGGCACGAGAGAAGTTTCTTTGACAAGTTCTAGAAAAAAACTTTCAATATTTTTTTCTGATATCGTAAATTTTACAAAACTTTCTGAGAGCATAGAATCTGAGGAACTAACGGGATTACTTAATTATTATTTAACGGAAATGTCGCATATCGCTCTAAAACATGGTGCCACCATCGATAAATATATTGGTGATGCTATTGTAATTTTTTTTGGGGACCCAGAAACTAAAGGTATTGAAGAAGACGCTTTAAGCTGTGTAAAAATGGCAATAGAGATGAAGTCTAAAATGTTTGAACTCAGAAACCACTGGAAGCACTATGGGTTAGCGGAACCTCTGCAATCAAGAATGGGTATTCATACTGGTTTTTGTACTGTTGGGAATTTTGGGTCCGAAAATAGAATGGATTATACTGTTATTGGCAGCGGTGTAAATCTTGCGGCACGTTTGGAGTCAGCTTCTGAACCAGGCAATATATTGATGTCCTATGACACTTACAATTATGTGAAAAATACCATACCATGTGTTGAAAAAAAACAAATCTCAGCAAAAGGTTTTCCCGAGCCTATAAGAACATTCTCCGTAATTGATGAAAAAGACGTTGAAGACATAATTTCCATCACAATTGGAGAAAATAGGTTGGACGCTTCAGTCGAAGAGCTAAATAAAGAACAGCTTAAAAAGCTTAAAGATGATTTATGTTCTGCTCTAGACAATCTCGAAAATCACATGAGATAGTATAGAGTTTTAGCTCCATACTTTGAAAATGAATAATATCTTTCCATGCTCTTTAACAAATTCAAAATCCCACATATCACTTTTCCTTGCTATTTCTATAAACCCTAAACCGGCACCCTTGCTACCCTCTGGCGGGCCATCTTTAAGGCGATTTCTATAAGCAGATTTAAGTTCAGCACTATCCATTTTTTTCAATTCTGTTAAATCTCTGGTGAGGGTATTCATTTGCTTTTCATCTACAGCGTTTACAGCTTCAACCAAAACTTTATTGTCTGACAAGCTTAACGCTACAGTGCCAACACCAGAGGTTTCATCCTCTTGAATTGTTTTTTCGGAAGAGTATCTAATTATATTTTGGGCTTGTTCAACGAAGTTTCCAAAAACTATTTTTTCGGCGCGTTCATTTCCTGCATTCTCTCCAATTTCTAGTCTCACAGCAACCGATATAGCAGTTAATATCTTTTCGGTTAGAGGCCCTGAATAACAAAAAAAAGTTTTCCGTTTTAGAAGTATATTATGCAATTCATCGGTATTCATTATATTTCCTGCATTTTGAATGTAGAATTCTTTATGTCTTCCTCGAAATCCTCTCCAGCTTCTTGCATTGAGTCATCCCCGCTCCTGTAATTCCATTTTATTTGAACATCTAATCCATCAGCTGCTGCCTCGTCAACTTTGTCGAATATGTCAAAAAGTAATTTTGCTGATGAGCTGTTAAAATAGTAAAGTTCTAGTTCAAGAACAAACTTTTCAACGCTCAACAACTCTTGTTCTATTTCTTTCATTATTGGAATGGAAATTTCTGAAATATCTTCTGGATAGCATTCTCCCTTTATGAGGCAGTACCCACTATTTATCTCTATAAGCGGTGTTCTTGAAGTAGCTTCTATTTTCATATGTCTTCTCCTTATCAAACTTTTCCTTCGCAATATGACAAATATATGAAAAATATCAAAATATTTTCCTAAATTGTAAAGCATTACGTTATTTCAGCAATTATATTTATTTTTTGGTTTGTAATGAAACTGACAAAATTTTTTTTTAAAAACTTATATAACAACAAAAAAGGTAGGTTTAATGTTCAACTTCTTTGCTAGTGTAACTTTAGTTATTTTTTCGATAATTCCCAATGTTGCTATGGCATTTGAAGTCTACGGACCGTATCCAATAACCCTAAAAGACTATCAGGGGCAGGAAACTAATTCCGTAAATTATTCTGAACAGATTTCTCAGCATCTGCTTCACAGTAGTCTAAAAAAAGCGATTAGCAGCGGTGCTTCATTGGAAGTTATGAATCGCTATTTTAATGGTGCTGAAGAGGAGTTATTGATACTTGACCCAATATCATCTGATGGGTTTATATTTGATGGAAAAGATATAAACAAAATTGCAAAAACAAATCTATCTGGAATGGTATACAAAGATATTATCCCTGGCTGGCTGGGTGGTATGACAGCCAAGGAAGTTCTGTCATCTATGATTGAAAAAGCTGCCCAGAGTAAGAATGGATATGACCAAATACACGGATATGATTATGCTCAGCTAGTATCTAAATTTACTATGGGCGCAGTCTTTTATCACCAAGCGTGCGGTAACCACCTAAACAAGATGCTTGATGCTGACTATAAACCAAATAATGCGCCTTATAAGAGCGGAGCTCATTATACTGGAAAAGAACATAGTTGGGATCAGGCCTTTGGCTATTGGGGCGCAGCTGCACATGGAGCAACCCTATCTGCCGTGCAAAATTATAACATCGCAAAACAGAAAAACGAAGTTTTTGCAGATTTTAACTTAGATGGTGTTGTAAATTTAATGTCTGAGATGAATTATGCATACGCCTATTATGCCTCCAGTTTTGATAAAAGTGGTTTGACCGATTATTATAATTTGATAACCAAGGCATTTATAGAGGGGCGTCAAATCATCACAGAAGCAAATGGAAATTTATTAAGTGAGGACACGCGTTCAGAACTTGAGGAAAAAGCTTGGATAATTTGCTCTAACTGGGAGCTAGTAATTTCTGAAGCTATCTTTAGATATGCGGGAATTATATACACAGATCTGGAAAATCTCACCGCAAATCATGGTGATAAAAAAGCGTATCGTGAATACGTAAAACATTGGGGAGAGCTAAAGGGATTTGCTTTATCCCTTCATACAGGTGGCAGAAGTTTAGGCGAACTTGGCACGCGTATTGACAATATTATTGGCTTAAGTCCTGTTGTTGGAAGAGTTTTTCCTGCCGAAATTGCTGAAAATAGCGTGCAAGTAACAGGAGTTAATTCTGATGGTAGTTTTGTTTTGAGTGATGCGAGTGCCGATGGATATATGAAGAACATGTTGAAATTACAAAAACTCCTCCAGGAAGAATTCGAAATCATGGCCAAAAATAATAACAAATTATAAACAAAATTTTTAAGCCTTAATTTATTCAACTGGAGAAATCGTCAAATTTAATATGTCTCTCATCCCTTGCAATTTAGAAAGACGTTGGAGCGAATAAACGCTTTTGGTCTGAAGAAGTGTCTAGATCGTTCCAAAAATTTTTGTTCATAAAACTATAATTTATTTTAACCTTTTTGTTCTTTCAATAATATTAGCTGGGTTAATATCTATTGTTTTTGACATGGTGCCGTGAACATTATTTTTACCAATATTTTGGCTTGTCCATTCTTCAGCACTTGAATTTAGTAAGTATTCAATTTGATTAATTATCTCATCTATCAATGGTTTTTCTTTGTCGTCGTCATGCCACGTAATTTCAATTTTCATTTGATATCGCCTTTTTGAATGTTGACTTTGGGGGTATTTTTTTAGTTCGGCGGAATTTAGACAAAAATTTGATATTTTATTGATTAGGCGAACAAAAACTTATTTCCAAAAAACTGTTTAAACGGTGCCCGGACCAAGGTCCGGAGTGCGAGCATGGGATGTTCTTGGAACAGGCTTCTAAGGTGAATTTATAATATATACAATTAGTAACTAGCAGCACCCTTAACCAAGACCAGTATTTATGGTATAATATTACCCTATAATAGGGTGTAATTAATGTTTACAAAAAATAATGTTACCATTGGACTAGAATGGCGTTTTGGGCCTTCTTGGCCGGGGCAAAGGTGCTTTGCAAAGACTAGGCGGGGAAGCAAGTGCCAACGCCCTGCAAACAAAAGAAACGGGCGTTGTAGGCTTCATGGTGGTGCGAGCACTGGTGCAAAGACTTTGGAAGGCCGAGAGCGTATTTCACAAACCAACATGCGCCACGGTAAATATACTAAGGACAAGCTTGAAAAACAGCGCATGAATGCTGCTAAGGGACGAGAGATAAGGAGGGAGCTACGCCAGATGGAGCGTGATTTAATCGATGGCGCGCTGCTCGATAAGCGCTGGCGGGACAGTTTTCTACTATAGGCTCTTAAACTCAATATAGGTGCACCGGCCTTGTTTGGTATCCAGAAGGATGCCGGGGCACTCACGTCGGATTTTGGCAATTACGCGTGAGCGGGTATCCTTGTCCTTGATGCCAGCACACTCCCAGTGCTTTCGCGTAAGCTTGATCCTTGGCCTTTCCTCGATGTCAATAAACGCTCTTGCTACCAGTATCAACCGCGAGGTGGCATCAGGTATATGGCTACACATCCAATGGAAGGTGACTGGCCCTTTCAAGAACAGCTCTTCCCGGGCTTTTTGTCGGGCTGCATGTCGTTGCTGCGAGGCAGAACTGAGGCGCGCTCTGATTTCCCCGGTCATCATGCCACCTCTTCACCAAGGCGAGACTGGATGAACGACCATATGTTGGCACCGCGCCCATCTATATATCGATCCGGCCACCGCACGATCTTGGCATCGACACGGCACTGCCTGCCGGGGCCCAACACCCACTCGCTGGCCATCTGCATAAGGCTAGTGGCCCGTGCAACATGCTGATCAATCTCGTTAAGGGGTGCTTCTATTAGGATCGCGTCATGCACTGGAGCACATATGCCAATGCCTGCTTCCTCCAGAGCAATGCAAGCCAAGCGAAGCATTTCAGACCCATTTGCCTGCATGGGCCAATTCAAGAAGGTATTTTCTTTCACATCCTTACCTTTACCGGCACGTATCTTCCAGCCATAGATAGTATGAAGTTCTACTCCCGCTAGGCCAGCGTTAACATTTTTGTCTGTCCATCTCCAGAAAGTGCGATAAACGTCCTTATGGCTCTGCAGCAGGTCCTCGGCCTCGAGAACATGCAGACTAGCTTTTTGCCCCATGCCGTAAGCCGACATGCCATATTGGACGCCCAGCATTATCACTTTGCAGGCATCGCGCACGACTTCGTGGCTTTCCTTTGTGGCACCAATGGGTGCTAGACCCGCATCGATTGCAAACTGAATGTAGGGATCACCAGACACGTATGCTTCCCACAAGGCTTCATCATTTGAAAGGCATGCAGCGATCGCAATCTCCTGAGAGCTAAAATCAAGATAGGCAAGTGCTGTTCCCGGCTCCGGCTTTATCAATGACCGCGCCCAGGCAGGGAGACCAAAAATAAACTTTGTGGTACTTGGTTGATTGCGCCCTGTCTTTGATTGGAACGGGGACAGCAAGGTTCGGTTGCGGCCATCACACCCAACTGTCAACTTAATTTCGCGCATCTCAGCGAGTGTCTTCCTAAGTTCCCGGAGATCGGCCATCTGTGGATAGCGCAGCGCCATCATCTTGAAGGTGTCACGATCCAGTTGCAATTCACCTGAAAAGAGACGTGGCCATGCGATATCTTGTGTTGTGAGATAACGTTCAAACAAATGCGTTCGAAAGCTGCCCTGCTCATAGACCCCATAGGCTTGGTCCGTCTCTTCGATCAATGCCTCTTTAAGGTGGTACCAATTATTCCGCATCAGATTTAGTATCTTTAAGTCAATGGGCACGCCTCGAAACTCCATCCTCGCAACGGTTGCTACATAACGACCACGAGCCAATGTCCTCTCAAGGTCCATTGACTTGAGTGGCCAGCGATTAAGCATTGCTGAAAAGAGTCTAGCCAGCCCATCCACATCACTTTGGCAGTAATCAAGGATGGCAAGCCGCTCATCGGATGACCATGGTCCGCCAGTCAGGATGCGGTGGCGCATGTCGTCCTTGGCTACCTGGTCACCATCAGTAATGCCAAAATACTGGAGCGCACCTATCTGACCGTTCCCAAATGGTAACGTCTCACCATTTGTCTGGCATCGGAACTCGGCGTGACAGTCGAAGATGTTGGTTGGCAGATCCCATCCTAATGCCAAAAACACGGAGAACTCTGCTGACGCAAAAAAGGCGACAAACAGAGCATCTGCTCCGATATCGAAGGGGGGCTGATTCATCTGGCGAAGTTCATCCATCCAATACCGGTTTACATTACCTGACAGCAACTCACGCACCACAAGGCAAACGGGTGTCTTCTGATCTCCATCATCACCAAAGAACTCTGTATCTACGATATGGATTTGTGGGAAGGGGAGTTCATGACATGCATGGTAGATCATCACATGCCCCCCTTGAGCCTGCGAAGGGCAGGATGATCATCCCGGTCAATGATATGGTCATCATTGAAGGCTATCTGCAGCATGTCGGCGAACGACATGTCTGGCCAGTCTGGTTCAGGCATAAAGGATTTTGGCTCGATGATGTCATAGAACCCACAACTTCGGTTGCTTTTCATCCGGATCCAGCCACTCTTGGCGGCGTTGTATGCCTCATTATGGCTAATATGCCAAGGGTTAGGCGTCTCGCCAGGTCGAATAATCGGGCAAGGCCACAGGAACAACTTGTCCTGCCTCGTTAGTGCGGGTGCGAGGGAGAAGAGCCTCACATCATCATCGAGTTGCGCCGCGATCTCTGGCACGACGAGATACACCCGCCCACCGTCCTGTAAATCCAGTAACGCTGCACCGGGGATCAGAAAATCTTGATGATCGAGCAGATGCACCCACTCCATCTTGCTAGGCTTGTTCACCGGTATGACGGATCGGATCTTGCGTGTGCCAAACTCTTCGGCACCGGTGGACGGCATTGCAAAACGCGATGGGTCGAAGGGGGCTTTTTCATTATCGATTGTCATGTTTATACCTCTCTTATCTTGGGCGAGATTGCCCGATACCGAGAGAATCGCATAAAGTCACTTTTAGAAGATTAGGGGTAATCTACAAGGTCTATTTAATTGAAAGGTATGACATTATATCAAAGCCAGGTTTGTTAATTTCTACTTTGGCCCACTTAACTAGGTTTTGGAAATGAGGTGTTTCGATTTTCTCATGCCGCACGTTTGCCGCTAAATTGCGCACTTGGTTTTTATTCATCTTTAATAATGATTTTGCCCACTTATATGCCTCTTCGCGCCGGAGGCCTTTGTCTTCATACATTGCAATAATAAACGACCGGAGGAGCTCTTTATTGAACTCTATACTGTTCGGTCTAGCCGACTGATCAAAAGAAAAAGGTTCGGGAGATCCCAAGCGACGATTACGGAGTTGAACAATCAACTCTCGCAAAGGCTCTTCTTCCAATCCAAGCTCATTCAAAAGAATATTAGTAGCTGTAATCGAAGCAATAAGTGCATTTGCTCTGTCGATATTGCTGAGGTGTGGAGTCTTCAACTCCGCCATAATATCTTTCATGCATTTATCAAAAAGTTCGAAAAGCCTTTTGAGTGCAATGCGACGTTCTTCTTCAATGGCATTTATGCTCCTCAAAGTGGAGAGCGACCGCTTGTAAACTGGTTTGTTTGCTTCTTTGTCAGGCATCCCAACATCCCGCTGGCTTCACATTCGCGGAACCAGCGTAACATCATTCGTGAATTCAGCGAAACCGTACCTGTCTAATTCTTCTTATTAATTAATAAATAAATAAATAAATATATATATACCTATGGGTATATCTGAGAGAAGGGAGATATACTCATCTCGTCTGTTTCATGACCTGAAATATAATCACAGCTCGAGGAGTGACCCTTTTCTTCTGTTTGCAAGGCGTTGGCACATGCTTCCCCGTTTAGTCTTTGCAAAGCATCTTTGCCCCGGCCAATCAGGTCCAAACCGCCATTTTATTCCGATGGTAACACCATTTTTTGTAAGCATTAATTACACCCCGTATATAGGGTATTATTATATCCTGAAATACAGCTGCCATCGAGGTAAGTAAAACCAACAAACAACCGCAAAGTTGTTAGGCTCAACGGCTTCGAACCGTGTTCCACGGTTCTTGGTGTTTTTTTATTATTTACTAACATTTGTTCTATGAGTGTTATTTAAATGAATAAAGCTCAGATGTTAGCTGATATATGTTTTTGCTTGTTTTCCTCGCATTGGACAGTGCCTGAGCAAGGCGAACATCAGGTTTAATAATCTGCGCCATTTCAGGGGCATAGCAGACCTGTTCAATGTGCATCCCATCTGCCATCATGCCAAGGCGTGCCGCACCCAGTGCCGCACCTGTATTAGCATGTTTCGGCACACCAATAGGACAGTTTGTTAGGCTGGCAATGAGCGTCAGCCAGTAGGTGTTGTTGGCGCCGCCACCTGTTGCAATCATCTGGCTTGCAGGCTTGTCTGCAATATCCAGAGTATCTCGCGCATCTGCTATAGCGAAGGCGACCCCCTGCAGGATAGCGCGTGTCATATCGCCAGCATTATCTGTACGCGACAGCCCAAAAAAGCCTCCCTTTGCATTCGGGTTATTATGCGGTGTGCGCTCACCCCCAAGATAGGGATGGAAGAGCGGAAGTGATTTTGCGCTATCTTCCGTGTTCATCTGTGCGAGCAATTCAGGCACATGCTGGCCAAGTGTTTCTGACAGCCAGTTCAGACTATCTGTTGCCGACAGGATGACACCCATCTGATGCCAGCTATCTGGTAGGGCATGACAAAATGCGTGCGCTGCCTTATCTGCCTGTTGAACAAAGCTGTCTGTAACAGAAAAAACCACCCCTGAAGTGCCAAGTGACAAGAAGCTCTGTTCTGGTTGTGTAATGCCAAGACCTATCGCGGCGGCGGCATTATCACCTGCACCGCCTGCAATGATAACTGGTTGTCTAATCCCCCATTTCTGGCACAGACCAGTGCGCAGATAGCCGCCTAGCTGGCTGCCTTCGACCAGTTTTGGCATCTGCTCTATACTCAGCCCGCAAGCCTCAAGCAGAGTGTCTGACCAGCGCCGTCCTGCAATATCAAGCCACAATGTGCCAGATGCATCAGACATATCAGAAATTTTTTCGCCGCTCAGGCAGAAACGGATATAATCTTTAGGGAGTAGAATAGTATTAATGCGAGCAAATAAATCAGGCTCATGACGCACCATCCACAGCGCTTTCGGGGCGGTGAATCCGGCCATCACCATATTGCCACCTCTCTGTCTGAAGGCAGGCTCATCTCTATCCAGCGCCTCTGCTTCAGCACTGGCGCGTGTATCATTCCACAAAATGGCGTGACGTAGTACAGTATCGTCCTTATCAAGCGCAACAAGGCCATGCATCTGGCCAGACAGGCCAATTGCCCGCAGACTAGCCATTTTTTCAGAACAGGTATGCGCCATCTGGTCAAGCGCACTTTCTACCCCTTGCCACCAGTCATCAGGGTTCTGTTCTGACCATCCAGCATAGGGGCGAAGCACCTCAAGCGGCACCGAAATTGCGGCATGCTCTTTCTGCCACTCGTCAAGCAAAATGACTTTAATTGCAGAAGTGCCAAGATCTATGCCAATGTAAAATGCCATCTAATTCCATTTCTCTGGGCAGCTATAGCTATACAGCCTGCTGGCTTGTGCTGTTGAAAAAATTAAGCACAGATGTATTTGCTGTCAGCTTAACTTCTTTGCCAACAGGAAAGGCCGACAGATCAGTTGTTTTAGCGATAAATTCCATGCTGCTTGCTGTTTTGCAATGCACCAGTGCGATCTCGCCTAGGTTCTCGATCAAATCAGGGGTTGCAGTAATGAGCGCATCTGTTTTGCCTGCAAGCTTAAGATGTTCGGGGCGGATGCCGATAATATCTGCCTCACCCTTCAGGTAAGATTGTCCTTTATCGTTAAGTTCCTCTGCTTTGAAGAAATTCATTTTAGGGCTACCAATAAACTGAGCTACAAACATATTTTGAGGCTTTTCATAGAGTTCAATCGGGCTGCCAACCTGTTCAATATTACCATCTCTCAGCACTATAATTTTATCTGCCAGCGTCATCGCTTCAACCTGATCATGGGTGACGTAAATCATAGTCGTGCCAAGTCGCTTATGCAGGCGGGCAATTTCAATCCGTGTCTGGACCCGAAGAGCCGCATCAAGGTTTGATAATGGCTCGTCAAAGAGGAAAACTTCGGGCTCTCGCACAATTGCGCGCCCGATAGCAACCCGCTGCCGCTGTCCTCCTGATAGTGCCCGCGGTGTCCGCTCAAGTAGGGGTGTAATCTCAAGAGTCTCTGCAGCTGCTTTTACCCGTCTGTCAATTTCATCTGCGGGTGTTTTTGCCTGTTTCAGCCCGAATGCCATATTTTTGTAGACGGTCATATGCGGGTAGAGTGCGTAGGTCTGGAACACCATCGCAACACCACGTTTTGCAGGTGCAATATCGTTGACAACCTTATTACCGATAGCTATTGTGCCTCCGGTAATCTCTTCCAGTCCGGCTATCATTCGAAGTAATGTTGATTTACCGCAGCCAGAGGGGCCAACAAATACAACAAACTCACCATCCTGAATATCAAGATCAAGATTAGTGATCACATCTGTGTCGCCGTAGCTTTTAGCAACTTCTCGAAGGGTTAAACCTGCCATTTCTGTTCCATCCTGTGAATAGCGGCTACAAGGCTAGGTACAAAGCTGTTAAATCTGTCAGGAAGGTCACCCCAGATATTCGGGTCTGAAGCGATTTCCTCTTCCTTACCTGGTGCAATCATTGGCTCCATTTTGTGCCAGTTAGGTTCGTGATAAGGAATGGTGCTGGTGCCATTCTGATACCGTCTGGCGTTTATAATCCATGAGGCAACACAGTCAAACCCAGCCTCTGGTGTAATCCCTTTCTGAAGGCATGCCTCTAATGTTGGCCGGATATAAATTGCCATTTTTGAATATCCATCCATACAGATACGTTCTAAATGATCAGCAATGCCCTGATTCTCAAATCTCCGGGCTATCTCGTCTAAATAATGAACTGTATTAAATGGAATACTATCATCCAGACCCATTAAAACCTCTGATTTTTCCCACCGGTCAAAATACGCTCTGAGATATGGATCGCGCATTGCCTGATCAAATGTAGTGTGACCTGATAATGCACCCAGATAAGCAAGTGCTGTATGCCCACCATTAAGGATACGGATTTTAGCTTCCTCATATGGGAGGACATCAGAGACAATCTGTACACCAACCTTCTTCAGATCAGGCATCTCTGAGGCAAATTTCTTCTCAATCACCCATTGGGTGAACAGTTCTGCATGAATAGGTGAGAGGGTTTCAGAGTTGAATAGCTTGCCCATTTCTGTATTGAGATCATCTGTGGTTCTGGGAGTAATTCTATCTACCATAGAGCAGGGGAAGCTCACATTATCCTCAACCCATTGGGCAAGTTCTTTCCGACCTGTTGCAGTGATGTAGGATAGCAAATTGCGTTCAAGCATTTTGCCATTATTCCGGATATTATCACAGCACATGATGGTAAGTGGTGTTTTAAGCATTTCAGCCCTTCGTGCCAGAGCTTCAGTTAGATACGCATAAACCGTTTCTGTTTTATCTCCTGCTATCCCTGCTGCAATTGGCTCTGCGGATAGGTCAAGCCCCCAGTTTTTATCCACATAATAGCCACTTTCTGTCACCGTTATCGTCACAGCATGAACACTGGGGCGGCACAGAATATCAAAACCTTCACCTGGAACTGAGCTGGCATCAATAAAGGTCAGATGGGAGCGTACCATGCGGTAGTCGACAGTTCCGTCTGGCGCGATAGTTTTCAGAACATAGCCATCTTTGGCCTGAGCGGCCTTGTGAAACCCAGCTGCATCTGCTTCACGCAGATTTACAGCCGCAATTCCCCAGCGCAAATCACCTATCTTTTGCATGTAATCATCAATATACACAGCCTGATGAGCGCGATGAAACGCCCCAAAGCCCAGATGCACTATCCCTATTTCGCATGAGGCTCTATCATAATCAGTCTGAAAAAGTTTACCGTCTAACATTTTCTACTACTCTTATTTTTGCAACTCAGACCGGGTATAGTCCCGATAAGCTGAGGGGGTTGTATCTTTAATTTTCAGGAAATGGCGGTTGAAATTTGCTAGATTCTTGAACCCCACCTCATGACAAATTGTAGCTACTTTCTCATCTGTCGCCTGTAGCATTGAACAGGCCTGTCCAATACGCACACGGGTTACAAATTCCAGAAACCGGCTACCTGTTAATTTTTGAAAGTTACGTGCAAAAGCAGTCACACTCATATATGCCATCTCAGAAGCCTGAGCTAGGCTGATATCTTCTGCAAAATTCTCAATAATATGGTCTACGACATGTCCAATATTAGAATGATGTGAACGGAAATTCCTGAAGTCCGCATTAGCGACGGACAGAATTTTCTGGTGAGGGTGTTCATTTACTGCCAGCATCATCTGTAAAAATTTGACAATACGGTCAGCACCCTTTGCATCACGGATAGCAGCTAAATATTGTTGTGAGGTATCACTGTCAAAACCGATAAATTCTATCCCACCAGTTGCTCTCTGAAGCAGGCCATCCAGTTCTTTGAAATCTGGAAAAGCAGACACTAAATCCCGTATGGTTTTCTGATTGAACTGAACCAGCATATCGCGCAGGTCCACAGGTCCATCTAAACCATATTCATCTGTAACCCAGTTATGAGGCAGGTTTGGGCCTATAAGATATAGCGCGCCCGGGCTGAATTCCCCGATATAATCACCAACAAAACTTTTCCCGCGCGTAGCTACGACCAGATGAAGCTCAAGCACCTCGTGATTATGCCATCGGCATAAATCTGTTGGCCAGCCATGCTCAAGATATCGGATAGATTTATCCGTGCCGTCAACAAATTCAAATTCAGGTGTCAGCCCAGACATAATAAATGTTCCTGTATTGCACTAACCATCATTTTACTGCACCAAAGGTAAGGCCGCGGACCAGTTGCTTCTGACAGAACCAACCCAAAACTACAATCGGCCCTACAGCTGCAGTGGAAACCGCTGACAGGCGACCAAAAAACAGTCCCTCCGGAGCCCTATTACCCTCAATGAGTTTTGATAAGGTTGCTGCATCTGTTGTGGTTAGTCGCACTGTCCAATAAGCTTCATTCCAGCAGAAAATAAAACAGAGCAGGGCTGTTGACGCCAGACCACCCCACGCGAGTGGTAGCACGATATCGCCCATTTCACCCCAAAAACTCACCCCATCCATTTTACCAGCCTCAATGATTTCTTTCGGGATTTCCTTGAAATAGGTGAAAAGCATCCAGATTACGATTGGCAGGTTTATTAAACTTAACACTAGAATAACCAGAAAATGGGTGTCAAACAGCCCTAGCATATTTTTGGTCAGAAAAGTCATGGGATACAGAACAGCTGCAGCCGGAAGCATTTTGGTTGAAAGCATCCAGACCAGAATATCTTTGGTGTGGCGGCTGGGGTTAAAAGCCATTGCATAGGCTGCAGGCACGCCGACAGACAGCGTAAATAATGTGGCAAAGACCGAGGTGATACCCGAATTAATGGCAAAGCGCCAGTAATCATAATTTTCGGTCATGTTAAAGTAATTTTCCAAGGTGGGGGTGAAGAAAAACAGAAACTCAGGCTTTACCGCATCTGCATCTGTTTTAAAGCTGGTCAGCACCATCCAGAAAATTGGGAAAAAGAATAGTAGTGCTAGTACCCATGCTAGGATAGGCCAGAAAAAAGTTCCAAATCGTGATGACCGGACAAATGGAGACATGATTTATCCTTAATCCATTAGGCTTTTGCCGATGATGCGCAGCAGAAAAATGGCGACAATATTTGCTAGAATCACAGCCATAATACCTGTAGCGCTGGCAGCACCAATATTGTTAGATGCGAACTCACCTATTAGATAAGGCAGGTTTTTGTTGCCATTACCACGGCTTACAATTTCAATCTCAGCATAAAGTGACAGATGGAAAATCGCCTGTATCATAACCACAATTGCAATGGGACGCGCCAGATGTGGCAGGGTGAGATGCATAAATTGTGCCCATACGCCTGCACCATCTAAAATCGCTGCCTCTTTCTGCTGCTGATCTTCAGACTGAAGTGATGTCATGAAAATCAGCGCCGCAAAAGGTGTCCACTGCCATGTCACCATGATAATCACCGCGTAGGCAGATGTTTGAGTAGCTCTGAATGAAAGAGGTTCAATCTCAGGCCATAGCGCAAAAAAAGACCCTATACCGGGCAAATTCTGCAGCGTCGATATTGTGTTATTAATACCCTCAATAGCAAGGCCATTCAGACCGAGCACCGGGTCAAGGATCATATTAATCCACAATACTGCATTTACCGCAGGCATTACAAAAAATGGAGATATAAATAGCACCCGGACAATGCCTCTTCCCGGAAATGTCCTGTTCACCAGTACCGCAATTGCCAGCCCGAATACCACCGTGAGGAATATAACGCTGCCAACAATAAATAGGCTGTTCTGAACTGCAAACCAGAAGTCTTTCGCCTGATAAAGCACATATTCATAATTGCCAAATCCGCGCCAGTTCGCAATATCAGGTGATGTCCATTCTGGACGTCTGAGGTTATTCAGCACATAACGTATGAAGGAGAAAAACAATGTCATGCTGAGCGGGACAAGCATCCACATTAACAGCAGCACAACTGCAGGAGTTTGTAGTAATCGAGGCAAAGTTCTGTTTGACATATACTCTCATAGCTCCTGAGATATATTTATAAAAATGATTTTAAAAAAAAATATATAAATATATAAATATATAAAAGTCAGCCTAATAAGGCCAGAAAATCTTAGTAGAGCCTGATTAGGGGCTGAAAAGTAAGGCCGGGTAAAACATTCCAGGCCTTACTGTGTAAATTACCCAGTTTAGAAATAGCCAGCTTCAGACATAATCGCCGTAGCTGCTTTCTGTGATGCAGCCAGAGCGTCCGCTACTGATTTTGCACCTGACAGCGCGGCTGCCATTTCCTGTGCAACAGCAATGCCAACCTCTGGAAACTCAGGGATAGCTGCAAACTGAACACCAACATATGGCTTCAGATCAGTTGCTTCAGGTGCTGCTGATTCAATCGCTGCCATTTCTGCTGCAGCAAAGCCAGCAACAGCCTGGAACTCAGGATAGGCATATGTTGATGAACGTGTACCTGTTGGTACTGAACCCCACCCAAATTCAGGATGGTTCGCAACAGCTTTGATATAGTCTTTTGATGTTGCCCATTCGATAAACTTCTTTGATTCTTCAGCATTTGGAGAGCCAGCTGGTACAGCCATTGCCCATGCCCACAGCCAGTTTGCGCCAACCGGATTACCGGCATTTGGTGACTGAGCATATGCTACACCGTCAACTTCTAGGAATGATGCTGCGATTGTGGCATCAATCCACATGCCGCACTTACCTTCGTTATAAAGCGCCAGAATTTCGTTGAATGAATTACCTTCTGAGCCTGGAGGGCCATAATTGCCAAGCAGGTCTACATAAAAGTTAATCGCATCATGCCACTGCTGTGAATCAATTGTTGGACGCATATCCTTATCGAACCAGGCACCACCGAATGAATTCACTACAGTTGTGATGAATGCCATATTGTCACCCCAGCCTGGCTTACCACGCAGACACGCGCCATATATACCAGCATCTGGATTATGAATTGCTGCAGCTGCAGCTTTGATATTTGACCATGTATCATTATCTCTGACAGAAACACCAGCAGCGTCAGTCAGATCCTTACGGTACATTACCATTGATGATTCGCCATAGAATGGTGCAGCATAGAGTGTTCCATTATGTGACAGACCGTTGCGGATAGCAGGTAGCATATCGTTCACGTCATAAGACGCGCCAAAGTTCAGAGGCTCAATCCAGCCTGCTGCACCCCAGATTGGAGCTTCCTGCATACCAATATTAATGATGTCATACTGACCACCACCAGTTGCAGTGTCAGATGTGACCTGCTCACGCAGCACACCCTCTTCCAGTGAAACCCAGTTCAGCTTTACACCGGTATCTTTAGTGTAAACTTCTGCAACTTTTTGCATATTAATCATGTGGCCATTGTTAACAATAGCGATAGTCAGTTCAGTTGCGCTTGCTGCGCCCCCGAGACCAACTGCAACCGCCATGGCTAACCCTGATAAGCGTAATGTTTTCATAGATGTCCTCCCTTTCGAAAACGTAGGAACATAGCTTCCTAGCCATGCATCATTCCAGTTTCTAACCCGCAAACTCTAGTACAAACTTGCCTGCAATTGATACAAAATCAACATTTATTGAATGGTAAATAGGTTTTTTTCACAGAATAAGTATTAGTTTGCTGGATTTTTTGACTAAATGGAAAAAGCTTAACATTAAGTTGGTAACCCATCAACCCTGCGGGGTCCGTGGTCATAGCTCCACGGTACATGGGCCCTGGCCCCTATTTAGAATTCCAGATTTGTTAGCAAAAAGCTCAAGTAACCCCGATTGACACCAGCACTTTGGCTGTTATCCAAACTGTTATCCAAAAATAGGCACTTTACCTTTTGTTTATACATGCTAAACTATTGATATTATTGAAAATCAGGTTGCTACCACCCCCGTTATAGGGCATCGAACTCCGCCCCTGGGCACCACTTTCCAACTTCAAAGGGCCGTTGACCTATTTGCAAGTGACTGTTTCTAAACGATTAACGTTCTAGAACAGGATTTTGATGTACCATGGTGTGGGTAAGGTCTCCGGTATACTTTTAAAAAAGAAACGATACTTTTTACTTCTCGAGTTCGCTTAGGCGGCCTGCTCTGACCTTTGTAGCGTCCAAAGATCAAGATATCGACCGTTTTGCTCCAGCAGCTCGTTATGCGTGCCGGTTTCTACCACTGTACCCTTTTCCAATACTAGAATCCTGTCAGCCTTCTGCACGGTAGATAGGCGGTGGGCAATCGTGATCACGGTTCTACCTTGCCCGGCGCGTTCAAGCGCTTCCTGAATTTCATGCTCCGTTTCGCTGTCAAGTGCGCTGGTGGCCTCATCCAGCAGCAGGATCGGTGGATCCTTCAACAGGGTCCTTGCTATTCCAACCCGCTGCTTTTCGCCGCCAGACAGTTTCAGTCCACGCTCGCCGACACGTGTCTCATATCTATCGGGCAACAACATAATAAAATCATGGATCTGTGCATTCTTTGCGGCCTCGATTACCTCGTTGCGGGTGGCAGATTCACGCCCATAGGCGATATTGTAATATATGGTGTCATTGAATAGCACTGTGTCCTGTGGAACAACACCAATAAAACGATGAAGGCTGTCCTGAGTAACATCCCGCACATCCTGCCCGTCAATAAAAACCGCACCCCCGTTAACGTCATAAAATCGAAACAGAAGCCGGCCTATTGTCGACTTGCCAGAACCTGATGGGCCTACGATGGCGATGGTCTGGCCGGCTGGAATGTCAATACTGAGATTCTTGAGGATAGGCCGCTTCTGATCATATGAAAAGCTGACCTCTTCAAACTTCACACTGCCCCGAGCAATTTGAAGTTGCGATGCCTTCAGTCTATCCTGAACATCCGGCGGCTCATCCAACAGGTCAAACATCTGCCGCATATCTACCAACGCCTGCCTAATTTCCCGATAGACCGTACCAAGGAAGTTCAACGGCATGGTAATTTGGATCATATAGGCATTCACGAGAACAAAATCGCCGATCGATAGTTCGCCTGCCTGAACACCAACGGCGGCAAGCAACATCACGACTACGAGCCCCACCGTGATCAGGACAGCCTGACCAAAATTCAGAAAAGTAAGCGTGTAGCTTGTTTTGAGAGCCGCCGCCTCGTATCCGGCCATAGCCTCGTCATAGCGAGCTGCCTCACGACTCGCCGCACCGAAATACTTCACTGTTTCAAAATTCAGCAGACTGTCGATTGCCTTTTGATTAGCGTCCGTATCCTGCTCGTTCATTTTGCGGCGTAGCTTTACGCGCCACTCCGTGATTGCAAAGGTGAACCAGACATAAACAGAGATTGTAGTAAGTATAATGCCTATGTATCTCCAATCCTGGAGTTTCCAGAAGATGGCAGCGCCGATTAGAACCAGTTCAAGAACTAGAGGTCCAATCGAAAATACCAGATAACGAAGCAGGAATTCTACGCCTTTTACTCCACGCTCAATGATTCGGCTAAGGCCGCCAGTCTTACGGGTGATGTGGAAGCTCATTGACAGCCGGTGTATGTGTTGGAAGGTCTCTAGTGCTAGGCGGCGCAGGGCGCGTTGAGCTACCTTGGCGAAAAGGGCGTCGCGAGCTTGCTGAAAGCCGTTTGTAGCTATGCGCGCCATACCATAGGCAATTGTGAGACCAATGGCACCGAGCGCAAACTCTGGCAATCTACTACCTGCCAGATCGTCGACAGCCCATGCCTGAAGAATAGGCGAGAGGATCGCGAAACATTTCGCTGCAACCAGCGCTAGCAAGGCTAGAACCACTCGAGTCCGAAGTTTATAATTGTTCGAAGGCCAAATAAACGGCAGAACGCGTTTGATTGTGCGCCACGCGGCCCTGCCTTCGGTTTGCAAAGATGGATGCCTGGGGTTGAAGGACACTAGTGTTGAACCACCGTTTGATAATCAGAATTAATCTGCTACTTTACCTGTTAATTGGTGACTGCTGCTTGGGAATTCAAGAAGCGCTTGAAGGCGCCGGGCGGGATCGATAAGTACTGTGAGCTAAAACATAGTTAGGGTTTACTTTTGAATGTCTAAATTAATCTTAATACGTCATGCTAAATCTGATTGGAGTGGCAATGTTAATGACCTTCAAAGGGGTTTGAACAAAAGAGGTTATAATTCGTGTAGAGTTATTTCTAAGGAACTAAAAGAAAGAATAGATAAACCAGATTTGTTTTTAATTTCACCTGCATTAAGAGCAAAACTAACTTACGAAAATATCTTTTTAAATTGGGATGATAAAGATAATAATGTATTCGTTGAAGAAGATTTATATCACGCATCAATAGAACAGATTAAAAAAAAATTAACTTCCAAAGTGCTTGGATTTAGCACTGTGGTGATAATAGGTCATAATCCCATTTTAAATTTATTAATGCATCAACTAACAACCCATGGTCATAATAAGTTACCGACTAATTTAGTTACTTGTGGTGTTGTTATGATAAACTATTCTGAAAATAATTTTAAAGCACCCGTTTTTGCAAACGGAGAAGTTTCTGATTATTTTTTTCCTAGAATGTATATGTAAAATTTGAAACCGTAATTTGGTTATCCAAATTGTAGGGTCTTTTTATCTTAAAGTTACTTTCGATTTTTCATTTCTCAACAAAACCACATTCGATAAATTTCGCCAATCCACCATCAACCCAGCGGGGTCCATGGTCACAGGTCCACGGTACATGGACCCCGGCCCTTTTAAAAAAACTAAAGCTAAGAGACAAATGGATCATTTCTTCTTGCAGAGTTGTAAAGGCGTCTAGCCAAGACATTAGACTTTTAAATTATTTATTTTCTTTACTAAATAATTAATCCTCTGTCACACGCCAATTATCATAAACAGTTAGCTATAATTTCTTAAAAAAATTGTATGTAAATGAGATTTTGCTAAATAATTTTATTGTCATACATTTGTTACAAAAAAAAGGTAACTCTTCTAAAGAAAATAAGAAGAGGAATTGCATCAATGAATAAAATTTTTAAAATAATTAAGCGAGCGCAAACTTTAAAAAAAATAATATTATTTACAAGTTTGTGGGTTTTTACTTCTACTGCGTATGCAACTGAGTTGAAAATACTTCATATTAACGACCACCATTCTCATTTGAAACCTGACAGTCGAATGAGCTTAACTCTAGATGGGGTTTCAACCCGTGTTCGCTCGGGTGGAATGGCAGCAGTGGTAGCAAAATTTAAAGAATTAAGTAACAAAAGTAATAACTTACTAAAACTGCACGCAGGAGATGCAATTTCAGGTTCCTTATTCTACACCTTGTTTAAGGGTGAAGCTGATGCAGCACTAATGAATGAAATTTGCTTTGATGCATATGCGCCAGGTAACCATGATTTTAATGAGGGTGACGCTGGTTTGGCAAAGTTTATTGATTTTCTGGCATCAGGAGAATGTAATACTTCGATATTGGCAGCTAATATTAAACCAAAAATTGGGATTTCAGCTCTAGCTCAACAGAGCGAGACTGATTATTTAGAGCCATACCTTATTACTGAAAAAGGAGGCAAAAAATTTGGGATAATCGGCATCGATATAGTGCGCAAGACTGTCTTGTCGTCAAATCCTGATGAAACTACAGTTTTTCTAGATGAGGCTGAAACAGCTCAGAAAATGATTGATGAGCTCTCATCTCAGGGCATTAAACATATCATTTTACTAACTCACTATGGTTATGAAAACGAATTAGAGTTAGCCAAAACACTTAACGGTGTTGATATAATAATTGGGGGTGATTCACACACTTTGTTGGGGGAGTTTCAAGATATAGGATTAAATGCTGAAGGACCTTATCCAACAATAGTTCGTGGTTCAAACGGAGATAATGTCTGCGTTGCAACTGCATGGCAATATAGTCAGATAGTAGGAGAATTAGACGTTAAATTTAATTCTATGGGGGAAGTAGAAGAATGTAGCGGCATACCCCATTTGATGCTAGCAGACTCTTTCAAAAGAAAAGATAGCAGTGGTGAACGTATAGAAGTTGAAGGTTCCGAAAGGCAAGCTATTTATGATTATATCAATAAATATCCTCAGCTTTCTCTAGTTAAAGAAGATGCCAGCGCTAAATCAGTAATCAACAAGTACAATGCTGATGTGGATGTTCTGCTTTCTACAAAGATCGGAACAGTTAAAGAAAATCTATGCCTTGCTCGTATTCCAGGAGATGCAAGGTCAAAAATCTGTTCCCCTGCAGAGTCACAAATGCATGGGTCCGATATTTCCATGGTTGTCGCTCACGCTTTTAGAGAAATGGCAAAAACAAGTGATATAGCAATACAAAATGGAGGAGGCGTTCGCACCGACATTAGCGCAGGAGATTTGACAATGGGAGACGCATATAAATTGTTACCCTTCGCAAATACACTTGTGGAGATGGATATGACCGGTGAAGAGATCAAACAAGTGCTAGAAGAAGCAATAGAATATGCTTTGCAACCTGATGGTTCTGACGGGGCTTATCCATATGCGGCAGGCCTTAGATGGAATGTTGATTTAACTAAGTCCGCAGGGGATCGTCTTAGTAACCTTGAGTTTAAAGGACCATCGAACAATAAATGGTTAAAATTAGATTTGGAAAACTCTTATCGTCTTGTAACCAACAACTATATCGCTGCGGGACGAGACGGATATATTACCTTCAAAAGTGTAAAAAATGACGGGCGTTACTTAGACACCTACCTAGATTATGCGCAGTCATTTGTGGACTATGTTATTAATAGGGGTGCGATTGAAAAGCTTCCAGTATCTGAATACTCCACTCAATTAATAACTAAATAAAAATAATAATAAAGAGGATTTTTATCTCTTTTTTACTAGTAAATTTTTCTCCCTAAACTAGGACTGCATTTATGTGGTCCTTTTTTAGTATATTGTATTTAGGTATATTTATAATTTTGACCTTAAGAGATAAAAAAGATTTCATAAAACTGACATAAATTTTCGATATCTAAGAAAATTGCGGTAATTTATGAAGGTGAAATTATGAATATGTTCGCTCCAATTAAAATAATAGCAAATGTTTTGGGTATATCTCACGAAGAAACACAACTTTTAATGAACTCAAATAAAATTGTAACTATACATACCAAAGGTGAAATTTATCTCCAACCAGTGCAATTCGAGCATACTGTTTTTTCTGATGAAATCTTTTTAAATAATCAAATAGAGCTATTCTGACTACTTTTATTCTTGTTGGTAAGATGAGGGAAGACCAGTCCTTTTCTTCGCGCTCTTTTTTTAGCCTTAATCTGTAGCGGTTTGGATGGAAATGATGAAGAGAGGTAGACAAAAAACGCTTTAAAATATCCTCTAGTTTCAGAAATTTAACGCTAGCTCTAAATTCCACCCTTAAAAAAACCCCATTCGATAAAGATTGCCAATCCATTAACCCTGGCCCTTCCTAAAGTTCCAGAGTTGCTTAGCAAAAGGCTCAAGAAACCCCGAAGAGCAGTTAAATGAGATCAAAGATGGCTATTGGATTACAAACATTGGTTCAGGTAAGGTTTTGATAGTTGACCATATCTGCTTATATGATAAGCTATTGATATAACTGGAAACAGCCTTGAAATGGTGCTGTGTATAGGCTTCTAACCCCTCTTCGCCCGCTCCAATTCTCATATAAACTGTGCCGTTGACTGTGGTCCATGTATATGAATATAAACATTTTTATTGTTTTGATAAGAAGTTGGTGTATTACATATTTGTATCAGTTAGTGCAACGAGAGATTGATAAAAACATCCCGAGTAGTATCTCATAAGTAAACCGGAACTTGGCACTTTACCTCAACTAAAAAAGTGTTAAGCTAGTGCTTAGGAAAATAGTGGTGTTCTAATGTTTCGTTTAGGCTTTAAACCTCCCTTCACCCACACCCGACATATTTTAAACTGTGAGTTTTAAGTTCAAGAGAGAATATATTGTCCAAAAAAAATGAAAAAAATGTAATAAGCACTACAAAACCAGAAATGACTTTAGGTGGACGAATTACGCAACTTAGAATCGACGGCGGTTATGACAGTTATGATCTATCTAAACAACTTGGGGTCAAACTTGAAACTTATGAATCTTGGGAATTAGATAGGAGTGAGCCTCGAATTAATAAATTAGTAGCACTTGCTGCTATTC
Source organism: uncultured SAR116 cluster alpha proteobacterium (assembly GCA_902622515.1). Lineage (GTDB taxonomy): Bacteria > Pseudomonadota > Alphaproteobacteria > Puniceispirillales > Puniceispirillaceae > UBA5951. The sequence continues at coordinate 55,901 of CACNQE010000006.1, forward strand.
TTGGGGTGTCGCCTACTTACTTACTTGCAGAAGAAGGTCATAAAGGAATAAATAAAGCAAAAAAAACTTCCCGCCATAATATTAAAGTTATAACACTTCAACAGAAAGTATTATTTTTAGAAGCACAATTAAAAGAAAATTTAAAACAACTAAAAAAAATATCTCGTGATATAAGTAACCTATAATTTTTTTATAAACAACAAATTTCACTCTAATTCAAATTCATGCTTACCAAAGACCACATAATTCTAACAGTAGAAGATATTAATAAGACATTTCATTTTATACAGATATTTTAGGAATGAATTTAAATGAGTTTACTCCGATTGAAGCCTCGAAACCAAGATTTGCACCTCAATTTGGCAATCAGAAAATAGTATTCACTAAGCACAACTTCTTCTCAAACCACACCCGAAAAATCCAACTTGTGGGAGTGTCGATATTTGCTTTTTAAGTGACGTTTCTATTTATTCTTGAATTGAGGCGTTTAAAAAACATTCGATTATAATAGAGGATAGTCTAGTCCAGAGGAGTGGGGCAATTGGTCCTGAAGTTTCTCAATATTTAAGAGATCCAGATGGAAATTTAATCGAAATAGCTAACCAGAATTAAACCCTTCCAATTGAACTATAATTTAAGCCCGCACCCCTCATCTCATTAGGTGAATAAATATTTCTCAAGTCGACAACCACATTACCGTTCATCAAATCTGAAAATTTTGAAGCCGAGATTGCTCTAAATTCATTCCATTCCGTAATTATAACACATACATCAGCTCCTCTAATGCAGTTTTCTGAATTTTCAGCAAAAACGACTTTATCTTGCATAAGGGATTTTGCTTCATTCATTGCAGCTGGATCATACGCTATAATATTAGCTCCTTTTGAATATAATTCCGAAATTATTTCCAACGCAGGACTATCCCTCATATCGTCCGTCTCAGGCTTAAACGCCAACCCTAAAATGCTAACTTTCTTATTTTTAATTCCTGTTTTAAGCCGTGAAATTATCCTTTGCACCATAGAGAGTTTACGTTCTTGATTATAACTTACAACTTCCTTGACAATCGAAATGTGACCTCCAACTTGCTCTGCCGTTTTTACAAGAGCTATAGTGTCCTTAGGAAAACAAGAACCTCCAAACCCTGGTCCTGGATGCAAAAACTTTGATCCAATTCTTTTATCCAATCCCATTCCTTTTGCCACATCATGAACGTCTGCTCCAACCTTTTCACATAAGTCAGCAATTTGGTTAATATAAGAAATCTTTACTGCCAAAAATGCATTGGCTGCATACTTAATTAATTCTGCCGTCTCTAGATCCGTAAATTGAATAGGAGTTTCTCTCAAGTTTAATGGGCTGTAAACTTTTTCTAACACAATTTTTGCCTTTTTTTCCATCACACCGACAACCACTCTGTCTGGACGCATAAAATCATTTATTGCAGAACCCTCTCTCAAGAACTCAGGATTTGATGCCACATCAAAATTCAAATCTGATCTTTTTTGTTGTATTATTTTAAAGATTTTTTTTCCCGTTCCCACAGGAACAGTTGATTTAGTAACAATAACTGTATATCCAGATATATACTCAGCGATTTCCTCGGCTGCATCAAACACATAGCTCAGATCAGCATGTCCATCTCCTCGTCGTGTTGGTGTTCCGACAGCTATAAATACAACATCAGCATCAGCTACTGTGTGATTTAAATCGGTTGTAAATGAAAGCCTACCAGCATCCTGATTTTTCTTTACCAAGACATCGAGGCCTGGTTCATAAATAGGCATTTTATTTGACTTTAGCTGACTAACTTTATCCTCATTTTTATCTACACAACTGACATTAAAACCAAATTCTGAAAAACATGCGCCAGATACAAGTCCAACATATCCAGTTCCAATCATTGCTATTTGCATTTGTAACCTCTTTGATTTCTTTCAGTTTTAAAGTATGGTAATTTTTTGACTTTTGTATGATTAAATAAGTATTATAATTTTTTAAAAAGTTTCGGATACTAATAAAAATCTTTCATAAGCTTTTACGACTGAATATAGGTGTAAAATGAAAATCAGAAAAGCTATTTTTCCTGTGGGTGGTTTAGGAACAAGATTTTTGCCAGCAACAAAAGCGTTACCCAAGGAAATGCTTCCTGTAGTTGATAAACCATTAATCCAATACGCTGTTGAAGAGGCTGCCGAAGCAGGGATTGAAGAGTATATTTTTGTGACTGGAAGAAATAAATCAGCTATTGAAGATCACTTTGATCATTCAACAGAATTAGAGACATTATTACACGTCAAAGGAAAAAATGAAGCGCTTCTTGCGGTCCAAGAAATGATGAAGCCACCTGGTTCTATATCTTATGTAAGGCAACAAGAGCCTGCTGGACTTGGTCACGCTGTTTGGTGCGCTAGAAACATTGTTGCAAATGAGCCTGTCTCTGTTTTGCTTGCTGACGACCTAATTTTAGGAAAACCTGCGCTGAAAGAAATGTGTGATGCATGGAAGGGGGGTAATATGGTAGCTACTATGAAAGTTGATCCGGAACAAACTGCGTCATATGGAATTATTACCCCTGGAGAAACATTTGGAGATCTTATTGAAGTTCATGGTTTGGTTGAAAAACCTAAACCAAAAGATGCTCCATCAGCAATAGCTATAGTTGGGCGATATATTATTCAGCCATCTGTTTTTACTACTTTGTCAACCCAGTCTAAAGGTGCAGGTGGGGAAATCCAGCTCACAGATGCTTTGAGTAGAGAAATAGGGAAAGCGCCTTTTTTTGGTTATCATTTTTCTGGAAAACGATTTGACTGTGGCTCAAAATTAGGATTTCTTCAGGCAAATATAGCGTTTGCTCTTCAAAGACAAGATTTGAAGGGCCCTCTTCAAAATTGGATCAAGAATCAATTTTAGATGATGATACCACTTTAGATTTTGTAGTATTCGAAAAAATGGAAAGCTATTCCACAATATAAAATGAAAATTTTGTGTAGGTGTTTGTCACAGGATAATATAAATTATTGTTTTAAATACATATCTGTTTAAGATGCATTTTAAAGCAAACTTGATAGAGATAATATTAGGGTGTGAAAATGACTTATATTTCTTTTGGAAATCTATCCATCGATGAAAACTTGTTTAGTTTTGTAAACAACGAATTGCTATCTGGACTGAACATAGACCTAGATAAGTTCTGGGCAGATTTTGAAAAGGCTACCGAAACACTTACACCTAAAAACCGGCAGCTTTTGCAAAAGCGAGAAAAATTGCAAAAAGAATTAAACCGTTGGCTGAATGAAAATAAGGCATCAGGCATTGATTCTGAGCAATACACTTTCTTCTTGAAAGAAATTGGTTACTTACTCCCTGAAGGAAATGATTTTCAAATTGAAACATCAAATATAGATGATGAAATATCGACTATTGCTGGTCCACAGCTAGTCGTTCCAGTTATGAATGCGAGATATGCATTAAACGCTGCAAATGCTAGATGGGGTTCTCTTTATGATGCTTTATATGGAACGGACGTAATTTCAGAAAATGATGATGCTAAAAAATCCACTGCCTATAATCCTAAAAGAGGTGAGAAAGTAATCAGCTATGCTAGAGGGGTTCTTGATGTTCATAGCCCATTAAAAGATGCCTTATGGAAAGATGTCACTGGATTTTCAGTTTCAGAAGGATCATTATTGGTTTTTATTGGTAAAACATCTACAACTCTCGAAGATAACCTGCAATTTTCTGGCTATCGTGGCTCAACTGATAAGCCAGATGCTATATTGCTTAAAAAAAACAATCTTCATATAGAAATTTTAATTGACCCTGAGGGCATGATTGGAAAATCGGATAACGCTGGCATTAATGATATAATAGTAGAAGCTGCTATCTCTACCATAATGGATTGCGAAGACTCTGTTGCCGCAGTTGATGCCGAAGACAAAGTTCTTGCTTATCAAAACTGGCTTGGCCTTATGAGAGGTGACTTATCTGTTGAAATGAAGAAGGAGGGTAAAAGCTTCACGCGAAAACTTAACCCAGATAAATTTTTTACTTCACCAAATGGTGATACTCTAATTCTGCACGGACGGTCATTAATGTTAATTCGAAATGTTGGTCACTTGATGACGAATCCAGCTATTTTACTTAAAGATAAAAGTGAAATTCCAGAGGGTATATTAGACGCTTTTATGACTGTATTGGGGGCAATGTATGACTTTAAAGTAAATGGCAATTCTAGAACCAATTCAATATATATTGTTAAACCAAAAATGCATGGGCCTGAAGAGGTGGCTTTTGCTTGCGAAATTTTTGACACGGTTGAGACCGTTTTAAACTTGCCTCCTAACACTGCTAAAATTGGTATTATGGATGAAGAGAGGAGAACAACTGTCAATTTAAAGGAATGCATAAGAGCAGCTAAAAGCAGGGTGGCTTTCATTAACACAGGGTTTCTTGATAGAACGGGAGATGAAATTCATACATCTATGAATGCTGGAGCAATGATAAGAAAAGCAGATATGAAACAGGCAGCATGGATCAGCGCTTATGAGAACTGGAATGTAGATATCGGGCTTGCGTGTGGATTTTCAGGAAAAGCACAAATTGGCAAAGGTATGTGGGCAATGCCTGATTTAATGAATGAAATGATGAAACAGAAAATTGGTCATCCTGATGCTGGCGCAAACTGTGCTTGGGTACCTTCTCCTACAGCTGCTACTTTACATGCACTACACTATCATCAAGTTAACGTGTTTGAAAAACACGCAGAAATAGCAAAACGTAAGCGTGCAGAATTATCCGATATATTGACAATACCAACTGCAAAAAGGCCAAATTGGTCGGATAATGATATACAGCAGGAATTAGAGAATAATGCTCAAGGTATTTTAGGTTATGTCGTCAGATGGATAGATCAAGGTGTTGGGTGCTCAAAAGTACCTGATATCCACAATATTGGTTTAATGGAAGATAGAGCCACCTTGCGAATTTCTTCGCAACATATGGCAAACTGGATTCATCATGGAATTTGTACGGAAGAACAGGTAATGAAAGTAATGAAGAAAATGGCTTTTATTGTGGATAAACAAAATAGTATGGATGAGCATTATAAACCAATGAGTGACAGTTTTGAGACCTCAATTGCTTTTAAAGCGGCCTGTGACCTCGTATTTAGAGGTTTAAATCAGCCATCTGGTTACACCGAACCAATACTTCACAAACGAAGACTTGAAAAAAAATCTGCTTTATAAGCTTTGAATAGCAAAATAAATGAGACCAATTTGACAACTAAAAAATCGAAGCTTTTACTGGACAAACATATCGCAAAAATTCCTAATTTCCCCAAAAAAGGAATAACATTTTATGATATAAGTCCAATTTTAGAATCTCCAAAATTATTAAAACAAACAATAGATGCTCTATGTGAAGAAGCCACCGTTTTTAAACCTGATTTAATTTGCGGAATAGATGCCCGGGGATTTTTATTTGCCACACCGCTTGCATATAACTTGAATTGTGGCGTTATAATGATAAGAAAATCAAATAAACTTCCAGGAAAAGTTCTCGTGCAAAGTTATGAACTAGAATATGGTTCTTCTGAATTATCCATTCAAACAGAACGGCAATTATCCGGAAAACGTATTTTAGTTATTGACGATTTAATAGCCACAGGTGGCTCTTTAAATGCGTCTCAGGCCCTTATAAAAAAAGCAAGCGGCATTATATGTGGTGCATTATGTATTATTGAACTTACAGAATTAAAAGGCAGGGAAAAATTAATGTGCCCTATTGTTTCATTACAAACTTACAGGTTTTAGGTTGTAATATTTATATTTTAAGAGTTTTATGTTAATGCATCTCTTCACGTAGATCATTTCTCAACCTGTCGATTGAAACTAGTCCATTTTCTCTTTTAACATACCAAAAAGACCAGCCGTTACAGCTTGATGCGCCCTGTAGCTGTGCTCCAACAGAATGAATAGAACCTGATTTCTTATCAACAGTAACAAGGGAACCGTCAGCTCGCACTCTTGCTGAATATCGATTTTTTTGGTCAAATAGTTCATCTCCTGCCTTGATCCAGCCTCGTTCAATTAACGCTCCAAATGGTACTCTTGGTAAATCACGTTTCTCGGTCAAATCAACTAGTTGCCCGTCAAACTGTTGAATACTGCATAACCTTTTTTTAGCATAATCAACATAAATCGGATCTTGTTCCACTCCAATATAATGCCTTCTAAGTTTTTTTGCGACTGCACCAGTCGTACCTGTTCCAAAGAAAGGATCGAGAATAACATCTCCACGCTTTGTGGTTGCCAGAATAATTCGTGAAATTAAACTTTCTGGCTTTTGTGTAGGATGTATCTTTTTACCAAAATTATCTTTCAACCTTTCTTGGCCGCTACAAATAGGCAATGACCAATCTGAACGCATTTGTAAATCCTCGTTTAACATTTTCATAGAGTCATAATTAAATTGATATTTAGAATTTGATGATTTGGCTGCCCAAATTAATGTTTCATGTGCATTTGTAAAACGTCTTCCACGGAAATTTGGCATAGGATTTGTTTTACGCCATACAACATCATTTAATATCCAAAAACCGAGATCTTGAAGTGTTTTTCCCAATCGAAAAATATTATGATAACTACCAATTACCCAAATTGCAGCATTTGGCTTTAAAATTCGATGACATTCTTTTAGCCACGCTTTACTAAAACGATCATAGGCTTTAAATGAATTGAATTGGTCCCAAGATTCATTAACACCAGCAACTAAAGTCTGGTCTGGTCTAGTTAGTTCGCCTGAAAGCTGTAAATTATAAGGTGGATCAGCAAAAACTAAATCAACGCTGCTAGATGGTATTTCACGTAGAGCAACAATACAGTCATTATTAATTATGATATCCAATTTCATGATTACAAAAGACTCATTTTCGCTTTAAATTTGAACCTTATAAAAACGAAAAAAATCATTAAAAGTCAATTGGTTATCAATAGTAATTTATTAAAGTCTATATGTAGTATGTTCCAAAATTAAATGGAGTATATATAGTATCGAACAATGTAAATATAAATTTGTTCATTTTTAATAGTAGAAAATAGGAAACTTCTTCTAAGGTGTTTCGTACCCATAAAATATCTTTTTATAATTTAAATTTTTAACGCTTTGATAGGAGCGAAGCTCACCCTATGATGGCATGTTATGCCACATTCTGTTAAAGCAATTCGATGAGCTTTTGTGCCATAACCTTTATTTTTATTGAAGCCATATTGTGGATAACTCAGATGAAGTTGGCTCATATATAAATCTCTGGTTTGTTTGGCTATGATGGACGCTGTTGCAATAGAAAGACTAATATTATCACCCCCCACAACTGGAATAAAATTAATGTTTCCAGTAAATTTTTGAAATTTTGGTGGCCTATTACCGTCAACTAGAATAGTCGTAATATTTGAAGATAGTTTTTTTTGAAGGGAGATTACAGCTCGTTCCATTGCAAGAAAGCTAGCATTAAGGATGTTTAAATTATCAATTTCTTCAACATTCGCTTGGCCAATAGCCATAACAATATTTAAGCTAGATAGGTCTTTATAGATGAGCTCTCTTTTTTTGGCAGTTAATTTCTTAGAATCTCTAATTCCTTTGGGTAGGGATGACAAAAGGATGGGGTTAATCCAAACTGCTCCTGCCATAACAGGTCCAGCCCAAGGTCCTCTACCTACCTCATCAACACCTGCAACTAAGCCATACTTTTTATATTTCTCCTCGAGTTCAAAAGAAGGAAGTTGAACTGCCATTAACTAATTTAGCGTCCTGAAATTCCTGCCTCAAGTAAACGAGGCATAATTTCAACAAAGTTACAAGGTTTATGGCGATAATCTAACTGATGAACCAACAAATCGTCCCAAGCATCTCTGCATGCTAACGGTGACCCTGGTAAAGCGAAGAGATAAGTGCCACCTGATACGCCAGCAAGTGCCCTACTTTGCAGAGTTGATGTCCCTATTTTCTGAAAAGAAAGATATCGAAACATCTCTCCAAACCCTTCAATTTCTTTATCAAATATACTTCGAAATGCCTCAGGCGTTACATCTCTACCAGTAAGTCCAGTTCCACCTGTCGATATCACAACATCTATATCTGGATCTTGAATACTTTGTTGCAAGTTTATCTTTATTTTCTGAATATTGTCTTGAGTGATTTCCCTCTTTACTAAGAGATGGCCAGCTTCGGTTATCTTCGAAACTAGCAAATCCCCAGATTTATCATTTTTTAAACTTCTTGTATCAGATATTGTCAAAACTGCTATCTTTACTGGGACAAAATTTCTAGTTAAGTCCAATTTAGACATCACAAATTCCTCTTTTGATTGATGGTCATACTATAAAATCAATTAGAAATAACATTTGGTCTCAAAAAAGCGATATTTCCATTTCTAATGTTTCCATACACTAGAGTTCTTAGTTGAGATAGATTACTTTCCTGTTTTAACCGATACATCCAAATATTCATAGTAACACTTTTAATATATGCTCGTGTTTCTCTTGCGGGTAATGACTCCAAAAGTAAAAAACTATCTCCTCTATAATCGATTTTTTTTACCCATTTATTTAAATTGCCAGGACCAGCATTATAAGCAGCTAACAGTTTAAATAAATGTTGATCAACCACTGGAGTATCTAGCAAATGAAAAATGTAATCTTGACCTAATTTTAAATTGATATCTGGATTATTAAGCAAGTGTCTGTTTGTATTGACAAAACGTCTGTCTTTTGAAATGAAGGCTGCTGTTGCAGGCATAATTTGCATTAACCCCGTAGCGCGAGCCCTGCTTCTTGCAAGCGGATAAAAACTAGATTCTTTCCTTATAATCCCATAAATTATAGCGGGATCAATATCAAATTTTATGTGCGTTTCAGGCTCCGGATACAATGCTGAATTGAACTCTTCGCCTGTGTTTTTTAAATGTAAATCAGCTAATCTGAAAGCAAGTCCTGGCATATTATGAGAAACCGCAAACATCATCATATCTTTTTGCTGTGAAAAAGATGCCTCTGAATATAAATAACGTAACTCCCTACTAGCTCTGGTCCAATCTCCAATTTGTAACAAAGCCAATACACGTCTTCCACCTCTTGTTAGAGTAAGCCATGGAACGAAATCATCTGAAATAAATGGACCTTGAAAATTTACAGATATTTTTTGACCAGAAATTTGCAACGCCATTAAACCATAGAAGGTATTTACGAGATTTTTTGCAATGTTAAGATACTTGATGGCGTTCTGTGGATCACTATCGCGCAAACTCAATCGATAAGACCAAAAAGCTGCTCCGGAGCGTAACAGGTCTGGAGCGTGTTCCATATCAGCTAAAGTTCTAAAATATATTTTTGATAATTCATATTGATAGGAACGATAATAAGCAAGACCACCAGACCAGTAGGCCATATAAGAAGTTTTGGGAGATTTACCTATAGCCTGACGAGCTGTTAAAATAGCTTTATCATCAAGTCCATAAATAAAATATGCATGAGAAATTTCTCCTCTTAAATGAGCTTCCTCCGATGGAGTTAAATATCGAAGATTACTTGAATTACTGAGGTATTTGTTCGCATTAGTTGGCTCTTTTAATAAGTTATAACGCCTTACTTTTTTTGCAACAGACGCTGTCTGGCGAGGAGATATTCTACCCTTGTAACTCTCAGGTATTAATGCTCTCCAGCGCTGAGGAGCGTTTTGACCAACACCATTTAAATATCCTTTTTTCGGTGGAATAGGATTCTTTGCAGATTTGGGTTTTCTTTTTTTTGCGAGCCAACTAATTCTGCTTGCATCTGGATGGTCAGAGTAATTTAAAAGCCAAGTTTCCAATTCATTAAAGGTGGAGCGCCAAGCGTTTGGATGCAGGTATTTCTGAGACTGAACATGACCTATAAGAATTCTATTAGATAGCTTTTCAATCAGTTGATCTGCCTCTTTAATTTTACCAATTTCCTGAAGCGAAAAAATTTCCTTATATAATTTAACGTCTGAAGAATTTAGGGGTTTTGGAAGAGATGCTTCTACTAAATGGTTGTTAGACTGTTCTGAAAGAACATTTTTCGCAGAAAAAAATACAAGAAGAAGAATCCCAAAGAAAATTAATGCATTAGTTATCACAAAAACTGATGTTTTAGGTATTTTTAAATATTTCATTAAACACTCTACTCAAGAAAATGTTTACATTAAATTTGACTAATTTGTATGCGTTTTGTTTTTTACTAAGTCAATAAATGGTGAAAGATGTTGCAGTATTTTGTCATTTATTTAAGGTTTCATTTTCTACTATACATCGTTTTAATAAAACTAAGTCAGCGAAAGCAAACTTTTTTTGTGCTGGCGCACGTAATAAATATGCAGGATGTAATGTAGGCAAAACTACGATTGGTTTTTCTAGTCCAAAATTTTTATTATGAATTTTTCCTCTCAACTTCAGAATTCCTGTTTGAACATCTAAAATTGTTTTTGCGGAAACACCCCCTAAAGCAAGTATGATTTCTGGCTTCTTTAACTGGATATGCTTAAAGATAAATGGTTTCAGCAGACTAACCTCCTCTTGAGACGGGGTTCGATTTCCAGGGGGGCGCCACGGAATTATATTGGTAATATAAGTTTGGTCCCTAGACAAACCAATTGATTTAAGCATTCTATCTAACAGTTGTCCGGCTTGTCCTACGAATGGGACTCCAATCCTATCTTCTTCTTTACCCGGGGCTTCGCCAACAATCATAATTTTAGCGTCAGGGTTTCCATCGCTAAACACTAAATTAGTTGCTGTATTTTTAAGACTTATGCCTTCAAGTGATTCTAAGGCGAACCTCAATTCCTTAAGAGAATTAATTACCTCTAATTCTTTTTTTTCGTTCCCATCAGGCTCCAAATTATCAATTTTGGGTTTTCCTAAGTCAAACCTTTGATAAGATTCTTTCAATAATAAGGAGTCCTCCGGAACATTTTTAGTTGTCAAATTAGATTTGTTGGTACTTTCCAAGAGTGAAAAATATTCCTTTAAGCCGATTTTTTTTTCTTTAAAACACGGTGTTGCAAAAAGAGATTCATCGGCACCTATTTCCATCTGCCAGAAAAGTTGAGCGATTAACTCTGTTTTTGTAGTATTGTGAGCTGACATCTTCACTTTGTTCTTTATTTTATAATTATTAACCTATTATTTATATCTTAAGTTTGTGAAACACAATTAGATAGTGTTTATTAAACAAAACTTAAATAATAATAATTGTGCATAGTAACAAAATATTGGAGTTTATATGGAACGCGAATCAATGGAATTCGATGTCGTAATAATTGGGGGAGGGCCATCTGGTCTTTCAGCAGCAATTAAGCTAAAGCAACTTGCTTCTCAAAATAATAGTGAGCTTTCAGTATGCTTAGTCGAAAAAGGTGGTGAAATTGGCGCACATATTTTATCTGGAGCAGTTTTAGAGCCTCGAGCCTTGAATGAACTAATACCTGAATGGGCCGAGTTGGGGGCACCTTTAGATACACCTGTGACAAACGACCATTTTGTATTCTTATCGAGCAAATCGCATTATAAACTCCCAACACCACCACAGATGAATAATGATGGAAATTATATAATATCGCTTGGTGTTTTCTGTCGTTGGTTGGCTGAAAGAGCTGAAAATTTAGGTGTTGAAATATATCCGGGGTTTGCTGCTGCAGAGATTTTATTTGATGAAAAAGGCTCTGTTAGGGGTATAGCAACCAATGAGTTAGGGGTTGGAAAAGATGGAAAGCCCACTGAAAACTATATGCAAGGCATGGAACTAATTGGAAGGCAGACAATTTTTGCCGAAGGATGCCGGGGGCACCTTACAAAAGAATTATTTAAGAGATTTAATTTGCGAGAAGGGAAGGACCCACAGACTTTCGCTTTAGGAATAAAAGAATTATGGGATATAGACAAAGAGAAATCTAAACCGGGAACTGTTTTTCATTCTGTCGGTTGGCCTTTACCGTCCGATACTTATGGTGGTTCTTTTTTATATCATTTGTCAGACAACCAGGTTTCTGTAGGATATGTAGTCGGACTTGATTATAAAAACCCATTTCTTTCACCTTTTGAAGAATTTCAAAGGTTTAAAAAGCATCCCTCGATTTGTTCAATTTTTGAAGGTGGAAGACGGGTTTCTTACGGTGCAAGAGCATTAAATGAAGGGGGATTTCAATCTATACCCAAATTAACTTTCCCGGGGGGGTGTTTAGTTGGTTGTACAGCTGGTTTTTTAAATGTTCCCAAGATAAAAGGAACTCATACAGCAATGAAGTCGGGGATGTTAGCAGCAGAAGCAATTTTTGAGGCGTTTATGCAAAATGCCACTGAAACGACATCATATGAAACGAGATTACAAAGCAGTTGGTTGTGGAAAGAATTATATAAAGTCCGCAATATCAGACCTTCTTTTTCTAGAGGTTTTCTTGCGGGCATGGTATATTCCGCGTTTGATACATTTATATTAAGAGGAAATGCTCCGTGGACATTTAAGCATCATGAGGACCATCTTCAATTAAAAGATGCAAGATTCTGCAAAAAAATAGAGTATCCGAAGCCTGATAACATAATTAGCTTTGATAAGAACTCTTCAGTTTACCTGTCATCTACCAACCATGAAGAAAATCAACCATCCCACTTACAATTGATAGACCAAGAAGCACCTATTAAAATAAATCTAAAGAAATATGATTCTCCAGAGCAACGTTATTGTCCTGCCGGAGTTTATGAAATTGTTCAATCTGAAGATAGTTCCGAACCTTATATGCAAATAAATGCTCAAAACTGTGTACACTGCAAGACATGTGATATTAAAGACCCAACTCAGAATATTATGTGGGTAACCCCAGAGGGTGGTGGAGGACCAAATTATCCGAATATGTAGTTATTCATCATTCGTTAAGAAATAATACGGTTTATGAAAGTGAAAAAACTTCTCTCTAAATATATCAACGAATTTTGCATTTTGCTAGTCTGTGTGGTTTTGATAACTAACAGTCACCAAGCACGTACAGAGGTAACAGATACAATAAAAAACATCACCCTCAATGATAAAGTTATAAAATCTATTGATGCAAACAATTCTGAAAATCTCTTCAGTAACTATTTAAGAGCTTTACACGCTGATAAAAATGGTGACGTTTTATCTGCTGCAAAATTTTACACTGAATCTCTGGCAATAGATAACACCAATCCAAAATTATTACAGTCAAGTTTTACCAATTTATATGCAACAGGACAAATAATTGCTGCTGCAAAAATAGCGCAGCATGCAGAGTCGCTCAATTTCAATCTTAACATGGGCGTAGAACCAGCATTGGCAATTGCAGCAAAAGATTCTGATTGGGAGGCTGTTCTTGCATTAAGTGAAATTGCCATGATCGAAGGTAGCAGTCAATATATTGGATTTCTATTCCGGGCGTGGGCTATGTATAATCTAGATCAAAAAAGTTCTGCCATAACTTTTTTCGAGATATTGTCAAACCTTTTGGATGATCAGGGATTTGAAGATAGTAATTTTGTAAATTTATTCGTTGCCCAATTATTCATCCTTGAAAAAGATCAAAGCCAAGCACTTACTTATTTATCAAAAATACTATTAAAGGAAAGTAGCGACCCTGAACTAATAATAGCTACAGCAGAAACCTATGCTTTTGCTGGAAGGTTTAAAACTGCTCAACTTTTAGTCCAAAAATTACCAGAAAATTACAAGCAAAGTAATTTAAAATCTTGGCTTGAAGAACGCGCAAAAGTAGAAATATCAAAAAAACACTTGGGCTACTTCTTTGCTCAATCTATTATTAATTTGACTTTATATACATTAACAGAAGAAACTTTTAGTTCTCTGCAACACCGTGCACAACTAAGTCTTTTTCTCTCACACTCTCTCGGATTTTCATTGCCCTCAGCAAACCTTGTTATGTTACAACTTTCAAAGAAAAAAAATAATTTCGAAAATTCAAATTTTTATTTCGATTCTATCCCAGAGGAAGACCCACGATTTCAAACAAGCATGATGTTATACTTATCTCAATTAAGGCAACTTGACAAAACAGATATGGCAATTGATCTGCTGCAAACGTATCTTTCTAAAAATACAGACAATCTTATGTTAGAAGAAATGCTTGCTGACTTCTTTCGTATTAACGAGCAATGCGATAAAGCAATAAAGAAATATGAAGATGTCTCAAAATTGAAATCCAATTCTGGAGATATATTTAGAAAACTTGGAATTTGTTATGAACAAACGGATCAAACAAAAAAGGCTGAAACAGCATTTGGTAGAGCACTTGAACTAAATCCAAATGATTCGGGTGCATTAAATTATCTTGGTTATTGGTGGGCTGATGAGGGCCGTAATCTGAAAGAAGCTATGGAGTTAATAACTAAAGCCGTTCAACTTTACCCACAAAATGGATATTATGCGGATTCTCTTGGTTGGGTGTACTTCAAAATTGGAAACACAAAAAAAGCAGTAACTTGGCTAGAACGCGCCGTGGAATTAGCGCCCGACGATGCTGTTATACATGACCATTTAGGTGATGTTTACTGGCATTTAGGAAGGCTTCTTGAGGCGCGTTACAAGTGGCAGTTTGCTTATCAAATGTATACTGATAAGATGAAAAGAAGAGAGGTTTCAGAAAAAATAAAGTTCGGGTTAAAGAAAGAAGCAAACTAAAAGTAAACATGTCTAATTTGAGTTGTCAGAAAAATTTCTCCTATTTTGCACCTGCTAAAATCAACCTTTGTTTAAAAATCGGAAAAAAAAGGCCGTGTGGATATCATGAATTAGCATCAGTAGTTGGTTTCACGGAGTTTGGAGACACCATTAATATACAATTATCTGATTTTGATGAACTTATTTTATCAGGACGTTTCTCAGCAAACATTGAAACTAAATCATCAGACAATTTGGTTATGAAATCTTTAAATGCTCTAAGAAACTTAAGTCATTATATTCCCCCTTTAAAAATCACAATTGATAAACAGATACCAGTTGGAGGGGGGTTAGGAGGCGGGAGTTCAGATGCAGCGACAATTTTTTTAGCACTAAATAAAATTTTTGAATTAAACCTATCAAAAGAAAATTTAATTAAAATAGCTCTAAAAATTGGATCTGATATTCCTGTTTGCCTAAATAGAAATTTCATGCTGATGGGTGGCATTGGAGAACAAATTAATCCTTTATTTGAACTAGACATTCCTAAATATATTGTGCTCACAAATCCTGGTTTTACTGCTGACACCAAAAAAGTTTTTGAGGAGTTTGATAAAAATATTATAGAAAGAAAAATGGAATATATACCCAAAGAGTTAGGTATAAAGCAGTTATTATATAATGGAAATGATTTAGAGCCCTTTGCTATTAATATTTACCCTGAGATTAAAAAGTTATTGTATACTATGAATAATTTATATCCAAAAAAAAATCCTTTTGGTTCTATAGCCGTTCAGATGAGTGGTAGTGGTTCAAGTTGTTTTTCCCTATTTAAAGATAAAGTTTCAGCAAATGTGTTTAATCAAAAAATTCAGGAAGCAGGATATTGGTCTGTTTCTACCAAATTTATTTCAGAATTTTAAAATTACTCCCATTTTTAGATTGATACTTTGTTTTCAGACCGCTAAATTGCAAACATAAAAAAAGATTCATAATTAATCAATGGGGCGTAGCCAAGTGGTAAGGCATCGGTTTTTGGTATCGTGTATCGTAGGTTCGAATCCTACCGCCCCAGCCAACTTTTATAAATATTAAATAAATAAATAAGAAATGTTTATCCGGTCTTAAATATTTTTGCCGAGAAAGCCCAAATTTTTCACTAAAAATATTGGTTGATTTTTTCTTCTAAAACGTGAGAGATTTTATAACGTATTTCAAGCCAAACCATAGCCACTTTCTTTAGTTAAAATAAAAGATTCTTGGGTTAATTCTTTAATTTTATGGCGTAGTCTGTAGATATGTGTTTCCAATGTGTGAGTGGTTAACCCTATATGAAACCCCCATACCTCTTTAAGTAATACATCTTTGTGCACTGGGCTTGGATAGGAACGAAATAGAACACTCAGAATTAGCGTTTCTTTTTCTGTTAAGAAAATTTTTTTTGATTTTCCTCTTACTGAGAGAGTTTTATTTTCTGGTATGAACTCAATTAAACCTATGAAAAACTTCTCAGGCTCAACTGAGCTGTGTTGCTCATATTGAAATTTAATTCTAGTAAACAATTCACTGAGCCGAATAGGTTTTGTTATGTAGTCATTCGCACCTGCATTTAAACTATCTATGCTGTCATTTTCACTGCTATTTTCAACAATCATGATAACTGGCTTTACAAATCCATTTTGACGTAAAAAACGACAAAATTCTATACCTGATCCGTTTTTTAAGTTTACATCTAATAATAAAATATCTGGTTCAAAAACAGGTATAAATAACTTTGCTTCAACAATATTAGTTACAGATTGAAATTCACAAATACCTTTTTGAAGGAGGTGATTGTTGAGAACTTCAGTCAAAAACAAATCATCTTCAATCAGAAGTATCTTTATAGAAGGTAAAATATATCCAATACTCATTTTTTTACAAAGACAACCGTTTAAAATATTACCCACTTTACGAAATAGTTACTTTTTATAATAATGATAAAAGACTATTACGTATTGTTAAAAATTTAATCTTGTGTTTTCACGTTACAGCAATATATTTAGGTTTTGCAATTGACAAATATTTCTCAGAATATTTCAACAAAAATTGACGCTTCTCTAGCTGCATTACGGCGTGGCTCGATGGTAATGATACGTGACCAAAAACAGCAGGCTGGATTTGTAAAAGCAGCCGAATTTGCTGATTTTGAATTACCTAAGTTTCCATATTTAGACCGAATAACTCCTACTTTATGTTTTACCAAAAAACATGTCGAGTTTTTGAGACCCAACATGACATCTGAAAGACCAGTTTTTAGTTTACCTGCAAATATGCTCTCACAAGCACAAATTGTAGGGATATCAATTGGTGAGTCACAACTTCTCCCAAAAAATGCAACACTACTTCCGGAACATAAAAATTCCCTGGCAGATTTGGCTGTGCGAACGGTGAAATTTGCAAAGCTATTACCATCTGCATTATTGTATCGTCTCCCTTCATCAGAGTCTTATGAGCAGGAACGGCTTTCATCTAACTACCAATTTCCTATATTGGAATTTGCAGACATCTGTAATTTTTCTTCAAATGAGGCATTCTTAACAATTAGCATAACAGCTGACTTACCTCTTAAGAGAGCACCTAAGTCAAAAATTATTATGTTTCGAAATAGTAATGGAAAAGAGGAACATTTCGCCATCGTTGTTGGAGAAGGATTGAGTGCCAAAGAACCGCTAGTAAGGGTGCACTCCCAGTGTCTCACGGGAGATGTGTTAGGTTCTTTAAAATGTGACTGTGGTGACCAACTTGAAACAGCTCTTTCAATGATGAGTGAAGGAGGTAATGGAGTAGTTATATATTTAGCACAGGAAGGAAGAGATATTGGTTTGCTGAACAAAATTCGTGCCTATGCACTCCAAGATGCTGGCCTTGATACCGTTGAAGCAAATCATAGCTTGGGCTTTGAAACTGATGAAAGAGGATTTAAAACAGCAGCTGAAATGTTAAGTTTGTTGGGACTCAATCAAATTAAATTGCTTACTAATAATCCTGATAAAGTTAAACAATTAAACGCTTATGGAATATTTGTTACCCAAAGATTGCCTCTACATCTTCCGACAAATAACCACAACCAAAACTATATGAAAATTAAAAAAGAAAAAACTGGTCATCTTTTGAAGTAAATCTAAAGCAACAACAAATTAGTTAGGCTATTTGTTTTAGGATGTTCTATCACCGAAAAAAGCAGAGCCCACTCTTATATGCGTGGCACCCAACCGAATTGCATCCTCAAAATCTGCGCTCATACCCATAGATAGCGACTGGAGTCCAGCCATTGATGCAAGTTTATTCAAATATGCAAAATGTGGACTAGCATCTTCATTTGCTGGTGGAATACACATAAATCCAATAATTGGAAGCGCGTAATCATTAATACACGATTTAGCAAAATCAACTGCAAAATTTGGCTCTATTCCTGATTTTTGAATTTCATAACCAGTATTTACCTGAATAAAACAGGGGATCTGTTTATTTTGCTTTTTCATCTCCAAAGATATTAATTTTGCGATTTTTTCCCTATCAATTGTATGAATTACGTCAAAAAGGCTCACCGCATCTGCCACTTTATTACTTTGAAGAGAGCCTATAAGATGGAGACATAGGTCCGGATAAAAAGTTTTAAATGGTTGCCATCTAGATAAGGCTTCTTGAACCTGATTTTCTCCAAAACACCTAAACCCATTATCTAATGATTTTTGGATTCTCTCTGGATTTTGTCTTTTAGATACTGCGATTAATTCTATATCTTTTCGATTTCTTGATGCCTGGTCACAGGCCTTTTGAATTCTGCCCTCAATTTCAATTTGGTTTGCAGTTATGTTGTGCTTGGTATCTTGCATATACCACCTCAAACAAAAATAATTGTTATCCTTCAATACTTAGCTCAATAATACCTCAAATCAAACGCCTCTTCCATATTGCTTTTGTTTTTGTTCCTTATTTAGGACTTCTTTCAAAAAAAATTGGTTCTTAAAACTGCTACTTTACTGTTGTATATTTACAACAGTTTAATTTTTTATTTTAAAAATCGTATACAATTAAATAGTTATCTGAAAATTTTTCTTTATTTTAGAAAATGGTCAATCCTGGCCAATAAAACGTTTTAATGGAGATCTTTATGCGTAAAATTCTTCTTGCTTCTACAGCTTTGGTTGCTGTAGCAGGAATTTCTGCAGCATCTGCAGAAATATCATTTTCAGGTAGCGCTGATTTTACTTATACATCAATTTCTGATGACCAAACAGATAACGCATCAGCTGGTGAAAATGGAACTGACATGACTGCTGACTCACAGTTAGCAGCGTCTTATTCAACAACAACTGACACAGGTCTAGCAATTTCTGTTGCTTACGACGTGGACGCTAACTCAGGCGATTGGTCAATTGCTGGTGATTGGGGTACATTCACATTTGATGAGGGCTCTGAGGCCATGGGTACAGGTGCAGGCGATGCAGATAGCGTATCTAACATGAGCTTTGGTATGTCACCAACATATGGTGGTGGAAATGGTATTAATGGCGGTGAGATTGCATATAGCAATACTGTTGGACCAATTTCATTTGCAATCGGATTTGGCGATGTAGGAACAAGTAGCACAGCTAATGAAACATCATATGGTGCATCTTACTCAGCTTCAGTTAATGGTGCCGATGTATCGATTGGTTATGCGGCTGCAAATACTAGTGCTCCTAGCACAACTGCCTCTGCCACAGACGTAAGTGCATCATCAATGAACGTTGGTGTGACAGTGGGTTCAATCGGAGTAGCTATGGCTCAGAATGCTACAAAAAATGATCGTGTTGATGACAACGCATCTGCTACTGGTTCACAAGATATGAAATCCACTAACTTTGGCGTGACATATGCTGTATCTGATAGCCTTACACTAGAAGCAGCTTCAATTGCAGCGACAGGAACAATTGCTGGTGATTCAACTTACAAATATGACGAATCCGCATATGGCGTTGCATATACAATTGCTTCAGGCCTATCCTTAACAGTGAGCTACTCAGACTTCACACAGTCTGGTGGTGGTCAAACTGATACATCAGGTTCTGCAACAATGGTAGATTTATCAGTTTCTTTCTAATTTATTTAGAAAAAACAAAATTTAAGGGACCAGTTGTCTGGTCCCTTTTTTTATTGCATATTAGGCTTGAAAGGGATACCTACATCAATGCTTAAATACTTACTCATTTTCTCATTAGCTGTGCTAACAGCTTGCTCATCTATGCAGTCAGAAACAAACACTTCATCTACAAAAAAAGAGCCTGGAGGTTCATTTATAACGGGCAGAAGCGAACCCGGAGTAACATTAAGTGACTTAACTGGTAACTCAAGAAACGAATTTGCTGGTATCCCTGTTAATGCATTATTATGGCGGGCTTCTTTGGATATTGCGTCTATCTTGCCCATTGATGACATAGATGTTTTCAGTGGTACAATACTTACCGATTGGTATAGTCTACCATCCAATCAAAACGAACAAATTAAACTAGCTATATTTGTTTTAGATAAGGAATTACGCTCAGATGCTATTCGTGTGGTTGTTTATGTAGAAACTCGTAATGGTGATAATTGGGAAGACAGCGGAATAGATAATGTTTTAGCTACAAAACTAGAGGACCTTATTTTAACGCGGGCACGAGAATTACGCGCAACTTCTATTAATCAATAAAACATATTTGAAATATCATGACTAATTTTATTCCGTCTCAAATTGAGAAAAAATGGCAAGAAGCATGGGAAAATTCCAATTGTTTCAGTGCCAAAGAATTTTCTGAGAAACCGAAATATTACGTTCTTGAAATGTTTCCCTATCCATCTGGACGGATACACATGGGTCACGTGCGGAATTATACTCTAGGCGACGTAATAGCAAGATTTAAAAGAGCAGAAGGGTTTAATGTTCTCCATCCAATGGGATGGGATGCATTTGGGCTCCCTGCTGAAAATGCAGCGATAGAAAGAAACACCCACCCTGCCAAATGGACCCAACAAAATATAGCCTCAATGAAAAAACAATTAAAATCTATGGGACTCTCTTACGACTGGAATCGTGAAATAGCTACGTGTGATCCTGAATATTTCAAGCATGAGCAATTAATATTCATTAAGTTCCTAGAAAACGGTCTCGCCTACAGAAAAGAATCTTGGGTAAACTGGGATCCGGTTGAAAATACTGTTCTTGCAAATGAACAGGTTGTGGATGGGTGTGGATGGCGGTCAGGTGTTCCTGTAGAACGTCGAAAATTATCACAATGGTTTTTACATATTACTCGCTATGCTGAAGAACTATTGGAAGCCATAAAAACATTAAGTGATTGGCCAGAACGCGTTCGACTAATGCAGCATAATTGGATTGGACGGTCAGAGGGCGCCCAAATAAAATTTTTTCTGACTGACAATATTGACGATATTACTGATATAGAAGTTTTTACAACACGTCCCGATACTCTTTTTGGGGCTTCATTTTTAGCTATTTCACCACACCATCCGTTAACGGGGTATCTCTCAAAAATAAATTCCAAGATTTCAGAATTTGTTGCAGAGTGTGAAAAACTCGGGACATCTGAAGTAGCCCTTGAACAAGCAGAAAAAAAAGGATTTGATACCAAACTATTTGTATATCACCCCTTTGTTAACGGGAAAAAAATTCCAGTCTATATCGCGAATTTTGTGCTGATGGACTATGGTACAGGAGCCATTTTTGGTTGTCCAGCACACGACCAACGAGACCTTGACTTTGCTCGCAAATATCATCTCCCTGTAACTGAAGTGGTTTGCCCAGAGAATGAAATTGAAAGTAATTTTTCAATAGGAGATGTTGCTTATACTGGCCCTGGGAAAATAATTAATTCCGGTGACTGGAATGGCCTTGATATAGAAACAGCTAAAAAAGTCGCCATTAATGCTATAGAAACTGGTAATTTTGGAACAAAAAAAGTCTCGTATAGATTGCGAGATTGGGGTGTATCTCGTCAGAGATATTGGGGATGCCCAATACCAATTATTCATTGTTCTAACTGTGGTATTGTTCCCGTTCCACAAGAAGATTTACCAGTCAAACTCCCAGAAGACGTGCAATTTGACACACCTGGTAACCCGCTTGATATGCATCCAAGATGGAAACATGTAGTATGTCCTAATTGTGGTTTAAATGCTGAAAGAGAAACGGATACTTTTGACACATTTTTTGAGAGCTCATGGTATTTTTTAAGATTTATAGACCCACATTCAAATATTGCCTTTGACCCAAAAAGGGCTTCCTATTGGATGCCTGTTGACCAATATATTGGGGGAGTAGAACACGCCGTACTGCATCTTTTATATTCTAGGTTTTTTACAAGAGCTTTAAGTGATATTGGATATCTTAAGCTAAAAGAACCGTTCTCTGGCTTGATGACACAGGGAATGGTTTGTCATCAATCTTATAAATCAAAAGATAACCAATGGCTTTTCCCTAGTGAAGTAAAAAAGAAAGGAGGGAAATTCATTTCTATTAATGACAATCTTCCAGTTGAAGTTGGCCGCGTTGAAAAAATGAGTAAGTCAAAGAAGAATGTAGTTGATCCAGAAGAAATAATTAGTTCTTTTGGCGCTGACACAGCACGATTGTTCATGCTTTCTGATTCTCCCCCGGATAGAGACCTTGAATGGACAGAGGCAGGCGTTGAAGGTTCATTTCGATTTATAAATAAGATTTTTAAATTAACAATAAACCCTCCCACAAAACCAAAATTAAGACTTAACAGAATTGACATTAAAGATTTATCCCCAGAAAATTTAGAATTGCTCAGAACATCTCACCGCTCAGTCCAAATTATAGGAGATAATATAAAGCGTTTTTCTTTTAATAAATGTGTTGCTCAACTTCATATCTTAGTTAATTCCATAACATCATTTACGCATGAAGGGGAAGTGGGAGAACGTGTAAAGCATCATGTTTTAGAACTCCTTGCACAAGCGTTGGCTCCTTTTACTCCACATATAGCTGAAGAACTGTGGTCAACTTTGGGAAATTCAGAATTTGTTTGCTCATCACCATGGCCAGATATATTCGAAGACCTTCTTATTGATGATACCGTTGAAATAGCTATACAAATAAATGGCAAAGTAAGAGCTAAGCTTAGACTACCTCTAGATTTACCAAAAGAGGAAGCAGAGGCTGCAGCCCTCTCGTGTGAAGAAGTAAAAAAGTATATGTCTGGAAAAGAAATCAAAAGAATTATAGTGGTACCAAACAGGATTGTTAACGTTGTTGGGTAAAAATATTCACTTTATATTAATATTTTTAATAACCTTACTTTTGTCGGGATGTATTCGGACTGCAGGAATTAATAGTGATTTAATTGCTAAAAACAAGCTATCCCAAATAACCCCAAATAGTCCAACATCCCATTTAGAATATTTATTTTACGAAGAGTTTAACCGAACTGTGAGAAGCTCGACCAATAATAATGCTTATAAACTTGACTATTCTCTAAAGGTATCCAATACGCAGACACTCACTATAAGTCAAAATTCTTCTAATTTGGAATATACAGATGTTACGGTCATTTTTAAAGTAATTGATAATAATACTGGAGCGGTTATACATAAAGGAAAAATTAGTTCTGAGGCTACTTCTGGCGCTGTTGCTAGTTTATATGGACAATCTCAGTCTAGTAAATTTTCACGTGAGCGTTTGGCTGTTCTATTGGCACAGCGTGTTTATCAAAACCTGTATTTGTATTTTTTAGAAAATGTAACCCAATAGTGTCATAATCTTATGAAAATCTTACCTAGAGACATAGCATCGCTGTTTGGAAAACCAAATAAGAAATTCTTTGCCTATTTGTTGCATGGTATGGATGCTGGCTTGATTGATGAACGCGCCAAAGAACTAGCATTACTCTTTTCAGATAATTTAAATGATCCTTTTTCTGTTACCAGATTAACAGGAAAAGAAGTGCAGGTGGACCCCGCGTTATTGGCAGATGCTTTAAATGCATTGACATTAGTTGGAAAGATGCGGGTTGTACTTCTAAGTGGAACAGTAACAGAACTCGTATCTGCTATTAAGTCAAATATTGAATATTTACATTCTGAATGTAGATTGATTGTCTCTGCTAAAGACAGCACGAACAAACATAGTCTTGTAACTTTGTGCGACAAACATCCGAATATTGCCTCTGTTGCATGTTATCCAGATGAAGGTGAAAAACGAAAAAAACTGATATATGAAACCTTAAGTCAAAATGACATTGATATTTCAAGTCACCTTATAGAATACATTTCAAATAAACTTGGAAATGATCGCTCTATTAATAGAAACGAAATCGAAAAAATTACTTTATATGCAGCGAAAACAAAATCTATAAATAAAGAGGAAATAGATTTTGTTTTGGGGGATAATAGTTTACCGATATTAGATAAATTAATTGATAATGTATTCAAAGGAAAAACAGAAACAATTGGTCCTTTGTTAACAAAAATTCGGGCAGAAGGAATACAACCTGTTGCAATAACGAGATATTTTCAATCTCATGTCAAAATTCTTATCACAATCAGTGCTCAAAAACAAAAAGGATTAACTGTACAAACTGCAGTAAATAACATACGACCGCCAATTTACTTTAAACGCAAACAATCTGTTATTGATCATAGCAAAATTTTTTCTATGAAAGGGTGTTCTTCGCTAATGGAAAGATTTATGCAATTAGAAGGACAATGCAAAATGGGTTCAAATCCTAATCCTTATAGTTTAATTGGTCAGTCCTTATTAGGTGTTGCTATTAAGTTATCTAGTCACCGAATTTGAACCCCTATTCTTTCTAATATTGAGTCAAACTGTTCAATAGATGAGACAGACAACTTAATGCTACCTGTCTCTGTTTTTGAATTCCAAGAAATATTTGCTTTAAGGCCAATTCGTTGTTCAATTTTTTCTTCTAATTTTCGATTTTCAACGTCTATATTTTCATTTTGCATTTGTAATTTTTCGTTAAATTTATTTTTTGGCTTTAATAGTTTTTCAACTTCACGCGCTGTTAAATTTTGCTTGATTATTAATTCTGCCAATTTATCAATATCGACATGTCCAATTATTGGCCGTATCTGCCCGACAGATACTGTACCTTTTTCTAACGCGGACTGAACCCATTCAGGCAAGGTTAATAAACGTAACAAATTTGCTATATGTGGCCTAGACTTTCCAATCACTGTTGATAATGTTTGTTGCGTATAACCAAATGTTTGAATCAGTTGTTGATATCCTAACGCTTCTTCAATTGGGGTTAAATCACGCCTTTGAATATTTTCAACAAGTGCTATTTCTGCAGCCTCTTGCTCAGAAAATTCTCTCACTATTGCAGGAATTTCATAAAGTTTCGCTATTTGAGCTGCGCGCCATCTTCGCTCACCTGCAATTAATTCATATTTATTTTCTTTTCCTGAAGTAGAGCGAACCAAAACTGGCTGTATAACCCCTTGTTTTGAAAGGGATTTTGCCAAATCTTCTAATTGCATTTTGTCAAAATTTCGCCTTGGTTGCCACGGTCCAGAAGTAATCCATTCTATTGGAATATTTTTAACGGTAGTGGTATTTGTATTTGATGGTTTAGTTTTTGATATGTTGTTTTTCTTATTTGAAATAGGACGCTCTTGTAATAAATCGCGTACTTCAGCATCACCTAATAGAGTGGACAAGCCACGACCGAGCCCTCGCTGAACCTTTTTTTTCTTATTTGATGACTTTGTCATAAACTAACGTTCTCCTGTTGTAATAACTCTGCTGCTAATGATGTGTATGCCTTAGAACCAGAACAATTAATATCATACATCAGAACAGGTTGGCCAAATGATGGGGCCTCTGATATACGTACGTTTCGTGGTATGATAGTTTGATACACTTGCTTACCAAAATGCTTTCTAACATCATTCACAACCATTTCTGATAAATTATTCCTGCTATCAAACATGGTTAAAACGATACCCTGTATTGTTAAACTTGGGTTTAGATTTTTCTTTACCATTTCTATGGACCTCAAAAGTTGGGCCAGACCTTCAAGTGCGTAAAACTCACATTGGAGTGGTACTAATACAGAATGTGAAGCTGAAAAAGCGTTTACCGTAAGCAATCCAAGAGATGGTGGACAATCTATAATAACAAAATCATAAGAGTCTGTAATAGGTCTAAGAAGCATATCTAATATGAATTCTCTGTTTTTTCTGTTTCTTAACTCAACTTCAGCGGCGGCAAGATCGGTGTCAGAAGGTATAACAGATAATCTTGGGACTATTGATGACTTTATCGCGTCTTCAATTGATATTTGATTAATGAGCAAATGATAAATATGTGTATTTCTTTCTATATTATCAATTCCAAAGCCTGTGCTTGCATTACCTTGAGGATCTAAATCAATTAACAAGACACTTTTATCACACGCAGCAATCGCTGTTGCTAAATTAACTGCCGTAGTGGTTTTGCCGACGCCCCCTTTTTGATTTGCTATAGATATTATCCTAGACATTTAATTTCCTTATAATGCATCCTTAAATTGCAGTTCTAGAACACAACCATCTTCAGATGTAATTGATGCATACTTATTCGTTACACGTAGTTTCTTCCATGTATTTATATTAATCAACTCAGAATTTACATCCCTACCTTTCAAAAGTAGAAAACGCAATTCTGGATGGTGCTGTTTTTCCGTTAATTTAAGTAGTCTTGGAATAGGTGCAAATGCGCGGGCGATTATGATATCTGGAGCTAATGTTTGCATTTCTTCCATGCGTGTCTCATGGATGATTGTATTTAATTTTATCCGAGATATTACCGTTCTTAAAAAAGCACATTTTCGTTGGTCTGATTCTACGAGGTGTACCCTATGATCAGTTAAAATTGAAACTATGATACCGGGTAATCCTGCGCCAGAACCAACATCGAGTATACAGCACGGCCCGTTAGGAAGAAAACTGTAAAGCTGTGCGCAATCAAGAATATGTCTTTCCCAGATGTTTTCTATCGTTTTTGGTGAAATAAGGTTTAATCTTTTTTGCCACTTTATAAGCAAATCATGATAAGTTTTAAGCTGAGACAATGTTTCACGTGAAACATTGTATTTATTTTTCAACAAAGAAAAGGAATCTATCATATTAGGAATGGCTATCGTACAAACGAATTGTTTTTAGATATGGTTCTAGTTGTTTTTGGATTTTGTCGAATATATCGCAAAACACATACTACTGCCGCAGGTGTTAATCCTGGAACTCTATTTGCTTGGCCTATTGAGGAGGGCCTAAACCTATTAAACAATTCAACCGATTCATTTGACAAACCACCTATTTTTGAAAATTCGGTGTCTTCTGGTATCTCTAATGCATCATCCCTTCTCATAGCTGCTATGTCTGCTTCCTGACGCTTAACATAATTTGCATAACGACAATCGGTTTCAATCTGCATATGAATGTTTCTAGGAATTTCTGCAATCTTGGGCCAAAGGGAAATACAGTCTGATAACTTTATATTGTTGTTAGATAACACCTCTTCTGCTGTTGAAAAACTGCCATTACGAGAAGAGGGTAACCCGTGGGCTGTTAGTTGGGAAGGCTTCGCCTTTAAATTTGACAATGTTTGTCTCGCATAGTGGAGTGTTTCCTTTCTATTTTGGAATAATTTTTGTCTTTTATAACCAACACAACCAATCTCTATTGCTTTTGAAGTCAACCGCTGGTCTGCATTATCGGCTCTAAGCAAAAGACGGTATTCCGCTCTGGAAGTAAACATACGGTATGGCTCTGTTGCTCCAGATGTTATAAGGTCATCTATCATTACACCGATATATGCCTCCGCTCTATCCAAGAAAAACCCGCCTTGGATGGTACTTGCCTTTCCAGATGCGCACATAGCTGCATTTATCCCGGCTATTAGCCCCTGCGCAGCAGCCTCCTCATATCCTGTTGTACCATTGATCTGTCCAGCCAAATATAGACCCGATAAAGCTTTTAAAGCTAAAGTTTTATCCAATGCTCTTGGATCAATAAAATCATATTCAATCGCATATCCAAATTGAAGTATACTGGCCTTCTCTAACCCGGGGATGGACGCAATCATTTTTTCTTGGACCTTGCGAGGAAGGCTTGTGCTAATTCCATTTGGATAAACCGTATTTAAATTTAATCCCTCAGGTTCTAGAAATATCTGGTGAGTGGGTTTATCTGAGAAACGACTTACTTTATCCTCAATTGATGGGCAGTATCTCGGTCCTTTTCCTTTTATTTGTCCACTATATGCAGCAGACAAATGAATAGAATCTGAAATTATTTTATGCGTTTTTTTCGTTGTTCTGGTAATTCCACATGAAATCTGAGGAACCGTTATTTTATCTGTTAGATAAGAGAATGGGATAAGTGCCTCATCTGCTTGCTGCATTTCAAGAGAAGCCCAGTCAATGGTGGCCTTGTCAAGCCTTGCTGGTGTGCCTGTTTTTAGCCTCCCTACAGGCAATCCAAGACCTCGCAATCTCTTGGAAAGAGCATCAGAAGGAGACTCTCCAAATCTTCCCGCAGGTGTTCTTTCATTTCCTAGATGTATCACGCCCCCAAGAAATGTGCCTGCTGTTAAAACAACTGCACGTGCTAATATTTGAGTTCCATCTGCTAGCACAATTCCGGTTACTTTGTTATTTGAGATCAATAAGTCGGCTACTACCCCTTCATAGAAAGACAAATTTTCCTGTTCTTTTAGTGCTTGTTGAACTGCTTTTTTGTATAATTGTCTATCTGCCTGTGCTCTTGGACCATGAACTGCTGGACCACGTGATTTATTTAACATACGAAATTGAATACCTGCACTATCTATGGCTCGGCCCATTATACCATCAAAAGCGTCTATTTCACGTACCAGGTGACCCTTTCCCAAACCGCCTATAGCGGGGTTACAAGACATTTCCCCTATTTTCTTAATATCCATCGTAACAAGAAGTGTGTTCGCGCCCATTCTAGCAGCAACACTGGCTGCTTCTGTTCCAGCATGACCACCTCCTATAATAATGACATCGATATTTTTAATAGGCATTTATCCGACTAATTCTAGGTCTGTTATATGTATAATTTAACACGCACAATACTAGATAGTATTCACAAATGTCAAAATTATATGCTGATTTCATTTCCCAATACAAAAACTTGAAAAAATATTATCGAGCAGATCATCAACGCCCACTTGACCAGTAAGACGCCCAAGTGCATTACATGCAAGGCGCAATTCCTCTGCTACTATTTCCGGATGTTCTTTGCTGTTAAGCTTAATAGCACGCTCCAGGGCATTACATACGGTAAGACAAGCTGTTTTATGCCAGGAACGAGTTAACCTTACATCGGTGTTTGTGACATTAATAAAAGACATTAATTCGATCAGCTTTTTAATTAAAAGGTCTTGCCCACTCTTATTGTGAAAACTAACAATCAATGGATTTGATGTTCTTAATAGGGATGATTTACAACACTTAATTTTTTTCTTTATTTCATCCTCAGACAAAAGATCTGCTTTGTTCAACAATACCAGCTGTTTCGAGAATTTCCAACTCTCAAATAGTGATAGCGTTTTTTCCCAATCTAAACTAGATGAATCCAAAACCAACAAAGCAAGATCTGAACTCTCGGCCACACTTTTAGCTCTATCAATTCCCTCGATCTCAATAACGTCTTCGGTTTTCCTTGTGCCTGCGGTATCGTTTAATATCACAGAAATGCCCCCCAAGTCTAATTTCACTTCTATTACATCCCGAGTCGTGCCTGCAACAGAAGACACGATTGCAACTTCTCTTTGTGCTAATGCGTTTAGAATTGTTGATTTGCCTGCATTTACTGGGCCTACCAATGCAATTTTTACACCTTCTCGTATTTGTTCAGAATATTTACTATCCTCTACTAAACTCAGAATCTGATTTTTTAAATTATACATGTTTAAAGATAATTCTTCGATAATCTCTTCAGGTAATTCTTCATCGGAAAAATCAATCACTGCTTCAAGTTTTGAGGACAATGAAATCAAAGTCTCTCTATATGATTTTAATCGAGCAGAAAGTTTTCCTGTCATTATGTTAATCGCTTGTTGATGTTGGCATAGTGTTTGCGCCTCAATCAAGTCTGAAAGACCCTCTAAATCTATTAGTCCAACCTTACCATTGTTGAAGGACCTACGAGAAAATTCTCCTTGTTGCGCTGGTCTCATCCCCTCTATTTCGGCAAGGCTATATAAAATTGACTGAATAACAGCCGGACTTCCATGACATTGAATCTCTGTTATATTTTCACCTGTTGGGGAGGATTTAGAGGGGAACAAAACCAACATGACATCATCAATAATTAGACCTTCCGCTGTCTTAAGACGACGGAATTCGGCAATAGGTTTATCCTCAACAATCGAATTTAAAACACCAAAATGTGTTAATACACCGTGCGCTTTAGGACCAGATATTCTTATAATTGCTATAGCGGATTGACCCGGTGGGGTTGCTAAAGCATAAATAGTATCGTTAACACTCACCAAACCACCTTTTGACAAATCTTATTGCGAACATATTATTTATGAGGCTCATTAACATCTCTTTAACTAATTGGAAACAAATAATGTGTGTATTAAAAACGAACTTAGGATATTTTCAACCTGTAGCATCTAATATGGGATTAAAAGAATTAAAATGGCAACAAATGCCATTTTCCGAAAAACAACTTTTACACAAGTCAAACAAAAATGTTTCACGTGAAACATTAAATCAAATAGAATTATACCTATTGGGCTCTCTGCAAAAATTTTCTATACCTTTAGACTTTTCCAATTGGTCTCCGAAGATGGTGCAATGGTTCACAACAATTTCTAAAGTGGAGTACGGTAAAACTATTTCTTATAAAGAACTCGCTTATGAATGGGGAAACGTTAGAGCGTCTAGGGCGGCCGGCGATGCTTGTAAACGAAACCCAATACCTATCATTATTCCTTGTCACCGTATTTTAAATATTAATGGTAAAATAGGCTGCTATAGTGGCGGAAATCGTAACACACCTAATAGCAGAAAGAATATAAACCGCAAACGTTGGCTAATTGAATTAGAGAAAACTATTAACTAGCTGTTCATGTTTTCGAAGAAATCCTCGTTAGTTTTTGCATGACGTAATTTGTCTGTTAAAAACTCCATTGCATCTACAGGCCCCATCTGCATTAATATACGCCTTAACATCCACATCTTATTTAACGTAGCTTTGTCAACTAACAATTCTTCTTTTCTAGTTCCAGACTTAGTGACATCAATCGCTGGAAATACTCGTTTATCTGCAAGCTTTCTATCTAGTATCAATTCGCTGTTGCCCGTACCTTTAAATTCCTCAAAAATAACCTCATCCATACGCGACCCTGTTTCTATTAGGGCAGTGGCAATTATAGTTAATGACCCACCCTCCTCTATGTTTCTTGCCGCTCCGAAAAAACGTTTTGGTCGCTGTAAAGCATTTGCATCTACACCTCCTGTTAACACTTTACCTGAAGATGGAACTACTGTGTTATAGGCTCTGGCTAGGCGTGTTATGCTATCTAAGAGTATTACTACATCCCTTTTATGTTCTACTAATCTCTTTGCTTTTTCCAATACCATGTCTGTTACTTGCACATGTCGTGCCGCAGGTTCGTCAAACGTTGATGATATAACTTCACCTTTAACAGACCGTTGCATATCTGTTACTTCTTCTGGTCTTTCATCGATTAATAATACAATTAAATATACCTCTGGATGGTTTTGCGATATCGCGTGCGCTATTGATTGTAACATCATAGTTTTACCAGTGCGAGGTGGCGCTACAATCAACCCTCTTTGTCCTTTGCCCATAGGTGCAATTAGATCCATAATTCTGGGTGTTTTATCCTTATTATCTGGGTCGAATGGCAATTCCATTGTTAATTTTTTATTTGGATATAACGGTGTAAGATTGTCAAAGTTAATTCGATGTCTCACAGAATCTGGTTTTTCGAAATTTATTAAATCAACCTTTAAAAGAGCAAAATAGCGTTCTCCATCTTTCGGTGCTCTAATCTCTCCTTCTACAGTATCTCCTGTTCTAAGTCCAAATCTACGCACTTGACTTGGGGAAACATAAATATCATCCGGCCCTGGTAAATAATTAGCTTCCGGAGCTCTTAAAAATCCAAAACCATCTTGTAAAACTTCCAGTACGCCTGTACCGCTAATAACAACTTCATTTTCTGCTAGTTGTTTAAGTATAGCAAACATCATATCTTGCGTTCGTAGAGTGGAAGCGTTTTCTACCTCCAATTCTTCAGCATAAGCTAATAATTCCGACGGTGAACGAGATTTTAATTCTTGCAAGTGCATGGGAGTAAACTTATCTGATTTAAGTTTAATAGAATGGAACTTTTATGTTACAATATAAACATGTATATTGTCAAATTTACTTCTAAAATGGCTCTGCTACGGCTAATATTACTATAACTATCATAGCCAGCGTCGGCGCTTCATTCCAATATCTATAATATTTATCTGGTTTAGCTATTTGGTCATTTTCAAATTCTTTTCTTATGCGACCAAATTTCATGTGGCAATAAGTCATAAAAATCACGCAAATAATTTTCGCTATCATCCAATTTTCCGTGAGTAAACTTGGGTTTAGGAAAATTAAATACAATCCTAGGAGCCAGCTTATTAACATCGCTGGATTCATAATTATTTTCAAAAGACGCCGTTCCATCAATTTAAAAGTTTGAGAACGAACGGATCCAATTTCAACTAATGAATGGTATACGTATAGTCTAGGCAAATATAGTAAGCCAGCCATCCAAGCTATTATAGCTATAATATGAAATGATTTAACTATTTGATATTCCATAATTTTTTTCTCTAATATAGGAAATGATGTCTGTTAAATTTTGTTGTGATGTTGCTGGTAAGATACCATGTCCTAGGTTGAAGATATAGGGTCTATCAGAAATTAAGTTAAGTAAGTAATCTACTTCTCTTTTTAATATATTACCGCCATGAACTAAACAAATCGGATCTATATTTCCTTGAACAGCAATATTTTTAGGAATTGATCTGTGAACAAATTCCATGTCCGTAAGGTGATCAACAGCAATACAGTTTGGGTTAATAATATCTGCAAACTCCACAATACCCTCACCCATAGATTTTGGAAAACATATTATAGGTATCGATGCATTTTTAGCCCTTACATATTGAACTATTTTCTTTGTTGGTCCGTAGATAAATTTATTGCGAAATCTAGCTGGTATAGATCCAGCCCAACTATCAAATAGCATTATTGCGTTAACACCCGCATCCAACTGTATCTCTAAAAAACAAGTTATAGCTTGGACTAAAATTTCGAATACTTCTTCGGAACGATTGGTGTTTGACCATAAAAATTTTCTCGCATTGGAAAAGTCTTTGGATGATTGCCCCTCCGTTAAATATGTAAATAATGTCCATGGAGATCCAGAAAAACCAATTATAGGTATGTTTCTACTGTTAACATTTTTATTTAATTTAGTTCTGCTCAATTTAATAGCTTCCCCAACAGGGGCTAAATCTGATTTGAATTTTCTCCAGTCATTAAAGGTAATTCTTTCTCCCAAATTTAGCTTTTTTAATTTTGGACCTTCATTCTCGATAAAAGATACTTTGAAGTCTAGCATATGCAGAACTAACAAAATATCAGAAAAAATTATAGCGGCATCTAGATTAAATTTTTTGATAGGCTGACAAGTTACTTCGCTCGCTTTTTCAGCATTTAAACAAAAATCAATAAAATTTAACTCGGTATTTCTTAAACGTCTATACTCAGGTAAATATCTACCCGCTTGTCTCATTATCCAAATAGGTGGTTGAGAAGCAATCTTACCATTTAATGTGTTTAAAAAATTCATTTATGTCTAAAAAGTTATATATAATATATATTGATATAGATGTAGTTTGTTTAATTAACATTAAAAACAAGCAAAGCAAAGTTTTCCACAAGATAATAATACCTAGTACGCAATATTTGTTTTATAAAACTCAATTTAAACAATACTTTAAAAATTAAAAAAAAATAATCAACATTTAACCATAATAAAGTACGTACTTATACAGTTAATTAATTAGCTTTTAAAAATCTGTGTAAAAATTGTATGTTTTTATTTTTGTCTTAAGTTTTTAATAATTATTCACAGGTAAAAGATAATTATCTGTGTACAAAAAAAAAATTATGAAGAAAATATAATAGTTAAAGTTTCTTTTCTTCTTAGACGGGCTGAAAATGGCAAAAAAAAATGATTTACATTTACATTTAATATCTGATTCAACAGGTGAAACAGTACATCAATTTGCACGAGCTGGACTGGCTCAGTTCCCAGACACGAACATCACGGAACATATCTGGACGCTCGTTAGAAACAAAGCACATATAGATGCTATAGAGCGCAACTTAGAAAAAAACCCGGGTGTTGTATTATTTTCAGTAGTTAACAAAGAAGTTAGAGAACTGTTAGAAACTTTATGTACGAGACGAGGTATACCAAATTTATCAATTTTGGACTCTGTTGTAGATCTTTTCACCAATGTTCTAGGTGTAGAACAGAGTTTAAGGTCGGGAGCTCAACATAAATTAGACACAGCTTACTTTAAGCGCATGGCAGCAGTAGAATATGCTGTTGTTCACGATGATGGATTAAACATAGAAAGATTAGATGATGCTGATATGTTGCTTGTTGGTGTTTCTAGAACCTCAAAAACACCGACATCTATGTATTTGGGTCACAGAGGCTTTAAAGTAGCCAATTATGCTCTCGTACCGGGCGTACCATTTCCAATTGACAAATTACCAGAAAAAAATATTTTTATAGTTGGTTTAACTACTGATCCCAAAAGGCTAATGCAAGTCAGAAAAACGCGTCTTCAGCATTTATCTAATTCAAGCAATCCAAATTATGCCGATTTAGATATCATTACCAATGAGGTGAGAAATGCCAGGAAATTATTTAGTAAACATAATTGGCCTATCATAGATGTTTCTCGCCGCTCAGTTGAAGAAATAGCAGCATCAATAATATATTTATATCGTCAGTGGTTGGATCAAAGAGATAATGTATAATTTTAAACATAAAACTTTAATTTTAGCATCGTCATCAAAATCGAGACAGACTTTACTAAAAAATGCTAAAATTGATTTTTTGGTCAAAAGACCGTTTGTTGATGAGGACTCTATTAGAGAGTCTGCCGTAGCCGGTAAAGTAACGCTTCAAGGATGTGCCATATTACTAGCTGAGATAAAGGGGCATCAAATAGCTCTATCAAACACAGAAGCTTTTGTTATAGCGAGTGATCAAATATTAGAGTGTAAAGGAATCGGTTATTCTAAACCAAAATCACTGGAGAAAGCAAAAGAACAGCTAAGAGAGTTGCAAGGTAACACTCACATGCTGCATACTAGTGTTGTTGTTTTTTCAAGTGGGAAGAGAATTTGGCATCATTTATCATCGCCGACGGTTACCCTACGTTCCCTCTCAGATATTGAAATTGATGACTACCTAGAAGAGGTAGGGAATGAAGCGCTCAAAACACCCGGATGTTATCAAATAGAAAGCCAGGGTTGTCATATAATATCAAGTTTTAATGGTTCTTTTTTTGATATTCTCGGGCTCCCGTTACTCCCGTTGTTAGAGTTTTTACGTTTACACGGTCTAGTATCAACTAAAGAAACTATGGTTTCATGAGAGTAATAGGTTTAACCGGCTCTATAGCAACAGGTAAAACCACTATTGGTAAAATGTGTAATCATTTAAAAATACCAGTACACGACGCAGATAAAACAGTGCATGACTTAATTGGTCCAAATGGAATAGCGGTTCCTATGATTGTCAAATTGTTTGGAGATATAAGAACCCCTGAAAATGGCATAGACAGAGAAAAATTGGGGAAGATAGTTTTTTCAGGTTTTGAAGAAAAAAAAGCTTTAGAGTCTGTTATTCATCCATTAGTGGAATCTAATAGAAATAAATTTCTTATTCGAATGAGAGGTCAAAGACAGAAAATTGTAGTCGTTGACATTCCATTACTGTTTGAGACAGGATGTGAAGTATTTTGTGATTCTATTATATGTGTTTGGGCTCCTGAATTTCTGCAAAAACAACGTGCGTTAGCACGTTTAGGCATGTCGGAAAAAAAATTAAATGATATATTAAGTTATCAATTGCCGCAAAAAGTTAAAATGAAATTGGCTGACTTTTGTCTTCCAACAGGTTTAGGAAAAGCATTTAGCTATAAATTGCTAAAACGTTGGTTATTCTTCAGTAAGATTGATTGAGTTTAAGAAGGGGTAATAATGCGAGAAGTGGTGCTAGATACAGAAACTACAGGACTTGATGTGCACAGCGGTCATAAAATAATCGAGATAGGGGCATTAGAAATAATTAATTTAGTTCCATCTGGAAGAACACTTCATTTGTATATTAATCCAGAGAGAGATATAGATAAAGAAGCTATAAAAATACACGGCATTACACAAGAGTTTATATCAAACAAACCTACTTTCAAACAAATAGCTCAAGAATTTCTCGATTTTATTAATAGCGATCAATTGGTAATTCATAATGCGTCATTCGATTTAGCTTTTTTAAATTCTGAATTAAGACAGTCAGGTTTTCAGACAATATCTGAAGATAAGGTTATAGATACATTAAAAATAGCTCGGCAAAAGTTTCCAGGAGCACAAGCTTCCTTAGACGCACTTTGTCGAAGGTTTCAGATAGATAATTCCCATAGGGAACTTCATGGAGCTTTAATAGATGCGGACTTGCTGTCTTCTGTTTATGTTGAATTAAAAGGTGGGCTCCAACCAGACCTTCAATTCAATGAGGTTGCGATTGAAGGCAGAGAACAGGCAAAAGATTTTCAATCTTCATTTGTTAACAGAAAATATAGACCAGTTAGACATCACGAGCCAACGAAAGACGAACTAAACAAACACTCTCAATTCTTAAAACTGATTTCAGATCCAATATGGTATCATTCTGAATAATTGAAATTTATTTACTCTCCTCTTGCTTTGCTTTTAGGTTGGCTTTAAATACAGCCACAAAATCAATAGGTTGCAGGTTTAGTGGTAAAAAACCACCCTCTCTTGTTACCGTAGCTATTGTTGCCCGAGCAAACGGAAACAAAAGTCTTGGGCCTTCAATCATAACAAAAGCATTTTTATCATTTTCGGGAACACCAGTCAAACTCGCTATACCACCATAACTTAGTTCAATTAAAAAGAGAGGTTCTGTGTTAACATTAGCCTTTGCGTTAAGGTTAAGTATGATTTCGTATCGGTCATCTTCAAGTGAACTTGCTCCTACATTTACACTTACCTCAACATCTGGTTGTCCAGTTTGTTGCGTGAATACGCTTGAAGCTCTTGGGTTTTCAAAAGATAAATCTTTTATATACTGTGCATGCATTGTCAAAGAAGGTGTGGTTTTGGTTGCACTCTCTTTTTTAGACATAATTCGCTCCATATAAAAAAATTATAATAAACATTAACATATTGCAAAAACATGCGTTCATATATGCCAGTGAACAATATTTAAATATTTATTTTTCTTTATAGTCACCATCAATTATAATATTACGAGTGTTTTTTCCTGTATCATCAGTGTAATGGAAGTCATTCCCATGTTTTTTTCTTAAATTA
This sequence comes from uncultured SAR116 cluster alpha proteobacterium, assembly GCA_902622515.1. Classification (GTDB taxonomy): domain Bacteria; phylum Pseudomonadota; class Alphaproteobacteria; order Puniceispirillales; family Puniceispirillaceae; genus UBA5951. Next base: position 93,355 of record CACNQE010000006.1, read on the forward strand.
GTAAAAAACCTGTGGTCAGCAAAATTTGCGATAACAATACTTCCAATGTAGATTCTTAGTATAGGAACCATACAGATTATTCCAATCAAGTCAGTGAAATAGCCAGGTATTATCAAAAGTATACCACCAAACAAAATAGATACCCCCTCTGCAAACCTAGATAGGCCAAACGTTTCTAATTGATATTCCGATTGCCAGGTTGAAAATACTTTTTTATTGAGTAGTCTTATAAGAAAAATTCCTAGGAACGCCGTGAGGAACAATCCGAGGAAACTTAGCAAACCACCAATTATATTGCCTACAAATAATAAGGTCTCGAATTCTATCCAACCATAGATAATAAAACCTAAAAGTAATATAAATACATTTGGTTTGCGCATTTTTAATTCTCATTGGTTGTTCTTGTCTTGTTTATTACCTATTTGTAGAATTATAATATAAACTTAGCAGAATTAAAATGCTACATTACATTCACCTTATTAAATGGAAAAATTATGCCCTTCATCGATATTTTAATTTTTGCTGTTATTGCAATTTTTCTAATTTTTAGACTTCGTTCGATACTTGGAACAAAAGATGGTTTTGAAAAGCCACAGAAAAAAATGCACACAGAATCTAAGAAAGATAACGTTATAAATTTTAAAACCAAATCATCTGATACTATACATGAGGCATTAAATGGTTCAGGTTTAAAAGATTTACGCAAACTCGATACATCTTTTAAAGATGAAGAATTCTTGAATGGAGCAAAAGCAGCGTTCCCGTTAATTTTAAACTCTTTTTCGGAAGGTGACTTAGGAAATCTTCGGCGTTATGTTGGTTTTGACCTATATGAAGAATTTGCAACTGCTATCCATCAAAGAGACGAAGCAGGTGAAAAGTTGAAAATAAACATAGAGAAGGTAAATGATATTCAGTTGTTAGATGCTGAAATATCTGACGGGATAGCTTCTGTTACAGTTAAATTTGACACTATTCAAACTAGAATACTTACTGACTCTAAAGACGTCGAAATTGAGGACGATAGCTTCTCAAGTGAGCAGATAGAAGATCTCTGGATTTTTGAAAGAGACATAAATAGTAAAGACCCAAACTGGAAATTAGTTGAAACAGGAACAACCGAAATCGATTAGTAATAAGAGTTAAAATCTTAATAAATCTTGCTAGGGTGAACCGATGGTAAAAAAAAGGGTTAATTCGGATAATGAAGATTTGTGGAATATAGTTACAAAAACTATTATTCCAAAAAAATCTGATAAAATATCACCGGTTGATTTTTTAATTGGAGATATGAACAAAAAAATTAAAAAATCTGAAAGTAAGAAAAAAAATAAAAAAATTTATTCTAAAAGTTCCTTACAGCCTACACTGCAAACTTTGAAAGTTGTTAAAAACATCCCTTCTGACCTCAGGTATGAAGAGGCAGCAGGGATAGATGGAACTAGCTCAAAAAAATTACGAGCCGGTAAATTCAATGTAGAAGCTAAATTAGACTTACATGGCATGTCACAGCATAACGCTTTTTTAAATTTACAGAGTTTTATAAAAAAATCTTTTTCAAATCAATATCGTACCATTCTCATTATCACTGGCAAGGGAAAAGAAGGCACAGGCGTTTTGAGAAACAAACTTCCGTTATGGTTAAAATCTGATTCTTGTTCGCCTTATATTTTAGCATTTGGTCAGGCAAAAGAAAAAGACGGTGGAAGTGGTGCATTTTATCTAAGGTTGAGAAAAAATAGGTCTCAAAGTTAATGACACCTTTTGGCGAACACATGCGTTTTTTGCGTTCAAAATATAATAAAACACTTATACAACAGGCGAATAAGTTAACGGTTTCCGTTGCTTATCTCTCTGCTTTAGAACACGGGAAAAGAGGTAAACCTTCAGCAATACTAATAGATCAGATATGTGTTTGGCTGGGATTAATATGGGATGAAGCAGAGAAACTTAAGAGACTCGCCCAAATTTCTCACCCGAAACCTGTAATAAATACCAGTAGTTTAGGTCCAAGAGCTACTGCTCTTGGTAACATGCTGGCAAACAATATTGATAGATTAACTGAAAATCAATGTAGCAGGTTGGGAAATCAATTAGAGCAAATGCTCTCAGCCGGTCTTGAAGAACATGATGACAAAAATTGTTAAAAAACCACTTGGTAGTTTCAGTTATCCAGATCTGGTCAAATTTTAAAAAAACTGATAAACGTTCCAAAAATGAAATACAAAGTTATCAAATGACATAACTTGAAAGAACCAACTATATGCGCAAATCAAAAATAACTCGAAAAACCAATGAAACAAACGTTTCGGTTTCATTATCAATTGATGGTGTAGGAAAGGGTGAAATAAATACTGGCATTGGATTTTTAGACCATATGCTTGAGCAATTGGCAAAACATAGTTTAATGGACATTACCATTAATGCAATTGGTGACCTAAACGTTGATGATCATCATACCACAGAAGATACTGGGTGGGCTCTTGGCCAAGCGTTCAAAGAAGCTTTGGGAGATAGGCGAGGTATCACTCGTTATGGGTCGAGCTTGTTGCCGATGGATGAAACCATGTCCCAAGTCGTAGTAGATTTGTCCGGGAGACCATTTTTAGTTTGGAGAGTGGTTTTACCTTCCCAAACGTTAGGCAGTATGCAGACAGAATTGTTTAGAGAATGGTTTCAGGCTTTTTCCATGGGTTCAGGTATAACGCTTCATGTAGAGAACTTCTATGGTGTAAACACACATCATATTATAGAAAGTTGCTTCAAAGCATTGGCTAGAGCACTACGACAATCCACAGAAATAGACCCGCGAGCTTCTAAAGAAATACCATCAACCAAAGGAACGCTCGGTGGGAGTTTATAGTATGAAGTCGTTGGTGATTGTAGATTATGGTTCTGGAAATTTACATTCAGTTCAACAGTCTGTGATTAGAGTAGCTAACGAGCTAAAGGAAGAATGGGCAATAAAAACTTCCTCTGATCCAAAAGAGGTATTAAAGTCAGACTATATTATATTACCAGGTGTTGGAAATTTTGCAGATTGCAAACAAAGCTTAGCAGAAATACAAGATATGGAGCAGGTATTAGAAACAAGAGTCCAAGAGCAAGCAGTTCCGTTTTTGGGTATTTGTGTTGGGATGCAGTTGATGGCAACAAAGGGGTTTGAAGGAAATCTTGTATCAGGTTTAAACTGGATTAATGGTAGCGTATTGCCATTGAGTCCAAAACCCAAAGTAGAACATAAGATTCCTCATATGGGATGGAATAAAGTTTCAATTTGCAATTCTAATCATTCACTGTCTTCTAAATTGGCTAATGATTTATTTTTCTATTTTGTCCATTCATATCATTTTGTGCCAGATAATTTCAATGATTGCCTCGCTTTTACAGATTATGGAGAGCGTGTGACAGCAATTATCGCAAGAGATAATAAAATTGGAACACAATTTCATCCAGAAAAAAGTCAGAAAGCTGGGTTAAATTTAATATCAGCATTTTTAAATTGGCATATTTAAATGAGTGAAGATTTTATTACTTTTGATAAAAAATCTGTTTCACAAACCCGAACCCCTATAGTTACTGTAGAGACTTTAAACGATTTAGATGCAAGTGATTTAAGTGAAATTTGTGATGCAACCGAAGAAGGCATAGAAGCTGGTGGTGGATTTGGTTGGGTATCACCTCCATCACGTTCGGTTCTTGAAAATTATTGGCGTGGCGTCTTACTGATCCCTGAAAGAGTATTAATAGTTGGTAAGCTGGATCACGTGATAGCAGGCTCCTGCCAAATTTTAAAACCGCCTCAGAATAATGAAGCACAAGCGTTTAGTTGTCAGCTTACAACATTTTTTTTAGCTCCTTGGGCTCGTGGCTATGGAATGGCGGGTCAACTTGTGATAGAGGCAGAAAACTACGCGAAATCTAATGGATTTCACACTATTAATCTTGATGTTAGGGCAACGCAAGATAGAGCAATTCATTCATTTGAAACACTTGGTTTTACTAAGATAGGGACGCATCCAAATTATGCTCTAATTGAAGGGAAGTATGTTGCTGGCTATTATTTCACTAAACAAATTTAGAGGGAAAAAATGAACATTTACCCCGCAATAGATTTAAAAAATGGACAGGGAGTTAGATTGTTGAATGGTGATTTCCAACAAATGACAGTTTATACATCAGACGTAGGTGCGCAGGCTACTGAATTTGTTGCAGCTGGCTGTACATGGATCCATGTAGTTGATTTAGATGGAGCAATACAAGGAAAACCTAAAAACATCTCAGCTGTAGAGCAAATTATGAAAGCAGGATCAAAAGTTCAATTAGGTGGTGGTATTCGAAATTTAAAAAACATAGAATACTGGCTTTCCTTGGGTGTGGATAGACTAGTGTTGGGAACTGCAGCTTTAAAAGAACCGAGCTTATTAAAACAAGCAGCAAAACTATTTGAAGGTCGTATTGCAGTGGGTGCTGATGCTAAAGATGGAATGATAGCAGCGGAGGGGTGGTTAGAAATAAGCACCGTTCCCATTGTTGAATTCGTAAAGAGATTTGAAGATTGTGGCGTTGCCGCAATTATATTTACCGACATTTCTAGAGACGGCGCATTGTCTGGTGTTAATGTAAGCGCTACGGCTAAATTAGCCCGTGAAACAAATATTCCGATCATTGCATCCGGAGGTGTTAGGGGCATAAAGGATATAGAGGCATGTTCAAAACTTGCCCATTTTGGTATTGATGGCATGATAGCGGGAAGAGCTTTATATGATGGTCGCTTGTCTCTTAGAGAAGCAATAAAGGTCGCAAATCAATCAAATAAAATAGATGGTTAAAATGTTAGCATCTCGGATTATACCATGTCTAGATGTTCATGCTGGAAGAGTGGTTAAAGGTGTGAATTTTATAAATCTAATAGATGCTGGAGATCCTGTTGAGCAAGCAAAAATATACGATGAAGCGGGCGCGGACGAGCTTTGTTTTTTGGACATAACAGCAAGTTACGAGGATCGTGAGACAATATATGATGTAATTTCTAAGACTGCAGAGAATTGTTTTATTCCACTTACAGTTGGCGGGGGTGTAAGGGAGGTTGCAGATTTTAGAAGAATGCTTTTATCTGGTGCTGATAAGGTCTCTATAAACTCTGCTGCTGTGGCTGATAAATTTTTATTATCTAGAGCAGCTGATAAATTTGGAACTCAATGCGTAGTTTTGGCAATTGACGCAAAAATAAATTCAGAAGGAATGTTTGAAGTATTTACTCATGGGGGCAGACAACCAACAGGAATAGATGCTTTAGAATGGGCAGAAGAGGCGGTTCGATTAGGTGCCGGTGAAATTTTGCTTACTTCTATGGATGGGGATGGAACAAAAAAAGGATATGATTTACCAATGTTAAAAGCTGTGTGTGATGCTGTAACTGTGCCCGTAATCGCATCAGGGGGTGCAGGTTCAGTTGAACATTTTGTTGATGCGGTTAAATTTGGTAATGCATCTGCTGTTTTGGCAGCCTCTGTTTTCCATTTTGGTGAAATTACTATTAGTGAAGTTAAACGGGCAATGGCAGCAGCGAATATAACCGTTCGGGACAGCACGTAGCATTTGTTTGGAAAGCAGGATTTCCATAAATAAGGAGTAATTAATGATATTTTTGGCATTAGAAAAACTAATAAAAAAGATAGAGGAGCGAAAAAATGCAGAGATTGACCGCAGTTACACTGCATCACTTTTAGCACATGCCCCAGATAAGCCTTTGCAAAAATTATCCGAGGAAGTAACTGAACTCCTTATTGATGTTTTAAAAGGAGATGTTCAAGGTGCAACAAAAGAAGCAGCCGATGTGCTTTATCATTATCTTGTTGTATTAGCAGCAGCAGATATTTCTTTTTCAGAAGTACTTCATGAATTAGATAAGCGTGAAGGGATGTCAGGTTACGAAGAAAAAAGAAACAGGAAACAGACTACCTAAAAAATTTGTGGAGGGATTCAATAAATGAAACACTCGTTATATGACCCTAATAATATATTTGCTAAAATCATTCGCGGCGAAATTCCTTGTAATAAGTTAGACGAATGTCCTCATACTCTCACATTTTTGGATATTAATCCGCAAGCCCCTATTCATGTATTAATAATACCAAAAGGCTCTTATGTAGATATGAATGATTTTTCTAGTAGAGCCTCAATAGAGGAACAGGCGGCTTTTATCGCTGCAATTGGAAGGGCGGCAAAATTAACTGGCGCCTTTGAGGGAGGATATCGTATAATTTCAAATGTGGGTGGATTTGGTCATCAAGAGGTGCCTCATCTTCATGCACATCTATTAGGAGGAGAGTCTATAGGTCCAATACGTTTACGTTAACATGTAATTAATGTTTTTTACATTTTATAAATACAGAAAAAAGAGTGTACTATATTTATAAAAATAGCAGAATTTAAAAGCTTTTTATTTTTTATATTAAATGAAAATGTCTGTTTGTGGCATCATTGACAAAGTTTTGTTGCGTTTTTCTCAATTATTTGCCACGTTTTTTCAGCAATATTCTTATTTGAAAAAGCTTCTATCTCACGTATTCCGGTTGGTGAAGTAACATTAATTTCTGTTAAATATTCTCCGATTACATCTATACCAACAAATAATAACCCCCTCTTTTTTAGGGTTGGCCCAATTTTCTCACAAATATATTGGTCTCGTTTTGTAAGTTCACACGGAACCGGTTTGCCGCCAACGTGCATGTTTGAACGCACTTCATTTTTGGGCGGTATGCGATTAATTGCTCCAGCTGCTTTCCCATCGATAATTATAATTCGTTTATCACCATTTCGAACAGCTGGAAGATAAGTTTGAATCATCAGTGGTTCTTTATTTATGCTACTAAACATATCTAAAAGGCTATTTAAGTTTTGGTCGTTAGGACGAATCCTAAATACACCCGCACCACCGTTTCCATAGAGGGGTTTAATAATGATGTCTTTATGTTCGTTACGAAATTTGGTTATTTGTTCTTTATTATTACTGATTAGTGTAGGGGGAATTAAATCAGGGAAATTTGTGATTAGAATCTTTTCTGGCGCATTCCTGACTTCTTTTGGGTTGTTGATTACTTGGGTTGTTTTTGGGAGATGTTCTAGCAAATGAGTCGATGTAATGTAAGCCATATCGAAAGGAGGGTCTTGCCGCATTAAAATGACATCAAAGTATTTTAGTAGGGTATTCTTTGTGTCTTCAATTTTGTAGTGATTTCCAACTTCGTCTTTTAGCCTTACCGATTTAATTTTCGCCTGGACACCCTCTTTACTCCAGCTTAAATCTTTTGGTTGATAAATATAAACATAGTGATTTCTTCTTTGTGCTTCCAAAGCAAGCCGAAAGCTCGTATCCCCTTTGATATCAATTGACTCAATAGGGTCCATTTGAATTGCTACATGAAGTTGATTCATAGTTTATTCACGAGGGTCATCTTGAAGGATAACGTAATCTTCAACCTTATCTACATAAGATAAGTTTCGTGCATGCTGAATTACCCTATCTCGTTCAGCGGCATCTTTTGCAATACCCGTAATATATACTACACCTCCAACCACCTCGATAGAATAGTTAAGAGAATTTACGTTCATATCTGTAATCAATAGTCTACGGAGATTAGCTCCCGCAGTTGCATCTTTTGCTCTGTCTTTTAGTGACACCTTATCAGCGATTTCAACATTATTTATCACAGAGCGCACACCTCGAACTTCCCAAGCCAATTTGCTTGCCTCAAATTTAAGTTCTTGAGTTTCTATTCGTCCAACAAGAAGAACATTACCATCATCTACTTGTATAGAAATACCTTCAACCAAATTGATATCAGTTTGAACAAACTTATCTCTGATTTTGAGCGAGATAGAGGTATCAGTTATTGAAGTTGCAAATCCTTTTTCCGAGCTTGATGCCCCGATAGCAGCAGCACCAGCTCCAATGATCGCACCAGCACATCCAGAGAGTTGGGTTACTATTATAAAAAAAATAACGGCTGAAAAAATTTTATTTAGCATTCGTGTGTTCCCTTTGGATTAATTTTTTCATAACTGAATCTATAAATTCTTATATCAGAATGAGGTTAGCGATTCTACGACATCTTTAAAAAATATTGGCGTAAAACAAATAATTTGACAGCTCAACAAAGATTTATGAAAAAGAGAGAAGTTTTTTTATAAAAATTTGCATTCATTTATTTATATTCAGTTTTATTATTAATTATATCCAGAGCATTTTGATATATATGCTTTTTACTTGCTCCGGTTAAAATAGAGACTTCATTTACAGCATCGCGCAAACTTAACCTACCGAGAGCATCCCTTAATAAAAAAACAACATCAGACAAATCGTTTGTTTTAACATTATTAGCACCAGCAACAACAATAACTATTTCCCCTTTTGGCGGACCATTCGTTTCGTAATATAATAAAAGTTCATTTAAAGGCGCGTTTCTCACTTCTTCGTGAAGTTTAGTCATTTCTCTAGCGATAACAATACGTCTATTTCCATATACGGAAAGCATTGTTTTCAAATGATTTATTAATTTAGGCGGAGTACTAAACCAAATTTGTGTTGTTTGTAAATTTTTTGTTTCAACTAGAGCTTTCCTGCTATTATGCACTGCAGATGGGATGTATCCATTAAATGTAAATTTATCAGTGGGTAGCCCAGATACAGTAAGTGCCACAATTGGGGAAGTGGGGCCTGGAATCGCTGATACACGAATGTTGTCTTTATGACATGACTCGACAAGTTTATAACCAGGATCGGAGATCAATGGAGTTCCTGCATCACTCACTAAAGCAACAGACTTTCCCGTTTTGAGTTCTGCAATAAGATATGGCCTAACCGATGCGCCATTATGATCATGATAAGAGATAAGTTTGCCATTAGTTTTAATATTTAAAAGCCTTAACAATTTTTTTGTTGAACGGGTATCTTCACAAGCTATTAAATCAGCATCTTTTAAATAATTTGTAGCGCGGACAGTTATATCTTCAACATTACCTATAGGTGTTCCAATTATCATTAACATAAAAATTTTCTCTAAACGGTTAACTTATTGTATAAGGTAAAAATTATAAAAAAACTATTCGTTTGATTGACATTAGATTAGTTAGATTTTTAAAGTAAATAAATAAATAGGACGTAAAATTCACAAAAAATCTAAGAATGTATTAGCGATGTTTAAAAGTAACTTCAAATCGGAGACAGTTAGGTTTTCCCCGTCAAACTACTTTATCTGGTTTTGTAAGCTAAGATTTATAAGTGTTTTTATCTCATTATCGTTTGTTATAACTATTTTTTCTGGTTGTGAGGACCGTAGCACGAGACCAGTCGTGAATACAGTTTATATTGAAGAGGAAAATTTAAATTCAAAAAACTCGCAAAAAAGCCAGATAACCAATGCGGTTAAAACAGAAAATGATTACAAAAATAAAGAGTCTTTTGTAGCTTTAGATGATAGCAAAAACGAAATGAGTGATGCGGTAGAAAATATTATTGAAAATGACAATGTGCTTAATAAAAAACAAAATGAAATTAATAAAGAACTAAATTTTAAACCTGAGGAAACTTTAAAAATAGCACTTGCTCCTCCATTAGAACCATTGAAAGAAGAAGATTTAGCGAAATCATATTCTTTCCCAGACAATTCGTCAAAAAATGCCAAAACAGAACTAATAGAGAAACAACAGGAACAGTTAGAAACAGCTGCTTTAGAAGCGGCTTTTGAAATGTTGGCTAAAAGTGCTCAGCCTATTCAGATTGACCCCAAAAAACATGGAGATAATTTTCATAAATCAAAAAAGTCTATATTTAGAATTGGGTTGTTGGTACCGCTAACCGGACCATTTTCGTATCTTGGCGATACTATATCAGGAGGCTCTGAGCTAGCCTTTTTTAAAATGCAAAACCCAAATATAGAATTATTATATTTTGATACAGCGGGTGGCGATAAATCAATTGAGGCTGCTAATAGCGCTATTTCTAGTAATGTTGACGTGATAATAGGCCCATTGTTTTCTGATTCTGTAAAGGCTATTAAGCCTCTTTTTAATGAGTTAGACATCCCTATTTTGTCTTTCTCGAACAATATTGATGTCGCAGAGGAAGGTGTTTGGGTTTTGGGCTATTTGCCAGAACAACAGATTGATCAATTGGTAGATTTTGCTGTTGCTAGGGGAAAACAAAACTTTGGAATTCTAAGTTCTTCATCTGAGCTCGGAAAAAAAATAACTAAGTCAGCTGTAAATAAATTAACTGAATATGGCTTATCACCTAGGACGGTATTGACTATCAGTAATATTGAAGACATGGATCAGAATGAACTCTTAAATAAGATTAAAATATTCGCACAATATATAGACACAGAAAAGGACCCATTAACTCTTCCACCCCCAGTATTTGACACTGTACTTATTGCTGGAGATACAAGTTTTATACTGCAGGTTGCACCTATCTTATCTTATTATGATCTTGGACCAGATAGGGCCCTATTTATTGGTATTGATAGATGGAATATACCAAAAATGTTAAATGAGCCCTCTTTGCAGAATGCAATTTTAACCCTGCCAACTAGACCAGCAGATGAGAAATTCAATAAAGTATGGAAATCGGAATTTAAAATAGACTCAAACGATTTAGCAAGGATATCTTTTGATGCAACGGCGCTGGTAATAGCAACCGCAAATATTAATTCAGACGCTTCTCTATCTGAAAGACTTGTGGGCCAGCCAGGTTTTATAGGATTTAGTGGGCAATTTAAGATGTCTAGAACAGGACTAACAGAACGTATTTTTAAGATAGTGAAAATATCCGATAATCTTCTTATTAAACCATCAATTCAATAATTTAGAAACAATGGAATTTAAATGCAATCTACCATTTTTTGTAACACGAATATGGTTTTTATTAAATGTAATAAAACCATCTTTTTCGAATTCATCTAACCAATTCAAATTTATAAAATCACTTTTTCCTATAAGCCAATCTGGCAATTCTATGCCAGAAGTGAGTCTTAGTCCCATAACAATGATTTCTTTAGCGAAGTCAGAAATATAATCTTCATTTTGAATTTCAATACCGTGCTGTTCCTTTTGAACAGATGACAACCATCCGTCAGGGCTTCGCCTTGTTTGACTGTGCCATCTTCGATTTTCAGTCATAGTAAATCTTCCATGGGCACCAGGACCTATACCCAGCCAATCCTGAGCATTCCAATACAATAAGTTATGCTGACATTGAGAATTTAGTCTCGCATAATTGGATATCTCATATATTTCATACCCATGACTTGAAAGTACGTTTGTTGTTAAATCATATAAATCCGCTATTGTGTCGTCATCGCATGTTAGTTTCTCCCCTTTTTTACTTCTGCTATAAAATTGTGTTCCTGGCTCAATTGTAAGTTGGTAGGCAGAGATGTGAGTTAAATCAAATTTGATAATTTTGGAAAGTTCATCTTCCCAACTACCAATGTTTTGACCGGGTATTCCGTAAATGAAATCTGCAGAAACTTGGTTAAATAACCCAAACGCGACATCTAAAGCTTTGTAAATATCGCGAGTATCATGTGCCCTCCCAAGAAAATTTAGTGTTTTCGTGTTCAAAGATTGAGCGCCAAATGAAATTCTATTTACTCCTATTGATTTAAAAGCAGACAAGTTATCCAACTCACTCGAAGATGGGTTTGCCTCAACTGTTACTTCGATTTTTGGATGAAGAATAAAAAGCTCTTCTATAGTTTCCAGTATTCTTTCAACAATGGATACGGGCATTAATGAGGGCGTACCTCCTCCGAAAAAAACAGTGTGTAATACTGATGGATATTGCGTTTTTTGTCTGTAAATATCTGCCATCCAACGAAGTTCAGATAAATACGCAAATTCCCACTGTTCAACATCAATATCTTTTTCAACATGTGAATTGAAATCACAATATGGACATTTTGAAACACAAAAAGGCCAATGAATATAAACTCCCAATTTATTTTGTTTAGGCATTATTTTTGAAAGCATTTTTTTATCAATTTATCATAAGCGACAGCCCGATGGCTTATAGCATGTTTTTTGTTTGGGTTCATTTCACCAAATGTTTCTGTATATCCATCTGGGACAAACATAGGGTCGTACCCGAACCCTTTATTTCCTCTTGCAGGCCATGTTATTTGTCCGGTTAAAACCCCTTCGACGCTCTCGTTTTTGCCATCTGGCCAACCCAAAGAAAGAGCACAGTGAAAACTAGCTTTTCTATCATATTGACCACTCATCAAAAGAGCGTCTGCAACTCTCTCCATTGCTGCATAAAAGTTCTTATCTTCACCTGCCCACCTCGCCGAATAAATACCTGGCGCTCCCCCGAGAGCAGACACACACAAACCGCTATCGTCCGCGATTGCGGGTAAGCCAGAGAGCTTTGCTGCAATTTTTGCTTTAAGTTCTGCGTTCTCAATAAAACTGGTGCCTGTTTCTTCTGGTTCCGGCAAATTAATCTCCCTCGAAGATATTATAGATATCCCGAGTGGTATTAACAAATTTGCTATCTCACTTACTTTCCCTTCATTATGACTTGCAATCACAATTTTAGTTTCATGAAATTTACGAGACATTAAATTATTTCCGTTCTTGACGCGTGGCATTTAACTGTTCTTTAAATAAAAATGAACAACCGTCTATAGCAAGTAACCACATTTCGTCTAAAACGGATTTTTCAAAAGCAGACTCTTCCGCTGTTGCTTGAAATTCGACCACTTGATTTTGTGTTGTCATCACAAAATTAGCATCTGCTTTTGCAGTACTATCTTCTGAATAATCTAGATCCAAACATACTTCATCACCAACGATACCGCAAGATATAGCCGCCACCTGGTCTGTTAATGGTGATGAATTAATTTTTCCTTGAAGCAAAAGATTCTCAACAGCAATAGCTAATGCCACCCAGCCACCTGTAATTGAGGCAGTCCTTGTTCCACCATCAGCCTGTAAAACATCACAATCAATGATAATTTGCCTCTCACCTAGGATAGATAAATCTGCTACAGCTCGCAAAGAGCGGCCAATCAGACGTTGAATTTCCATTGTTCTCCCTGATAACTTACCTTTTTTTGCTTCCCTATCCATTCTACTATGAGTTGAGCGGGGAAGCATACCATACTCTGCAGTTATCCAGCCACTCATTTGTCCCTTAAGGAAAGGGGGTACTTTCTCCTCTATACTCGCAGTGCATAAAACATGCGTATCACCAAATTGCACAAGACATGATCCATCTGCATGTTTTGCAAAATGGGGTGTTAATTTAATGTTTCGCAATTCATTAAAATTTCGTCCAGAGTGTCTAACAATTTGTTTCATTTCAATATCCAAAGTAGTTCTTTAAATTTTTAGCTTCTGATAAATTAGGTGTGGTGTGGATTTGATGCAAGACGAACTATCAAGATATGGTTAAAAAACTAGATTATTCATAATTATTGTGTAAAAACTTTTAATTTAAAGCTCATAAAAGTTTTAAAACTTATTTTTTGTATAAAAATTTTTGATTTCCTAGAAAGAACAGAATTTTTTAGCATTACATCTTATTTTAATTGTACAAAAAATATAATTACCTCTTGGCAATTCGTGTTATAATTCCCAAATATCACACATCTTTTTTCAAAAACAAAATTTGAGATAAACATGCCAGACAAAAAAACCCAAAGACCAGAAGAAATTGTAGAAGAAAAAATTACTCCAGAAGACGAGGATAAAAATTTGGTTGAAATGTCGTTAGAAGACAGCACCTCAGTTGAGAAAAATGATACTTCAGATGACGACTTTGACGAATCTGAGGAATCAGATGAAGAGTCAAAAGACACAGATTCAGAAATCAAAGATCAACTTTTAAGAGCACTAGCGGAGGTTGAAAATATGCGCCGTCGAAGTGAACGTGATGTTGCTCAAGCCAACAAATATGGTCATTTAGCGTTTGCCCGCGATTTGCTCTCATGTTTTGACAACTTATCTCAGGCTATAGCAATGGCACCAGAAGATAAAACTGATTTTGATGAAAACTTGAAAAATATATTGGTGGGTGTAGAAATGATCTCAAATGAGATCGACACAATACTTCAGCGTCACCACATTACCAAGATAAACCCAATTGGAGAGAAATTTGACTATAATCATCATCAAGCGATGTTTGAAGTGCTAAATGACGATGTAGAAGTTGGAACAGTTGTTCAAGTCGCACAACCAGGATATCTGCTTCATGATAGGTTAATTCGCCCAGCTATGGTTGGAGTTTCGAAAAAAAAGAGTTCTACTGAATCTAAAGAAGAAAATTCAGTAGATAAACATGCGTAAAAATTTTTTTGGCAATCTTTTAAGTTTGATGGCCTTGCATGAGAGAAAACAGCACTTATATGTGGTTTATTACAGCTTTACAAATGAAGCTAAATTTCCTTTTAACGGAAATTAATATTTTTGAAGGATTTGGAAAATGGGTCGCGTAATTGGAATAGATTTAGGAACAACGAACTCCTGCGTTGCTGTCATGGACGGCAAAGCGCCTAAAGTTATTGAAAATGCAGAAGGTAGTAGAACTACGCCATCAATGGTTGCATTTTTAGAAAATGATGAGAGGGCGGTTGGTCAGGCTGCAAAACGGCAAGCTGTGACCAACCCAGAGAAAACTATCTTTGCTGTTAAGCGTCTGATTGGTCGCCGGTCTGATGATGATGCCACCAAAAATTTTTCTGATTTGGTTCCTTTCAAGATTAAGCCTGCAAAAAATGGTGATGCTTGGATAGCTATAGAAGGGAAAGAATTTTCACCCTCAGAAATTTCTAGCTTTATTCTTAGGAAGCTAAAAGAAGATGCGGAGAGTTATCTTGGTGAAACGGTTGATCAGGCTGTTATCACTGTTCCAGCTTATTTCAACGATGCGCAAAGACAGGCAACAAAGGATGCGGGAAAAATTGCTGGGCTTGAAGTTCTGAGAATTATTAACGAGCCTACAGCAGCAGCACTCGCTTATGGTCTAGACCAGCAAGAGTCTGGGATTGTGGCAGTTTTTGATCTAGGAGGCGGTACTTTTGACGTATCAATATTAGAAATAGGGGACGGCGTTTTTGAGGTTAAATCAACTAATGGAGATACGTTCCTCGGTGGTGAGGATTTTGACCAGGCAATTATTGATTTTTTAGCTGACGAATTTAAAAAAGAAACAGGTATAAATCTGAGAGATGATAGAATGGCATTACAGCGTCTAAAAGAGGCAGCAGAAAAAGCTAAGATAGAATTATCAAGTGCTGTTCAAACAGATGTTAATTTGCCTTTTATAACCGCAGATCAGTCAGGGCCAAAGCACTTAAACGTGAAAATTACACGCGCAAAATTGGAAGGTCTTGTATCTAGCCTAGTGGAGAGAAGTTTAGAGCCTTGTCGTAAAGCTCTTAAAGATGCTGGTTTAGCTGCCTCTG
Source organism: uncultured SAR116 cluster alpha proteobacterium (assembly GCA_902622515.1). GTDB lineage: Bacteria > Pseudomonadota > Alphaproteobacteria > Puniceispirillales > Puniceispirillaceae > UBA5951. The sequence goes on from CACNQE010000006.1 coordinate 108,828, forward strand.
AGATTGATGAGGTTATATTGGTTGGCGGTATGACCCGTATGCCTAAGATCATTGAGACGGTAGAAAAATTTTTTGGTAAAGAACCTCATCGTGGTGTTAATCCAGATGAAGTTGTGGCTTGTGGCGCTGCAATCCAAGCGGGTGTTCTCACAGGCGATGTAAAGGATGTTTTGCTTTTAGATGTAACTCCTTTGTCGCTGGGTATTGAGACTTTGGGCGGAGTTTTTACTCGTTTAATCGACAGAAACACAACAATTCCAACTAAGAAAAGTCAGGTGTTTTCTACAGCTGACGATAATCAGTCAGCCGTTACAATTTCAGTTTGCCAAGGCGAAAGAGAAATGGCGAGTGATAACAAGCCACTTGGCCAATTCAACCTTGAGGGAATTCCAGCTGCTCCAAGAGGAGTTCCGCAGATTGAGGTAACATTTGATATTGACGCTAACGGTATAGTAAAAGTTAGCGCCAAAGATAAAGCAACTGGTAAGGAGCAGGCTATTTCAATTAAGGCCTCAGGTGGATTAGAAGAAAATGAAATAGAGAAAATGGTTAAAGATGCAGAGTTGTACGCGGAAGATGACAAAAAAAGAAGAGAAACAGTCGAAACACGTAACCAGGCTGAAGCTTTGACTCATTCCGCAGAAAAAACCCTCTCTGATCTTGGTGACAAGGCGGACCCATCTTTACGGTCAGATGTTGAAGCAGCAGTCGCAGCCGTAAAATCCGCTCTTGAAGGAGAGGATGAAGCACTAATTAAAGAAAAAACAGAGGCACTCTCTACCACGATGATGAAGCTTGGAGAGGCTGCATACTCTGGAGATTCTGATGATAAAGATGGGGAACCAACTTCCGAAAAAAACCTTAATGAAAAATCGGATGAGGTGGTAGATGCTGATTTTGAAGAAATTGACGATAGTGATAAAGACAATGAAGAAGATATGAAAAAAGCTAATTAAGTCTTCATGTATTAAACACCATGCATTTCATAAATATGTTTTGAGCATGGCTGATTATTTTATCATTCGTTTAATCTTTTAATTAATAACTAATGTTGGTTACCTTATATGTCAAAAAGAGATATTTATGAAGTGCTTGGGATCAGCCGGGATGCGGATGATAAAGCCATAAAGTCCGCATATCGTAAGTTAGCTATGCAAAACCACCCTGACCGAAACCCGGATGATGAAGTAGCAGCAGAACGCTTTAGGGAGGCTGCTGAGGCATATGAGATATTGAAAGATCCTCAAAAAAAAGCTGCCTATGATAGGTTAGGCCACGCCGCATTTGAACAGACAAGTGGAGGGTTTGGAGGTGCTAGTGGCTTTGCGTCCAGTGGTTTTGGAGGGGGAGGCTTTTCTGATATTTTTGAGCAAATGTTTAGTGAATTTTCTGGTGGGCAGAACGAGGGTAGACAGAGCAGAAAAGGAGCTGATCTTAGATATGATCTATCCGTATCACTAGAGGACGCTTACTCAGGGTGTAATCAAGATATACAGATTACAGTGTCTGGAAAGTGTGAGGACTGTGCGGGAACAGGAGCGGCTAAAGGAAGTAAGCCATTAACATGTTCACAATGTGGCGGTCATGGAAAGGTTCGAGCACAACAAGGCTTTTTCACTATAGAACGTACATGTAGTTCATGTCAGGGAGTTGGAGAGACCATCTCAAACCCATGTAAATCCTGTCGTGGTCAGGGTAGAGTCCAAAAAATAGAAACATTGTCCGTAACTGTGCCAGCTGGTGTAGATACTGGCACACGTATTCGCCTTTCGGGTAAGGGAGAAGCTGGATTAAGGGGAGCTGTCTCGGGAGATTTATATATTTTTATATCAGTTGATCAGCACTCAATTTTTCAGCGTGACGCCGATACATTATATGTAAAAATACCTGTCCCAATGGTAACAGCAGCCCTAGGGGGTTCCATAGAGGTGCCGACTTTAACAGGAAAGTTAACAAAATTAAAGATTGATCCCGGCACTCAATCAAATCGGAAATTTAGAATGCGAGGTAAAGGGATGCCCGTGCTTCGGAGCTCTAGAATAGGAGACCAGATCGTTGAGATCCATGTGGAAACGCCAACAGAGCTGACACAAGAACAGAAACAGTTATTAAGGAAATTTAGCGAGCAAGGAAGTGTGTCACCAGAGACTGAAGGTTTTATGAAACGGGTAAAGCGCATCTTTGGAAATGACTAGTAACTAATAGCTAGTAATGTTAATTTTTATAATCATGAAGTATTGTAATTGTTAGGAATAAAGATGTTTGCCCCTATAAAAGTTGGTCTTCCGGGATTTGGTGGTCGAATGGGTCAAATGATCGCAAGGCTCATTCAAGAAGACAGCTCATTCCAACTGGTTGCTGCAACAGAGACACTTAATTCTAAATTAATTGGGCGCGACATATCGCACAATCTTGGTATTCCCAAAACAGGGATTAAAATCTCTGCTTCTGCTGATATCTTAGGAAATAGTAGTGATGTTATAATTGATTTTACTCAGCCAGAAGCTACTATGGAACACGTTCAAATTGCTCTTGAGACAAAAACTCCTATGGTAATTGGTACAACAGGTCTTAATAAGGCACAGGAAGAAAAAATATCAGATGCTGGTAAACTTATTCCTATCATTTATTGTGCGAACACTTCTATAGGCGTAACAATTCTTCTACAACAAGTGCAACAAATTGCTTCTAAATTAGAAGATAGTTGGGATATAGAAATTATTGAAACCCATCATAATCAAAAACTAGATGCCCCATCCGGCACGGCACTCGCATTAGGAAAAGCTGCAGCACAAGGACGCTCTGTATTATTAGAAAAGGTCCGTGTTAGTGGGCGTGATGGAATAACACAAGTGCGCAAAAAAGGTGACATTGGTTTTTCTGCAATTCGTGGTGGCGATATTGCAGGAGAACATACTGTAATATTTTTTGGAAAAAATGAGCGCATAGAGTTGACCCATAAAGCTAATGATAGGGTGATTTTTGCACGTGGCGCTTTAAAAGCTGCTCAATTTATTTCGGGAAAATCAAATCAAACCAATTTTAATGGCTATTTTACAATGGATGACGTACTTAGTTAACAAGCGCCTCTCATTTGTTCAAAACAATTATTCAGCGCATTAGCCAGAAGTGCCTTCTCTTGCGGTGGAAGAAACTTTCCTATCTCCAACTGGTCAGCATGATAGTTTAAAAAAAGCTTATCCGACGTACCTCTAGATTTAATGCAGCTTGCTTTTATCCAGGGAGACTCAATGGTAAAATTAATTATAGCGCCTCTCCAGTTTATTTTCTTTATTAATGTTGAGTTCTTGGTTATCAATATTTGCTCAAAATTTTTGCTAGATTTATAATTTACCTTAAATAGAAACCATACTAACCCGATTTCAATACCTAAGAAACCAATAACAGGCCAGGCACCCATGAAATAAAAAAATAAACCTAAGAAAAACATCAACCCCATAAACCCTATCATAAGATATGAGTAACCACGATTTCCAAGAGAACGATATGGGCATAAAGTGATTGTGATAATCTCGTGCTGCTTTAGATTTGTTTCGAAATGCCAGTGTGAATTCTTAGATTGTTTAACCATGTTTTAACCATCAACTTAATAACTTTATTTCTTTAGCATAAAAGAGGGGAAAAATGGGGTCAAAATTTAAAACTAAACAAAATAAAATGGTTCTATCAAATATAGACCCGTTGTTCCAGATATTATCTAAAGCAAACCCTCATCCAAAAACAGAGCTGACTTTTAAAAACTCATTCACACTTCTAGTTGCTGTTGTATTATCGGCACAGGCAACGGACATCAGTGTAAATAAGGCGACGAAAACACTATTCCAGAAAGCCTCCACGCCTGAAGACATGGTTAAATTGGGTATTTCGAAAATTAAGCAACATATCAAAACTATTGGGTTATATAACAATAAAGCTGAAAATGTGTTCAAACTATCTAAGATTTTGATAGAAGAACATAAAAGTTTGGTGCCAGAAGATAGGGGATTACTTGAGGCGTTGCCAGGAGTTGGTCGAAAAACAGCTAATGTTGTATTGAACGAGGCCTTTGGGCAGCCAACTATTGCAGTTGATACGCATATTTTTAGAGTAAGCAATCGAACCGGGTTAGCCCCTGGAAAAACACCAGAAGAAGTAGAAAAGAAATTGCTCCGAAGAGTACCAGACAAATGGAAAAAAGGAGCCCACCACTGGCTTATATTGCATGGGCGTTATGTTTGTAAGGCTAGAAAACCTGATTGTGGCGCCTGTTTAATTTCAGTTTTTTGCAACTATGTAGATAAAAACATACCTTAAAAACCATTCTGAAATCATTGGTTCAACGCATTTGATAACTCGTTTTCGCAAGCAGTAATATCTGTACTATAACCGAGTTCAGTTGCTCTTATATCTATAAATACGACGGAATAATTATCCTCATTTAACTTAAGAAAAAAATCTACGATACATTTGCCAAATTCGTACTGCCATATATTCATGCCTTCATCACCTATAACAAAATTGGGTTTGCCAAGAATATCCTCAAGGTTTTTAACTTTTGCATTTAACAATGAATTAAGTTTAATTTTTTTAATAGGAGGCGGCTTTATGGGGGCTTGGGGTATAGTAGTCAACGAGGCAACTTTATTTTCTTGTTGCGTTTTGGATTCTAATATTTTTTGATCCAAATTTTCTCTGTCAATTTTTATTTTTTTGTTTTTAAAGTTATCTTTTGTAAATGCAAGATTATTAGCATCTAATAATTGATTATCTTGAATTTTAGTCTCTTTTGAATCTGGTAAACTAGTGAAAGCATCTTGGTCTACCACTTCCTCAGGATTTTTTCGATCATTGTTTTTACGTTTGTCTTCTGGAACAACATCTAACGTTATTTCTTCTGTTTGTATTTCTCTATTTAAGGCATTTGTGTTAACCAAGTCTGTTTCTTTTTTTGTTTTTGATTGATTAACTCTTTGATCACTATTATTGATACTTTCTTTTTTTTGTTTAACGGAAGGAAAGTTCGCAATTTTAAAAACGGGTTTTGAGCTATTACTGGGAATGCTTTCACATGCTGATAGAAAAACACTCATTGTAAAAATCAAACTAAACTTTAAGTTTTTTATCCAAAATCTCATATTCAGTTAAAGTGTCTCATAAACGGCCATAGCTGCAGCGTTTACTATATCATTTACTTGCGCACCCATTTGCACAATCTGGAATGGATGTTTAGAGCCAATTAACATAGGTCCAATAACTGAGCCTCCACCCAGTTGTTGCATAAGCTTAAATGAAATATTTGCAGAATGAAGACCAGGCATGATTAAAATATTTGCTGCTCCTGTTAATCTGCAAAAAGGGTATCTTTGCTGTTGTAAATCGTAATTTAGAGCGACTTCCGCACTCATTTCACCATCATATTCAAAATCAACATTCATAGAATCAAGAATTTTTGTTGCTTTCACTATATGGTCAGTTGAAGGACCAGAAGGATTGCCAAAATTTGAAAAGGATAATAAAGCAACGCGGGGTGTGTGTCCCATCAACCTGGCTTGATTTGACACAGAGATTGCAATCTGAGCAAGTTGTTCCGCTGTTGGACGTTCATAAATTGACGTATCCCCAAGAAAAACTGTTCTTCCCTTTAAAATTAGCATAGAGCATGAAACAAAAATTTCTTCATCTTTAGAATCAATAACACGTCTAACATGCTCAAAGCTTGATTTAAAAGATCTTGTCACACCGGTTACCATTGCATCAGCTTCTCCGTTAACAATCATGCAAGCACCAAAAATATTTCTGTCTAAATTTACCATTCGCTGGCAATCCCTATAGAGATATCCTTGTCTCTGAAGGCGATTATAGAGAGCCTCAGTATAAACATCATTTTGCTTTGATATTTTCGCATTAGTTATGGGCAAGTCATCGGCACCATCTAGCCCAAGCTGCTCTATTGCTCTTTTAATTCTGTGTTCTCTACCAACAAGAATTGGTTGGCCGTACCCGCTGTTCCTAAAAGCAAGGGCTGCCCTAATCACGACTTCTTCTTCACCTTCTGCAAATACAACCCGAGCATTTTTAGAGGATATACGTTCAAAAATTTCTTGCAGAAAAATTGCTGTTGGATCAAGGCGGGCTGACAATTCTTTTTTATAAGCCTGCATATCACTAATCGGTTTTCGTGCGACACCGGTATCCATAGCTGCTTGCGCTACGGCACTGGAAATTGCTGATATAAGTCGTGGATCAAAGGGTGCCGGAATTATATAATCTCTCCCAAATTTAAGAGGCTTCCCAGAATAAGCATTATTTACTTCATCCGGCACATCTTCCCTCGCAAGCATGGCAATTGCATTTGCAGCAGCAATTTTCATTTCTTCGTTAATTGCTGAGGCACGAACATCCAATGCACCTCGAAATATATATGGAAATCCTAAAACATTGTTAACCTGATTAGGATAATCTGAGCGACCTGTTGCAATAATTGCATCTGACCTAGCGGTTTTAGCATCCTCAGGTGAGATCTCAGGGTCTGGGTTTGCCATTGCAAAGATAATCGGCTCTTTAGCCATTTTTTTAACCATTTCCTTCGTTACAGCCCCAGCGACAGAAAGACCCAAAAAAACATCAGCTCCCGCTATCGCTTCCTCAAGACTACGAGCATCGGTTTTAACCGCATGAGCTGATTTCCATTGATTCATGCCCTTCTCACGCCCCTGATATATTACACCGGTTCGGTCAACAAGGATAATATTGTTGTGAGGTACGCCAATAGCTTTAATTAGTTCCACACAAGCGATAGACGCAGAACCTGCACCATTACATACAACTTTAATATCTTTAAAATTACGTCCAGTTAAATATAGTGCATTCATTAAACCGGCGGCAGTGATTATTGCAGTACCATGCTGGTCGTCATGAAATACGGGTATATCCATAATTTCACGCAATCTTTGCTCTATAATAAAACATTCAGGTGCTGCGATATCTTCAAGATTAATTCCACCAAATGATGGGCCTAATAGAGAGACGGCTTCAATAAATTTTTCAGGATCCTCGGTATCAACTTCTAAATCAATCCCATCCAAATCTGCGAATTTTTTAAACAGAACAGCTTTTCCTTCCATAACGGGTTTTGAGGCAACAGCTCCAATATTTCCCAACCCCAAAACGGCAGTTCCATTTGAAACAATTGCAACAATATTACCTTTTGCCGTATAATCATAAGCCGTTTCAGGGTCTTTATTTATGATTATACAGGGTTCAGCTACACCCGGTGAGTAAGCAAGTGACAAATCTCGTTGTGTGTTAAGAGGTTTGGTTGGTGTTATTTCAAGTTTTCCAGGCCTTCCCGTTGTATGAAAAGCTATTGCATCATCTTTTAAATTCTTAATTTTATCCTGCATTTTGGCCCTATTCATATTGATAATAAGTTTTTGTTGAAATAAGTTATTTAGATGGTTTCGTTATTTCTTTTTTATAAATTGAATACTCACGAATTAGTAGGTCAAAGTAGTATAACATGTCAAAAACACAAAAAACTAGTTTGAGTTTATCATCGAAGCCAACACCAATGATGGCACAGTTCTTCGACGTAAAGTCACAATATCAGGATTTCTTACTATTTTATCGTATGGGCGATTTTTACGAAATGTTTTTCCACGATGCGGAAATTGTTTCAGGGTTGCTTGGTATAGTGCTTACAAAAAGAGGGCAGTTGAATGGGATTGACATACCCATGTGCGGTGTTCCAGTTCATGCGGTGGATAGTTATTTAGAAAAATTAATTCTCCTTGGACATCGTGTTGCCGTTTGCGAACAGGCAGAAACACCAGAGGCCTTCAAAAAAAGAGGAGGTAAAGGACCTTTACCGCGCGCTGTTGTAAGACTTGTAACTGCAGGCACTTTAAACGAAGATAGTATTTTAGCTCCTGACCGCAATAATTTTTTACTAGCTATTGGTAATGCTAATGGCAACTTTGCAGTAGCATGGGCTGATATGTCAACTGGTACTTTTCATACTCAAGATATTAATGAGGAATCTATTTTATCAACAATTGAACGCCTTAATCCTGCAGAAATATTATATCCAGAAGGCCAAGAAATAATTTTCCAAAAAATCAAAGAAATTTCATGTATTTTCGCCTTACCAAAAGATAGCTTCGATAGCAACAATCCATTGGATGTTTTCCAAGGCTTTTTTCCTAATTCAGTGAACTTGAATAAATTGGCTTATTCAAGAGCACAATTATCGGCAATATACGGTATTCTAAATTACCTAAGCCAAACACAAATTTCACAAAAACCTTTTTTAAGACAACCCATTTTGATGGAAAATAATAAAATTCTGGAGATAGATCCAGCAACTCGCCGGTCACTTGAGATTACAAGAACTTTGTCCGGTGAAAAACACGGCTGCCTATTAAATACTATTGACAAAACTAAAACGGCGATAGGAGCACGCCTGTTGGCCAGCAGAATAGCATCACCACTGGCTGTAAAAGCTCAAATTGAAGAACGTCTGGACCTTGTAAATTGGTTTTTAAGTGAGCATTCATTAAAATCAAACATAGAAATTTTGTTAAGAGGGATCCCTGATTTTGAAAGATCTCTTTGTCGCTTGTCTGTTCGTAGAGGTGGACCAAGAGATTTATTTTTTCTCGCCACGGCTATCGAAAAAACTGAGAAAATATTTAAACTGATTACGCAATGTATTACGTCATCTGGTCAGCCACTTTTTGCAAATATTGATGAAATAATAGTTAATCCCTATTCGGTGTCCGCAAAAATTAAAGAGGCATTAGCAGATGATTTACCGTTACTAGTAAGGGATGGTAATTTTATTCGTTCTGGTTTTGACTTGAGCCTCGATTCGTTGCGTAATCTAAGCAAAAAAAGCAGAGATCACATAGTTTTGCTTCAGCAAAAGTATAGTGAAGAAACTGCTATCACATCTTTAAAAATTAAATACAATAATGTTCTTGGTTATCATATTGAGGTTCGTTCTATCCATGCGGAAAAGTTGATGTCTGATGCCAAATTCATACATAGGCAGACAACAGCCCAGGCTTTTCGTTTTACAACAAATGAGCTTGCAGATTTAGAGAGAGAATTAACAACAGCAGCGGATAGAGCATTAATTATAGAGCAATCCCTATATGATAGCTTGGTCCAGGAACTCTTGAAATGCGAGACTAAAATTGCCCAATGTGCTTCTATTATTGCTCAGATTGATGTTGCTTTATCGACTGCATCACTGGCTGCAAATCATAATTACGTTAGACCAGTAATTACAAATAACGCTCAATTTATGATTGAAGCTGGTAGACATCCCGTGGTCGAGTTTACATCAGCTGGTAATGCAACTTTCATGGAAAATGATTGTGACTTAATACAAGGTCAAAAAATTTGGTTAGTAACAGGACCTAATATGGCGGGTAAATCAACTTTTCTTCGTCAAAACGCTCTTATGGTTATTTTGGCTCAAGCAGGATTATTTGTACCAGCAAAAAAGGCAAATATCGGTATTGTTGATAAATTATTTAGCAGAGTTGGCGCTTCAGATGATTTGGCAAGAGGTCAATCCACTTTTATGGTTGAAATGCTTGAAACAGCAGCAATAGTGAGGCATGCTACTCCTAAATCTTTAGTGATTCTTGATGAAATTGGACGTGGTACATCTACTTATGATGGGCTTGCAATAGCTCAGGCCACCTTAGAAAATTTGCATGACATTAATCAATGTAGAGGATTATTCGCAACCCACTATCATGAGCTTACTATTTTGGAAGAGAAACTTTCTGACGTAATGAGCTTTCATATGAAAATCAAAGAGTGGAAACAGGAAATTATTTTTCTTCATAAAGTTACTAAAGGTAGAGCTGGAAGGTCATACGGTATTCATGTGGCAATGTTAGCCGGCTTACCAGACAACGTAATAGAGCGTGCCAAAAATATATTATCAGAGTTAGAAAGCCAACGATCGGCAGAAGAACAAATTCTCTCTGAAAAAGGGGCTAATTTTTCTCTTTTGGCCAAGGTAAAAGCACCTAGCCCTCATAATGGAATAGACTCAAAACGCACCAAGATTTTCGAATTACTTCAGTCTTTTCACCCAGATGATCTATCACCAAAAGAGGCCTTAAATATGTTGTATGAAATTCATGACCTTTATAAAAAAGGCTGAAAATAATGAAAAAACAACATGGATATCTTTTGAGGCAGCAAGGACAACCAAGTAACTCTTTGTCCTTGTTAGCGCCAATTGGTTTAGCTGAATATACCGAGAATTATAGTTTTCATTTAAAGAATCTTTCTAAAGATTTAACAAAGATTCAATCTGAGAAAGATGAAGGTGTATTTCGCGCAAAACTTCTAAATGTTCTTAAAAAAACTCTTACAGAGGCAAAATCCAAGCTCGCTGAAAACTTATATAAAAATTATGACGGTGCGGTATACGTTGGCACTCATGCCATGATAATGGATCAGCTTATATCAACTATTCACAGAATGATTTTAAGTAGGCATTATAAGAAAAATACAAAAAAAATAATTGGTTTGTCTATTTTAGCTGTTGGCGGATATGGCAGAGGGGAGCTCGCACCTCACAGTGATATAGATTTATTATTTCTTTATCAGAAAGATCAATTGACTAAACATCAGCCTGTTATTGAATATATCTTATACCTTCTCTGGGACCTTGGATTGAAGGTAGGTCACGCTACTAGAACGAGTGACCAATGTTTAGAAGCTGCAAATGATGATATAACAATAATGACAACCCTATTAGAAATAAGGTATATTGAAGGGGATGAAAAGCTATTTGAAAATTTTGAAAAGCGTCTTCGTTTATGGATTTCAGAAAAGCCAGTATCATATTTTGTAACTGAAAAATTACGTGAAAGAGACTCCAGACATAAACTGCATGGCGCAACTCGTTACATGGTAGAGCCACAAATAAAAGAGGGTAAGGGAGGTTTGAGAGACCTTCACACTCTTTTTTGGATAGCAAAATTTGCCTATAAAGTTAGGTCTGTCGAAGAAGTTATTGAGCTCGGCGTTTTGCGAGTTTCCGAGGCAAAAATTTTTGCAGCCTCGCAGCGGTTTTTATGGACAGTTCGTTGTTTCTTACATTTAAGATCAAAACGCGAGGATGACAGGCTTACTTTTGATGCTCAGATAGATATTGCGCCAATAATGGGTTTTTCTGCAAGAGGCGGGATGCGTGGTGTTGAACGTTTTATGAAACGTTATTTTTTAGCAGCAAGGCAGGTAGGAACCCTTACAAGGATATTTTGCTCAGCTATAGAAAGTGATTTTAAAAATAAGGGTATATTTGCCTTAGGAAGAATTTTAAATTTCGTAAGCTTTTACAACCAATCTAGGTTAGCGCCATTTGAAATTATGAAAAACAGATTGAGTCTGCCACCATCAATTCGTTTTAGACAGAATCCAGAACTTCTTATCCAACTGTTCCATCATGCTCAATTTTTGAAGTCAGATATTCATCCAGAAACATTTAGGAGAATGACACGAGCGATAAAAGCTTGTTCTATTGCAAAATTACAAACAGAAGAAAATAGGAGACTATTTCTTGAGATATTGACTTCCAAAGACTCAGCGGGTCGAGTACTTCGTTTAATGAGTGATACAGGTTATCTTAGTAAATTCTTACCTGAATTTGGGCATGTCATATGTATGATGCAATTTGATATGTATCATAGTTATACAGTAGATGAGCACACTATTAAAGCAGTAGAAATTCTAAACGAAATTGAGACTGGAAAAATTAAAAATGAAGCCCCGCTTGCATGTGAATTAATACATCAAACAGAAGCTAGAAAAGTTCTGTATATGGCGGTGTTTTTGCATGATCTTGCCAAAGGCAAGGGTGGAGACCATTCTATTTTGGGTTCGAAAATCGCTGCCAAACTGTGTCCATGGTTTGGTTTTTCTGAAGACGAAACAGACACAGTCAAATGGCTAATTAGATGGCATCTATTAATTAGCAAAATAGCATTCCGTTATGATCTTAATGATCCGAAAACAATCCAAAATTTTGTAGCAGATGTTCAATCTTTAGAAAGGTTAAAACTCCTTCTCGTTCTTACTGTTGCTGATATTAGAGCTGTCGGTCCGAATATCTGGAATGGTTGGAAAGCAAGTTTGATGAGAGTATTATACTACGAATCAGAGCGTGTGCTTGGAGGTTTGGCGCCAAGCCATGAGGAAAGCGGACTGTCAGAACAGTCCAAATCAAGAGCAAAGATTTTGATTCAGAAAAACCTAACTTGGGATAATAAAAAATTTGAAAAATATCAAGAATTATTTTATCCTTCATATTGGCTTACTTTTGATGCTCAAACACACTTGTTTCACAGCAATTTGCTAGAAAAGTTTTATCAAAATAAAAACCCGCTGCAACTCGATTTGACTGAAAAAGAAGATAGTAAGTCGACTTTGTTAACTATAATTACGCAGGATCACCCAGGATTATTTAGCAGAATAGCTGGCGCGGTTACTATGGCGGGATGTCAAGTTGTGTATGCACGAATTAATACACGCAAAGATGGCACAATTCTTGACGAATTTATGATTCAGACATTAGAAAAATCTTCTGTAAAAGAACCAGAAACCTTATTTCGTATTAAAAAAATGATAGATGATACATTAGCTGGCAAAATAATTTTATCAGAACAACTGGGTAAAAAAACAAAAACCATTTCAAAGCGCCAAAAAGCTATGTTGACTGTGCCAAGAGTAACTATCACAAATCAAATGAGCAACACTCATACAGTATTAGAAATAAGCGGCCCTGATAGACCCCAACTTTTATACGACTTAACTCGCAAAATTGCTCAGTTAGGGTTACAGATTAATTCAGCATCTGTTTCCACCTATGGTGATAGAGCTGTTGACGTTTTTTATGTAAAAGATATTTTTGGTATGAAAATTAAGACGGATATGATGATTGAAAAAATCCGAACTTCTCTCCTTCAAGTGTTAAAACAGTCAGAAAAAGATCAGCTATGAAACCCTCTAGCACTAATTCATTTTCTGTGATTCGTGGATTTAAGCAAGTTGGGTTTTTTACTGCTATCAGTCGTATCTTAGGTTTAGTGAGAGATGTATTGTTGGCTTTAGTTCTGGGAGCAGGCGCCGCTTCGGATGCCTTTTTGGTAGCCCTGAAGCTACCAAATTTCTTTAGGCGAATTACGGCAGAGGGTGCGTTGACAAATGTATTTTTGCCAACGTATGAGGAAGAGATTGCAAAAAATAATAAAAAAACAGCTCTCCACTTAGTAACGGAGGTGCAAATTTTACTTGTAATTTGTTTGTCTGGCATCGTTATTATATTTGAATTATTAATGCCATTTATTATACAGATTCTTGCGCCTGGTTTTAAGTCTACAGCAGAAAGACTTGAAGCTACAATTCTACTAGCCCGAATTACGATGCCTTATCTTGTTATGATATCGTTGGTAGCTTTATGGTCTGCTTTATTAAATACTCATAGAATATTTTGGCCTGGAGCAGTCACACCAATTTTACTGAATATAGCGCTTATTTTAGGTACAATTTTTGTATTTTTTTCAGTAGGAAATTTGTCTGACGCAACTTTGATATCCCTAACCTTACCATTAGCAGTTAGTGTTTCATTGGCTGGTCTTATGCAAATATTATTTATGAAAATAGTGCTTTTGAGAGCTAAATTAAATCCATCATGGGATTGGGTAGGCATAAGTAAAACCGGGAAAAAAATGTGGAAATCCTTCGTACCCGCTGCGTTTAGTGCCGGGAGTGTACAAATAAATATTTTTGTTGATATGATACTTGCCTCATTGCTTCCTGTTGGAGCTATATCTTGGCTTTATTATGGTGATAGAATTAATCAACTTCCTCTTGGGATTATAGGTATTGCGCTAGGAACCGCACTCCTTCCACATCTTGCCAGGTTATACGCCAATGGTGAAAAAATTGAGATGCAAAAATCTCTGAGTGATTCACTTCATCTAGGTTGGTTTTTTACCATTCCTGCAGCCACTGCATTAATTATAATATCTCCTTTGATTATTTCTGGAGTGTTTGGATATGGTGCGTTTGATGAAGTAGATGTTAGGGCAACAGCAGATGCATTAGTAGCTTATGCTATAGGTCTACCTGCATTTGTTGCACAAAAATTATTTCAATCTGTTTTTTTTGCTTCAAATAGACCGTCGATAATTCTAAAAGTAAGCTTTGCAACAGTATTTGCAAATATTATTTTTAGCATTATTTTAATGCAGTTTATAGGGCACGTTGGATTAGCATTAGGTACATCAATCTCAATTTGGTTTGGGACATTCTTTTTATCATATCTTCTCATAAAAGAGGGTTATCTAATATTAGATAGTTTCAATTGTTTTTTGCCTATTTTTATTTTTTGTATGTTGATGGGTTCACTTTTAGCTCTCTTAGAAAGTTGGTTAAATAACACGCAACTTTTGGATATACATGTTTTGGGAATTTTAGTTATATTTGGAATGTGTTTTTACTTTGGTACTGCTTTTTTTGGTGGTTTTTTACCTACTGGTTTACTAAATAGTAAAGTTGCTAAGCATTAAACCTTTTAAGGGAATCGTTGTGTATAATGTTTTTTTATTTTTGATAAAGCTTAAATAGAAAAATATTTTTTAAATAGGAAAAAATGATGTTAGATGGGCGTGTTTTTTCAGGTGTACAACCTACTGGGAATCTCCATTTAGGAAATTATCTTGGTGCTATAAAAAATTGGGTCGGGTTGCAGAAGGATCATGAAACCATTTATTGTATTGTTGATTTACATGCCATTACAGTGCCACAAGAACCAACATCCTTATCGACAGCAACTCATGAAGTAGCTGCATGTCTTATCGCGTCTGGGATTGACGTTAATAATTCTATTTTATTCAACCAGTCCCAGGTACCACAACATGCAGAACTTGCCTGGCTATTTAACTGCGTTGCTCGCCTCGGTTGGTTAAATCGTATGACTCAATTTAAAGAAAAGGCTGGAAAAAATAGAGAAAACGCTACCGTGGGATTATATGCATACCCAACACTAATGGCGGCTGACATCCTTGCTTATAAGGCAACATATGTTCCAGTTGGTGAGGACCAAAAGCAGCATTTAGAGCTTACAAGAGATATTGCAATAGCATTTAATTCAATGTTTGGAGAAAACTTTTTTCCAATTCCAGATCCTATTATTCAAAAAACAGCAGCACGAATTATGAGCCTAAGGGACGGTACCTCTAAAATGAGTAAATCTAGCGCGTCTGATTTTACTCGAATAAATCTAAATGATGATGATGATTTAATAGCTCAAAAAATAAAAAAAGCAAAAACTGACTCAGAACCTCTCCCAGATAATGTTCGTGAACTTGAAGAAAGACCAGAAGCAAGAAATCTTGTGGGCATTTATGCTGCATTAACAAATCAAACAGAAGGCGATGTGGTATCAGAATTTTCTGGAGAAGGGTTTGGAAAATTTAAGCCAATGCTAGCCGAGTGTTTAATTAATACAATTTCACCAATTAGAAATGAGATGAATATAATATTATCTGATACGGTAGAATTAGACCGTTTTTTGGCCGAGGGAAGCAAAAGAGCTCAGTCGATAGCTGAGCCTGTGTTAGCAGCTTGCAAGAGTGTCATGGGATTCGTCCAATCTTCCAATTAGTTCGTATCATTTTTTGAGTAATTACTTTTCAATATGTGGTATTGTTGATACATTGAAAATAGTTTCTCGTAGAGTATCTTTCAGTAATAAGGTTTTGGAGAAAAAATAAGCATGTTTATACAAACAGAAGAAACGCCAAATCCAGCGGCTTTAAAGTTTATTCCTGGTGTCGATGTTATGGGCACAGGGAACGCGGAATTCAATTCTGAGGAAGAAGCTAAGAATTCCCCACTCGCAAAATGCCTATTCAATATTGATGGGGTGCAATCTGTTTTTTTAGGTTCAGATTTTATTGCTGTTACTAAAAATGACTCCCTTGAGTGGTTTTCTTTGAAACCTGCAATTTTAGCGGCTATTATGGAACATTACGCTTCTGGATTACCAATTGTTGAAATATTGGATGAAAACGCTTCATCTGAAAATGAAACTGATAGTGAGACAGTACAGCAAATTAAACATTTGATTGATACTAGAGTGAGACCAGCAGTCGCAATGGATGGTGGTGATATTACCTTTTCATCATATGAGGATGGCGTAGTTACTTTGCAGATGCGTGGTGCTTGTCAAGGCTGTCCAAGTAGTGCAGCGACCCTCAAGATGGGAATTGAAAATATGCTTCGTCACTACATTCCTGAAGTTAAAGAAGTTAGGCCGGCTGCGTCTTAATTGAAACATAACGTAGGGAAAATAAGAGATGTCAAGGTTGTTTCAGCCTGTTATTTTGTTGATCTTATTTTGTGCTCTTATTGTGGGTTTATTATCTCCACTAAATTTTGAAAAGCCACGTTTTTTCAATCCGGAAATAAAAACGACAATTGAAAGCTATGGAAACGACGACCCTGCTTACAATTTATATAATTATCAACTTGAAAATAGTGATTTCTCGAATAAAGGGTTGGGTTGGTTTTTTCAAATACCAAATAAAACTCTTACACAATTTCTTCCAGTGGGCTTTGAGTATTCAACTTACAAATTATCTGGTTTGCTGCAAGTGCCGAAAGTATATTTGAATTCTGTCCCTATTGGTTTAGATAAATTGCCGGTCGCAGAGAAAAAAGCAATTTTTATTAGGTTAATGTTGCCTCTAATCCTTGAAGCAAATCAGGAAATCTGGAATCAAAGACATATATTTTTGAATACAAAAAAATCAGCAAGCTTTTCTGAGGCGAAAAGAATCGCAAAAATATATAAAATTGACGAAAACACTTCTAACAGTGATGAGATGTTTCATTTGTTAGACAAAAAAGTTTTACCAATACCAATTTCCTTGGCATTAGCCCAAGCTGCAATAGAATCTGGTTGGGGAACATCTCGTTTCAGTACAGAGGGAAACGCTTTATATGGACAATGGTCTTGGTCACCCAACTCTGGTATTAAACCTTTAGATGCGTCAAATAACCAGGCTTTTGTCCGAAGTTTTCCTAACCTTAAAAGCTCTGTTCGGTCTTATATGAGAAATTTGAACACACATTTTGCTTATAAAGAATTTAGAAATCTCAGGATTTCATACATTAAAAAAGGAAAATGGCCCGATGGTTTGGCATTAGCTTCAGCTTTGTATCCTTACGCTGAAACGGGTGATGAATATGTTGAGTCTATAAAAAATATTATACTACAAAATAACTTACAGCGTTTTGATTATAGCATCCTAGTTAATTAGTAAGAAATTGTCTGCCAAACCAACGCCAACGTCCATTTTCAGCAGGCATTGTGCAATTTATTCGTGAACGCGGTCTTTTCAAACTTCCAGGCAGTCTAATTTCTGCTCTTGGACCTAATATTTCAACATTAAGCTTACCAAATTCACCAGAAAAGCATCTCAATTGCTTTATTGGTGTAAGTGATCTATCGACAGTAAAACCAAAGGAAGGAGGATTATTTTTTAACACCATGTCTTGAGGTATAATATCTCTCACTCGCAAGGGTTTTGCATCAAGTGCAAGTTTTAGCCTATCAATAGACCCATAAGTTTCGTTAAACGCAAATCTTGGTAATTCAAACAAATTATCATCAGCATATAAAACACCAGAATTTTGACCGAATGCTGCAATAAACCCTGCGTCCTTTACGGCTTTTACAACATCTAGAGAATATTCACCATACGGATAGGCAAATAGCATGGGGTATTGGCCAGTTTCTTCCAAAAACCTCTTGTTAGATATAGCGATTTCCTGTTCTATCCTAATTGGAGATAATCTATGCATGTGGGGGTGAGATTTAGTTTGGGAACCAATTGTTACCCCACCTTCCTGTAATTCACGGATTTGGTCCCAGTCCATGTAGTTTTTAAGATTATTGTCTACGGGGTCTGTTGCGATAAATATTGTAAATGGATAACCATATTCCTGTAAGCGCGGCCAAGCCTCTTTATAAACCGATAAATACGCATCATCTATTGTAATGGCCACAGTTTTATCATTTATTTCGCCTCCAGACTTCAGCGTTTCTATAATTTTTATTAGCGGCATGACAGTGTAATTACCCTGTCTAATAAATTCGAGATGGGACTCGAATTGTTCAATGGTAACATTTGTTGAAGGATATCTGCTTTCACCGAAACGATGATACATTATTACTGTTGCATAATCATTTTTCTCAGCCGCGTTAGCTTGGATGGGTGATGTTGCATTAAAGCCAACGCTAATGAAGCAAATTAATAAAAACACAAAAAGTAGGTAATGATTAAACATAATACACGTAATTTCTATTTGATTTTTTTGTTTTATACCATAATTTGTTTACTTAAAAATACTACTTTGTTTGCATAAGCCTATCAAAATAAATTTATAAAGAAAAAAATGATTTTACTTGCGCTAGAGTCTTCGGCTGAATCAAGTTCAGTTGCCATTTGGCAGAATTCCAAAATTCTTTCTCATCAAATTATTGAGGCAAAATTTGGTCATGCTGAAAGAATAATAACTCAGGTACATAAAGCCTTAAAACAAGCTAAGCTTGATTTAGATAAAATCGATTTTTTTGTTGGTGGGAGAGGTCCTGGTTCATTTACGGGCATACGAACCTGTCTTGCTGCTATAACGGGTTTTAGTATTGCCACAGGTAAAGAACATTATGGTGTCAATGGCTTATCTGCGTTGGGGTTTTCTTGTTATAATAAACTAATAAATGATGGTAAATATAATGATAAAATAGTTATTTTTGCAATTGCGGATACAAGAAGAGGGTCTTATTATTGCCAAGAATTTAACCAAGAAATTAAAGTTCAAAATAATATAGAGGATTTGTCATTAGAACACCTGCAAATCAAAGTGAATTATTTGATTAAGTCTGGTTACATAGTCAAAATATATGGCCCGTTTGCTAAGAGACCTGATATATTAAATGGTGATAGAGGAAACGCTTCAAAGGTGCACTATTTTATGGAAAATCTTAATGCTGTGCATATAGTAAATTATGCAGCATGGCAACTTCATAATAAAGGTCAGTGTTCACCCGCAACCCCGCTTTATTTAGCCCCACCAATAATAAAACGACAAATAAACAATTAAATGCTCTTTAGTTTTGCTTTATGTTTGAAATAAAAAAAATTAATGGCCAAAATATTGAAGCTGTTTTCAAACTCTATCAGAAAATTAATTTATATAATAAAAGCTCTGTTACGTTTTTGGAAACAATGAAAAAACCTTATCACATTGGATTTTGTGGATATATGAACAATACTTTAGTTTCATTTATATCTTCTATTCATGTGCTTGATGAAATTGATATTATTGAAATTGGTGTTATAAAAGAACAGAGGAGACAGGGTGTTGCCTATAAACTTGTTTCTCACCTCCAAAAACATTGTATAAAGAACGGGATTCGAAAAACTTTTCTATGTGTTGCTGAAAATAATATTGCCGCTATTTCTCTATACGAGAAGACTGGATTTAATAAAATTGGAATTCGGAAAAATTATTATTTTAGAGATGGTTTTTTATCTGACTCTTATGAATATTCTTGGAAGGTAAAGAGTTAAAATATGCCTAATACTATATCGAACTTGAAATGTCATAAAACTTAACGTAATGACCAATTGAACCATGAAAACAAATTTTTTATTGATTGTGAATTTATGAAGAATTTATTTCTTAAAACATACGGTTGCCAGATGAATGCTTATGATTCTGACAGAATGAAAGATTCCCTTTTACCTTTAGGTTATCAGGAAAGCAAAGACTTACAGGACGCCGATATAATCGTTATAAATACCTGTCATATAAGAGAAAAAGCATCTGAAAAGGTGTTTTCAGAGCTTGGTCGTCTTCGAAAAGTAAAAGAGCGTGCTGCAGAACAACAAAATCGACAGGTAAAAATAGTTGTTGCAGGTTGCGTGGCACAAGCTGAAGGTGAGGAAATTACAAAACGTGCTCCGTGGGTTGATATTGTTGTTGGTCCGCAAACCTATCATAGGCTTCCAGACTTAGTTGCAAAGTTAGACCCACTTGACAGAAGGCATTTAATCGATACCGATTTTCCTCCAGAAACAAAGTTCGATTTTTTGCCAGAAAAAATAGGAAAAAGAGGACCTACTGCATTTTTATCAGTTCAGGAAGGGTGCGATAAATTTTGCAGCTTTTGCGTTGTTCCATATACAAGAGGTTCTGAGTTTTCACGTTCTGCTAAAGCAATTATCAACGAAGCAAAAAAGTTAATTTCCTCTGGTACAAAAGAACTAACTCTACTTGGCCAAAATGTGAATGCATGGCACGGAGATGGGCTCGATGGGAAAGAATGGGGGCTTGGTAGGTTAATTCGAGAATTAGCAGATCTACCAGAACTTTATCGAATTCGCTATACAACCTCTCACCCATTGGATATGGATGATGAGTTGATTAATGCCCATGCTGAAGTAGATAAGTTAATACCATATCTTCATTTGCCAATACAATCAGGCTCCGATAAAATTTTACATGCTATGAATAGGCGCCATACGGCATTAGATTATATAAGAATTATAGAGCGTTTACGTTCTGTTCGAGAGGATGTGGCTATGTCTGGGGACTTTATAGTGGGTTTCCCGGGAGAGACGGATAAAGATTTTGCAGATACAATAAATCTAATAAACAAAATTGGATATGCGTCAGCATATTCTTTTAAGTACAGTGCACGCCCTGGTACTCCTGCAGCAGATAAATCAGAACAAGTTTTAGAACATGTTAAATCGCAGCGTCTGTTGGCGTTGCAGCAGCTATTAGATGCTCAGCAATATGCATTTAATAAAAATTGTGAATCTATGGAATTTGAGGTTCTCGTTGAGCGAAAAGGTTTAAAAGGCAGCAAATTAAATGCTAGAACCCCCTATATGCAATCAGTATATTTTGAGGGTTCTGAAAGTCTTATAGGTAAAATAGTGCGGGTAAAAGTTTCAGATGGAAGACAAAACTCTTTATTTGCAGAAATCATAAGTTGAAAAAGGTAATCCCAGTGATTAGCAGAGAAGAAAAAGCTTTTAGATTAACTTTTGATAACAATGAGCTATTATTATTACTTTGCGGACAATATAATGTCAATTTAGCAAAAATTGAGAAAACGTTAAACGTTTCAATTGATAGTTTTGGAAACGAATTAAGAATCAAAGGATTTGCTGAACAGACAAAACTTGCAGGTGATGTTATTCAAAGATTTTTTAAGCAATTATCTGCAGATCCAGACCCTCAAGCAGCTGCGGACGGTCCACTTATTGAGGATATATTAAGATTGGTTGAAAATGGAGATGACCTCTCAAAACCTTCGTTAAAATCTGACGTGTATGCTGCAACTTGGCGGAAAAAGATTTTTCCGCGAACACACGGCCAGGAAGATTATTTTAAAATGATGCGCCAAAATGAGGTTGTATTTGGCCTTGGTCCTGCTGGTACGGGCAAGACATACATGGCAGTGGCAATGGCAGTCGATTATCTTAAAAGTAAGAAAGTCGAAAAATTAGTTCTATCACGTCCTGCAGTTGAGGCAGGTGAGAGGCTAGGTTTTTTGCCTGGAGATATGAAGGAAAAAGTTGATCCTTACCTTAGACCACTCTACGATGCCCTTTACGACATGATGCCTGTTGATAAAGTAGAAAGGATGCTATTAAGCGGTGAGATAGAGATAGCACCACTTGCGTTTATGAGGGGTCGCACATTAAGTAATTCTTTTGTTATTATTGATGAAGCTCAAAACACTACATCAGTTCAGATGAAAATGGTATTAACGCGACTTGGTCACAATTCTAGAATGGTGATAACGGGTGATTTATCCCAAATAGACCTGCAACCAAACCAGCTCTCTGGTTTGGTTGATGCAACTGCCAGACTAAAACAAATAAAAGGTGTTGGAATTTTTTGTTTGTCTGGTGAAGATGTGGTTAGACATGCCGTTGTAGGTAGAATATTAAAAGCTTATAATGAAGAATAAAAATAATGTTTTAAAATCAATTATTTTTCTTTCACGAAATTTACTGGACAAATACCGTAAACTTATAGCATCATTTTTTATGTAATTGAGAACTATTTGAAAAAAAATGCATACTGAAATCTTAGAAGCCTCTTCAGAAGAATCTGACAGTCCAGAGTCTGACACTCATTATAAAACACATTTTGAAAATAATGATGGTTTTGTTCTCTTAAAATTTAAAGATGGCGAAGCTAGCATATCTATCTTAGAAAAATGTTGGTTAGGTATTTTTCACTCGATAGATATGAAAGAGCTCGGTGTAATTATTGAAACGGTCATTAATTTCTCATCTCATCCTATAATTT
This sequence comes from uncultured SAR116 cluster alpha proteobacterium, assembly GCA_902622515.1. GTDB lineage: Bacteria > Pseudomonadota > Alphaproteobacteria > Puniceispirillales > Puniceispirillaceae > UBA5951. Next base: position 131,262 of record CACNQE010000006.1, read on the forward strand.
TGCCAAATAAACGAACCACACTTTCAATCGTAGCTACAGATAATGCGCATATGTGTAAACTAAATGCCGATTTTAGAAATAAACCAACACCAACAAATATATTGTCTTTTTCTGACGGGAGCATTGACCAAACAGGAAATGAATTTCATCTTGGTGATATATTTTTAGGATATGAAATTATTAATAAAGAAGCAAAAACACAGAACATACCTCTAAAAAACCATCTAAATCATTTGATAGTGCACGGCGTTTTGCATCTTCTTGGATATGAACACGAAGATGAAATTCAAGCCCAGATTATGGAAAACAAAGAAAAAAAAATATTGGGTATTTTTAATATTCCAAACCCGTATTCGTTATGAGGAAAAAAAACTATGACATTCCTTAAGAATTTCAAAATGGGACCATTTAGTTTTAGAAAGCAATCGGTAAGAGATGAATTATCAGAACTAATCGAAAATTCAAACAAGACGAATGATAGTTTTGATGATCACGAAAGCGCTTTGTTACGAAATATTTTAGATTTGAAAGATTTAACAGCTGAGAGTCTTATGGTTCCAAGAGCTGACATCGTTTCTATAGACCTGACTGAAAACATTGATAGTGTTATGTCGCACATCTGCTCAGCTAATCATAGCAGACTGCCTGTTCATAACGGCTCTATGGACTCAATATTGGGAATGATTCACATTAAAGACCTTATGCCATACTTACTTGAGGGCTCAAAGCCGGATTTAGAAAAATTGATGCGTCCTGTTTTATTTGTTTCACCTTCAATTTGGGTGATGGATTTACTACACGAGATGAGATTAAAAAGACGCCATCTTGCTCTAGTAGTTGATGAATTTGGTGGTGTTGACGGTCTTGTTACAATTGAAGACCTTGTGGAAGAGATCGTTGGAGAAATTGAAGATGAACATGATGAAATGGAAATGCCTCGTTTCGAGCTAATTGAGGAAGACTCAGCAATAGCAGATGCGAGACTAGAGCTTGAGGATCTTGAAAAATTAGTGGGTCCTTTAGTGGATGTTGAAGAACGTGAAGAGATTGATACAGTAGCCGGGCTCGTATTTCAATTGGCTGGTAGGGTTCCAGTGAAAGGTGAAGTTATACGTCATCCCTGTGGGTTGGAGTTTGAAGTCCTTGAAGGAGATCCACGACACATTACATTGTTGAAGATAGATGGTATTCATTCGGTTAATAAGCTAAAATAAACTACTAAATGTTAATTTAAGAAGCAAGCCAAGGTGAAAATAGCCGAATTTAAACTCATTAAATTATCCAATAAGTTACATCAGAAAAGGCTTTTTTTGCAGGTATGTGCGATGGCTTTATTTGGCATGGTAGCTTCTTTGTCACTTCCGCCTCTGTTTATTTTTCCAGCAATTATCGGATTTATTCCATTTCTTATTCATTCATTGCTTTCAAAATCCATAAGGCAAATTATGTGGTTGTTTTGGGGGTTTGCCTTTGGTTGGTTTGCTGCCTCACTTTATTGGATCTCGGCTTCTCTGTTTGTAAATATTTCATGGCAAATTTTATTATTACCCCTTAGCCTGTTTGGTTTACCAGCATTTTTAGCTATTTTCTGGGCATTTGCTGGTTTATTAGTATTTATCTGCGGAAAAACTATCATATCTAAGCTATTATTTTCGGTCCTTTTTATTGGTTTAGCAGAATTAGGACGGTCTGTTTTATTTACAGGATTTCCTTGGAACTCACCATCACATCTCATATTAACTCATGTTTATTTGTCTCAGATTGCATCTGTGATAGGACAAAATGGTTCTGCCTTTCTCATACTTTTATTTATCGTTTCTCTTTGTTTTCTATATC
>CACNQE010000007.1 GCA_902622515.1 uncultured SAR116 cluster alpha proteobacterium
CCTTGAGCCCCCAATGCGTCTGTAACAAATTCGAATGCAGTATGAGAATAGTAGTCAAGCCCTCGTACCAGATTTGTATCTAATTCCCAATTAATTGCGGACTTTTCTAGTGCACCAGTAACTCGGTTAAAATGCTCTTTAGAATTTACAGTTAAGAATTCAGTTAATTTCGGCGCATTTTTAATAATTTCTTTATCCTCTATTTCCTTAGAGTCAAGTATTCGAAGGGGATTCAAAGCTAGTCTTCGCTGACTATCTTTCGAAAGCGCCGCACTGTAGTTTTTTAAATAAGCTATTAAAACCGAGCGGTATTTGTCTCTACTTTCAGCATCTCCTAGTGAATTCAAGTATAATTTACATTTATCCAGAATACCTAACTCTATCAATAAATGGGCAGCGCAACTAATCACTTCCGCATCTGCCAAAGGCTCAAAAGTTCCAATAAATTCGCACCCGATTTGATGAAATTGCCTCATCCTACCTTTTTGAGGCCTTTCATACCTAAACATAGGTCCTGAATAAAAGAATTTTTGAGGTAATGTTTGTGTGAGACCATTACTTATTAATGCTCTCATAACAGAGGCCGTACCCTCGGGCCTAAGCGTTAGACTGGTACCACCCCTATCCTCAAAACTATAGGTTTCTTTTGCTACCACATCAGAACTCTCTCCAAGTGGCCTGCTAAAAACCTCTGTAAATTCAAAGATTGGGGTTTCCATTGACTGGAAGCCATACCTGCCTGCTATCATAATAGCTTTTTCAACAACAAAACTCATTTGTGATTTCTGTCTTGGCATCAAATCAGCGGTGCCTCGAACAGGTTGCATCGGTTTCATTAACCAAGCCTTTCTAATGCTATGCCAGAGATAACTTTATTTTTTTTCTTTTTCTAATAAAGTTACACGTTCCTCAACAAGATTTACAACATGTTCAACTATATTATTATCCTTTAAGCGATGGTCAGCCATACCTGATAAATATATTTGATGAGTACCTCTTCCACCGCCCGTTAAGCCAATATCTGTTTCTTTTGCTTCACCAGGACCATTAACAACACAACCAATAATGGATACCGTTATCGGTTTATTAATATGTGACAGTCTTTCCTCTATTTCGGCTACAGACTTAATCACATCAAATTGTTGCCTAGCGCAAGATGGACATGAGATGACTGTAACGCCTCTTCGTCTTAGCCCAAGTGATTTTAAAAGCTCGTAACCAACTTTAACTTCTTCTGTTGGATCTGCAGATAAAGAAACTCTTATAGTATCACCAATGCCGGCCCACAATAAATTTCCTAAACCAATTGAAGATTTGACCGTTCCCGCTCTAAGCCCTCCCGCCTCAGTTATGCCAATATGAAGTGGGCAATCTATTACCTCTGACAATTGCTGATAAGCTGCTACCGAAAGAAATATATCTGATGCCTTAACAGATATCTTATAGTTTTCAAAATTATGCTTTTCTAATAATCTTGCATTATCCAACGCAGACTCAACCAATGCTTCTGGACATGGTTCGGCATATTTTTCAAGTAAATTTTTTTCTAAAGAGCCGGCATTAACACCAATCCGAATTGAACAATTATTTGCTTTCGCTGCTGCCACTACTTCTGCAACCCTTGTAGCATTACCAATGTTGCCCGGGTTAATTCTTAAGCATGCTGCTCCTGCATCTGCTGCCTCAATTGCCCTTTTATAATGAAAATGAATATCAGCAATAATTGGTATTTGGCTTGAATCACAAATTTTTCTAAGAGCATTTGTGCTATCTTTATCAGGACATGAGACTCTTACCAGGTCTGCACCTGCCTCTGCAACTGAACTAATTTGCTCGATAGTTGCTTGAGCATCTGATGTCAGTGTATTGGTCATTGTCTGAACAGAAATAGGTGCGTCACCACCAACAGCTACATCGCCGACCATTATTTGCCGGGTTTTACGGCGTTCTATCATTCGAAAAGGACGATTATAAGAGAGTGTCATAAGACAATACACCACATATTGATTTTTACTATTGATATCAATTTAGAGCAATAGGTATAAAAAATTATAGCTAAAATTAATCATTTAATTAGATATTTGTCTTTTTTACATTTAAGGCTTTATTAAAAAAAGATTTAATCAAACTTTCTACTGATAATGCTATCAGCACTCAATGGTAAATCTCTTATTATCTCGCCAATTTTGCCAATTTTAAAAGCAGGTACATCTATCAATTCAAATATCAACGCACCAGCATTACCAGTAGTAAAATATAAATTATCTCCCAGATTTGCGGCAACACTATCTCCTGGTCTAAGAAGTTTACTCGTGATTACATCACCATTCGAATTTACCATTTCAATCCAAGAAGAAGCGGTCGCTTTTATTGTTAGTGTATCAGAAAGTTCAATGCCTTTTGCAACAGCAGAAGAAGGGTTAGAAGATTCAATTATCTGGTCAAATGCTAATCCATTTTGACTATCACTTGGATTGATTTTATTTTGTAAAACATTTAAATCTTCAATTTTTGCAGTCTGTGTTTCACTTTCAAAAGTTTTATCAACAATTTGTAACTTATTTTCGTTTTTAATTTCTTCATTTACTGATATTTCTTCAACGTTAGAGGTAATGTTTTTTGAAATCTGCGCTGTTTGTGTGCTTGAAGACATAGAACTATCAAGTGCAGTTGACTCGATATTTTTTGATTTTATAGTCTCACTTATTTGCTTGCTTTCAGAGTTATATAATTCTGAATTTGCTACATCAGATGACTCCATTTCCACTGGCGCATTTTCAGGCAATATTGGTGTAGATGCTATTTGGTCTGGTTCATCTCTTAAAAAAACAAACCAAGCTGTATATCCAAAAACAACAAGTAAAATAGTTATCATTGCAATGGAACTTTTGGATAGCTTTGGAACCAACGCCTGTCCGGGAACGTCATAAATTGGCAAACTTTCATCTTCTTCCACTGAAGCAATATATGCTGCTACAAGTTGTCCACTATCTATACCTGTTGCCTTGCAATAACTGCGAATATATCCGGGGACATAAGCAATACCTGGTAAATTTGAAAAATCAGAATTTTCTAAATATTTTAGATACATTTTAGGAATTCTCAGACTATCGGATAACTCCTGCAACGAAATATTTTTGTTTCGTCTAGACGATGCCAGTATAGCACCGATTTCGGTGGAGTTTATTGAACGAATATTCGCGTCCATTTGTTCAGATTCAATAGTCATATCACTTATATTTTTCTTTTTTTATAAAAAAAATAAATATTATTTAAGCTCACTTTAAGCTTGTTACCACAATTTTTATCAGTAACGGCAAAAAAAATGAAAAAAATAGATAAAAATAGTCATTTATAGCATTTTTTTGGTTTAATCAGATGCATCTAAACCAAAAGCGTCATGGAGGCTTCTAACTGCCAGTTCCGCATAATCTGCCTGGATTAAAACTGATATTTTTATTTCAGATGTCGATATAACCTGCATATTAATCTTTTTCTCAGACAGTACCTCAAACATACATTTTGCGATACCAGGTTGCGTACGCATAGCTGTACCTATGACAGATATTTTTGCTATGTTATCGTCATGCACAAGTCTTTCGAAAGCCAACTCATCTTTGAGGTTTGCAATGCTCATAACTGCTTTGGAGAGATCTAGCCGTGCCAGTGAAAATGTAATATCAGTTTTTTGTAAATTTACGGATGCACTTTGAACAATCATATCGACATTGATATTAAGTTCTGAAAGCACCCCAAATATTCGAGCTGCTATGCCAGGTTTGTCAGGCAAACCTACTACTGTGACCTTTGCCTCCTCTGCTGAATATGCAATACCACTTACTTTTTGCTTTTCCATTTGCTTTTCCTCATTCTGAACCAATGTTCCAGGGGTATCATTAAAGCTCGACAAAACTTGAAGATTTACACCATGTCTCATGGCCATTGCAACTGAACGTGTTTGCAACACTTTAGCGCCAGCAGAGGCCATCTCAAGCATTTCTTCAAAAGTGATATAATCTAACTTTCTTGCCTTCGACATAATGCGTGGGTCTGTAGTATAGACTCCATCGACATCAGTATAAATATCACACCTATCAGCCTTTATTGCTGCAGCAAGTGCAACTGCAGAGGTATCCGAACCACCCCTGCCCAAAGTTGATATTCGGCCATCTGGTGCAATGCCCTGGAAGCCCGCGACAACAGCCACCTGGCCTTTTTCGAGTCTTTCAATTATATCAAGCGCTTTAATTTCTTCAATTCTTGCTGTACTGTGAACTTCATCTGTTTTTATTGGAATTTGCCAACCAAGCCAAGAACGAGCGTCCACCCCAATATTTTGCAATGCGATAGATAACAGGCCTACTGTAACCTGTTCTCCTGTTGAAACTATTGTATCATATTCTCTTGCGTCATGAATTGGTCCAATCTGTTTTGCCCACTCAACAAGTTGGTTTGTGGTACCGGCCATAGCAGATACCACAACTGCAACTTGGTTACCTGCATCAACACATGACCTAACTTTTTGCGCAACCTGTCGAATTCTATCTAAATCACCAACAGATGTGCCCCCAAACTTTTGAACTATGCGTGCCATTCTTATTTATAACTTTAAACTTTAGACTATATGCTATATTTGGTTATTAATGAACTCACTGCAAACACACAAGTAACAATTTTAATTCTGGAAAAGAATATGGCAACCAATACAACGATTGATTTCGAAGACAAGGATCAATTTGACGCAATTGCAGAACAGTGGTGGAACCCTAGTGGTTCACTAAAGTCCCTTCATCAATTTACACCAATTCGCATAGAATATATTAAAAACTCTATCAAAAGACATCATTTTGGTGAATGGGAAAAATTAAGACCACTCTCTAATCTGCAAATATTAGATATTGGGTGTGGTGGTGGACTTCTGGCAGAGCCTATGTCAAAATTAGGAGGTATAGTAACAGGAATTGATAGCTCTCTATCTACGATAGAAATCGCTAGACGACATGCCAAGTCTTCTAAACTTGAAATCGATTATCAGGTATCTACTGCAGAGAGATTAGCTGATAAAGGAACTAAATTTGATGTCATATATGCATCAGAAGTCATCGAGCATGTTTCTGACAGGAGTCTGTTTTTAAATTCTATCCAACGGCTTCTTGAACCAAAAGGAGTTGTGATTATTACAACGATAAACAGAAATTTATTCTCTTTTGCTTTAGCAAAAATATCAGCTGAATATATATTTGAATTAATACCTAAGGGAACTCATGATTTCACCAAATTTGTACAACCTTCGGAGCTTCGAAGTGAAGCAAAAGAAGCAGGTATAATACTTGATGATTTTACTGGATTCAAACCGCTTTTAGATGGACGATTCAAATTTACTTCAATAACCACCGTAAATTATGGTGCTTCAGGAAGTTTAGCTAGACCAAATATATGAAATATCTGTTCTAATTATCTTTTGGTAATAATGGAAGTTGGGCAAACTCTACACCCTCTTCTTCAAGTTTCTCTCCCTCTTCAGGTGTGCAGGTTCCATAAATTAAATCTGGCTCTTTTTCACCGTAATGTATTTTTAATGCTTCTTCTGCAAACTTATCTTCGACATTACGTCCATTCTTTTCAAAATAAACCCGGATATTTCGTAGCATAGTGACTACCTGCTGTGGACCTAATTGCTTGTTAGATCCAAGGCTTGACCTCTCAGGTAATTTAGAAGTTCCTCGAAAGCCGCGCACATCATTTATTTCTGCTTCTATGGACACAGCATCCGATTTTGCTGCTTCAGATGATAAATTAGACTGTTTTTTGTATTCTCCAGCACTAAGATTCGGTGTCATCAGAGCCCTTTTTACTTTGCTATTTCCGCACTCAGGACAAGAGACTAGGTTCAAATCACATTGCCTTTCGAAGCTAGCAGAATCACTGAACCAAGCTTCAAATGAATGTAAAAATTCACAATTCAACCTATATTTTATCATTATCTTTACTTCTCAGACGAATGCTTCTTATTTTTTCAAATAGCATTATATCTTTCCATGGCAATGTTTAAATTTCTTTCCAGAACCGCAGGGGCAAGGTGCATTTCTTGGAACTTTTTCGTTCCTGAGTTGTGGATTGACCGGTGAATTACTTAATTTTTGGTCCTTTTTTTTGCTTTCATTTCTCTGCCTTTCTTCGTCAATAGTGGGCTGTATTTCAACATTAGCGAGAGCCATGGTTACAGTTTGCCTCATCTTGTCAAGCATTCCTTCAAACATTTGAAAAGCTTCTCTCTTGTATTCATTTAGAGGGTCTTTTTGTGCATATGCTCTCAAATTTATTCCCTGACGTAAATGATCTAGATTGAGCAAATGCTCTTTCCAATTTTGATCAAGTATCTGAAGGACAACAGATTTTTCAATATTTCGCATCATTTCTCGACCAAAAACTGTTACTTTTCCAGCCATATGTTGATTGGAGGCTGATTTTAATCTGTCAACAATTTCAATATCACTTACACCATCCTCTTTTATCCATTGTGCTGCTGGCACTTTGATACCTAGATGAGATTTCGATAGTGAGGCAAGTAATTCACCATCCCACATATCTGGAAAGCTGCCGGAAGGTATTGCCTCACTGACAATCCATTCTACTGTCTCCTCTCGCATACTTAATATTGTGTCGTGCACATCATCAGTCTGCATAATATCCTTGCGTTGGCTAAATACGACCTGACGCTGGTCATTCATTACATCGTCATACCTTAGTAATTGTTTTCTAATTTCAAAATTGTGGGACTCCACTTTTGATTGAGCTTTTTCAACGGCTTTGTTAATCCAATTGTGTTCAATCGATTCACCCTCTTCAAGACCGAGTTTCTGTAACATTCCATCCAGTTTCTCTGAACCAAAAATACGCATTAAATCATCTTCAAGGGAGAGAAAAAACTTGGATGAACCAGGGTCTCCTTGTCTCCCAGTTCTACCCCTAAGCTGATTATCGATGCGTCTTGACTCATGACGTTCCGTTCCAAGAACAAACAACCCTCCAGCACAGAGAGCTTTTTTCTTCTTATCTTCAATTTCTGAGGCAATTTTAATTGCCTCACTAGAATCAGGGGCAAGTTTTTTTTCCCTTAATTTCATTTCAAGATTTCCCCCAAGCTGAATATCTGTACCTCTTCCTGCCATATTCGTTGCTATTGTAACGGCACCCGGTATCCCAGCATTTGCGATAATTTGAGCCTCTTCTTGATGAAATCTTGCATTTAGAACATTGTGCGGTATTTTTTTTCTTTTAAGTGCTTCTGAAAGGGATTCAGATTTTTCAATACTAACGGTTCCTACCAATATGGGTTGTTCTTTTTCACGGCAATCAAGAATTAAATCTATGATAGCTGCATCTCTTTCTTTTCCCGTCCGATAAATAGCATCATCGTCGTCTTTTCGGAGAACAGGCATATTTGTTGGAATAGAAATAACATCAAGTGCATAAATTTCAGAGAACTCCCCTGCTTCAGTTAATGCTGTGCCCGTCATACCTGATAATTTATTATAAAGCCTGAAATAATTTTGATAGGTTACGGACGCAAGAGTCTGATTTTCTGGTTTAATAGATAAGTTTTCTTTTGCTTCTAAAGCTTGGTGCAATCCATCTGAGAACCGCCTTCCTTGCATTGCTCTTCCAGTGAATTCATCAATAATAAGAAGATCTTCATTTTTAACCATATAATGTTTATCCCTGATAAACATCTTATGCGCTCTTAGTGCCTGAGAAATATGATGTAATAAATTCACATTAGCTGAGTCATATAAAGTGCCTGATTGCAATAAACCTGCTTGTGTCAGCAATACTTCCGAATGCTCAACACCTATTTCTGTAAGATTGGCAGAACGGGATTTTTCATCAATTTCATAATCATCAGAATTAAAATCGGGAATTAGTTTATTCACCTGCGCATATAATTCGACCGATGTCTCTGAAGGACCGGAAATTATAAGAGGAGTTCTTGCTTCATCAATCAAAATTGAGTCTACCTCATCTACAATTGCAAAGTGATGTTCACGCTGTACCATTTCTGCTAGTGAGAATTTAAGATTGTCCCTTAAATAATCGAAACCATATTCATTATTAGTTCCATAAGTGATATCACATTTGTATGCAACTCTGCGCTCATCATCACTCATCTGACTTACAATGCATCCTACACTAAGCCCTAAGTAACTGTAAATTTCGCCCATCCAACGAGAATCCCGAGTAGCCAAATAATCATTTACTGTGACGATATGAACACCCTTGCCTGACAAAGCATTTAGATATGCTGCTAATGTTGCAACGAGCGTTTTACCCTCGCCGGTTCTCATCTCAGCAATATGGCCTTTATGCAAAGTAATCCCACCCATTAACTGGACGTCAAAGTGTCGCTGACCAATTGTTCTTTTTGCTGCCTCTCTAACCAATGCAAAAGCTTCGGGCAAAAGTTCGTCTAAATCTTCCCCTGCAGTTGCACGTTCACGCAATACTTTAGAATGTTTAACAATTTTATCCTTATCGAGAGCCTCTATTTTTTGTTCTAGCGAGTTTATTTGTTCAATAACTGGGTAAAATTTTTTTAATACTCGCTCATTCGAGTCACCAAATAACGATTTTGCAATAGAAGTGAACATTATTGGATTTTCCGTTTCTGCGCTAAATCTTAGCCCTTTTCACTCAAATGATAACGTTTTTTAACACATCGAACGCACATCTTAATTAACCAAAAATGGGGGTGCGAGCAAGGATTTTCAAGATTTGAAAAATTCTTATCTATCTGAAAAAAATAACTTTAGAAAAAAATTAGAGTTGATTACGCACAAATCAAAAAATGCTCACTAAACAAAAATTATTTCAAACCAGAAATTCATGCAAGACCCCCAAAATAAAAATTTTTCTGAGATTTCTTGCTGTTTATGCAATATTTATGATAACTAATCTTTTATTTTTTAATAAATATTCGAAAATAATACTAAAAGTAGGCAAACTTAATGAAACATCCTTTAAATAATTTTCCAATATTATCATTTTTGATAATTTTCTGCATATTTTTTAGTATACCACACGTCTCAGATTTAATTAAAAATGCTAATGCACAAATGAGTGAAGAAATAGTAGTTGCAAAAGTAAATGGTGATGAAATTCAACTTAAAGAGGTTCTTGACATTATCGACCAACTTCCTTTGGATTATCAAAATCAGCCGTTAGCAAGTTATTTTGACCAAATCGTAGATGAAGTTATTAATACAAGACTAGCTGCAAAAGCTGGCGAGAAAAGTGATTTATCAGATGACCCCATAGTGATTGAAGCTATGCGTGTTGCAGCTCAAAAAGTACTTGCTGAAAACTGGCTACGTATGGAACTTGCAAAATCTGTTACGCAAGAAGCGCTCGCAAAAGCATACGATGCCTATGTTGCGGATACGACATCTAGAGAAGAAATCAGAGCATCTCATATTTTGTTAGAAGATGAAAAAAACGCAGTCAGTGTAATTAAGAAACTTAAAGAAGGATTGGACTTTGCTCAACTTGCGCGTGAGATGTCCACTGGTCCTTCTGGACCTAATGGAGGTGACCTCGGCTATTTCGGACGTGGGGCGATGGTGCCTATTTTTGAACAAGCTGCCTTCGGTCTTGAGGTTGGCAGCTTTACAAACACTCCCGTTCAATCACAATTTGGCTGGCATGTCATAATGGTATTTGATAAGCGCATCTCTGATGCAAAGTCAAAAGAAGAAATGTCACAACAATTAGCACAAAACATAACCAAAATTTCTTTTGCAAGAATCATCGAAACACTGCGAGCGAATGCTGAAATAGAGAAAATACCTCTCTCTAATATTCAGTCAGAATGGCAAGGAAAACAGGAAAATATGTTACAATAGGTAACAAGAAAAAATTAGACTATAAGTGTAATTAAGGAATTATGTTTATCTCAAAAAAATTTGTAACATGACAATTTCAAAAATATCCCCGCTTGCTCCCAAAAACTCCCCAAAGATGCCCCTTTTAGCTGGGTTGGAAATGGCGACTGCAGCTTCTGAAATAAAATATAAAAACAGGGATGATTTACTATTAATGGTTTTTTGTTCTGAAACAACTGTTGCGGGTGTTTTCACCAAATCCGCGACGGCTGCTGTTAGTGTATTGCTTACTAAAAAGGTAATAAAGAGTAATGATGCTAGATGTTTACTTGTAAATGCCGGCAATGCAAATGCATTTACAGGTAAAAAAGGAGAACGTTCTGCTCTTTCCATACTATCATCTTTATCCAAAATATCCGGCTTACCATTAAGTTCAATGATGATGGCATCAACAGGTGTCATTGGTGAGCCACTTAATGAGGATTTGATAAAATTTCATTTAAAAAAGTTATGGGATTCGAAAGGTGAAGCAGATTGGTATCAAGCAGCTTCTGCAATCAAAACTACAGATACTTTTACTAAAGTGACCAGCCAAATAATCAATATTGATGGTGAAAATGTTCACATTTGCGGAATTGCAAAAGGCTCAGGAATGATAGCACCAGATATGGCGACCATGCTAGGCTTTATTGTTACAGACGCAAAAATTGAAAAAACCCTCTTACAAAAAATGCTTTCAGAAACAAACAACAAAAGCTTTAATTCTATAACCGTTGATAATGAAACATCCACAAATGATATGGTCATTATGGCTGCAACTGGCGCTAGCAAAGTTAACATCTTATCTCAAGGCCCAAATACGGATAAATTTATTTTAGCACTGCAAAAAGTTATGACCTGTCTTGCTCATCAGATAGTAAAAGATGGGGAAGGTGCTTCAAAATTTATTACAATAAATGTAATGGGAGCAGTGAGCAATACTTCTGCTCATAAGATTGCCAAGTCAATTGCAAATTCACCTTTAGTTAAAACAGCAATTGCAGGTGAGGATGCAAACTGGGGAAGAATTATAATGGCAATTGGAAAAGCAGGTGAGCCAATAATAAAAGATTTACTAACTATTCGCATTGGAGGGGTGTTAATTGCCGAGGATGGTAAAAAATCGGAAGGCTTCGTTGAATCTATGTTAGATAAACACATAAAATCAAAAAATATTATAATCGACGTTGATCTACAGATTAAAAATGGAAATGCAACTGTTTGGACATGTGACTTTACGCATGATTATATATCAATTAATGCTGATTATCGCAGCTGATTCTGGAAATAGAGTTTTATAGAAATGAAAGTTGTTGTTTCTTGTGCTCTGATTGACATAGATGGGAGAATACTTCTATCAAAGCGTCCTAATGATGCGACGATGGGTGGTTTGTGGGAATTCCCTGGAGGAAAAATCGAGACAAATGAAACTGCGGAGATGGCTATTGTACGTGAACTTAAAGAAGAATTGGATATTGACACGCATGAAAGCTGTCTTGCACCTGTAAGTTTTAGCTCATATCAATACCCCGATTTTCAAATTCTTCTCTTATTGTTCATATGCAGAAAATGGCAGGGAATACCTCGTCCCTTATTCGCATCAAAACTTAAATGGGTTTTTGCAAATGATTTAAGAAAATATGATATGCCAAAAGCAAACAAAGATTTTATAAGTAACCTTCAGGATTTACTCTGACCCAAATATAATTTAATACCTTAACTTTCTTTATACACATCAGAATTCAAATACTCTAAAAGAGAGTTTCTTGCACTTCCAGGGCGCATTGGTTTTTGCTGACTTTCATCAGGAACCCACCCAGTAAGGGTAACAAGCTCAAAAGTTGCGATTATACTTTTGTCATCATTTGAAAATTGTTCCTGGTATATCTGGCCTGCTCTTTGAAATAATTTTTTCGATGTAAACTGCCTACTTCTTGAAACGAGGGCATTAGCCTCGCCCATTCTTCTTAAGTCCGCCATTAATTCAAAAATTGAAGGGTACAAAACTTCTATTATATCTGAGTCACATACCGGAAGAGCAAATCCAGCACGCTGAAGTAACCCACCAGCGGCTTTTATATCAACCGTCGGAATACATCTTGCATATGCTCCTTTGCTTAACTCTATCTCTGCCTGAGTAAGGCAGGCTCGTAATTCTTGAAGGGTTCGACCCCCAAAAAAATTAGCTAGCAAAAGACCGTCTGGTTTTAATTTATTACGACATTGGATTAACATTCCTGGAAGATCATTTACCCATTGAAAATATTGTGATGACAAAATTAGGTCAAAAAATTCCATTTCCTGAGGGATTTTCATTTCGGGGCTGTGGGTAAATTTAGCCTTCGCATGAGCAAAGATGCCCATTTTTCTCGATACATCGATCTGATACAGCGTAAAATTATCAGTATGCTTAGCTGGTGACATTGATAATAGTTGTTTTGCAAGTCGGCCATTAAAACAGCCAATATCTAGTATTGAGCTAAATTTCCGATTTACATCGTACAATCTGTCAAGTAATCGGGTAATAGAAGCTTGGCGCAAAAACAATGTATCCTCTGGTTGGAACAAAGCCTTAATGCGGTTATTTGCAAGCATTTTATTATCAAAAAGAGTTTTCATTTATATTTCTAGACGATCAGCCATAAGTAAGTTCATTAAATATATTTTCTTCTTAAACTGTTTTAATAGGGAATGATTTAAAAAAATTCTTTTAAAATAATAATAAAAATAATTTTAAGCTCTTTTTTTTGAAATTTGCCATTTAGAAATTTTAAATATTTAAAAAATATGTCTTAAATTGCAATGTTTGGAAATTGAATTAAAATAACATACAAATTAATCAAAAGAAAAAGAGATAAAAATGCATAATCAAGTTGAAATTTACACAACAGATTTTTGTGGTTATTGTTATCATGCATTACAACTATTAAAAAGCTATAATATTAACTATAAACAATATGACTTAACTCTTGACAAAGAGGGAAGAAAAGCGATGTCAAACAGAGCCGGTGGGAAAACTTCTGTGCCGCAGATTTTTATTAATAACATTCATATTGGGGGATCTGAGGAATTAATTGAATTGTCGTTAAACGGTAAACTTACGAAATTGCTTAATCGCTAGGAAATGAATGATGCTTGTTGCAGCCGCACAATTTTGTGCATCCAATGAGATTTCTAAAAACCAAGATATAATCGAAAAACTAACTCAAAACGCGAGCTTAAAAAACGCCTCCTTAATTTGTTTTCCTGAATGCACAAATCTAATTGCTAAAGATCAGAAAGAACTTAAAGAGAAAGCGGAGCTGGCAGACAACTCAGAAACAATTAAAAAAATTAAGTCGCTAGCAAGTCGATACAGCATTATGATATCTGTTGGCTCCCTCATATTAAAAGAGTCAGGTCAAGAAAAAATATTTAATCGTGGTTTTTTAATTGGCAAATACGGGGAAAGCCTTGCTACATACGACAAAATTCATATGTTTGATGCAAACGTTGGCGATGGAAAAATCTATCGAGAGTCTGACTACTTTTACGCTGGTAACCAACTAATAACAGCTCAAACAGAAATAGCACACATCGGGCTTTCAATATGCTATGATGTAAGATTTCCTGAAATGTATCGTAAAATGTCACAGGCTGGAGCAGAAATAATTGTAACACCTGCGGCCTTTACGGAAAAAACTGGTAAAGCACATTGGCACGTTTTACAGCGAGCTAGAGCGATTGAGACTGGCTGTTTTATTATAGCTGCCGCCCAGTCGGGAACACATGCAGATGGTCGGCAAACTTATGGTCATTCACTTATAGTCAATCCTTGGGGGCAGATTATTGCTGAGGCAAAAACCCTTCAGACTGAACTAGTCATAGCAGAAGTTGATTTAAAAGAGGTAGATATTGCCCGAAATGCTATTGGAGCCTGGAAATCAAATTAATCTTCTAATTTTTTTTTAATGAGTGCAGTTAACATGTATAGTGATCCTACTTATCTTTCTGGGAAAGTGGATGATTTGTAGAGACCAACCCATGAAGACGTTCTGGACGTGTTTTGGTGTAAATTTGTGTTGTTGAAATGTCTGCGTGCCCAAGCATCATTTGTAAACTTCTTAAATCTGCTCCTCTGTTTAGCATATGAGTTGCAAAGGAATGCCTTAGCTTATGAGGACTGACCCGAACCGGATCAATTTGTGCTATTGAAGCAATTTTTTTTAAAAGAGTAGAAAATTTTTGCCGAGTTAATACTGGTTCACTAGGTAATGCTAGGAGTTGCTCATGATGAGTATCAGGACCTGCGACATCCCTTTTTTCTAGCCAGTTTTTTATTTTGATTAATGAAATATTTGTCAGTGGTACCAAACGCTCTCTTCCCCCTTTACCACGAACCAAAATCAAACTTTTTATAAAAATTATATCAGCCCTTCTTACTTGAAGCAGTTCTGAAATACGCAAGCCAGCGCCATATAAAATTTCAATTCCCGCTGACATTCTTAAATTGTCTGGTGGTGATAGCTTCTCTGCCGCCTCTAAGATAGAATATAATTCGGTCTCCAACAAACTCACAGGAATAGTTTGAGGAAGTTTAGGATTATCAAGCCAGATGGCAGGATTGTCTGTTCTATAGCCATCAGACACTAACCACCTCATCATTTGTTTAAGAGCACTAATCCTTCTTGTGATGGTTTTTGCCGATTTTCCTTGTTTTTGCCAGCGGGATAGGCAGGAAAGTAATTCGTGCTCGTTGGCAGAAGAAAGGTTTTTATCAAAAATTGACTGGATATGGGAGTCAGCTAAAACCAAATCTTTTTCATAAGCTAATAATGTGTTTTTAGATGCACCAGTTTCAGCTGCCAAAACCTGCAAAAATATATTAATTTTCTGGTCTTTTTTTATTATGGACACCCTATAATCCAAATGTTATCGGAAAGCTAGCGAAACAAAAAATAAGTCAAATTTAGTTTATGTATATTGTAACTAGGCGAAGTTAGGTTTCAAGCCCAAAAAAATTATGCCTCTTGCTTCCAAAATATTTCTAACAAATGTGATGTAACAATTTCTTTGACTAATTCTTCAGCTGCTTCACTAAAACCAATTTCTTTTAACGACTTTACAACTAAAGCCAAATCATTTGCTGAAATATGATTTAGTTTATGCTTCTGAAATAGTGAAGATATAATCAAAATAGTTTCTGCGGTGCGTTGACTACTTGATGATGAGAGTAACGAGTTTTTCAACGTTGGTTCTAATTCTAAGCTCTCGTGGGCTGTTGGTTTGGCCGTCTTCGTGGAGGCTGATTCAAGCCAATCAATAGGCGCTTTAATCATTGATGCTCCATCAAAAACAGGTAGAAGATGCCATAAACCTAATTCTTGAATCACATCTAAAGATGATTTTTCAGCTTTATCAATATTAAACATAAGTAGTAACGGATTAATATCTTCAGATGAGCCTAACATATTTTGGATAGACATGTTTTGTAAGTCATCAAGCAAAATAATTTGCTCAAATTGTGTTTTTAATTCAATTGATATGATAGGCAATGAATCTGCACTCAGTCGAGTTCTGGCCAGTTCAGCATAAAATGGTAATAATGCTTTACCATTACCAAACTCAACCTCCTCCTTAAATGAGGCTAAAAAAAGAAGATCGTAATCTCTTTGGATTTCTGCTTGAAACATATTTCCAGCCAACGCTGCATAAATTTCCGCACTAGCTATAAGCCTTAAATCACCTTTTGTGTTTTGTAATATACTAAAATCTGTCTCCATTTGACGTTCTGGATCATACAAACTGCGAATAAGAGCTGAAGCTTCATATGCTGTATCACTTTGTTGTAAAATTTGCCTCATAGCAAATGCTAATCTTGCTTCTCGTGTCGTATTTTTAATTAGATTGCTCGCTTGCATCATCGAAAGTGGAAGTTCCGAAATTTGATGCCATTCGATAGGTGCTTGCGCTAAATCCATTAAAATTAAATGAAGCGGTGTTAAAGAGGGCTGTGTTGGAATGTTATTAATTGATTGAGAAGATTGAAAATTTTGAAGTAATGCAAAAAATAAAGGGTCCTCTTCTCCGCTTGTACTCATCAACTCTGCTAAAAACAGTGCATCCTCATACGCTCCATCTATAACTCTGCACAATATCTGTACCTTAAGCCAGAAAGTATCAATTTCTTGTGATACTTTTTTATCTGCTTTGGCGCAAGTTGGGGAATCGTTATATGACAATAAATCATACGCTCCAAGCCATCTCTGCCAGTTTTCCCATCCTTTATCATCCTCAGGTAGCTTACGAATAAGATCTGCTAAAGCTTCCGATTTACCTGCACGTGCCAGCCATTCCATCCGAGCAAAAACCAATGATTGTGACAACGCGATATTACCAGTGACTCCGCTGGGAGGCGCTGACTTTCTGATTACAGAGGAATAGACGAGTGAGTTTATTGTTTTAGATGACCCATAAGGCTCACTCACTCGATATAAATATTCAATATTTTCTGGCTTAGACCCGTTCCAAAGTAATATATTAAATGGCATTTCTCTCTGCTGCCAATCAGAAATTCCAGTTGTTACCAATCCCACACCAGATAACTCTCGTAAATCAACATTAACTGAAGGTGTCACAAGATTACTATTTTGTTGAATTTGTTCGTCGGCGCTGATCGTTAATTTTGGCTGTAATGAACTATCATCAATCTGCATGTTGGTTTTAGATTCTGATTCAACAACTTCCGCAGGAAATAGTTCGCTGATGAGCTTATCAATGTCAGATGTATTATCTTTAGAAGGAATGTTATCCCGCTCAAATGTCATATTATTATTAAACACATCACTATCTATTGACTGTTCTTTTAAAATAGACTGATTAGCGTCATCATCTTTAATATTGGATGTTTCATCACTATTTTCAGTAACAATCTCTGTTTGGTTGTCAGTTTCTTCATCTACAATAGTTGCTGTTAAATCAAATAAATTTAATTCTGACTGATTATTTTTTTGGGTTACAATAGGCGATGTGTATTCTTCCAACGGCACTTGCATCGGTGGTAAAAATGATTGTCGTGAATTCTGTGAAGAGTTTATGTTACCGTCCAAGTAAGAATTTCTATCATAAATAATATCTTGAGATAATCCTGATTGAGATATAAAAAGCATGAAAATGCTTGCTAGAAAAAACCTTGCCCAAACTACCATTTTAATTCCTGAATTTGCTATCATCTATAACTTCAGATACCATTTTAGTTGGTGCTGGTATATTCCAATTAGACAAAAAAACAGAGCCTAAAACTACGCTAATTATAATTAGGGTTATAACTGTAAAAAACATCTTCATTTTTAGCCTCATTATCTTCGTTCACTTAAAGCTCAGACTAGCACTTTGAACTCTAAAATCCATACTAATCTTAAATTTAAATAACCAAATAAATGATTTAGAATATGATTATGGCGTGAATGCGGCACTAAAAAATTGTAGTTGCTATTTATCTTTCTCCTTTTTTTTAAGTTCTAATTTGCCGAAAGCTAGTAAGGTCGTTAAAACGTATATTATGAAAAACAAGCAAGATTTCATTTTATCAAATACTGTAGCATTTATAGGGTTGATGGGTGCAGGCAAAACAACGCTTGGTAGACAGTTTGCCAAAACGATACGTGTAGATTTTGTTGATAGTGATGATGAAATTGTTCAGCGTGCTGGGATATCAATTCCAGAAATTTTTGAGCTCAGCGGGGAAGAAAAATTTCGTAATATCGAAAATCGTGTGATAAGCGATATTCTTAAACGTACCCCCGTTATTTTATCAACCGGCGGAGGGGCATTCATTTCTGCAGAAATTAGAAAGATGCTTAACGAAACCTCAGTTACAATATGGCTTCGTGCAAAACCAGAAACATTATTAGCTAGAATGGAAAATCTAAACAATCGTCCCTTACTTGCAAACGGTGACCCACTTCTAACGTTGACCAATTTATATAAAGAGCGAGAACCTTTTTATAAGAAAGCGCATATTGTTATTGATACAGACAATCTATCTACCCCTCAATCCTTAAATATAATAATAAAGGAACTTAGGGATAGAAAAATATTAAGGTTAAAATCATCTCGATTTGAGGACATAAAATGACCAAGACTGAAAAAATAAATGTTGGCTTACACGATAGATCCTATCCAATTTTAATAGGACCTAATTTACTAAAAGCTGCTGATACTTATCTTTATGATTTTGTGTCTAACAGACATTGTATCATAATCTCGGATACTACCATTGGCTCTATTTATCAAAATTCACTTGCTAAAACAATTTCCCCAATTTGTAGTAAACTTAATAATTTACAAGTTCCTTCAGGTGAAAACTCTAAATCTTTATCTATTTTTGCTGAAATTTGTAATGAAATTCTTAATATCGGAATTGACCGTAACACAATTCTTATCGCTCTCGGTGGGGGAGTTATTGGAGACCTAGTCGGCTTTGCCTCTGCAAGTCTTCTAAGAGGTATTGATTATATTCAAATACCAACTAGCCTTCTTGCTCAGGTTGATAGTTCTGTAGGAGGTAAGACTGGAATAAATGCCCAAGCAGGTAAAAATTTGATTGGCGCATTTCATCAACCAAAAATAGTCCTTACCGACACTACCCTATTAAACTCTCTTTCAAAAAGAGAATTACTTTCTGGTTATGCAGAAATAGTGAAATATGGACTTCTTGGCGACGCTAATTTCTTTAAATGGTTAGAAAAAAACTGGTCCGATATATTAGACTTAAAACAAGATAAAGTGATATATGCTGTCAAACGCTCTTGCGAAATGAAAGCAGAAATTGTTACTTCAGATGAAACGGAAAAAGGAATGCGTGCTTTGCTAAACCTTGGTCATACTTTTGCCCATGCATTTGAAGCTATTACCAAGTATAATGGAGAATTATTACATGGAGAGGCAGTTGCCGCAGGTTTAGGACTAGCCTTTGACTTCTCTTATACAAAAAAACTTTGTTCAAAAGAGGATGCGGCACGTGTTCGCTCTCATCTTGCACAGACTGGGTTGCCGTATAATTACTCATCTCTTCCAGCTGGAAAAGCTCCAATTCCTCAAATCATTGAACATATGAGAAAAGATAAAAAAACTGTTTCCAACGAATTAACCTTCATTCTGGCAAATAGAATTGGAAGGGCTTGTGTTGTCCAAAATATATCAAAAGAGGAAATTTCATCATTTTTTATTGCCAAGGGGGTCAATCATGTTTGAATATTGGACTTTGATTGTTTCAATAATTATTTTGATTTTTGCGTCAGGTTTTTTTTCAAGCTCTGAAACCGGTCTCACAGCTGCTTCTGATGCCAAAATGCGTCAACTTGCTAATAACGGAAATAGAAATGCGTCGTTAGTAGAAAAACTTAAAAATGACAAAGACTCCCTTATAAGTGCAATACTTATAGGAAACAATGCTGTAAATGTGTTAGCATCGGCACTCGCGACTTCAGCGGCGATAGCATTTTTTGACGACTCAGGTGTTTTCATAGCAACTTTAGTGATGACGATTTTAATCACTATTTTTGCAGAGGTATTACCTAAAACTTACGCTATTAAAAATGCAAATCAATTTGCTCTATTGGTTGCGACTCCAATTAGATTTATTGTTCTAATTTTAACTCCTCTTACAATGGCAATGAGATGGATCTCTCTTATTTTTCTTGGGAGAAACTCCGAAATTTCTGAAAATAGAGAAGAAGAGCTCAGAGGTATGATTGACCTTCAAATGGGAGAAAGTACTTCAGAGCTAAAAGAAACAAAAGCGATGTTATCTTCAGTTTTGGATTTATCCGAGCTGACTGTAGATGAAATAATGACACATCGTGGCTCAGTATCTATGGTAAATGTAGAGGACAAGCCAGAAGACATTGTCTCATTTGTTCTTAACTCACCTCACACTCGCTTACCTGTATACTCAGGAAAACCTGAGAATATAATTGGTGTTTTACATGTAAAAGACCTTTTAAGAGCTCTGCAAAACTCTAACAACAAAAATAAGAAAAAGTTTGACGTAGCTAAAATAGCTAGCCCTACTTACTTTGTTCCTGAAACAACATTGCTTGCTAATCAGCTTCAAGCATTTAGAACAAGGAGGGAGCATTTTGCAATCGTAGTAGATGAATATGGTGATTTTAGAGGCATTGTGACGCTAGAAGATATCATTGAAGAAATTGTGGGTGATATTGATGATGAGCACGATGTAGAACTAGCTGGTTGCACTGCGCAAGCTGATGGTTCATATGTGGTTGATGGAAACGTTACTATTCGAGATCTAAACAGGATACTAGATATTAATCTGCCTGACAGTGATGCATCTACAATAGCTGGGTTATTGTTATATGAAACCAGAACTATTCCTATCCCAGGAGGAGAGTTTAACATTCATGGAATGCGCTTTCGCGTTATTCATAGACAAAATAACCAAATTACAAGTCTTAGAATATGGACGAAACAAAAACATGTTGGTCAAAAAAAATCATTTTCTACGTTATCCGAATGAAAAATTCTGGATGACTACTAAAAAATTGAGGTTTAAGATGAATCTGCAGAACCCAAAAGATCGTAAACCCGTCCACATTAGAAATATTCACTGTATGGGTTATATAAGAAAAGATGGGGATTTTGATATCGAAGCTGTGCTCACTGACAGTAAGACCTATGATTTCCCATCAGACACACATGGCATCGTCAAAAAAGATACGCCCTATCATCACATGAAAGTGAGAATAACGGTTGATGTAAATCTAAGAGTGAAGGATGCTAATGCGATAACAATTTCGGGCCCTTATCAAATTTGTCCAAAAGGAGCAGAAAACTTTAAAAACTTGATTGGGATAAAGATAGGCCCCGGTTGGAAGCGACGCGTTCAAGAGAGGATTGGTGGAACTTCTGGATGCACACATATCACTGAATTAACAGGGCCTCTTGCAACCACAGCATATCAGACTATCGGAGGCGAAATATCTCGTCGAAGAAGGAGGGGAATAGAAACAAAAAATTTACCAGAAATTAATCAAGAAAATAATCTAAAAAATAGCTGTATAGCCTATTCAGAGGCTAACAAAGAATAAAATTCTACTAATTTAGATTGATTTAACATTCAAAGCTACAGCGTGTACTGTAGAATTTAATAAGGGCTTTAATACGCCGTAGATCAATCGATGAGATTGTACTCTGGTTTTTTCAGAAAATGCAGTAGCTTCAATATCAACTTCAAAATGACTTTCCCCCCCTTCTTTTGCACCTGCATGACCATAATGAGCCGCACTCACATCTCGCACTTCTAAAAAGTTTGGAGAAAATGCCTCGGTTAATAAATTTTCAATTAGGCTTTTAGTTGACATCTTTTTTACTCTTTCATTGCAACTTGTAATTTATTTAAATAATAAAATTAAGATTAAATCTGTAAATTTAACCTACTACCTTGTCTAAATAAAATTATAACCTTAGTTTACCAATATGACGGAAGCAAAGATACCAGAAATTAGAGGACTCAACGAGGAAACCTCACAAACTAAAAAATGTGAAGCGGAACATTGTTTAGAAGATGGCATTTATCCCGCACCACGTAACCGTGATGATTTACGTTCCTATGTATGGTTCTGTCTTCAGCATGTGCGCGAATATAATAAAGGTTGGAATTACTTTGATGGTTTAAATGGAGATGCACTTGAAGCAGAAATAAGACGCGCAACTACGTGGGAGCGGCCAAGCTGGAGATTCGGAACTGGAGGAACAGATTCTTATTATAAAAATTCCAGTAATTTCACTTCAGAGGATGTATTCGGTTTTTTTTCAAATAATAATAAAGGAACAAAAACTAAAGGTCAGAAAATAATGCCTCCTGACGAACGATGGGCTTGGAAAATTTTTGATATGGAGCCCTGTTCCGAACAAAAAAAAATAAAGCAGCACTATAAAAAATTAGCAAAATTAAATCATCCAGATAAGAATCAAGGGGACACAAGAGCTGAAGAACGATTAAAAGATATTAATATTGCCTATAGTATATTAAAACAATTATATCCCGATACTGTTTCAAAAATGAAATAAGTAATAAAAAATTTTTAGGGTGGATTTTATTATTGATTATCAATAAATTGACACAAATTTATAACATTTAATAGTACTGTATAAAACTTAGGCCCATCTTCAATAATTAGAAAGGTGAACTCTTTTGTCTGAAATTATTAATAACGGCATTGACGCACATTCGATACCAACTCCAGATACCAATTATAATGTAAGGGAAACATTTGGATTAGACTTGGATATGGAAGTTCCTGGTTTTTCTGATATTTCTGAATATGTCCCTACATTGGACCCAGATTATCAGTTTAACCACGATACTACTCTTGCAATCTTAGCTGGGTTTGCCTTCAACCGGCGTGTAATGATTCAAGGGTACCATGGAACGGGTAAATCAACTCATATTGAACAGGTAGCAGCCAAGTTAAATTGGCCTTGCTTGCGAATTAATTTAGATAGTCATATAAGCCGAATTGATCTTATAGGTAAGGATGCCATTGTTTTAAAAAACGGTAAGCAAGTAACAGAATTCAAGGAAGGCTTACTGCCGTGGGCATTAAGAAATCCAGTTGCTTTAGTATTTGACGAATATGATGCGGGAAGAGCAGATGTAATGTTCGTTATACAACGTGTTTTAGAGGTGGATGGAAAATTAACCTTACTTGATACTAATAAAGTCATTCACCCAAATGCTAGTTTTAGATTATTTGCGACTGCAAATACAGTTGGTCTCGGTGATACAACAGGTCTATATCACGGCACTCAGCAAATAAACCAAGGCCAGATGGATAGATGGTCAATAGTGGCTACCCTAAATTATTTACCGCATTCTGATGAAGTAGATATAATTGTCGCAAAACAAAAAAGTTACGATACAAAGCAGGGTAAAGAGCAGGTCTCACAAATGGTTCGTTTAGCTGACCTAACCAGAAAAGGTTTCATGGCCGGTGACTTATCTACTGTTATGTCACCTAGAACAGTTCTCACTTGGTCTGAAAATGCTCGTATTTTTAATGATATAACTCTTGCTTTCAGATTAAGCTTTTTAAATAAATGTGATGAAGTAGAGCGACCAATTATAGCAGAATATTATCAGCGAGTATTTGGTGTCGACCTACCTGAGTCATCTGGCTTCTCAACCAAATCTTCCTAAATCAGAAACGGCCAGTCATAGTGAGCAAACCTACAGATGAAATATTTTTGAAAGCAAATGCGGCAAGCTTGCGAGCGTTAGCAGGTGGTACCCAACATGAAGTTAGATATGTTGGTCAAGATAGCCTTATATCCAACGAAGCCGTAAGACTTCCAGCGCCGCCATCAGAACGTTCTGCTAACTCGGAAAATCAGCTACGAGGGGCCAGTGATGCTGCTGGTTTATGGCTTGCACATCACAATAAGAAAACCCATCAAAGAGTTAGCCCAAAATCATCCGCTGCCAAAATAATATTTGAGGCTGCAGAAAAAGCTAGAGTTGAAGCTATCGGAGCTAATGACATGGCAGGTGTTCGGAAAAATCTGACTGAACGCCTTGAATCACATTACACACTGCACCCTTTAGGCGTTCCCTCACCAGAGGCATCTGACCAAATAGAAAACGGCTTATCAGAAGCTGTGCGACTAATTATCCGAGAAAAATTAACTGGTGAAGCCCCACCTTCCGCAGCTGGCATAGCAATGGATTTGTGGAGGCCGTTCATAGAGTCTAAAGCTGGAAATTTATTAGAAAAGATGAAGACAGCTACTCAAAATCAAATTGTATTTGCGGATTTCGCCAAACAATTAATCGGGGCATTACAAAGTGACCTTGGAGAAAATTCTGAAGGTGGAGAGGAAGGCGAAGGAGACGATGATGGGACTAGCCAACAAACTGAAGATGAACAGGAGAGCGAACAGCAAGCTCATTCTGCTTCGGGAGAGGAGGAGTCAGATGGAGATGACTCACAATTTTTAGAAACGGAAGGTGATGCTGCAGCGATGGCTTCCGATGATGGATTAGACGAAGAAGCAGAACAGGAGATGGATGGCCACACAGAAGGAGATTCGCCAGGAGGAGACCCTAGAGATTATAAAGCAGTTGATAACATCCGAAACCATGAGTATAGAGTATTTACAGATACGTTTGACGAAGTAATAGAGGCGTCGGAGTTATGTGACTCTGAGGAGCTAGACAGACTAAGAGGGCTTCTTGATAGACATCTTGAAAGCCTAACTAGTGTAATCGCGAAATTAGCCAACAGACTACAACGTAAATTAATGGCTTACCAAAATCGATCTTGGGATTTTGACCTTGAGGAAGGCGTATTAGACGCAGGGAAACTGCATCGTGTAGTCACTCAGCCCCTATCTGCGTTATCATTCAAACAAGAACAAGACACTAAATTTAGGGATACAATTGTTACCTTACTATTGGATAATTCTGGTTCTATGCGTGGTCGACCTATTACAATTGCCGCCGTCACCGCAGATATCCTTGCTCGTACTCTAGAAAGATGTGGTGTAAAAGTTGAAATTCTTGGCTTTACGACAAAAGCTTGGAAAGGCGGACAGTCCCGGGAAGAGTGGCAAATTGAAGGAAAACCAGATAAGCCGGGAAGATTAAATGACTTAAGACATATCATTTATAAAGCAGGTGATATTCCTTATCGCCGAGCAAGACGTTCATTAGGATTAATGCTTCGTGAAGGTATTCTAAAAGAAAACATAGATGGGGAAGCCTTACTATGGGCTCACAACAGATTACTTGCTCGTCATGAAGATAGACAAATATTGATGGTTATCTCAGATGGCGCTCCTGTGGATGACTCTACACTTTCAGCAAATAGCGGAAATTACCTTGAAAAACATTTACGACAGGTTATCTCACTAATACAGGAACGTTCTCCTGTTGAATTACTGGCGATTGGCATTGGTCATGATGTTACCCGTTACTATGAACGAGCTGTGACCATAACTGATGCAGAACAATTGGGTGGTGTCGTAATGTCTCAGCTCGCAGATTTATTTGACGAAAACACTAAATCACCACGAAGGATTTTTGCTAATTGAAATAATTACAAAAATGAGTTTCATAGAGAATGTAAAGGAATTTAAGTCTTTTGGGCGGCAATAATTTCTGACTTCAATGCACGCGCTTCATCTGCCAATTCACTATTCCTAGCCTGGATAAGATAAGGGTCTATACCGCCATGTTTTTCAACAGTACGAATAGCACTGGTTGATACCCGCAATTTTATAGAGCGACCAAGAATTTCCGATTGCATAGTTGTTACTTGTAAATTTGGCAAAAACTTTCTACGCGTTCGATTGTTAGCGTGACTAACATTGTTACCACTCATAACGGTTTTACCTGTAATCTGACAACGTTTAGACATCAAGAATCCCTTAAAAATTTTTTCTATTCATATCTTTAAATTCAAGCGTATAAAGCAATCTAACTAATAGGTCAACTCCTCTAGAGCAATACAGCTTTTAAGTTGTTTTTAACTTATAATTTGAAAATTTGTTTGGAAACGTCAGAAAAATCAATCAGGATGATTTTTTTCTCTTTTATGTTTTTCATGGATTCAAGTCAGGAATATCTTTGCCGATAAATAAAATCATCTAGATACTCTGTTCCATTATTATAAAAATATTTAATTCAAAATCTTAATGGTAAAATTTGGTTAGATGTGCTTTTATGGCGTGTTCAGCATGTCTTTGCGCTTTAGCAAAAGAATCAAAACTACCGCAAACCTCCTTTAAATTATTTATCCCTTCGCCAACACATAATTTTGCAAGGCCATTATTAATAAGGTTCGCTATATGAGGCCCTTTTAAAGCGAGTGAAGAATATAATTGCAAAATATCAGCACCAAGTAATATTTTAGTGTATGCATCCTTAACCGAGGAAATACCCCCCACTCCAATAAACGAAATATGTCCTTCCGCAAAAGTATACGCCTTTGATAGTTTTTCACTAGATAGCCTAAATAAAGGCTCCCCAGACAGCCCCCCCGTCTGTTTTATATTTTTTCTATTTTTTAAATTATTCCTTGAAAGTGTTGTGTTACTTATAATTACGCCAGCAATTTCCTCATTGATCATTACTTCAATAGCAGAAAATAAATCTGATTTATTTAGGTCAGGGTCCAACTTTATGAAAATGGGTTTTACCAAATTTGCTTCTACCAATGCCATTTTTACACTTTTAATTATTTGCTTTAAAAATGAAGTTTTTTGTAAATCTCTAAGCCCGAAAGTATTAGGTGAACTGATATTTATCGTTAAATAATCTGCTAACCCAGCAAGCCCCAAGCAAGCGGAAAAATAATCTTCTACTTTATTTTCTGTTATATTATTCGCACCTATATTCACTCCAATTAATTGATTTGTTTTATTGCATTTACGCCATTTGGATAAACGCTCCGCTACAGCCTCCATCCCATCACTATTAAAACCATATCTATTAATAAAAGCACCATCTTCAGGTAGTCTGAAAACTCTTGGCTTAGGATTTCCAGGCTGCGGCAGCGGGGTAACAGTTCCTATTTCCACGCTTCCAAAACCGAGCGCAAAACATCCGGAAATGGCCTCTCCGTTCTTATCAAAGCCTGCTGCTAATCCGATTGGATTAGGAAACCGAAGAGCGCCTATTTCAGTTGGTAGTTGAATAGGCGAATATCTTGGGCAAATTCCTTTTGACAAAGCAGCAACCGTTACTTTATGTGATGCCTCGCCTGGAAGGGCCTTTATAACATTTGCTAGCATTTGCCAGATCATTTTTAATTTTTTTGTCCCAATCTATCGTTAAGTGCATCATCAAGTAATTTAAGACTTGGTTGCAGGCCATATAATTTGAAAAAACTGCCCATACGAGGTCCTTTTGTCTGTCCTAGAAGAATTTGATATAAACAGCTAAACCAGTCTCTTAGCTTTTCATATTTTGCCTGCTTGCCTATGGCATAAATTTGATTTTGTATTTCTTCAGCAGTTGCGTCTTCTGGTAATTTAGAAAGAGCATCTTTTAGGTCTTTGAGATGAGTTTTTTCTTCGGTGTTAGCAAACCGGTATAACTTATTTGGGCGCACTCTATCCTTATAAAAAGTAACCGCATATTTAATTAACTTATCAAGATGGGGATGTGTCTCGGGAGTCACACCAGGGGCATATTTTTCGACATAAGACCACATAACCTCATTATCTTCTGCTACACACACACCAGCAAGATTCAATAGAAGATTAAAACTTACTGGCAATTTTATTGCCATAGGATTGCCCTTGTGAATATGCCATGCTGGATTCTCAAGCAGACTTGCATCATCACATTCAGCTATTTTACCCAAATAAGTAAAATATTCATCTACAGTTTTTGGTATCACATCAAAGAACAATCTTTTTGCTCTTCTTGGCTGGGTATACATAAATAATGATAAAGATTCAGGACTCCCATAGTTAAGCCATTCTTCAACGGAAAGTCCGTTGCCTTTTGATTTAGAAATTTTTTCTCCATTCTGATCTAAAAATAGCTCATAAGAAAAGCCAGCAGGGGGAATTGATCCGAGAGTCCTAGCAATTTTTGATGACAACGCTACCGACTCTATCAAATCCTTTCCTGATATTTCATAATCCACACCCAGTGCATGCCATCGCATTGCCCAATCAGCTTTCCACTGTAGTTTGCAGCATCCTCCAGTAACTTTGGTTACTCTTTCGCTACCTGTTAGCGGGTT
The DNA here is from genome assembly GCA_902622515.1 of uncultured SAR116 cluster alpha proteobacterium. Classification (GTDB taxonomy): domain Bacteria; phylum Pseudomonadota; class Alphaproteobacteria; order Puniceispirillales; family Puniceispirillaceae; genus UBA5951. Next base: position 27,674 of record CACNQE010000007.1, read on the forward strand.
AATATAACTTATCTCTCCAGCCTCTTTATCTTGTCCAGTAAGAGGTACTTGCAACACTTTTCGGGTATCTGGACAGATTGGCAAAAATGGACTGTAGGTTGCTCTTCTATCTTCTCCCAGAGTTGGTAAAATAATGTTTATTATATTCTCGTAATTATCCAATACATCTAACAACGCTCTATCGAACTTCCCAGATTGGTATAGTTCAGTAGCACTTAAAAACTCGTATTTGAAACCAAAACTATCCAAAAATTTCTGTAATCTTGAATTATTATGTGCCCCAAATGAAGTATGTGTCCGAAAGGGATCGGGAACTTCTGTTAAAGGCATTTCCAGAAAATCAGTCAACTCTTCTTTATTTGGAACATTTTCTGGAACCTTTCGTAATCCATCCATATCATCTGAAAAACAAATAAGGCGTGTTTTTCTGCCTGTTAGTACTTCAAATGCATAACGGATCATGCTAGTTCTGACTACTTCTCCAAATGTACCAATGTGAGGCAATCCAGAGGGCCCATAACCCGTCTCAAATATTACCTCTTTTCCCGCATTATCTGGTTTAGACTCTAGTCTTTTAATAAGACTTTTTGCTTCCACAAAAGGCCAAGCTTTTGCTTCATCTGCAAGATTGGCTAATAAGTGATTAAAATGTGGCTTATTTGACATCCTCGAATTCCCGATAGTTGGAGATAAGCATTTATAATTTTTTTTTGTTTTGTTTAAACTGTAACTAAACTGTTTTCTAGTAGAAATTATTTATAAGAAAAAAACCCTTTTTTAGGCATAAAAGAATCAAAAAGGATACTAACCGGAAAAATTATTATTATAATCTTTAAAGTTACAGTTTTTACCAATATAAGGGAATACACCTAGCGTGATTTAATTCCAATCCCTATGTTAAAATTATGCCAATTTTCAACCACCTTAGCCCCGATATTGCTGATTATCCAATTTTATACCCTACTATTAATAACAATAACTGGGTTTCAACTGATGGAGAGATTTGTAACCCCTCTAATAAAGAACTAGTTGAGTTTTTGGCTAATGAAAACCCTCCTTTAATTTGTCACAGAAAATGGACTGAAAAAAAAATTGGCATAAAACTCAATAAGGCCCTTGATATACTTGAACTTTTTGCCTTCGTTAAACCAGCTGAATTTTGTATTCCAAACCCTTCCGGGCTTGCCATTGCTACGGGCCTTGCCCGTCCAAAAACAAATATTGATAAAACTATTTTTTTACGAACTATTACGCAATATTTGTTAGTTAATTTATCTGAGTTTGCAATAGATAATCCTGAAAAAAATTCCTTATATCCGTCAAACAATCTCGTAAATATGGCAGAAATGATGGGGAAAGGGGGATGGCTTTGGGCTGCGCTTATTCTACCTCTCTTAGGAAGAAACAAAATATCAACAGGTCCTCCAAATCCAGCACATGCAGCTATTTGGAATAATTTGAGGGAGACAAAAGATTTACCCCCAAAAGGAGAACCTGGAACAAAGCCGATACCACTCGATATGACAAAAAGTAGATTATCTGAGATGCTTGGCCCAAACTCAGAAATTAGAAAAACACAAATAGATTATACGATAACAAATTGTAGGGTTTTTGATCAGACTTATAACCGACCAAATCCAATACTTTTATTATCTGAAGCCGGAACCGGGACAGGGAAAACTCTTGGTTATCTTGCCCCTGCTAGTCTATGGGCGGAAGTAAATGATAGCACTGTGTGGATATCTACCCACACACGGAATCTACAACATCAAATTGCGGATGAACTCGGAAGACTCCCGGAAAAAAATGAGTCTACAACTCACGATTCAATTAAAAAATCAAAAACTGAAGGGAATAAAAGAGTTGTAATTCGAAAAGGTAGAGAAAATTATCTCTGCCTTCTTAATCTAGATGACGCATTATTACAGATGCCAGGAAAACCAAAAAATGCAATTGCCCTTGGTCTAATGGCCCGCTGGGCAAGTGCATCTCCAGACGGAGATTTAACAGGAGCAAATTTTCCAGCATGGCTCGTAGACCTAATTAATAGTAGATATTCTCTGGGCCTTGCAGATAAGCGAGGAGAGTGTATTCATTCTGCTTGTCGTCATTATAAAAAATGTTTTGTAGAAAAACCTATTCGAGAGGCACGTCGAGCAGATATTGTTATTGCCAATCACGCACTATCAATAAAACAGTCTGTTTTTTCAAAAAAAGAAAATCATGTCCTATCAACTAGAATATTTTTTGATGAAGGTCATCACGTGTTTGACGCTGCAGACATTGCCTTCAGCAGCGCTTTGACAGCCATCGAAACATCAGAAATGCGCAGATGGATAAGAGGTGATGAAGATGGCCTAAAAGGCCGTATGCGCGGTTTACGAAATAGAGTTTCAGATTTGATTAATGGAGATGAGAACGCATTAAGTATTATGGACCTAATAATTGATGTTACTCGTGATTTACCAGGCATCGGTTGGCAAAACCGTATATCATCCTCAAATGAATTTGGTACAGCAGAGATATTTTTTTCAGCGCTAAGAATGTGTTTATATAGTCGAGTTACAAATATAGATAGTCTCTATGACATCCAAAGTGAAATTTATCCAGTGTCTCCTGATATCCTAGAAGCTGCCCAAGATTTTTCAAAAAACTTAAACTCACTTTTGACTTTAATTAAACAGCTAGAAGATATCCTAATATCCACAATGGATAAAAATTCTGAAAATTTAGAAAGTCAGACTAAATCTCGTTTTGAAGCAATCATAAAAAGCCTTCAGCAACGCGCCATTATGCCCTTATCTTCTTGGTCATTACAATTGCAAGACCTGGTATCTTCAGAGAATGATAAAATAGGCAGAGACGGCTTCATTGACTGGATGCAAATTAGCAGGATAGAGGGCGAGGATAGGGATATCGGACTTTACCGACACTGGCTAGACCCAACTATTCCATTTAGTGAAGCTGTATTGCAAAAAGCAAAGGGGGTTGTAATCACATCAGCCACTTTGCGGGATACAAATTTAGATGCAAAAATCAATTCACTTAAAGGAGAAGATACTACTAACTGGCAAAGTGCAATGCAAATGACGGGGGCAAATCATCTTGGTCATCCTGCTATATTTAGCATCCATGAATCACCCTTTGATTACAAGAACCAAACTCGAATACTTATTATAAAAGACATAGCTAAAAAACAACCAGCAGCTAGTGGTTTTGCTATGGCTTCTTTAATGAAAGAAGCAGGTGGTGGCAGCCTTGGTCTATTTACAGCAATTCAGAGACTTAGAGCAATTTATCCCTTCCTAGCTGGAAAATTAGCTGCTGCTGATATCCCATTATACGCCCAGCATATAGACCAGATCAATCTGCAAACATTATTACAGTTATTTAGGGCTGATACCGAGAGTTGTTTAATTGGCACAGATGCTGTAAGGGACGGTATTGATGTGCCAGGAAAAGCCTTACGAATGATAATTTATGATAGAGTTCCTTGGCCACGGCCAGATATACTTTTTAAAGCACGCGCTAAATGGATTGGGAAAACAGAATTTACAGATAGAATCACCAGAATGAAATTGCGACAAGCTTTTGGAAGATTAATAAGAAAAGCTAATGATAAGGGTGTGTTTGTTATGCTTGATAGTGGTCTTCCAACCCGTCTTACATCTGCATTTCCACCAGAAGTAGAAGTTCAGCGTATATCTTTAAAAGATGCTATCCATCAAGTTCAAAGCTTTCTCAGCTAAAAAAAAAAAAGAAAGCCAGATAGGATTTTTCTATCTGGCTCTAACTTTACGAAATTTTTGAAGATGTTATAGGATTTTTCTTAAAATCCCATTCCACCCATTCCGCCCATTCCGCCCATATCTGGAGCAGGGGCAGCTGGCTTTGGTTCATCTAGCTCTGCAACCATAGCCTCTGTCGTTACGAGGAGTCCCGCGACAGATGCAGCATTTTGTAGGGCTGAGCGAACTACCTTGGTAGGATCAATTACTCCAGCTTTTATCATGTCTGTAAACTCACCAGTTTGAGCATCATAGCCAATCGTAGGCTTATCTTCCTCAATAAGTTTACCTACAATCACCGAGCCGTCTGCCCCAGCATTATTTGCTATCTGGCGAGCAGGAGATTCCAATGCTTTTCGAATGATACGAATACCGACCTCTTGGTCGCCATTTGCAGACTTTAATTTGTCAAGGCTTGACAGGGCTTTAACCAGCGCAACACCTCCACCAGCAACAATTCCTTCTTGTACTGCTGCTCTAGTTGCATGCATCGCGTCATCAACACGATCTTTGCGCTCTTTAACTTCAACTTCTGTCGCTCCACCAACACGAATTACTGCAACACCACCAGCTAATTTTGCAAGACGCTCCTGCAATTTTTCTCTATCATAATCTGAGGTTGTTTCCTCTGATTGAGCTCGTATCTGGTTGCAACGAGCTTCTATCTCTTCTTTATCGCCTGCACCATCCACAATAGTTGTGTCTTCCTTGGTGATTTCAACGCGTTTAGCAGTTCCAAGCATATCTAAGGTAACACTCTCAAGTTTAATGCCGACTTCCTCAGAAATAACGGTTCCATTTGTTAAGGTTGCGATATCTTCGAGCATTGCTTTACGTCTATCACCAAATCCAGGTGCTTTAACTGCAGCAACTTTCAAACCGCCTCGCAGTCTATTTACAACTAAAGTAGCTAACGCTTCACCTTCAATATCCTCAGCTATAATAAGCAGAGGTCTGCTAGACTGCACGACCTTCTCCAAAACAGGTAACATATCCTGCAAGTTTGATAATTTCTTTTCATGCAGAAGAATGTAGGGATCCTCTAAGCTTGCACGCATTTTCTCAGCATCTGTAACAAAATATGGAGATAAATACCCTCTATCAAACTGCATTCCCTCAACGACATCAAGTTCTGTCTCAAGTGATTTTGCCTCTTCCACAGTAATAACGCCTTCATTCCCAACGCGTTCCATTGCTTCTGCAATCATCTTGCCTATTTCAGCTTCTCCATTTGCTGATATGGTTCCGACCTGGGCCACTTCATCTGATGTGGTAATTTTCTGGGATTGGGACTCCAAAGATTTGACGACCGCATCAACGGCAATGTCTATACCCCGTTTTAAATCCATTGGATTCATGCCGGCAGCTACTGCTTTCGCACCTTCTTGAGCGATTGATTGAGCTAATAGAGTAGCAGTTGTAGTTCCATCACCTGCTGTATCATTTGCTTTTGATGCGACTTCACGAACCATCTGTGCGCCCATGTTTTGAAACTTATCTTTTAACTCAATGTCTTTAGCAACAGTTACACCATCCTTTGTTATCCTCGGTGCACCGAACGATTTTTCTAACACGACATTACGACCTTTAGGGCCCAATGTAACTTTAACTGCATTGGCCAATGTATCAACACCTTCCATCATTCTGGTACGTGCGTCTGAGCCAAACTTTACATCTTTAGAAGCCATTTTTTTCCTCTTTTAATCTAATTTTTAAATTTTTTTAATAAAATATTAAACAAAAATAACCATTTATGAATAATTTCGATTTGTTAAAAATCTATCAACGATTACGTTTAAGTTAATATCCCCATAATATCTGATTCTTTCATTATTAGGTAATCTGTTCCCTCGATTTTGACCTCAGTACCAGACCATTTCCCAAACAGAACAGTATCGCCTGCTTTTACGTCTAATGGATGCACCTTACCTTGTTCATCTCTTGCTCCCGCTCCAACGGATACAATCTTACCTTGCATTGGTTTTTCTTTTGCTGTGTCTGGTATTATAATGCCACCAGCAGTTTTTTCCTCTGATTCAAGTCGCTCAACAACAACTCGGTCGTGAAGTGGTCGGAAATTCATGCCTTCGTCTCCAAAAAATTAATGTTTAAAGTTTAAAATAATAAAGCGCTTCTAAATAAGAGAAGTACTTGTTCTGATGCGTAAGTGGGAATTTGATTTTTATATGTCAAGTATAGTTTCGCATAAAAAAAAAATTTTTATTAACTACGAAACTTTCGCCAATATATTTCAATATTACCGCTCTTTAAAAAAGGTACTTCAAATAATTAAAAAAAATGTGATAGACGTTATGTAAAAATCAACTTCAAAAGGTTTATCATATATTGACAAATTCCATTATCACAAAAGAACAAAAGATAATAGCTTGTTGGCTTTACCTTATGGCAATTTTAGTTGGATTGATGATAGTCATTGGCGGAATTACACGTTTAACTGGCTCAGGCCTCTCCATGGTAGAATGGCGCCCATTAATTGGCACGCTACCTCCTCTAAATAACGATGAATGGATACGTGTTTTTGATTTATACAAAAGAAGTCCTGAATATGCTCAGTTAAATTTCGGAATAGGTATGGATGAATTTAAGAGGATTTTTTTCTGGGAATATTTCCATCGTCTGTGGGGACGACTATTAGGTTTATTTTATATTTTGCCACTCATTTATTTTTTTCTTCAAAAAACAATTCCATCAAATTATAAAATACCTTTAATTGGTTTAGGTATAGTTGGAGGCCTCCAAGGTATTGTAGGTTGGTGGATGGTCACCTCTGGTCTCTCACAAGAACCAACTGTTTCCCAATACAGGCTTGCTGTTCATCTATTCATAGCTCTAAGTATTTTTACATGCCTAATATGGTTAGGGCACTCTTTATTTTTGGGAACCTCAAAAATACAATTCCGAATACCGATTTTCATTTTTGCACTTATATTTTTAACAATAATTGCAGGAGCATTCGTAGCTGGGATGAATGCAGGTTTACTTTATAACCATTTTCCTTTGATGGGAGATGGTTTTATACCGGTTGAATATGGAGAAAAGGGTCTTTTAGATCCCTTCGAAAACCCAGCGTCGGCACAATTTCATCACCGTTGGCTTGCCCTCATCACGTTTTGCGGAGTGGTATTTTTGTGGAGGAGCGCGATTAAAGCAAAAATTGCAATAAAGCAGGCAAATCTTATGTTGATAATTGTTTTTGGTCAATTCATACTCGGAATTCTAACACTTGTTAATGCTGCACCAATTCATTTGGGAGCCATGCACCAAACGGGTGCAATATTGCTAATAGCTATATCTATATCAGTTATACATAGCTTATATCGAGTAAGTGAATAATACTTTTTTTATCTAAATTTTTGTAAACTAAATTTATTGTTTTGGGTCTTTCTGCCAGTTTTTTGAGTGAATATGTGCTTTTCTAATGTGCAATTCATTTAGCTGTTTATCTTCGACAGGAGATGGTGCAGACATCATTAGGTCCTCCGCTTTACCATTCATTGGAAAAAGAATAACTTCCCTAATATTTGGCTCATCTGCAATAAGCATTACGATTCTATCAATGCCTGGCGCTATACCTCCGTGCGGAGGAGCCCCAAACTTAAAGGCGTTAATCATAGCTGGGAACTTCTCTTCCACAACTTGGGGACCATAACCTGCGATATCAAAAGCGCGATACATCACCTCTGGCAAATGATTTCTAATAGCTCCACTTGATAACTCTATCCCATTACAAACCAAATCATATTGCCATGCTTTTATTTCTAGTGGGTCTTCTGTATTTAAAGCCTCCATACCACCCTGAGGCATCGAAAATGGGTTATGAGAAAATTCTATTTTACCAGTGATTTCATCTTTTTCAAACATCGGAAAATCAACAATCCAACAAAATTTAAAAATTGATTTATCAATGAGATTTTGTTCTGTTCCAATACGCACTCTTGCACGCCCGGCAAGCGCCGAAGCGTCTTTCTCTGATGCGCAAGCAAAAAATACTGCATCGCCATCATTTAGATTAAGTTTTGATTTAATGAGGTTTGACTTATCCTGACCTAACGCTTTAGCAACTGGACCTTTTGCTTCTTCACTTGAATAAATGATATAGCCTAGGCCTGGAGCTCCTTCTGATTGAGCCCAACTATTCATTCTATCTGCTACGGCCCTACTTCCACATTTTGGACCTGGTATTGCTCTTACGACTGCCCCATTTTCTATATTTTTGGCAAATATCGTAAAATCAGAGCCACGAAAAATATCTGTCACATCTGAGATCTCAATGGGAATTCTCAAGTCTGGTTTATCATTTCCATATTTCAATACTGAGTCAGCGTAAGAAATATGAGTAAAAATCGGGTCAATTTTTTTTCCTGAAAATTGTTCAAAAATGCCTTTTATCACTGGTTCAACAGCAGCAAACACATCGCCCTGTTCCACGAAACTCATCTCAAGATCTAGCTGATAAAACTCCCCTGGACTGCGGTCAGCTCTGCTATCTTCATCTCTAAAACAAGGTGCAATTTGGAAATATTTGTCAAATCCAGACATCATTACCAATTGCTTAAATTGTTGAGGTGCCTGCGGCAGAGCATAAAATTTACCTGGATGTAACCTTGCTGGAACTAAAAAATCCCTAGCGCCCTCAGGAGAAGAAGCTGTAAGTATTGGAGTCTGAAATTCAGTAAATCCTTGGTCAACCATTCTATTTCTAATGGATTGTATTATCTGACTACGGAGCAAAATGTTTTTATGCGGGCGCGTTCTTCGAAGATCTAAATATCGATACCGAAGTCGTGTTTCCTCCCCCGCATCTTCATCAGAATTAACTTGCAGTGGCAATGTGTCAGCCTCTGATTGTATTGTAATATCTTCTATAGAAACTTCAATCTGTCCTGTTTTAAGATTTTTATTGATGGTTTCTTTGCTTCGCTTTTTAACTACACCAGTTATTGTCACAACACTCTCATTTCTGAGCGACTCAACGAGCGTGAACACCTTGTCAGAAGAATCAACAACACATTGAGTTAATCCAAAGTGGTCCCTCAAATCAACAAATAAAAGAGAACCATGGTCGCGTTTACGATGAACCCAACCAGAAATTTTTACTTCACTATTTTCGTCGTTTTCTGATATTTCGCCACAATTATGAGTACGATAAAGATGCATATTATAGACTCCAAAATTGATTTTATTACGAGCGCAGTATGCATCAATTTAATGAAACTGCAACAAAAACGCACATCAATTTTTGCTATTATCTTAAAGGACAATATCCTTTTATATTTCTTAAGCACAAAATCTTATTTCAAATTTGCTTGTAAACTGGACAACAAGATTTTTGTAGCAAAATGAATTAATACAATACCGTACCTATAAATTTTTATAACAGTTAAATTGTCTTATGAAATTCACAAAAGTATAAACTAGAAGACGTGAGGGTATTAAAATTACATTAAAAAGAAGTCCATTAATAAAAGATAATCTACCTAAAAATTTTTCTAATAAATTCCTAATTAATTTTTGACTTTTTTTTTATTGAAAGAGGGCGCCGTCTAGAACGACCACTGTTTGTTTGACCTCTTTCGTGAAGTTTTTTTATTACTCTTTTTTGCTCTTCAAAAGACATATAACGCCAACGACTAATTTCTTCTCTTGTTCTAAAGCAACCTTCGCAGAAACCAGTTGTATTGGAGATATAGCAAACACTTATACAAGGGGATAAAAGTTTTTCCATATATTTCATTTGTCCTGTAAAAAGTTTATGCTGCAACTCCTCTATTGTCACTTTTTTCTAGTTTCTTAGAACAAACTGTTTCAAAAAATATTTTAAAAGTTGCAGCGAGTCCTTTACCATTAATATTCCAAAAAACAGAGTCTGAATTCAAGTATTCCTCATTCTCACAAGATAGTTCTGAAAATCGACTGTCACCAATAACATTTAATAGTTTTGACCCTTCACTCACAACAAGGATAGGCATGGATTCTCGTAAAAAAGCTCTCATCAATCTAATAGCATGTGGTTCCTCGCAAAGAAACTCAATATGTTCAGAACCACCAACAATTATTAAACAATCATAATCTATGGCTAATGTTTCTGACAACGCATGGTCCACGGCATAACTAATTCCATTTCCTGTCTTTGGATCACTATAAACAAGCCCAATATGAGATGAGATGATTTTTGTATGTGCATTTTTTCCCCTAATAGCTTTTTGTAATGTGATAAATTCAGCTTCGTTAAAACCATTTTCTGTCATCATTGCGATTTTTTTTTCAACTGAATCAATTTTATTCATTTCTCTTATTCCTTTTTCCTACTGATATTAATTTGTATAATTTAATTCCAAGAGACTATGGTTGGCAGGGCTTTAATTAATGCGATACTTTAGTTTTTTTTACCAATTTATTTATGCATATATCTGAGAAATATAAATTTTACAGTACTTTATATTTTCTTAACAAAATTATAGTGCTGATTTTTTAAAGAAAAAAAATTGGATAAATTTAAATGTTCTATATGCTATTCTGAAGGTTTTTTCAAGCCTAACTATTTAGGAACAGAATAAAAATAGCTGCATAAAACAAAAAATTAAACAAATTTATTACTTGTTTTAGAGGTCAAACTAAGGTTACATGCTTCTAAAACAATTTATAACAAAATTAATGAGAGAATTATGCCTAAAAAAATTTTGACTGCATTTTTATTTTCCACAATTTTAGCGTTTTCAGCTTGTAGCTCATACCCAGCTTGGGTTCCAGAATGGGCGCAAATAAAAACTAGTGAATAAATTTCGTTACTAAAGTATTTTCTTTGAATTAGTAAATATTTAAAAGTTTTAAGTATTTGAAATGCTTTTGAGAAAAATCGAAGTTGAATGATTAAGTACATAACCAGTTGCAACTAGATTTACAAAATGATAACAATTAATTGGTTTTTTTATACTTATTTTTTCTAGTGAGATAAAATCAGAATTATTTAGTGAATAGATGATCGTTCGCGTAATTTATTGCGTATCATTTTCATATTTAATACTAACGGGACCCTAAAATGACACCATATGATACCACCGAAAAAGCTGGAAATAACGTAGGCCTCAATAAACCCTCTCGTGACGAAGCTGAAAAGGCGGTAGAAGTTTTGCTTCGTTGGGCTGGTGATAATCCTTTGCGTGAAGGACTATTAGATACCCCTGCTAGAGTAGTAAGAGCATATGAAGAATTTTTTTCGGGTTATTTAGAAGACCCAGAAAAGATGCTAGAGCGAACCTTTGAAGAAGTTGAAGGATATGATGACATCGTAATGCTTAGAGATGTTGCAGTGCAAAGCCACTGTGAACATCATTTAGTTCCCATATTAGGGAAAGCACATATTGCTTACTTACCAGATAAGAGAGTGGTCGGTATTTCAAAATTAGCAAGAGTGCTAGATTCATATTCCAAAAGATTACAAACTCAAGAAACCATGACTTCACAAATATCGAATGCGATTCAAAGTGCACTTAAACCAAAAGGTGTGGCCATTTTAATTGACGCACAACATCAATGTATGACTACAAGAGGTGTCAAAAAGCCTAACGTATCGATGATAACAACTCAGTTCACTGGTGAATTTAAAAAAGATCCATTGCTCAAGGATAGATTCTATAAACACATTCAGCTAGGATACTAGTTTTTCAAGTTAATTCGTATTATTAAAATAATAGAATAACATTATTTATGAATAGTCCTGTACTATCTCGATATATTCTGCGAATAGCTAGATTGAGAAAGGCTTATTGCTGATATGAATATAGCGCCCGTTTTTTCGATTCTTGGTGTACTTCTTACAATTTTGTCATTCACTATGCTAATACCAATGTTTATCGATATCATATATCGATCTCAAAATTGGTTCGGATTTGCATCTGCATCTCTTATTTCATGTTTTATTGGTATTTCGCTTTGGCTAACAAACAGAAATAAGCAGGAACTGAATCTAGGGCTAAAAGAAGCTTTTCTTTTGACAAATTTTGCATGGATTTTGTCTGGTATATTTGGGGCATTACCTTTTGTTTTTTCAGACCTTAGGCTGGGTTTTACAGATGCCATTTTTGAATCTATTTCAGGTATCACAACAACTGGATCTACTATTTTACAAACAATTGAGCTAGCGTCACCAGGTATCATTCTCTGGAGGGCTCTGCTTCAATGGCTTGGGGGTATAGGCATTATTGTAATGGCACTCGCAATTTTACCCGTACTGTCTGTTGGAGGCATGCAATTGTTTAAAACAGAAACCTATGAGGCTAGTGACAATGCCATACCCAGAGCTCGGCAGTTGGCTGGGGGAATTTTTGCTGTATATACAACTCTCACCTTAGTTTGGGCTTTTATGCTATGGCTTGCAGGAATGACAAGCTTTGATGCGTTGATTCATTCTATGACAACTTTAGCTACAGGGGGTTATTCTTCTAAAACTTCTTCTATAGGTGCCTTTGATTCGATTGCAATTGAAGTCATAATTATGTCCGGAATGATTGCTGGTAGCTTGCCATTCGCTCATTATTTAGCAATAACCAGAGGTGGGTGGCATGCCTTAATAAATGATCCTCAGGTTCGATGGTTCCTCGTTCTTACCATTTTAGTGATATTATTAATAACTATCGATCTTGGAAGATCCGGTAATACCTGGCTTCATTCAATTCGTTTAGCAAGTTTCAATACAATTTCGGTTATTACTGGAACAGGTTATGGGACAGCAAACTTTGCTCTATGGGGTGGTTTCTCCACGACGATGTTATTGATAATGATGTTTATGGGTGGTTGCGCCGGGTCTACAACTTGTGGGATAAAAATGTTTCGACTTCAAGTTTTAGTAAGCACAATTAAAGTTCAAATTGCAAGACTCCTCAGACCTCATGGGGTTGTGCTTGCTTATTACAATAATAAACCCGTTCCAGAATCTGTTATGGATGCTGTAATGGGTTTCTTTTACCTTTACATACTTTGCTTTGTGTTTCTTTCCTTATTTTTAGCGTTCACAGGTCTTGATTTCACTACCGCATTTTCAGGCGCTGCAACCGCTATTTCAAATGTTGGGCCAGGTCTGGGGGATATAATAGGTCCTAACGGAAGCTTTAATCCGCTTCCGGATATGGCCAAATGGGCTATGTGTTTTGGAATGTTATTAGGACGCTTGGAATTGTTTACTATTCTAGTGATGCTAAACCCACTTTTTTGGCGTAATTAGTTTTATCTATTCTATTGAAGTATCATTCCATCTAAATTTTCAATTTCTAACCTTAATTTTCTATCAAAACCTGCAAGCGCAGATAAAATCGTTTCTTGAACAGCGATTTCAAAATCAAGGGGACTACTTGATTCTGAGACGGTAGTTGAACTTTTAGAACGCGCATCAAGAAAACCTGTCTGAGCTGTTACTGGTTGTATCCACATTATTTGCCCCGCCATTTCAACTTCTATCTTACTTTTTTGGTTATCTTTAAACTGTTCAGTAATTGAGTCGGCTTGTTGAATGTCTGTAATAATAATTGATGCTCTTCTAATATCCAGAGTTAAATCTCCAGATGAGCCAGCGGGTAATAAGGTATTGCTAGCCCATTCTGTGATCACAGATGAAGGATTAGGCATAAAAAGATGCTCGTTAAATGGCTCTTCACCAGGCATTTTCCAATTTTGGATCACTACTAATTTTCTAGCATTAATTGATAGAGGTAGATAATCAGATGTCTGAAATGTTGGAATTTTTGGTTCATCATATATTTTCTGGCTGCATGCTGAAAAAAACATACATAACAACATTGTTAAAATAGAAAAACGCATCATTTCTCTCCCATTTGTCAATTATTGACTTAAATATAATGACATAAATAATGGTATCTCATAATAATTAAGTTTCAATCTAAAAGTCTTAAATCTTGAAATATGACAAATTTTTAATGTGACCTTAAATTAGAAGAAAATACACGTCTTTTTTTACAAAACTCACAATCTACAACCAGGTTATCATTCTCATCTGTCAATTTGACTAACTCATCTTTGTCAATCGAACGGAGTATAGTTTCAACTTTCTCGTTGTTACAGCGACATTGATCATTGATAGAACGTGGTGACTGAATGTATACCCCAAGCTCGTTAAATAATCTAAAAAGGATTACTTCTAGCTTTAATTTTGGATCTATTAATTCTTCCTTAGTTATTGTTTGAGCGAACATTTTTGCGTTGTTCCAAACTTCTATATCATAATCAGCTGCTCTATTTTCCACCCCACCCTCTTCTGCTATTTTTTGAATCAATAATGTCGCCGCCACCCACAAATCACCCTCTTTTTTTACTGATGTAATTAATTCTGTGTAAATTTGTTCAGAATTTTTAAACCAGACGGTAACTGAGTCTGCAACAGTTTTGCCTGATAATTCAACAATTCCTTGGTATCTTTTACTTGGGCCGCTTTGTTCAATTGTAAATGCCATGTATCCATCAGCCATCAGAGTTGTAAGTTCATCATTTTGCAGAAATTGCTTCTGCTCAAATGCCTTTTCGTCATAAGCCGCATATGATCTCAAATCTCCTTCATTAGTGACATCACAGAATAAAGTTGTTAAAGGTCCATCTCCCTTGGCTTGTAGTGTTATAATCCCGTCCAACTTAAAGGTTGTTGATAAACAAGATGTAACAACCATTGCTTCTGCTAAAATTGAATTAATAGGATCAGGATAATTATGTCGATTTAGAATTTGCGTAACTGGTTTAACTAATCGACAAATCCGACCTCTAATTTTCGGAGTTTCTAGAGTTGGGCTTCCAGTTAAATAAAAAGGCAGGACAAAACTATTTAACGCTGGTGCAGTAAGTTTATCCGATGACTTTAAGTCATTTTCACCTGTAATAAATTCCATTTTTTTTCACCAAAATAGTCTCGTCTTAAATTAATCTTTCATTATTAAATTTTGTAATTAAATAAATGACAGAGAATGGCTTTTTGTGAGTGGAGCCTATTTTCTGCCTCTTCAATAACCTTGCTTTGTGGACCGTCAATAACGTCTTCGGTAACTTCATTACCTCTAATGGCAGGTAAACAATGAAGAAAAATGGCATCAGAATGAGCTAATTCAAACAGTTTTGAGTTGACCTGATAGGGTTTTAGGTCCTTCAATCTAGTACCTTGCTCATCTCCCATAGATATCCAAACATCTGTTATCAAAACATCAGCATCAAGAGCTGCCTTATGACTATCTTCATAAAGATTAATTTGTGCCCCTGAGTCAATAGCCTTTTTTATAAGCTTTTGATTTGGTTGGTAACCCTTTGGACTAGCTATACGCAAATTGAATTTAAATTTAGTAGCAGCGTCAATCCAACTTTTTAGGACATTGTTTGAATCTCCAAACCAAGAAATATTTAATCCTTCAATACAACTGAAGTTTTCTTGAATTGTCATAATATCTGCCATAATCTGACAAGGGTGAGACACATTAGTAAGACCATTTATGATAGGGATTTCAGAATTTTCTTTAAACTCAAGGAGGGTTTTGTGAGATTGGGCACGAATCATTACAGCATCAACATACCTTGACATAACCCTTGCCGTGTCAGCAATAGTTTCCCCTCTCGATAGTTGCATATCATTTGAAGTTAGAACCAAAGATGTTCCTCCAAGTTGTTTAATTCCAACTTCAAATGATATTCTCGTCCTTGTAGAACTTTTTTCAAAAATCAGTGCTATCGTTTTATTTATCAAAGGAGTTGGTGAAATCAATCCAGATTTTATCTGATGCGCCACAAATAGAATATCATTAAGTTGTTTAGTTTTATAATCCGCAATATCAATAAAATTTGCTGACATGCATTTTTCCTTTAATTTTTTAAAATATTTAATGTTTCTAACTTGCTTCTTCAAAGCACTCTGTTAAGGCATCGCTAAATACATCAATCTCTTGTTTAGTTATAATCAGCGGAGGCAAAATACGGAGAGTGTTTAGGCCTGCAGGAACAGTCAAAATTCCTCTTGTTCTTAAAGCAGCAGAGAGGTCTGCAGCAGTTAAATTTTTAGTTAACCCAATACCACGCAAAAAGCCAAGGCCCTTTAATTGAGATATAAACTTTGGATAAGTCACAAGTAATTTGTTCAAACGATATTCTAAATAAGATGATACATCTCGAACGTTTTGTAAGAAATCATCTTCCTCCAGAACGTCAAGAACACAATTTGCAACAGCCATAGCAAGCGGATTTCCGCCAAAAGTAGAACCATGACTGCCGGGTCCCATTGCGTTTCCAACTTCTTCTCTAGCAACAACTGCTCCAACTGGAAATCCACCACCAAGACCCTTGGCGAGAGCTACGATATCAGGCTGAACCCCTGATTGCTGAAATGCAAAAAGAGTTCCTGTCCTTCCCATTCCTGTCTGAACTTCATCTGCAATAAGAAGTGCTCCAAATTCATCAGCTGCTTCTCTCAAACCCAATAAATATCGCTCTGCAGCTACATTCACACCACCTTCCCCTTGAATGGGCTCAATCATAATTGCAGCAGTTTTCTCGTTGATAGCGTTCCTTAGCTCTTTCAGATTGCCAAATGAAACATGCTCAAAACCAGATACACTCTCCCCAAAACCTTCACGATAAACAGGGTTTGATGTGGCTGATAACATTCCTAAGGTGCGACCATGAAATGCTCCTTCAGCGCAAAGGATATTCGTTTTTATTACTTTGTTTCTTCGATATTGAAACCTACGAGCCATTTTAACAGAAGCCTCATTAGCTTCTGCCCCAGAATTACAGAAGAAAACCTGGTCAAGCTTACAAGCCTTAGCAAGACGATAAGCGAGACGTTCTTGTTCTGGAATTCTGTAGAGATTAGAAGTATGCCAGAGCATCTTCGATTGTTTGTTGAGTGTTTCAATCAATTTTGGGTGACAGTGTCCAAGAGTATTAACGGCAATTCCAGATGCACAATCAAGAAACCTTTTACCGTCATCCGTTACGAGATAGCACCCTTCACCTTTAACAAAACTTAGATCGATTCTGCCATAGGTAGGCATACTTGCATCTTGGTAACTAGGGGTTTGTTTTTCCATGAAATTCTTATCCTAAATCAAAAATTAATATTAAATTGAATCCAATGGATGTAGATATGCCTTTTTGACTGGTATTCGATTTTCTTGACGCATTATACGATAATTTGTCAAGAAATGTTTACAAAAACTTTATTTAAAATGCTTTGCCAATTTTAATCCTTGAGATTGGTAATTTGACACCGATTGCATTGCTCCATATAAACTTTTAGGTGTTTCTGACATAGATTCGTATACTAAACGACAAACGATTTGATCTTGCTCAACCAAAAATGGAACGTCATGTGAGCGCACTTCAAGAACAGCCCTAGTTTTTCCAACGTCAAAAGAACCAAAACCAAAACCAGGATCAAAAAAACCCGCATAGTGGGCTCTAAATTCACCTACTCTAGTATCGTATGGTCTCATTTCAGCTGCAAAATTTTCGGGCACACACACAAATTCTCGACTTGCTAGAATATAGAATTCATCTGGATTAAGGACTAGACCACCACCCACCAAATCAGTTGTTGTAACAGCCTCCCAAAATCGAAGTTTATCTAATCTACCTACTCTATCTACATCAATTAAACCCGCGTGTTTTCGAGCCCTCCATCCTATAATGTCATTTTGTGATTCACTTTGTAAATTAACTGACAACCCGATACCATCATTAATCAAAGCTGAAACAGAAATATTGCCTTCAGACCTTACTAAACCAAATTCCCGCTGAAGCGCTATCAGCTCGTCATCATCAATGATCTTTGAACCAGAACGAAGACGTACTTGAGACAATCGTGAGCCTGTTCTTACGAGCACAGAAAAAGTTCGAGGTGATATTTCTGCGTAAAGAGGTCCTGAATAACCCTTATTAATTATTTCGAATTCGCACGCATAATCTGTAATTAGCCTAGTAAATACATCTAGACGACCTGTAGAACTTTTTGGGTTAGCCATGCCACCCAGTGTATCTGGTAAATTTAAGCTTTCCTGCAGCTCAACCAGATAAACACATCCTTTTTCTAAAACAGCCCCCTTTGTTAAATCTAACTCGTGTAGCGCAAACTTATCAATTTTATCTGTTACCATTGACTCTGCACCTGGTAAAAATGAAGCCTGGATTCTCCAAGCTTTACTACCCAAACGCAGGTCAAGACTAGCAGGTTGAATCTGCCCAGGATCAAACGACGTTGACGCCTTTATTACTTCCTGCTGAATAAGTACAGACAAAGTTTGACTAGGCAAAACACCAGTAGATACATTCATCAAACATTTATCCTTTAATATCTATTCTGCTTACGATTTAAGCTTATACCCTGACTCAAGGACATAATAGCTTGTAATAAATAAAGCCACATTTAAAATAAATAAAACAAACAATCCAAATAGGACTGAGCTATCACTAATGCCCAAAATGCCATACCTAAATCCGTCTATGACTAAAAAAAACGGGTTAAAAATAGCAAATCGTTCAACCGTATCAGGCAGTCTATCAATCGAATAAAATGTGCCAGATAAAAAAGATAGTGGTTGAATTACGAAGTTTGTAATAGCAGCTAGTGAGTCAAATTTATTAGCCCAAATACCTGCTAAAATTCCTACGAGTGACATAGCACAAGAGCCAAGCAATAGAAATGCTGTTGCTACTACTATATGATGAGGAAAACCTGTTTTACCAATAAAAGAAAGTATTGTTATACTTATTATGCCAACGAACACCCCTCGTGTTATACCTCCAAACAAAAAGGCAACTAGTAATTCAAATGAACCTAAAGGCGGCATTAAGATATCAACTATGTTTCCTTGCACCTTGCCAATAATAATAGAGGAGGAAGTATTAGCGAACGCATTTTGAAGAACTGCCATCATAGCTAACCCAGGAGCGAGAAATTGCATATAAGTTGCATCTTCAAAAGCACTTGTTCTTCCCTCTAATGCAAGCGTAAAAACAAGCATAAAGAGTGCAGATGTTACAACTGGGGCTGCGAGCGTTTGCAATGAAACCTTCATGAAACGATGAACTTCTTTACAATATAAGGTATACATGCCACGCCAATTTATAATACCTATTTTCACGGGTCTCGTAAAATGTTCTGCTTTCATAACGTTTCCCTTGATCTTTTAAAAAAATGCAGCCTAACTTTACAAACTTAACAGAACGGTTTTAGATTGAACTTATGAAAAATGCAAATATCAATAGAGTGCCAAAGAAAAAAAATAGCAAAAATCAGACAGGTGGGGTTTGCCAAAAAAATCTCAAGAATAAAGCTCTGAATTATCTTAGCAAATACGCAAGCACAGAAGAAAAACTAAGGCAAATACTTGCAAAATACTGTAAAAGAAAATGGCCCGAAGCTACAATTCAAGATTCTGCAGAACATATTAAAGAAACTATAAAATGGTGTTCTAAGAATAGATATGTAAATGATTATGATTATATGATTATGAAAATAAATTCTGGAAGATCAAAGGGACAGTCAGCCACACTAATTAAACAAAAACTTTTACAAGCTGGGCTTTCAAAAAATATCGTTTTAAAAGCATTTACGGAAGATGAAAATCATTTTGAAAATGAATTTAAAGCTGCGCTAGTTATGGCTAAAAAAAAGCGGATAGGCCCGTTCTCATTAAAGCCAACTAATGACAAGTCTGAAAGAAGACGTCAGATAGCACGCTTAGCTAGAGCAGGATTCAATTACGAAATATGTAAAAATGTATTTGACTATTCGATTGAATCAAAAGCAAACTTATGATCATTGATTTTAAAAATAAAAAATTATTTTTGACATTTATCCCTAAAGGAGTATGCAACTATCATGAGCGAAGATTTAGTTTTTGAACCCTCTGATGAACTAAAAAAATCAAGCCATATTTCCAAGAATGATTATGATAGACTATATCAAGAATCGATTTTACAACCTGAACAATTTTGGAGAGAACATGGAAAACGAATTGATTGGATAAAACCATATCAAACCGTTTCGAACGTCTCATACAATAAACCTGGTGTATCAATCAAATGGTTTGAAGACGGCGTATTAAATGCATCTGCCAATTGTCTGGATAGACATTTAGAGACAAAAGGAAAACAAACAGCAATTATCTGGGAAGGCGATGATCCTACCCAGTCCAAGCATATATCATATGAAACACTCTATGAAGAAGTGTGTAAATTTTCAAATGTATTAAAACTTAATGGTGTTAAGAAAGGTGATAGAGTTACAATATACTTACCTATGATCCCAGAAGCAGCCGTTGCGATGCTTGCTTGCGCGAGAATTGGTGCTATTCATTCTGTTGTCTTTGGAGGATTTTCACCCGATGCACTGGCAGGTAGAATTACAGATTGTGACTCAACCTGCATTATTACTTCAGATGAAGGTGTAAGGGGCGGGAAATCTATCCCTCTTAAGCAAAATGTAGATGATGCTCTCGTAAACTGTCCAAATTGCACCACTTGCATTGTAATAAAAAGAACGGGAGGATCAATTTCTTGGGATACTAATAGAGATATTTGGTATCATGAGGCAATGGAAAATGCATCTATCTCATGTCCACCAGAGGAGATGTCAGCGGAAGACCCTCTGTTTATTTTATATACATCTGGTTCAACTGGAAAACCAAAAGGGGTCTTGCACACAACCGGCGGATATATAGTTTATGCCTCTATGACACACCAATATGTATTTGATTATCAAGAGGGTGATGTTTATTGGTGTACAGCAGATGTGGGCTGGGTAACAGGTCATAGCTATATATTATATGGACCCCTCGCAAATGGAGCAATTACACTAATGTTTGAAGGTGTCCCTACATATCCTGATAGCAGCAGATTTTGGTATGTGGTTGAAAAACACAAAGTGTCAATCTTCTATACTGCACCCACTGCCATAAGGGCACTAATGCGTGACGGAGATGAACCTGTTAAAAAACATGATCGTTCGTCCTTGCGATTACTAGGAAGTGTAGGCGAGCCAATTAATCCAGAAGCGTGGATGTGGTATCATAAAGTTGTTGGTGACTCGAAATGCCCCATCGTAGATACATGGTGGCAAACTGAAACTGGTGGGATATTGATTACCCCGCTGCCTGGCGCAATTCCAACTAAACCAGGAGCTGCAACTAAACCCTTTTTTGGTATACAACCTGTGTTAGTTGATGAGGAAAATAATGAACTCGTTGGGGAAGCTGAGGGAAATTTGTGTATCAATAAAAGCTGGCCGGGACAAATGAGAACCGTTTATGGAGATCACAAACGTTTCGAGGAAACATATTTTTCAACATTCAAAGGCCGTTATTTTAGCGGAGATGGCGCAAGGCGTGATAAAGATGGATATTTTTGGATAACTGGAAGAGTCGATGATGTATTAAATGTATCAGGACATCGCATGGGTACAGCAGAGGTAGAATCTGCGCTGGTATCCCATGAAAGTGTGGCAGAAGCTGCTGTTGTTGGCTATCCTCATGAATTAAAAGGTCAAGGGATTTATGCTTATGTGACTTTAGTAGCAGGAATTAAAACCGATGATGCGCTCGAAAAAGCCCTTAAGCTCTGGGTAAGAAAGGAAATTGGTGCTATCGCAACACCTGATTTTATCCAATTTTCACCTTCACTTCCAAAAACAAGGTCTGGAAAAATTATGCGACGTATTTTAAGAAAAATTGCTGCCAATGATTTTGAAGAGCTAGGAGATACATCAACACTTGCTGACCCATCTGTTGTTGAAGAATTAATCAACAATAGAGAAAATAAGTGACTAATTATCTAACATCATTAATTGAAATGATTCATTTTAATTCCCATATCTTCATAGTCTTTTATTGAGATTATATATGATAGTATCTTGCAGAGGATATTTTTGATTATACCTGTAAACACAGCATCGTGAAAGAATTATAGAGCCTTATGAATTCAATTCTTTATTTAATTAATAGCATTGTAGATTTATACTGCCTCACACTTATTGCATATATTGTATTAAGCTGGCTGGTGGCCTTTAATATAATTAGTCCATGGCAACCAATTGTGCGCTCCTTGTATACTGGGCTATCAAGATTACATGATCCTCTGCTAGATTGGATACGTTCCGTTGTTCCGAATTTTGGGGGCTTGGATTTAAGCCCCGTGATTTTGCTGCTTGCTATTCAGTTTGCCCGAAATTTATTATTTGAATTGCTTTTATAGCAAAAGTTTTTTCCCAAACTTGTGTTTTTAGTTTAACGAGATTAATCATTGATTCGTTATCATTGGTATTCATATACAAAAAATTGTGGGGGAATTATGGGTTTAAAAAAAGCTACTATTATAGATGGTAAGGAATTTTCCAGCCGAACAAACCAATCTCTCCTTCCTAATGTGAAATTAATCGTTGAAAAAATAGGAAGGCCACCAGCATTAGCCGTTATCCTTGTTGGAGAAGATACCGCAAGCCGTGTGTATGTTAGAAATAAAGTCAAACAGACAAAAGATGCAGGCATGGTTTCAATTGAACATCAACTTTCAGCAGAAACAAGTGAGAAAACTCTGTTGTCTCTAATTGATACACTAAACAAAAATGATCAAATTGATGGAATATTAGTACAACTTCCATTACCAAAGCACATAAATGAGAACTCAGTAATTCAGACTATCAATCCTGAAAAAGATGTTGATGGTTTTCATGTTATTAACGCAGGAAAGCTTGCAACTGGTCAGAAAGGATTAGTTCCATGCACTCCCCTCGGATGCTTATTGCTATTGCAAAACACAATTGGAGATTTATCTGGATTGCATGCTGTAATTGTTGGTCGGTCAAACATTGTCGGGAAACCTTTGGCTCAGTTATTACTCGCCGAAAATACTTCAGTTACAATTGTCCACTCTAAAACAAAAAATATCACTGAAATTACATCAAAGGCTGATATATTGATTGCAGCTGTTGGGTGCGCTGAAATTGTAAAATCAGACTGGGTAAAACCAGGTGCCTGCGTAATTGATGTGGGAATCAATAGATTAGAAACACAAGAAAAAGAAACCGGGAAATATCGAATTGTAGGGGATGTAGATTTTTCACAAGTTAGCGAAAGAGCTAGTTTTATTACACCTGTTCCGGGTGGAGTGGGTCCAATGACCATTAGCTGCCTACTCAGAAATACAGTCATAGCCACAGCAAAGCGAAAAGGGGTTGAGATCAGACTCAAATAATCCATCTTTGTATATGGAAAATATTTTTAATATAGAGGTAAATTATGGGCTGGAAAATGGTTTTAATTGCTCTTGCTATGCTTTCTGTAGCCGGTATTTTATTATGGGGCGTAATTACAATGGCAAGGGGCGGAGAATATAATAAGAAAAATTCCAATAAAATAATGCGGTATAGAATTGTTTTTCAGGCTGCTGCCTTATTTATCTTTTTGGGCTTATTATTAATTCGTGACTAATTATTTAAGAGGTATTTAAGTTGGTAAAACTCAACAAAATATATACTCGAACTGGTGATGATGGACAAACGGTTCTTGTAAACGGCCAACGTGTTGCAAAACATGCCAAGCGTCCTGTGGCTTTTGGTGAGGTAGATGAACTAAATTCTGTTATCGGCATAGCACGTAATTTTGCAGATAACTCTGATATTGATGATATGCTTGCTAGAATACAAAATGACTTGTTCGATTTAGGCGCAGATTTGGCGACACCCGAGATGGATGATAATATTCCATGCTTAAGAATAGCAGAAAAACAAGTGAAAAGAATAGAACATGAGATAGATGTGTTAAATAAAGATTTGTCAGACTTGTCTTCGTTTATTTTGCCGGGGGGGAGTTCTCTCTCAAGCTGGTTGCACTTCGCACGCACGGTTGCAAGAAGGGCAGAAAGGGAGATTGCTTCACTATCTGCTGAAGAGCCAATTAATAAATTTGCAATGCAGTTTATTAATCGGCTATCAGACCATTTATTTGTATTAGCTAGAGTTGCTAATCAAAATGGCAAAAATGATGTTTTGTGGGTGCCTGGCGCGCAAACCGGTAAACAAAAATAAAAACCTTGTTGAAACTCGGGGGAAAATTAGTAAATCTCATTTAACTAAAATAGAATTCCAAAAAAATTAAAAGGATAAAAAAATGAAAATTTTGGTGCCTGTGAAACGGGTAATTGATTACAACGTCAAAGTAAGAGTAAAACAGGATCAAACTGGTGTCGAGCTGGATAATGTCAAAATGGCGATGAACCCCTTTGATGAAATTGCTGTAGAACAAGCTCTCCGTATAAAAGAAGCGGGCGAAGCAGATGAAATCATAATTGTCTCAATAGGCCCTATTCAATCACAGGAAACCATAAGAACAGCTCTTGCAATGGGCGCAGATAGGGGCATTTATATCGATGCTCCTCATGAGACAGAGCCCCTAAGTGTAGCAAAATTACTTGCAAGTGTGGCCGGGAAAGAAAAGCCTGGATTAATTATGTGTGGAAAACAGGCAATCGACGATGACAATAACCAAACTGGTCAAATGACTGCCGCCATTCTTGGTTGGTCGCAAGCTACTTTTGCATCATCTGTTTCCTTGAATAAAGGTAATGCAAAAGTTGTTCGCGAAATTGATGGAGGACTTGAAACGATTAATGTAAAATTGCCTGCGGTTATAACTGTAGATTTACGTTTAAATGAGCCAAGATATGCATCTCTTCCGAATATAATGAAGGCAAAAAAGAAACCAATTGATACTTTGACTACGGAAGAGCTTAATGTTGAAGTAGAACCTCGTTTATCCATAATAAAAATAGAAGAACCATCTACAAGAGAGGCTGGAATTAAGGTTAACTCAGTAGAAGAACTCGTTGAAAAACTCCAAGCAGAAGCAAAGGTGATATAATGACAATCTTAGTTATCATAGAACATGACAATGAAAACATTTTACCAGCTACGTTTAATGCTATAACGGCAGCTTTGAAGTTAGATAAACCAATTGAAGCACTGGTCGTTGGAAAAGATGTACAACAAATTTCTGAAGCAGCTTCAAAAATAGAGTTTATTTCTAAAGTTATCGTGGCTGATGGCGCTGAATTTGCTCATAATTTAGCTGAAAACATGGCGCCATTGATTAAAAAAATCGCTAAGAGTTATTCACATATTTTTACACCCGCAACAACCTTTGGTAAAAATATTATGCCGCGCACTGCTGCACTTTTAGACGTTATGCAAATATCTGATATCATAGAAGTAATTTCTTCAGACACCTTTAAACGTCCCATCTACGCTGGAAATGCTCTAGCAACCGTAAGATCATCTGACCCAATCAAATTAATTACTGTTCGGTCAACTGCTTTTGAGGCAGCAGAAAAATCTGGTGGGGCTGCTGAAATAATTAGTGTTGAGGGAACAGGAAGTGTAGGTTTATCTGAATATGTGTCAACTGAGCAGTCTGGCTCTGAAAGACCTGAACTAACTTCAGCTGGAATTGTTATTTCTGGTGGGAGAGGAATGCAAGATAAGTCCAATTTTGCTATGTTAGAAAACGTAGCTGATAAGCTGGGTGCTGCTGTTGGTGCGTCAAGAGCAGCTGTGGATGCCGGGTTTGCCCCAAACGACTATCAGGTGGGTCAAACTGGAAAAGTTGTGGCACCAGAACTTTATATGGCGGTAGGTATTTCAGGTGCTATTCAACATTTAGCTGGCATGAAAGATAGTAAAGTGATTGTGGCTATTAATAAAGATGAAGAAGCACCTATTTTCCAAGTTGCTGATTATGGTCTAGTCGCTGACCTATTCGAAGCTATACCTGAATTAGATAGTAAATTATCATGAGACATAGAAAGCCACTCATCATTAGTTGAACGCTGAATAAAAAAAATTGTTGGTGTTAAGAGTTACAATATTATGAATCTAGTAACGCTACTTTAGTATTAACCTCATTAATAATCTCAGGCTTTGACCAGTCCACTGCTCCAATGTGGAACAATCCCCTCGTCTGATCTGAATTGATTAAATAGGTGACTGGTAATGCGGATACTTTTAATTTTCTTGCCCAGATAGCTTGAGGATCAAAACCTCTCAATAAATTATAGATTTTTTGATTATCTAAAAATACGTTCACATGACTTTTTGGACTTCTATCCGTTGATACGAGCAATATTTCAATTTGATTTTTCTTTAAATGTTTTGCTGCCTTGTCAAGATGCGGAAGTTCGATGATACAAGGAGCACACCAAGTGGCCCAAAAATTAATCAAAAGGGGTTTTCCAAGGAATTGTTTCAAATGTAATTCTATGTCATCCTCATAATGTATCGGTGCATCCGGGAAAGGTTCAACAAGTTTCATCCAGTTTAATTCAGAATGCGCAGATGAAATTATAAATGGAGATGCAAACAAAGATGCAATGTATGCTGTTTGGTTTAGAAACCTTCTTCTACTTTTATAAATTTTAAGCTGATAATTTTTCATTTCTATTTTATAACACGCCCATAAAGAGAGATAATAGTGCATGTCAAAAAAAAATAAACGAAAATCATCCATATGGGGTGGTAGATTTAAAACTGGTCCATCTGATTTGATGCAAGAAATAAATTCGTCGATTTCTTTTGATAAAACTCTGTATTCAGAAGATATAGAGGGATCAAAGGCACATGCAAAAATGCTAGCGACACAAAAAATTATTACCCCTGAAGATTTCAATGCCATAAAACAGGGGCTAGACAAAATTCATGAGGAAATTGCAGCAGGTCATTTTTCCTTTAGGGTTGAGCTCGAGGATATCCACATGAACATTGAAACGAGACTGAATGAGTTAATTGGTGAACCAGCAAAACGCTTACATACTGCACGTTCCAGAAATGATCAGATAGCTACTGACATTAGACTATATTTAAGAAATCAAATTGACCAATTAGATTTTATATTAAAAAAACTTCAGAAGACATTGTGGAAAAAAGCTGAGAAAAATACTCTAACTCTTATGCCAGGATATACTCACCTTCAGACTGCTCAACCTGTAAGTTTCGGATTTCATCTTGCTGCATATATTGAAATGATAGGAAGAGATCGGGAAAGATTCCGAGACTGTAGAAAGCGAATTAATGAATCTCCCCTTGGAGCTGCTGCACTTGCTGGCACCTCTTTTCCAATTGATAGACACCTAACAGCAAAGTTACTAGGTTTTGATAGGCCTATGCCAAACGCACTTGATGCTGTTTCATCTCGTGATTTTGCTTTAGAGTTCGCAAGTGCAGCCACCATTTGTGCTATTCACCTATCAAGACTAGCTGAAGAGATTGTAATTTGGTCTACCGATAGATTTAATTTTATTCAATTATCGGATAATTTCACCACTGGATCTTCAATAATGCCCCAAAAGAAAAATCCTGATGCAGCAGAGTTATTAAGAGCAAAACCAGGCAGGATAATGGGGCATTTTACATCACTGGCAACTATCTTAAAAGGTCTGCCACTCGCTTACGGCAAAGACTTACAAGAAGATAAGGAACCTCTGTTCGATACACAAAAAACTTTGTTTATTAGTATTGCTGCAATGACTGGCATGATTGAAGACATGCATATTAATGCTACCGCTATGCGCAATGCGCTGCAGAAGGGCCATCCAACTGCTACAGATCTGGCAGACTTTCTTGTTGTTAAATTAGGAAAAACTTTTCGTGATGCGCATCATATAAGTGGTAAAATCGTTGCCTTAGCAGATGAAAATGAAAGTGCGCTTGAAGACCTAAATCTTGCAGATATGCAAAAAATTGAACCAAAACTTGATCAATCTGTCTATAACATTCTCAAAATTGATAATGCCTGCAATGCTCGTTCTAGCTTTGGCGGAACCGCTTCAGCTCAGGTAAAAGAACGATTAAAGGAAGCAGCTGTGCGATTTGATCTTAATGATGAAGAAAATTAGGATGACGTAATGAGAAATATTATATTCCTGTTTTTAATATGTAGTATTTTCATAGTTCAAACATCCTGCGGTAAGAGGGGTATACCTCAACGCCCATCTGAGATTTCACAAGTTAAATCTACAGGTTAAATTAATAATAACTTGAGGATAAGTTTTATGATTTCATCAAATACAAATATAAATAAGATAAGAAATAATCAAAACGGTTTGCAAGATGACCTATTGACTGAACTTGCTGACATTTATAGGACTCCCTTATATGTATATGATGGTGATAAAATTCTTGAAAATTTTTATGCATTTCAAAAAGCTGTATCGATGCTTGATTGCAAGATTCATTTTGCAGTTAAAGCAAATTCATCAATTGCTATTTTATACTTACTAGGTAAAGCCGGCTCTGGAGCTGATATTGTTTCAGGTGGTGAGCTACAACGAGCGCTGGCCGCAAATATAAAGACAAGCGATATAATTTTTTCTGGAGTTGGTAAAACTGATGAAGAGTTACTATTGGCTATGCAACAATCAATTGGACAAATCAACGTAGAGTCAGGTGCAGAATTAGAGAGACTTTCGGACCTTGCGTCTTCAAATAATCTTAAATGCTCAGTAGCACTCAGAGTAAATGTAGATGTTGACCCAGGAAGTCATGTTAAAATCTCAACAGGCCAAAATAGCACAAAATTTGGAATTTCTATTAATGATGGTCAAGCTGAAAACTATTATCAAAAAATTACTTTGCATCCAAATTTAGTTCCAGCCGGACTTGCTGTACATATTGGTTCACAAATTCGAAAACTGGCGCCTTTTGAAAAAGCTTATAAAGCGTTGCTTGACTTTTCAAATCATCTTCGTGGAAAAGGATTTGATGTGCCTTGCCTTGATTTAGGAGGGGGAGTGGGCGTTGATTATGAAACGAATATGAGTCCAGATTTTTTTGATTATGGAACGTTAGTTAACCGCTTGTTTGCAAATCAGGGATATAGATTAGGATTTGAACCAGGGAGAGCTATCGTTGCTAATTGTGGAAGTCTTATTACCAAAGTAATTTATGTTAAACAGGGTTTTGATAAACGATTTATTATCGTTGATGCTGCGATGAATGATTTTATAAGACCCACCTTATATGACGCATACCATAGAATTGATAGCCTCCGCGCGCGAGGCGATTATAAAGACATTGCAGATATTGTCGGCCCTATTTGTGAAACAGGTGATTATCTGGCAAAAGAAAGGTTAATGCCCCTTGTTGAGGCTGGCGACTATCTAGCGGTGCGAAGTGCTGGTGCCTATGGTGCAGTTATGATGTCAAATTACAATACAAGGCCTGAAGCATCGGAGGTTTTATACTATAGTGGAGAAGCACATTTAGTTCGTAAACGAAGAACAGTTGAGGAGCTTATAAAAATGGATGCTAATCCTTTTGTATAAAATTTTTATTATTTTGACTTATATGATAAAAAATCGACTTGTATTTCTGCTTTTTCATCTGCGTCAATCGTAATTTGTGCAAAAAATGGAACATGTTCAGAGGCATCAATTGTGGTACTAT
The DNA here is from genome assembly GCA_902622515.1 of uncultured SAR116 cluster alpha proteobacterium. Taxonomy (GTDB): domain Bacteria; phylum Pseudomonadota; class Alphaproteobacteria; order Puniceispirillales; family Puniceispirillaceae; genus UBA5951. The sequence goes on from CACNQE010000007.1 coordinate 56,951, forward strand.
CTGGCCATATTTCATGAGTTGACAATAAAAGGCCAGAGGGATCGATCACAGTTATTTTTACTGGAAGAGTATGAACTCGCATTGAACCATTGTTAAAAATATCACCTCTAACCCGCAAGATATCATCTTTCCAATCTGTCTGTAGGTTTTGAATAGCAAGGCTTTCTGATGAATAATTAATATTAATCCCTGCTAGCTCAAAAAACGTTGATAGTTTTGGGTAGTATGCTGTAACGGTCGCTCGGTAAGTTATTAATGCAAAGATGCTTAAAACAAGCACCATACAAATTATAAATAGCCGAATAAAAGAAGACAAAAAATTTGATTTTTTATTTTTATTTTTCTCGAGGATATCTTGTCTGTGTTTTGGCCCTTGTAATTTTTGGGTTGTAGCTTCCGTAGAAAGGTCTTCATTTCTATTTAAATTTAACTTTGGTGTGTTAGTTTCCTCCTCATTATCTGGAAAAATAATCCAAACATGCGCGCACACAGAACACTTTACCTGCTGTCCCTTTTTTGCAATTTTGCTATTGTCAATCTGAAAAATAGTTTCACAATTATGACAAGTTATTAGCATTAAATTTAAATCCTAAAAAAATAAGTTTAACAACACTAAAAATAGTAATAGCTGATTTAACTTGATTATTTATCTAATACGAAGTGAAGTTAAAGAGTAATAAATTCATTTTAAAATTTTATAGCTAACAAGAGCTCTTGTCATGTCCTTTATTACTAATTCTATTCAGAGAGTTTTCTTATGCTTTCTACTTCTATCGGGATTGGCATTAGCAAGTTTTCAACAATTCATTCTCACACTTCCAAAAGCTACTATTTCTTTAGTTGAACCCTTGAATGGCATAGTTGTAGTAACAGGCGGACAAGCGCGCATCCAAAAAGGATTAGAAATGCTGTCAGAGGGTAAAGCAAACAAAATGCTTATTTCAGGTGTGGGACAAGGTATTTCAAAACAATTATTGAGAGAAAGTTTATCTCTTTCAGATGAACAGGCGTTGTTTTTTGATTGCTGTGTTGAAATAGAGTTTACCGCGATTGATACAAATGGGAATGCAAGAGCAACTATTCGATGGATGCAAAAACATAATCTAAAGGATGTTTTGCTTGTTAGCGCAAATTATCATTTACCGAGGGCAGAAATTATTTTTAGACGATATTTGCCAGAAAAGGAAATATATTTTCAGGCTGTTAATCCGCCTGATTTAAAATTATCACATTGGTATTTAAGCTGGCAGACAAGTAGACTTCTGCTAAAAGAATATCTTAAATTTTTGTTTGTAAAATTTAGTTTTGGATAAATCTAGTAATTTAAGATCACTCTTTTGCAAAACCTATATCAATAATTGACCGTCTTATTTCTCCTGTGCGCTTAAATAAATTTAAAAGTTTATCTCCCTCCCGCTGATTGATAGCTTTCTGAAGGAATGCGAGGTCCTCCGTAAACCGCTGCAACATTTCAAGCACAGCCTCATCATTATTTAAAAATACGTCCCGCCACATAGTAGGATCTGAAGCTGCAATTCGAGTGAAATCCCTAAATCCAGACGCTGAAAATCTAATAACATCATTTTTTAAGTCATGTTCCAGATCTGAGGCTGTTCCGACTATGGTAAAAGCAATTAAATGAGGCAAATGAGAAGTTATTGCCAGAACCTTATCATGATAATTCGCGTCCATGACTTCTACCATAGCTCCTAATTTCTCACAAAATCTCTTAATCACTGAAATTGCAGAGTTTGTTTTTTCGTCACCGATTAGAAGCCAATAGTGGTTCTTAAACAAAGTAGGGAAACCTGCAGATGGTCCCGAAAACTCAGTTCCTGCTAATGGATGACCAGGAACAAAAGAAATATGAGGCAAGACAAGGGGATTTATATCGTCAATAACAGAACGTTTGGTTGAACCAGTATCTGTAAGAATAGCGCCTGGCTTAAGATTTGAAATAATTTGTTTAACTACCCCAGCCATAGCTCCAACCGGTACTGCTAAAAATATGATATCTGCGTCCCTAACGGCAGCCTTTATATCATCGACCAAATTTACCGGAAGCCCTATTTTTTCTGCCTCTAATAGAACTTCCTTAGATGCATCAAAACCAGTAACAATCGCTGCAGCACCAAAATATTGAGTTGCACATATAATAGAACTACCAATTAATCCAAGACCTATTACGGCAACATTTGGGAGATTATCGGCCATTTGCCTTAACTAGCCTCCTGAAGAAGAATTTTTCTTAAACATAGTGTAAATTTTTCCATTTCGTCAGTTCTTCCTATCGACATTCTTAGCATTTCTGGTAGACCATAGGGGGTCATATCTCTAAGCTGAATACCTTGTTCCATAAGATGATCAGAAATATAGGCCGCAGAAGGCCCATTTTTATTTCTAAAATCAAGTAGCATAAAATTTGCTTGGCCTTCTAATGTTTTAACACCCATATCATTAAATCTATTTATTATCTCATTCATCCAAAATTTATTATGGGCAACTGACTTTTCTTGAAAGGCTATATCCTCTACTGCAACTCTCCCAGCTAAAGCAGCAATTTGATTAACTGAGAATGGTCCTCGAATGGATTGCAGGGTCGCAAGAATATCTGGGGGGCAATAACCCCAACCCAATCGCAAAGCTGCTATCCCAAATAACTTAGAAAACGTCCTAAGCATAACGACGTTATTATTAGATTCAACCAGCTTAGCTGCATCAGATAGTCCAGAGGTCACATACTCGTAATAAGCCCAGTCAAGAACAAGAAGGACAGATTTTGGAATTGAAACGATTAATCGTGTTAATTCCTGGTCAGAAATCATTGAACCCGTTGGATTATTCGGATTTGCAAGAAACACCATTTTTGTCTTTGGTGTAAGCTTAGAGATAATAGCGTCAACGCTTACTGTAAAGTTATCATCTGGCGCAACAATAGGGACGCCTCCAGCTATTTTTATTGCCTGCGGAAATACCAGAAAACCATATTCTGTATGAATCGCTTCATCACCAGGGTTTAAGAAAGCGGTGCATAATAAATAAATAAGCTCGTCAGAACCATTTCCTATTAAAATTTTCTCTGGCTTTAGCTTAAACCTCAATGCTAACGATTCTATTAAATCCTCATCTTGTTGTGCGGGATATCGATAAAAATCTATGTCATTTCTTTTAATTGCTTCCTCAACGAGAGGGGAACACCCAATTCCGTTCTCATTGACAGACAACCGAATCAATGATTTAGATATTTTTTTACCAAAATTAGGTCTATAACTAACCAGAGTTTGTATAGCATCAGCTGGCATTGGCTTAACTGTCATTATAAAAATATCTCCAACTGTAAAAATGAAAAGCTCTAAAATTATCCTAGTCTTCACTAGATGTTAGATTAACCCAAGCTCCAATATAAACAAGTTCCTTTGAATTATTTTCTGCCAAGAAACCAGGTTTTTCAATTATAGCTATTTCTGAAACATTGGAACTCTTAAAAACTGAAATATCAAAGCCTGTTTCTTCTGGCATGTTTTTACAGATTATGGCAACATTATCTATTTTATGATTAAGATAAATACCCGTCTTTTTTCCGAGATGTTTTCCGATTTTAGAGAGCTCTGAATAAGGAAAAAATGCAATTTCTGCATCATTTTCCAACAATTTTTTTATTATATCTTTTTCTGTTTGACATTGTTCATGTTCCAAGAAATTAGAACTAAATTCTTGAGTAAATTTTTCCAAACCTCGAAGACTTATAATTTTGAATTTTGGTTTCTGTCTATAAACACTCGAAGCTAATAATAATCTCCACAACCTAATGACAACATCTCTTTCAAAATCATTATCTATTTGCAAAAGAAGCTTATGCATAAGTAGAGCTTCTCTAGCTGGGCGGTAAACTGGGCTACCTTCTAACTTCACAGCAGCTATTTCATTAGAGAGAGACAAACGCTGCCTAATTAAATCAAGTAACGCTTGGTCTATTTTATCTATCTTTTGTCTTATTTCCAAAAGTGTGTCTGACATAAAATTTCCCCCAAAAGTTGCCATCAAAATAAAAATTTTCTGCAATTTTTCAGAACTTTATTATTCTTCTACAGAATACGCTGACTGGCTTTTTACAGACGCAAACAACCGTTTCTTCGCGACGACCCTGTTTTTATTTGGTTCTGCATAAACCAATTTATTTGCTTCAACAATTAGGACTCCTCCAAAAAGTGGTAACAAGCGCTCCCCAAAAACTTCTACTTGGTTAGAAAATACCCTTGGTAATTTATCTACGAATGGTGGCAAAAACAAACTTCTTGTACATTTTTCTGGATTTAACCCTGTGTTTTTTAATAAGGCGAAAATTTGACGTTTGCTGAAAGGGGTGCCGTGTCCAAAGGGTGTTGTTTCAGCTCTTGACCACAAGCCACCACGATGAGGCACAATCATTATAAGTTTACCTGCACTTCTTAAAACCCGACTCGCTTCCAACAAAAATCCATTTTTATCTATAATAAATTCAAGTGCATGCGTCATTAGAACATAGTCAACTGAGTCACTCTCCAACGGCCAACTTGTTGAGTCAATCAATGCGCTATACACAACATTTTCAGACTCCCATGGCATACCACCAATTTCAGATGGCATTAACACTGGAAACATTGCGCTTCTCTCTGGAAAAATAGAGGGAAAACCAACCACAACGTTTGAAGTTTTATTTGATGGCACCCAGATTTTTGATAGCTCTTTATTCAATAGTCTCGCAACCATTTGTCCACGTGTGCTATTATAAAAGGCATCTATTTTTCCTACATCATATAACATTGCTTATCCTTTATATGATATCGAATAAACATACCTCAAAATTCTTTTTAAAAATAGCAAGATTTATTAAATGAAATCCATTTAAGTGTATTATTCACAAACTTACTTACAATTAGACAAGATATAAGCGGCTTCGCGGATGTCAGAATAGACATCTGGCTTACAGGTGCGAATGGAAACACCTATTACCGAAGGCATCTGACTCACTAAATCATATATCTCACGTGCCAATGTTTCCTGCAAATCAAAATGTTTGCTTCTACATAATTTCAAGACAGCACTTCTCACCGTATCATAGTCAAGTGCCTCAGAAATTTTGTCAGAACTGGGTTCATTTTTTGGATCAAGGTGAACATCCAAATCAATTAAAATGCGTTGTGGCTTTTCACGCTCAAACTGATGAATTCCAATGGAGCAAGTAACTTCAATACCATAAAGCTGAAAACATCGTTTTAAATTAGTTTCATACATTTAATTATCTTCCATAAAAGCAACATCCCTAGGTAATGGCTGCAAATGCGCTCCTCCATCAAGAATAATTGTCTCTCCCGTCATAGAAGATGTAGATAATATTAAACGTGCAGCAGCGACTATATCTTCTTTATCTGCGCCTTTTCTAAGCAAATTTCGTTTATGAGACCGTTTGAATTCTTCATCTGTTTGGCCGCCTGAGGGAAGGGTGATTCCGGGCGCAATTGCATTAACCCTGAGTGCGGGTGCATATGCCTGTGCTGCCAAAATACCAAAATTCTGGAGAGCCGCCTTTGATAAAGTATAGGTGAAGTAATCTGGATTAAGGCCAAATAACTTTGAATCAAGGATATTTATTACACATCCACTATTTTTTTCTCTAAATTGTTTCGCAAATTCCGAAGTTAAAATTGCGGGAGCAGCAACATTAACTGCTATATGTCTTTGTAAAGTCTGGACAGAGAAATCAGTAATTTCATCATAAACGAATAAAGAGGCATTGTTTATCAAAGCAGATATGGGTTGCCCCCGAGAAGCGTCTTTAATTAATTGTTTGCAGGCGTCGGGGTTAGACAAATCAGCTTGAAGAACTTCGACTTCTCTTCCTTTTTTTATAAGGCGTTTACAAAGTGCTTCCGCTAATTTTCTGTTTTTATTACAATGTATTATTACGTGCCAACCATCTGCTGCGAGATGTGTTGCAAGCGCAGCTCCAATACGCTTAGACCCACCTGTAATTAAGATTTTTTTTTTGCTTAAGCCCATTTTTTGTCCTAAATTTCAACAAAGAACATAACACAAGAAAAATATAAACCAATAGTAAAACGCGCAGAATTTAAAGTGCCGGAGCTATAAAATGAGGATAAATTGAAGTCTGTTTGCAGATTTCCAAAACGTTTAATCCACGCATTAATCCGTAATTTGTAACCAAAACAGATATTAAGCCCGCTGCATTAGCTCCTAAGATGTCTGTATGCAACGAATCTCCAATCATTGCTATTCGTGATTTTTGCAGGGCCTTAGTTGTTTTTCTCTGAAGAATTTTAATAGCCTTTTGAAATGAAGCGGGATATGGTTTTCCATACCATTCTACTGGGAATTCTGCCTGCTTCATAGCTCGAGCCACCCAATATCCAGGTTCGGCAGAAAACCTATTTCCTTGTGGGGCTGTAATATCCGGATTTGCAACGAAAACAGTCCTAGGATTTTCTATCAATGCTGCCTCAAGTTTTGATTGCTTGGTATCTGTCCATCCAATACTTCCCATAAACGCAAAAGCTTCAGCTTGCCGCAAAGCATCATAATAAATCCCTACTTTATGATTGAAATCCAAACAATGTTTAAGTGGTGCCGTGGCTTCATCTAGGCGCATTATATTTTTTTCAGTTTTATTTATTAGCTTTTCCTCAAGAACATCTCTACTCGAGATAATATCATGTCTACTTATTTCTAATCCCCAACTATTATATATCTGTGCTGTTTTCTTGGAGGGCTGACTAGCACCATTCGTTAGAATAACAAATGGAAGATTGCGCTGGGAAATTTCAGAAAAAAATTTTTGGAATCCCGGAGTTAAATTATTTCCAATGTTAACGATTCCATACCCATCTAAAATAAGTCCATCCACCTCATCAAGAAGTTCACTAACAGAACCTAACATTTTTGGATCGATTGTTCTAGTTTCGGGTAAAATTGGCCTTAATAACTCGTAAATCTTAAATGCGCTTTCTGCATTTAATTTATTTGCAGGTGGAATTTCAGCACTATATAAGTTTAGCTTATTGTTGTCACTATAATCAGGACTATTTTCTTTATCAGTCATATTTATACACGTTTTTTTGAAAAAATTAACATTTTTTAAATTCCCATTGTTGATCAATTTTAGATTGAATTTCTTTAAGTGATAAACTTCTATGGCGGAGAATTCAAATAAAGACACTAAAACAAACATACGAATTCGTCATTATTGGTTCTGGAGTGGCTGGATTATCCGCTGCAAACACTCTTACCAAAAATAAAAGGGATGTGCTCATAATTGATAAAGGTATTAATCCTGGCGGTAGATTATCTACAAAAAATCACCCTTTATTCTCGTTTGATCATGGTGCTCAATTTTTCACAACAAAAGATAGCGAATTTAATGAATTAGTTCAAAAAGGTGCTAAAAATAAAGAAATAGCTATTTTTGATCATCCCCAAAAAGGCCCAGTATACGTTGGCAATCCTGTATTTAAGTCATTTATTTCAACATTAGTAAGCCCTTTTAACATTGTTCAAAATGCACTTGTAACGAAAATTAAAAAGGAAGTGGAAAAAGGTACTAGAGATTGGTGTATATCAATTGAAAACTCAAAGCCTGTTTATGCAAATAATGTTATACTGACAATGCCCGCACCCCAAACACATGCAATACTTCCAGAATTCCTGACAGAGCTAAGACAAACGAGCTTGAAAGCTGAATATCAGCCTTGTATTGCAATTTTAGCAGGTATTCAATTATCACACGATTCTGCGTTAATTTTGAATAAGAACCGGTCAACATTTGAACCTATATTACTGGAAAAAAGAAACATAAGCTGGTCCATTGGAAAATGGTCACATGGAGAAAAGAATAACACGTCTTATATCTCTATAATCATTCATGCGAGTCCCAAATTTTCCTTAAAAAATATTGAAAGGAATCTAAATCAACTGTCTCATGAATTATGGGGGGAATGGAAATCAATAATTAGTGAGGATAACAAACTCAATATATCTGTGCTACCAGAACAGATTTCTTACTTAGAAGGCCATATATGGCGTTTTGCAAGGGTATCCAGAATTGCCGATGACTCACATATGCGCACTAATATGCAACATTCAATTGCTCTAGCAGGTGACTGGCTTTCTGGACCACGCATTGAATCAGCGTGGATTTCAGGAAGAAATGCCGCTATTTCATTGTTAGCGAAATAATAATATCAATTTACTGGTCAAAATAATATTTAATTTCTTTTTAATATAGTACATCAGAGGTAAAAACAGATGCAACACTTGACAGAAATAGCCCAAGATGTATAGTCTCGCTTCTCCTTGAGATTTTATTAATTATTTTAACTCTTATGAATTTTAACTAACTATATTTATTACAAAATTTAACTTGATTAACAAATTTTATTAACTTTTTATTAAAGGTGTCTCCATGTATGCAGTGGTGAAAACAGGTGGAAAACAATACCGTGTTTCAAAAGATGACACAATAATGGTTGAATTTATTAAGGCAGAGACTGGTTCAACTATTTATTTGGACAATGTGATGATGCTAAATAATAATGGTGATTTAACTATTGGAACACCAAAAGTGAATGGTGCCCTAGTTTCCGCCAAAGTTGTAAAACAAGCTCGCGGCCCTAAGTTGATTATTTTTCGTCGAAAGCGACGTAAAAATCATCGAAGAACTCAGGGACATAGACAAGATTTAACACTTCTTAAAATTATAGATATAAGTCCAGATGGAAAGATAAAAGCCTCAAACAAAAAAGCCAAACCAGAAGGTGACAAAGAAAATAAAAGCACTACAAAAGAAGCAGTTGCAAAAAAAATTGTTAAAAAACAAACCATAGAAAAGGTAAGTAGTACGAAAGCTACTCCCAAAAAATTAGCTGCTAAGAAAGCAACTGCAAAAAAAAAGCCTAGTGTAAAAAAATAAGAGGAGTTTAAAAATGGCTCATAAAAAAGCAGGCGGAAGTTCTCGTAATGGACGTGATTCAGCTGGCCGTCGTTTAGGAGTTAAAAAATTTGGTGGCGAATCTGTGTTGTCAGGAAACATCATCGTCCGACAAAGAGGAACTAAGTTTCATCCAGGTGAAAACGTGGGAATGGGCAAAGATCACACATTATTCGCTCTGACAACAGGTTCAGTAAACTTTAGAAAGAAAACAGGTGGTAGAACCTACGTGAATGTTTCACAAGCTGCTGCTGCAGAATAAATCAAAGAAAAAATAAATTTTTTCGTGGGGAAAGCCAAAGGTTTTCCCTTTTTTGTTTAAACGGTATTTAAATAAGCTTAAATTTGCAGAACAATCATAAATGCAAAGTTATAAAACATGAAATTCCTCGACCAAGCAAAAATTTTTATTCGTTCTGGAAATGGAGGACCAGGTTCTGTAAGTTTCAGACGCGAAGCGAATGTGCCATATGGAGGCCCAGATGGTGGGGCTGGTGGACGTGGGGGAGACATAATTGCAAGATGTGTTGATGGTTTAAACACACTTATTGATTTTCGCTACCATCAACATTTTAAAGCTGAGTCAGGCCGCCCTGGGGCGGGTAGAGATAAATCAGGATTATCTGGAAAATCTATTATTTTAAAACTTCCTGTTGGGACTCAAATATTATCTGATGACCAATCAGTGATATTAGCGGATCTTACCAATGTTGGACAGGAAATTATCTTAGCAAAAGGCGGTGAAGGCGGGCACGGAAATGCATTTTTCAAATCGTCTACCAATCAAGCGCCTAAAAAATCTCAGCCAGGCATTATGGGAATAGAAATGTGGATTTGGCTTCGTTTAAAGCTAATTGCAGATGCCGGATTAATTGGATTACCAAATGCAGGTAAATCAACATTCCTAAGTGTTGTTTCTGCTGCAAAACCAAAAATCGCAGACTATCCTTTTACAACATTGCATCCTAATTTAGGGGTTGTCGCCATTGACGAAAAAGAATTTGTAATGGCAGATATACCTGGACTTATAGAGGGCGCTCATGATGGAGCGGGAATAGGGCACCGCTTTTTAGGACATGTAGAAAGATGCCTTGTGTTACTGCATTTGATAGATGCGACACACGCAGATCCAGTTGAGAGTTGGCGAACCATTCGTTGTGAACTATCTGCCTATAATGACGATTTATCTAAAAAGCCAGAAATTATAGCCTTGTCTAAATGTGACTCAGCACCTAAAGATTATGTTACGGACTTAATTAGTGAACTGCGAAAAGCTGGTGGTACTGAAATTTACCCTCTATCCTCTGTTACAGGTTCTGGTTTGAATAAGATATTGCGTGCAATATATGATGTGATAAAACGTGAAAACATAAAGCAGAAAAGTGCGGGGAAGGTTTATGAAACATGGCACCCTTAAAATGAATTTATATTTGAGAAGTAACTAAATTCAAGGTTTTAACTTAAGTGAAAAATTTATCAAACAAAGTAAGAGAGGCATCCTGCATTGTAATCAAAATTGGGTCTGCTTTACTTATAAATGAATCGACTGGCAGAATAAAATCACATTGGGTCAAATCTCTTTGCAGAGATATTGCTTTATTAAAATCAAGTGGAAAGAAAATTATTCTTGTTTCTTCTGGGTCCATTGCTATTGGACGGGAAATCCTTAATCTTAAGTTCAAAACTATAAAACTTGAAGAAAAACAAGCGGCTGCTGCTGTAGGACAAGGACAGCTTATGCACCTTTGGGCTCATTATCTAGCACAACATCAAATTACTGCCGCACAAATTTTACTCGCACCAGAAGATACAGAAACAAGAAGACGTCACTTAAATGCCAGAGCAACAATAAAGACACTCTTAAACCTCGATGTTATTCCTGTTGTAAACGAAAATGATACTGTTACAACATATGAAATAAGATTTGGGGATAATGATAGGCTAGCAGCCCGAGTAGCAGGGATGATCTCTGCTGATCTACTAATTTTATTATCTGATATTGATGGGTTATATACCACTGACCCCTCACGTAATGTAAATGCCAAACACGTCCCAGAAATCAATGAAATAACGGAAGATATTTTAGCTATGGGAGGTAGTGCAAATTCGACTTTTGCCTCTGGTGGAATGATAACAAAATTATCAGCAGGTCAGATTGCAACAAAAGCCGGCGCTGACATGATTATTTGCGATGGTCGACCTAAAAATCCTCTCAATCGCTTGCTAAATGGCGACCGTGCAAGTTTATTTTATTCAAGGATAGAACCACATACAGCTCGTGAAAAATGGATTGCTGGAAGCCTTAAAGTGTCGGGCAGTGTAACGATTGATGAAGGTGCCTTGAAAGCAATAAGTGAAGGAAAATCTTTATTACCAGTAGGTATAAAATCTATTTCTGGAAATTTTGAAAGAGGTGATGTTATTTCGGTGAAGACGGATGACAATTTTGAAATAGCTAGAGGCCTCTCAAACTATTCCAATAAGCAGGCAAATCAGCTAAAAGGTAAGAAAAGTGCTTCTTTCGCCTCAATAGTGGGTTTTCAAGGACGCGCTGAATTAATTCACGCTGATGATTTAGTACTGATGAAAATAAAAAGAGAGGATAATGAGTCAACTTAATAATGCCATAAAAGATTTATCTGTTGTTGATATGATAGATTATCTAACTTACGAAGCAAGACAAGCACAAGTGTTATTGGGCCAATCTTCGCATTTAATAAGGTGTTCAGCGTTAACCAAAATTGCTGAAAGAATAAGAGCTCTCAGCAAACAAATTGTCGCCGCTAACCAGTTAGACTTGTCTAATGCAAATGATAAACAGCTTCCTTCATCTTTTGTTGATAGACTAAAGCTTACTCCAGAAAGAATAAATGATATGGCGGCTGGGGTAGAAAATATTGCGCAAATGCCAGATCCATTAGGTAAAACATTATCAAAATGGAATGTTAAATCTGGGCTTGAAATTGAACGTATATCTACTTCACTTGGTACAATCGGTATTATTTACGAATCTAGACCCAATGTAACTATTGATGCAGGAGCATTATGCCTTAAATCAGGCAATTCAGCAATATTGCGTGGTGGTTCTGATTCTTTTCATACGAGCTCTTTTCTTACAGAATTAATGCAAGAATGCCTCAGTTACGTTAAATTACCAGAGTCAGCCATTCAAATGATACCAACATCAGATAGAGAAGCTGTAAATGTATTATTACAAGCTACTGGAAAAATAGATGTAATTGTTCCTAGGGGCGGTAAATCTTTAGTAAGTTTAGTGCAAGAAGTAGCGCGTGTCCCTGTTTTTTCCCACCTTGAAGGTATTTGCCACATTTATATAGCAGAAGAAGCAGACCCCGAGATGGCACGCGAAATCACCTTAAATGCAAAAATGCGAAGAACAGGAATTTGTGGAGCTTGTGAAACTTTACTTATTGATAAGTCTGTTTCTCGCGATTTACTGCCAGATATTTCGGATAGCCTCTTAAAGGCTGGATGCGAACTTCGAGGAGATGAAGAAGTAAGGAAAATTTTACCCTCAATTAAGAAGGCGGATGAAGAAGATTGGCACACAGAGTATTTGGATGCAATTTTATCTATAAAAATTGTAGAGAATTTTGAAACTGCTATAGAGCATATCAATAAATATAGCTCCGGCCATACGGAGTCTATTATCACGCAAAATAAAAATCTAGCCGAACGGTTTTTAACAGAAGTTGATAGTGCAATTGTTATGACAAATGCTTCTACCCAATTTGCAGACGGAGGTGAATTTGGAATGGGAGCAGAAATTGGAATTGCAACAGGAAAACTGCATGCCAGAGGTCCTGTAGGCGCTGATCAACTTACAAGTTTTAAATATATTGTAAGGGGGCATGGTGAAACGCGAAAATAAAAATGTTTTTATAACACGCCTTTCTCATCATTTAAGAAAACAACGTATCGGATTAATGGGGGGGTCATTTAATCCAGCTCATCAGGCACATAAAGAAATCGCAGAAGTTGCAAAAAAACAAGCCAAATTAAGTGAAATATGGTGGATAGTTAGTCCGAAAAATCCTTTGAAATCCGATACTAACATGATGCAGTTTGAACACAGACTATTAAGCGCAATAATGGTTGCTAATAATGTGCCTTGGCTAAAGGTACTTGATTATGAACATCAGCTTCAAATTGCAAATTGCTTCCCTAACAAAAGAGCGTCAACAATTATTACCTTATCTCGATTACGTCTACAATTTCCGGTTACTTCATTCATCTGGATAATGGGTGCCGACAATCTAATGCAGTTTTTTCGATGGAAAGACGCACATCGAATTGCAAAACTCGTGGACATATTTGTAATGAACAGACCTGATTTTACCTTTAAGGCACTTTCCAGCAAAAGTGTTTCAATTCTTGGTAGTAGGTGTCCGCCGAGTCATTTAGGAACTGGTCGCAAACGCAAATGGGCTTTTTCTTTTGCAACTCGAAATACACTTTCAGCAACAAAAATTAGGAAAAATATGCCTAATTGATAACTTACTTTCATCTCTGTTGTAGAAACAGTGAAAAAACGCTATATGTCGTATGTAAAATTTAAAAAGGAGATAGAAAATTTTCAGAAAAAAAGAACATCTTTCACCTGAAGAGCTAAATAAGCTTGTTTTGCAAGCATTAGATGATGAGAAGGGTGAGGATATTTTATCTATTCCTCTTGGGAATACTTCTTCTATCGCTGATTATATTGTTATAGCATCTGGTACTTCTTCAAGAAAAGTACTTTCGATGGCACAGAACCTTGAAGTAAAATTAAAAAAAGCTGGTGTAACTATTCTTGGTCGTGAAGGTGTAAAACAAGCAGATTGGGTTTTATTAGATGCATGCGATGTTATTGTTCATTTATTCAAGCCTGAGGTTAGGGAATTTTACGGTCTCGAAAGAATGTGGTCAGCTTCTGCGAATGACGAGAGCATTCAAGTATCGGTAGATTAAAATTTATAATATTCATTAAGCTGAATTTAATCGAGGCCTAGTTACCATTTATGCGTTTACATATAATTGCTTTCGGAAAGCAAAAAAATCACCCTTCTTACGAATTAACGCAAACTTATTTCAATAGATTACCTTTTTCTGGAATCATTGTTGAGCTTGAGAGTTCACGCTCATCAAACTCTAGAGGTATCTTAGAGGAAGGTGAAAAAGTATTTAAATTTCTTTCCCTACAGGCAGTAAAGGGTTATCGCCTTATCGTTATGGACAAATCTGGTATTGACACGAGCTCCGAACAATTAGCAGAAATTATTAAAACATGGCGTAACAAAGCTATACCCGCTTGTTATTTTGCTGTAGGAGGTGCGAATGGACATTCTGAAAAACTTATTAGCTCAGCGCATTATTGTATTAGGTTTGGTAGCGCCACTTGGCCACACTTATTATTTCGGGCTATGCTTGCAGAACAACTCTATCGCGCCGAAATGATTCTAAAAAATCATCCCTATCATAATAGTCACTAATGCGGTATGAGTTATAAATTATTTTTGTTAAAAACTATTAAAATCGATTAATTGCGAATAGCTTAATTCAAAATTATGTTTCAAAAAAATGGATTCAAATAAACAAAAACAATTAGTTTTATGTATTTTAGACGGACTTGGTGTTGGTAGTCAAACAGAGACAAACGCTGTATTCCGAGCCGATACTCCAAACCTAGATAAATTAGTCTCAGATTACCCTACCTGTCTGCTACAGGCCTCTGGTCCAGCAGTGGGACTTCCAAATAATCAGCCTGGAAATTCTGAGGTAGGACACCTAACTATTGGCTCTGGTAGGGTGATTGAACAGGACCTACCCCGGATAACTAAAGCCTTAACAAATAATTTTCTAAGTAAAAGTGGTGAGCTAGCTGACTTTATAGCCTCACTAAAAAAAACGGGTGGTGCCGCTCATATATTGGGACTTTTATCAGATGGTGGCGTTCATTCCCATATTGACCATATTTGCATATTCACAAAACACCTAATACAGCATGATATTCCTGTCTATATCCATATAACTACTGATGGAAGAGACACAGCACAAAATAGCAGTGCTAGTTATCTATCTATTCTGAAAAAAAACTGCTCAAGTAAGGCGACAGTAGCTACCGTCATTGGAAGATATTTTAGTATGGATCGGGACCACCGCTGGGAACGTACTCAGATAGCATATGACCTAATTAAATATGGAAAAGCAAAACATTATTGCAGTACACCAGAACAAGCAATTAGAGACGCTTACAAAAGGGGTGAGACAGATGAATTCATTAAGTCAACTTCAGTAGCAAATTATCGGGGATTAGCCCCTTGTGACGGTATATTTATAGCCAATTTTCGTGTTGATAGAGTGAGACAAATAATGTCTTCCTTTTATACACCACGAGAAACAGATATTCAGACATATGATGAATTCAAACCCTCCATTGGCTTAGCCATGACACCGCTATCAGACACTTTGAATAATAAAATTCCCTACCTTTTCGCACCAACTAACCTAAGCAATGGTTTAGGAGAAACAATCTCAAATTCGGGAATGACACAACTACGTTTAGCAGAAACAGAAAAATATCCTCACGTTACCTTCTTTTTTAATGGTGGAGAAGAGAAGGCTTTTGAAGGTGAATTGCGCGAATTAATCGCGTCACCAAAAGTTGCCACTTATGATTTACAACCTGAAATGAGTGCCAAGTTTTTGTTAAAAAGTGCAATAAAGGCTATAAAAAACCATGCTGTAGACGTTATCATTGTCAATTTTGCCAATCCGGATATGGTCGGCCATACGGGGGACTTAAAAGCAGCTATAACTGCCGTAGAAACTGTAGATAAATGCGTAAAATCTCTTATTGAGAATATAGAGGAAAATAATGGAATATTAATAGTAACAGCAGACCACGGTAACTGCGACATTATGTGGGATGAGATAAAAAAAATACCACATACAGCTCACACAACAAATTTGGTTCCATTCAGTATCGTTGGTGCCTCTATAGATAATTTATCCGATGGAACACTTGCTGATATAGCACCAACAATGTTAGATCTCTTAAATATCAAAAAAACCAAATGAAATGTCTGGTATTTCTCTTATAAATAAACCAATTTAATGTTTGTACATTGAAAAATATTTTTATCCATAAAGAGGATGTCGATTATGAAAGTCACTTTAGTCAACAAAGTAATATCACGTGGAGGCGTTATTCTCCTTGCATTATTCGTTATTTGGCTAGCAAATCCGTCATTTAAAGACGCTTTTTCTAGAGATCAGACCGATGCATATAAGCAGCTTGCTTTATTTGGTGATGTATTCCAGCGAGTGAAAACAAGTTATGTTGAAGAAAAGACAGACCAGCAATTGATAACTTCTGCTATTAATGGAATGCTTAATTCCCTCGACCCACATTCCTCTTTTCTTCCAGAAGAAAACTACAAAAAAATGCGAGTTGAAACCTCGGGAAAGTTTGGTGGTCTGGGCGTTGAAATTACCTCAGAGAATGGAATGGTAAAAGTTGTGTCTCCGATAGATGATACACCAGCATTTGAAGCTGGATTGCAAACTGGCGACTTTATTATTGAAGCTAATAAGGAAAGCCTTATCGGATTACCCTTAGATGAGGCGGTTGAATTACTTAGAGGGCCTATTGGAAGCAAAATTGTAGTCACAATTCAACGTGGCCAAGATGAACCATTTGATGTAGCCATAATCAGAGACGAAATAAAAATCAGAAGTGTGCGTTCTGAAATATTCAATGATGTTGGATATATTAGAATTTCAAAATTTACTGAACAAACAAATCCTGGGCTCATTCAAGCGGTTAATGATTTGAACAAAGAAGCTGTTAATAAATTAAAAGGGTACGTGTTAGATTTGAGAAATAATCCAGGCGGACTTCTTACACAGTCTGTAAAAGTTGCTGATGCATTTTTAGAGGAGGGAGAAATTGTTTCTACTCGTGGGCGCAGCGGTTCAGATATGTCGCATGCCTATGCAAGTGAAGGAGACATTATAGAAGGCAAACCGTTGGTAGTACTTATAAACTCTGGTTCTGCATCAGCATCCGAAATAGTTGCAGGCGCTTTAAAGGACCATAAGCGCGCTATTATTATGGGCAACAGATCTTTTGGAAAAGGTTCAGTTCAAAGTGTTATTGCGATGCCTGGACATGGGGCTATTCGACTTACAACAGCCTTATATTATACTCCTTCAGGTGTTTCTATACAAAGTAAAGGAATTCTGCCTGATATTGAAGTTGAACTAGCCAGAATTGAGGAAATAAATGATGTAGACGTGCGCGAGGAAGATTTGAAAGGTGCTATAGATTCAGGGAAAGAGGGTGCGGAGGAAGAACAATCAAATGATAGGCCTAAACAATCGGAAATTGATTTTCAACTAGCTAGAGCTATTGATTTAATTCATGGAATCAGCATTTTTAATAATGTGTCTGCTGAAAAGTTTCAGTAGGAACAAAAATTATGAAGTTGGAATATCAAAGAAGACCCTACCGTCAATGCGTTGGAATTATGCTTATTAATTCAAATAATCAAATATTTGCAGGACAAAGAATTGATAACCATCTTGAGGCATGGCAGATGCCACAGGGAGGTATTGATGAAGGAGAGGATGTCGAGACCGCTTGTTTTCGTGAAATGAAAGAAGAGATTGGAACAGATAAGGCGTCTATAATAGCTATCCATCCCGAATGGTTAAATTATGACATTCCTGAAATCTTGGCTGATAAATTATGGGACCGAAAATATAGGGGGCAAACCCAAAAGTGGGTCGCGCTCAAATTTACTGGCACAGACAGTGACATAAATATTAAAACTCACATACCAGAATTTTCAAAATGGAAATGGATCAGCCCACAACAGCTTGCTTCCCTAGCTGCTCCTTTTAAACGGGAGGTTTATGAAAATGTTTTAAATGTATTTAAACCGTATCTTTAATTTTAAATGAATTTCATTTGATGTTTAGCAAAAAACTAAGTTGGTTATGGAAATATTAAATAGCGTTTTTGACTGCTGCGATAAATGATGCCTCTGATTCTGTTGCATTAACAGCTCGTTCTTCCAGCTGCTGTATTGAAACGGAATCAAGGTCAACAGCTCGTTCAGCTAATATAATTACTCTTTCAGGCAAAACATCAGCAACGCCACCATCTATAAAAAATCTTCTTGTTATCGAACCGCTATTATAAACGTTTATCTCACCCCGTTGAAGGTTAGCGAGTGTGGCTGCATGTCTTGGCAAAACTCCAAAAACACCCTCACTCCCTGGAACAACAACCATATCAGCAGTGTCGGTAAATAACATCTCAGATGGGGTTACAAGCTCAATATTAATTGATTCGGCCATTATTTATATCTTCTCTAAACGCTCTTTATGCTGCTTTTTCATTCATTTTTTCAGCTTTGGAGATGGCCTCTTCGATTGTACCTACCATATAAAATGAAGCCTCAGGCAAATGATCATAATCACCATTTGCAATGCCTTTGAACCCTTTAATGGTATCTTCAAGGCTTACTAGGACGCCTGGGGTTCCTGTAAAAACTTCGGCAACATGGAAGGGCTGTGATAGAAAACGCTGAATCTTTCGAGCTCTGGCAACTGTTAATTTATCTTCCTCAGACAACTCGTCCATCCCCAAAATAGCGATTATGTCCTGCAAAGCTTTGTACTGCTGCAAGACTTCTTGCACCAAACGTGCTGTTTCATAATGCTCTTCCCCAACTATTCTAGGGTCAAGAACGCGAGAGGTTGAATCGAGAGGATCAACCGCGGGATAAATACCAATTTCTGCAATTTGACGAGATAAAACCGTTGTTGCGTCAAGGTGTGCAAAAGAAGTGGCAGGAGCAGGATCGGTCAGGTCATCTGCAGGAACATATATCGCCTGAACTGATGTTATAGACCCTTTATTAGTAGAAGTAATTCGCTCCTGAAGTCCCCCCATGTCTGTTGAAAGTGTTGGCTGATAACCAACTGCTGATGGAATGCGACCTAAAAGTGCAGATACCTCTGAACCAGCTTGCGTAAATCGGAAAATATTATCAATAAACAGCAGTACGTCTTGACCTTCTTCGTCACGGAAATATTCCGCTAAAGTAAGCCCCGAAAGCGCAACACGTGCACGTGCACCTGGAGGCTCATTCATTTGACCGTAGACAAGAGCAGCTTTGCTGCCCTCACCATCTGTTTTTATAACGCCAGATTCTACCATCTCATGATATAAGTCATTTCCTTCACGAGTTCTTTCACCTACACCAGCAAATACAGAATAGCCTCCGTGCGCTTTTGCGATATTGTTAATAAGCTCCATAATGGTAACTGTTTTTCCCACTCCAGCGCCACCAAATAAACCAATCTTTCCACCTTTTGCATAGGGTGCAAGAAGGTCGATAACTTTTATTCCTGTAACTAAAATTTCGGATTCAGTGGATTGGTCCACATAATCTGGGGCTGGACGATGAATGGGGAGCACAGTTTTGGTCTTCAAGGCTTCGCGTTCATCAATAGGCTCTCCTATAACATTAAGTATTCTTCCTAATGTTTCTGGCCCAACAGGGACCATGATTGGTCCACCTGTGTCTTTAACCTCTGTTCCACGGACAAGGCCCTCTGTAGCATCCATTGCTATCGTTCTTACAGTCGATTCTCCAAGATGCTGAGCAACTTCTAGAACAAGGCGTTGACCGTTATTATCAACCTCAAGTGCGTTTAATATATCAGGTATATTTCCATCAAACTCGACATCGACGACTGCGCCAATAACCTGACTAACTTTTCCAATTGCATTTTCTGCCATGGGACTAACTCCGTTCTTAGGCTCACGTTAAAATTATAGTGCTTCTGCACCCGAAATGATTTCTATCAATTCTTTTGTAATATTTGCCTGACGCGTTCTATTGTAGACCAAAGTCAGGCTATCTATCATATCCCCTGCGTTTCTGGTTGCATTATCCATCGCTGTCATCCTCGCAGCGAGTTCGGCTGCTGAGGACTCCAACAAAGCGCTAAAAATTTGAGTGGTAATATTACGAGGTAGCAACAACTCTAACAATTCATTTTGTTCTGGCTCATAGTCATAAACTACCAAACTTTCATTCTCCTGCTCACCAACCACATTTGCTGGAATTAAAGGCGCTACAACAACGTTTTGAGTAATAGCATTCACAAACTGATTATATATTATTGACACCTGGTCGAATTGATTATCAGCAAAACCTAGTAATATCTTTTCCGCAACGCCTTTAACTTTATTGTAATCAACATTACTGCCTTGAAGATTTTCAATACGTTCAAATGTTTTATTTAAAATTTCGCGCCCTAAGTTATCTGCTGCTTTTTTACCAACCATATAAACAAGAACAGATTTACCTTCATTTTCAAGTCTATTGATTTCTTGTCTCGTTTGCCTTGCTATTGAACCATTAAAGCCACCACATAGGCCTTTATCTGCTGATACAACTATCAATAAATGTGTTTTTACATCTTCCCTACCAACAAGTAGTTCAGGCGCATTTGACTTATTTGCATTAGCAGCGAGACCTGAGATCACTTGCTGCATTCGGGAACTATATGGCCGCCCTGCCTCAGCAACTTCTTGCGCACGCCTTAGTTTTGCAGCCGCGACCATTTTCATAGCAGAAGTAATCTTCTGAGTAGATTTTACGCTATTAATTCGCGTTTTTAGATCTTTTAGATTGGCCATATGCCAATTATCCTTTTACTTAAAACTATTTAAAGTTAAATTATGCAAAGCTCTTTGTGAATATCTCAACGGCTTCTTTTAACTTACTTTCAGTATCATCAGATATTTTATTCTCAGCGCGAATATTGTCTAAAATTTCTTTCCCAGAACCCCGTAAAGCATCTAACAATCCACTTTCAAATCTTCCTATATCAGTGAGCGCAATTTTATCCAAATATCCATTTACACCCGCAAACAACACAACAACTTGCTCTTCGACTGGCATTGGAGAATATTGTGGTTGTTTTAACAACTCTGTTAACCTTGCACCACGCTCAAGCAATTGACGAGTTGATGCGTCCATATCAGACGCAAACTGGGCAAAGGCTGCCATTTCCCGATATTGGGCTAGTTCTAATTTGATAGAGCCCGCAACTTGTTTCATAGCTTTTATCTGAGCCGAAGAACCAACTCGTGATACAGACAAACCGACATTCACAGCTGGTCGAATACCTTTGTAAAATAAATCAGTCTCAAGGAATATCTGCCCATCTGTAATTGAAATTACGTTTGTTGGAATGTAAGCAGAAACATCTCCTGCCTGCGTTTCTATGATTGGTAATGCTGTCATAGAACCAGACCCATTTGCTTCATTTAGCTTCGCTGCCCGCTCTAACAAACGAGAGTGGAGATAAAAAACATCTCCTGGATAAGCTTCACGTCCAGGTGGGCGACGAAGCAATAAACTCATCTGGCGATAAGCGACTGCCTGCTTAGATAGATCATCATAAACAACAAGAGAGTGCATACCATTATCTCTAAAATATTCCCCCATTGCCGCTGCTGTATATGGGGCTAAAAATTGCATAGGAGCTGGCTCTGATGCAGTTGCAGCCACCACTATTGAATATTCTAACGCACCATTTTCCTCTAATGCACGCACAAATTGCGCTACAGTAGAGCGCTTCTGACCAACTGCAACATAAATACAAAATAATTTATCGCTATCTTTTTTTGCTGAACCATTAATAAATTTTTGATTGATAAATGTATCCAACGCAATGGATGTTTTTCCAGTCTGCCGATCTCCAATTATAAGTTCGCGCTGACCACGACCAACTGGGATCAAACTATCAATTGCCTTTAATCCCGTTTGCATAGGCTCAAACACCGATTGCCGAGGCATAATACCAGGAGCTTTCACTTCGACCCTGCCTCTCTTAACATCTTTAATTGGACCTTTTCCATCTATTGGGTTTCCAAGAGCATCAACAACACGTCCCAACAAGCCCTTTCCAATGGGAGTATCAACAATTGTTTCTGTACGCCTAACAACATCGCCTTCTTGAATGCCTCGGTCATCGCCGAAAATCACAACTCCGACATTGTCCGTTTCAAGATTAAGTGCCATACCCTTAACATTATTGTCGAATTCAACTAGTTCACCAGCTTGTACCTGGTCAAGCCCATACACACGGGCAATACCATCTCCAACGGACAAAACTCTGCCGACTTCGGCTACTTCTGCTTCCTTACCAAAATTAGTAATTTGCTCTTTTAAAATTGCTGAAATTTCAGCTGCTCGGATATCCATTATGTAACACCCTTCATGGCCGTTTCTAGCCTGTTCAGTTTAGTTTTAAGTGATGTATCGATCATACGAGATCCTATTCGAATTACAAGACCACCAATCAAAGATGGATCAACCCGCATGACAAGCGACACATCTTTGGCTCCTGCAATAGATATAATCGATTTCTGAATTTGCGCCTGACGCTCGTCGTTGAGCGGAACAGCTGACACAACCTCAGCTAATACTTTTCCGCGCCTTTTATCAACTTCCTTATTAAACGCAGAAATGATATTTGAGATTGAAAACAAACGACCGTTTTTAGCAATTGTTCCAACAAATTGCACAACTAACCTATTTGCGTCGGCTTGCTGCAATATTTTGGTTACTGATGCTGATTTTTCGTCTGCTCCAAACACTGGGGAATAGATTAATTTTTGTAGATCTTGGTTGCCGTCAATTAATCCTTTAAAGGAATTAAGGTCTTGTAAAATACTATCAACTTGCTTGGACTCAATAGCTAACTGGTACAAAGCTGTTGCATATCTGCCAGCCAAACCTGCTGTTATCGTACTCACATTTAAACCCTTTTTTAACCTCGAACGAAACATCCATTAAGTGTCACGAACATGTTCAACAATCTCATCATAGTGAGCTATCATACGACCACAGTAAAGGCAAGTATTTGTATCTATATTACCACTAAAAATTTGCTATTTTTTAATTCTCGGCATAACTACATAAAATTATAGGGATCTATATCAATTTGCCTTCTAATTATAGCTGGCATTACTAGGTTTGAATGCCAACTACGAATGATTTTTTGCATATTCACTTTTTTTGGAGCATTTACTAAAAATCTAAATCGATGTCGTCCCTTTATTTTATAAATTGGCGCAGGTGCAGGCCCGTGAATATATACATCTTCAAATTGTGGTTTTAGATTAGCCAATTTTTTAACATAGGTTGTGATAGCAGCTTCATCTATACTCGAGTAGATTATTGCAGCAAGCCTTCTGTAAGGGGGCATATTTGCAGAATCCCGCATCTCTAATTCTAATTTAAAATAGTTATCTCTTTTTTGTTTTTTCAAAGCTTGCAAAACTGGGTGAAATGGCTCTGACGTTTGAATAAAAACCGTCCCTCTTTGGTTTTCTCGTCCAGACCTTCCAGCAACTTGTGTTAATATCTGAAATGTTCTTTCTCCAGCACGCAAATCACCCCCAGATAATCCAAAGTCACCGTCAATTACAGCAACACAAGTTAATTTTGGAAAATGATGCCCTTTTGAAACCATTTGAGTCCCAATAATAATGTCAACTTCTCCCTTCTCAATAGATTGAATCGTGGGCTCTATTTGCTTAGGGTTGGAAAGCGTATCACTTGAGAGTATTGTTACTCTTGCATCTGGAAAAAGCTCATATACCTCCTCAGCTAAACGCTCAACACCTGGACCTACTAGCTGAATAGTGTCTGTTTGCCCGCAAGACTGACACTTATTTTCAAATGGACGAGCAACACCACACTGATGACAACGCAGCAAATTATTAAGTCTGTGTGTAACAAGTAAGCTATCACATTGATGGCAACTTTGCTTCATGCCGCACCCATTGCAAACACTAATTGGTGCATACCCCCTCCGATTTAAATATAACAATACCTGTTGTTTCGAATTTAACTTTTCCTTTATATTTGAAATTAGAGGCTCACTTATCCATTTGCCGAACAAAGGTTTATTTTTTGTTAAATCAATCGTTTGAATGTCTGGCATAGTAGCGAGACCATATCTGTTTGTAAGCGTTATGTGCTGATAGCGCCCAGATAACATGTTTGTCCAGCTTTCTAGAGAAGGGGTTGCGCTTGCAAGAATAATGTTGCATTCAGCAAGTTTAGCACGAAGAATAGCCATATCTCTGGCATTGTAAATTACCTGTTCTTCTTGCTTATAACCAACATCATGTTCTTCATCAACCACGATTAAACTCAAACTGCTAAAAGGAAGAAATAAGGCTGAACGTGCACCAACCACCACCCCTGGATATCCCTCGTTTATTTCGCGCCATATAATCTTTTTTTTGCTCGCTGTAATACCGGAATGCCAAATATATGGAGTAAACCCGAACCATCTATTAAATCTATCAACCCAACCTGCGGTGAGAGCAATTTCAGGTAATAAAATTAAGCATTGTTTACCAGATAATATTTGCCTTTTTACTGATTCAAAATAAACTTCCGTTTTTCCCGAACCTGTAACACCGTCAAGTAACACAATATTAAATTTATTTTCATGGACAATGATTTGGTCGGCCGCTTGCTGTTGTTCGATGCTGAGATTTAATCTGCTTGCTGCACCAATAGCTGTTTTTAGATGTTTAAGAATGGTTTGCGTATCTTCTTTTGGTTTTAAAGAATTTTGTACCCTCTCGAGCTGACCTTCCTGAAACATCGAATTTATAGTATTCCTACTTACCCCAATCTCCTTACGAAGGGTATTAATTGAAACGGGTGGTTTTTGCATGCACCAATTAATAACCTTTTTTCTTGCTTTAGATAATTTCACCATTTCAAATTGAGCTGCTGAGGATAGACTATAATAAAATATTGGGGTTTCATCCTTATATGCATTTGGTGCAGATAGCAGCGCACGAAGTACTTGTCCAAATGGTGCCATTGTCCATTCACTTACTTTCTCTAAGAATTTGAGATTACATAGTTTAATTGGAGACAAGCCACTGATGGACAAAATTTGTTTTAATTTTGAATGCTTGATTTCAGTCTCATATTCAAGACTGTATACCACTCCCCATATAGTCCGATTTCTAAAAGATACTTTTACAATATTGCCAATTTGAATCTGTGTGCCTTTGCTTACAAGATAATCAAATTCACTTTTTTCATTTTGGGAATTTTGTGAAGATATCGGGACAGATACTCTTACTTTGGCTATCAAAAAAAGTAGTTCATTTTTTTTAACTAAATTATCTCGTAAAAAAGCCATTTCAAACCGTCATAGATTTATTGTTGCAAGCACACGCAACAAAACTGTAGACTAAACATATAAAGACTGCAAAATTTACATCACAAAAATTAACCAATCAGGGACCCGTCATGAAATTATTCTTGGATACTGCTGATATTAACGAAATTTCGGAACTCAATCAAACAGGTCTAGTTGATGGGATTACAACAAACCCCTCTTTGATTGCTAAATCTGGACGCAATATTATTGAAGCCATTGAAGAAATTTGTGATATTATCTCTGGTCCTGTCAGTGCTGAGGTTACTGCGACAGACTATCATGGAATGATGGATGAAGGAAAAAGGCTGGCTAAAATTGCAAGTAACGTTACGGTTAAACTTCCGTTAACATCAGATGGCTTAAAAGCATGTGCTAGCTTACGCAGTCAAAATATTTTAGTAAATGTAACGTTATGTTTTTCGACAGCGCAAGCCCTACTAGCTGCAAAAGCTGGAGCAAGCTTTATTTCTCCATTTGTTGGAAGGTTAGATGATATTGGGTCTGATGGAATGAACCTGATAAGCGAAATTGCAGAGGTTTATTCTAATTATAATTATTCAACTGAAATTTTGGTGGCTTCAGTTAGAGGTGTTCAACATGTGGTTGATGCTGCTTTAGTGGGAGCTGATGTTGCAACAATTCCTCCGAAAATTATGCTTCAAATGTACAAGCATCCTCTAACGGATAAGGGATTAGCTGATTTCTTAGCTGATTGGAAGTCAACAAACCAGTCAATTTTATAGAGTCTAAGTATAGCAACCAAAAGGGCTCTGGTATGAGCAATGACATAATTGATGAAAAATTAGTATCTGTATTTCTTGATAATAATCCAGATTATTTGAAGACATATCTTAATGCACGAGTCAAAATTCTTTCAAAAGAAAAATCAAATAAAACAGCAAAATTCAACGACCAAAAAATAGATGGCAATATAATCGACGTTACTGGAGAAATTGCAAAACGCGCGACGGAAGAGGCTCGCATACTTTCAGAAAAAAATTTGTCATTAATTGATGATGTAGAAGATAATACAAAAAAATGGCAAAGATTACTTAACGTTGCAATTGCTTTTATACGCATCAGAAATTTAAAACAGTTTTCAGATATGGTAGATGAAAAATTACCTTTGATTCTTGAGCTTGCAGGTGCGAGGCTTCTAATGCCAAAAGAATTTGCCATCAAGGATGCTGAAGAATATGGTTTTCTTGTGCTACCTGCCAAGCAAATTCAAAAAATAAAAGAAGCTAAGTCTGTTTATCTTGGGCCACCACCGGAATTGGGGTTAACCTTATTCTCCAACCCTAAGGCGTCTATAGCTGTCATTTCCTTACCGGAACACCTTCCTGCCCAAATATCAGAGTCGGTACTTTTATTAGCTGGACGAGACAAAAATAGTTTTCAATTCGGCAATACAGACGCAATATTTTCCAATTTATCCAACATTATAGGAATATGTTTAGCAACTATATTAAGTCTAAAAATAGAAAAATATGACAATGAACTCCTATAATATTGATGCAAAAATATTTGCTAAATATGCCGATAGTTGGTTAGGTTGGCTTTCATCTGTAAAACATTATCAATCTCACACAGTAGACGCGTATAAAGGGGATCTCGCAAACTATATTGGTTGTCTAACAAGATATAATGAGGTTGATTTCAAGCCAAGTAGAGCCACTTTTAGAATTTGGCTTTCTGAAATGTATGCGTCTGAGTGCGCTAAAACAACAATTGCAAGGAGGGTTTCTGCTTTACGAAGTTTTAGCCGTTATTGTAATCGCCATAAGATTTTTAAAAATTTGGATATAAGCTGGATGAAATCTCCCAAATTGCCAATTTCACTCCCAAAGGCTATCAGTGTAAGTGATGCATCATTATTACTTGAGTTAGTTGAAAAAAGGTCCAATCAAACTTGGGAAAATGATAGAGATATAGCAATTTTATACCTTATGTATGGATGCGGGCTTCGATTAGCAGAGACACTAAGCATTACACCTGCACATCTTTCTGACCCAAATTGGCTGAGAATTATTGGGAAAGGGGGGAAAACTAGAGATGTCCCTGTCTTACCAGTCGTAGCAGAGTCACTGCAAACTGCAATTCAAAGCTGTCCTTTTAGGCTTGAGCATAATAAACCCATTTTTTTATCAAAAAGGGGGCTAACGCTTGGGCCGAGAGCAGTACAAAGAATGGTCGAGAAACTTAGGATTACTGCTAATCTTCCTTCAGAAACGACACCTCACACATTGCGACATGCTTTCGCAACTCATCTTTTGTCTGCTGGAGGTGATTTAAGAGCTATTCAAGAATTACTTGGTCATTCAAGCCTATCAACCACACAACGTTATACTCATATTGATACGAAACAGCTTTCGGAAATTCATCAACAAACACACCCACGTGCTAAAAAAGCTTAAAAATAGTAAGTCAGCGCAAAATAGTCTGATTTCTTAAATATGAATGGCGCCGGTGCCAATCGCAAGCGCAGCTTCTTTTACAGCTTCATTCATTGTTGGATGCCCATGACAAGTGCGAGCGATATCCTCTGCAGATGACCCAAACGACATACCAACTGCTATTTCATGTATCATCGTTCCAGCCTCATAACCTATGATGTGAGCCCCTAGAAGTTTGTCTGTCTTCTTATCAGCAAGTAATTTAACCATGCCATCAGTATGCCCTGTCGCTCTTGCTCGACTGTTTGCAAGAAATGGAAAAACACCTTTGTTGTAAGAAATACCTTTATCTTTAATTTGTTCTTCCGTAAGGCCAATAGTTGCAACTTCTGGTGCTGTATAAACAATTCCTGGCACAAGAGAATAATCAACATGCCCAAAATGCCCTGCCATGATTTCTACAGCGGCCACTCCATCCTCTTCCGCTTTATGTGCAAGCATAGGGCCCTCAATAACATCTCCAATAGCGTAGATGCCTTCCCTATTTGTTTGAAATTTATCATCTACCTTAATATGGCCTTTCTGAGTGAGTTCTATCCCTAACTTCTCTAAGCCGAGACCCTCAATGTATGGTTTACGACCAATAGCAACCAATGCAACGTTGCAACTGAGCTTACTTTCTTGTTGTGTTTTACTATCTTGCAAAATTAAGCTGATAGATGATTTTGATTTCTTTGCCTCCTTAACACCTTTCCCTAGATTAAATTTTATACCCTGCTTCTCTAAAATGGCTTTGAACTTGGTGGCAATCTCGGCATCCATCCCTGCCAAAATTCGTGGTAAAAAGTCAACAACCTCAACTTCTGCTCCAAGGCGTGACCAAACAGTACCCATTTCGAGACCAATATACCCGGCCCCCACAACTACAAGCTTTTTTGGTAATTCTGAGAGCTCTAGAGCGCCAGTTGAAGAAACAATTTGTTTCTCATCAATCGACATCGAAGCTAGGTTGGTTGGCTCAGAACCGGTTGCTATTATAATTTTATCAGCTTTAAATTCCCCTTTATCGCGACCTTCTATAATATTAACTACACCAGAGGAAGTTATTTGAGCGGAACCAATTAAATGGGAAACTTTGTTTTTTGCAAAAAGCTGACTAATTCCAGTGGTAAGACCAGATACAATATCTGATTTATGTTTTAGCATTTTTTTAATGTCTAACTTCACCTGACTTACATCAATGCCAAGAGTTGATAGGTGTTTTTGTTTTGCCTCTGCGAATTTTTCGGATGCATTTAGTAAAGCTTTAGACGGAATACAACCAACATTAAGACATGTCCCTCCTAGGGTGCTTCTTTTTTCAACGCATGCGACCTTCATCCCCAACTGAGCTGCTCTTATTGCAGCAACATAGCCTCCAGGTCCAGCACCAATAACTATTAAGTCATATTTTTGCACCGTCATTTTATTTATACCTTTTCCAAATAGGTTGTTTGATGTAGTTTTTGTCCAATAAAATAAATAGGTTTATATGTCTAAAAGCAATCTTCTTGGGTCTTCAATTGATTCTTTTACTCTAACTAAAAATGATACGGCTTCCCTTCCATCAATAATTCGGTGATCATAAGACAACGCTAAGTACATCATTGGGCGAATAACTATTTCATCACCAACAGCAATGGGCCGCTTTTGTATTTTATGCATTCCTAGGATGGCGCTCTGCGGAGTGTTTAAAATAGGGGTAGACATTAATGAACCATAAACTCCGCCATTAGATATCGTAAAAGTTCCCCCAGACATATCCGATGGTGCAAGCCCACCATCTCGAGCCTTTAATCCATATCCTGCGACCGAGGTCTCTATTTCCGCAATGGATAAATCTTGTGCGTCTTTTATAACAGGAACGACCAGACCTTGAGGAGTGCCAACAGCGACTCCAATATTATAATAATCTTTATAGATAATATCGTTATCGTTAATTTCAGCATTAACCGCCGGAAACTCACGCAAACCTGATATACAGGCTTTCACAAAAAATCCCATAAATCCAAGTCTAGCATCATGGTTTTTCTCAAAACTATCTTTATATTGGGAACGCAGTTCCATTACTGCAGTCATATCTACTTCATTGAAAGTAGTAAGCATTGCAGCTGTATTTTGTGCCTCTTTCAACCTCTGTGCAATAACACGCCTTAATCGCGACATAGGCACTCTCTCTTCTCGTAGATCATCTGTTTTATTTTCAAGAGTTTCAGATATGTGAGATATAGAGCTAGCACTCAAAGATGAAGGAACATTAGATACTTCTTTTTCTAGGAAAGATAAAACATCCCCTTTTGTTAATCTCCCATCTTTTCCTGATGCTGGAATCGAGCTTGCATCTAAATTATTTTCTTCTACCAGCCTGCGTACCGCAGGAGAAAGGTTTAAAGCTTGTGGTTGTATTTTTTCTTCATTTTTATTTTCGATAGGTTGCTTAAACTCAGCAGCTGCAACAGCGCCTTCTTGTAAAAGTGCTAAAATGGCATCCACCTCAACTGTATCCCCTTCTTGTGCAACTATATCAGTTAGCACCCCCGCCTTTGGTGAAGGAACTTCAAGAGATACCTTGTCAGTTTCAAGCTCCACTATGGGCTCATCAGCATTAACTTTCTCGCCGACGTTTTTCATCCATTTAGCAACTGTAGCCTCAACAACTGATTCACCTAATACAGGGACTTTAATTTCAATAGACATTCGCGTGATATCTCCTTTGATAAGCGCTAAAGTTTACGTTTATTCCGCTGCTGCTTTTGTTTCTGACAATAGCAATGACTGTTTTACAAGGCTTCTTTGTTCCTTTGCATGACGACCCGCTGAACCCGTGGCGGGTGAAGCAGCTGCATCCCTACCACAATAAATTGGTCTATCTGTATTTAAACCAGATTGATGCATTGCCTCTTCAATATAATCACGAACAAATGTCCAACCACCCATATTTTTTGGTTCCTCTTGGCACCAAACAACGTCTGCTTTTGGAGTGAGTTTAAGTATTTCAATTAAATTTTTCTTAGGAAATGGATAAAGTTGTTCGATACGAACAATTTTTATATCATACTGTTCTTCAGAATTACGCATTTCTTCTATGTCATAAAAAATCTTTCCAGAACAAAGAATCACTCTCTTTACATTTTCATCTTTAATATTTGAATTTGAATCTCGTAATATTCTGTGAAAACTTGTACCAGGACCTAACTCTGATAAATCCGAAATACATGATTTGTGTCGAAGCAGTGACTTTGGTGTCATAATAATTAATGGCTTTCGAAAGTCTCGACAAACCTGCCTTCTTAAAACATGGAAATAATTTGCGGGAGTGGTGCAATTTACAACCTGCATATTATCTTCTGCACATAGTTGTAAATATCGCTCTAATCGAGCTGAAGAATGCTCAGGACCCTGACCCTCATACCCGTGTGGTAGCAATAATACTAGACCGTTCATCCTCAGCCATTTTGACTCTCCTGAACTTATAAACTGATCTATTACAACTTGAGCGCCATTAGCAAAATCACCAAATTGCGCTTCCCACATCACAAGTGCGTTTGGCTCGGCTTGAGCAAATCCATATTCAAATCCCATAACAGATGCTTCAGATAAAGGTGAGTCAATAACTTCAAATTTTGCTTGCTCAGTGCTTAAGTTTGCTAGCGGTACGTATCTTTCCTCAGTAAGCTGGTCAACGAAAACCGAATGCCGCTGACTAAATGTTCCTCTGCAACTATCCTGGCCTGATAAGCGGACAACAAAGCCGTCTAGGACAACTGAGCCAAATGCAAGATGTTCTGCAGTTGCCCAATCTAAGTTCTGACCAGTCTCTATTGCTTTTGCCCTCGTGCTTAATACACGTTCTAATTTTTTATGTATTTGAAGGCCTTGTGGAACAGTCGTGATAACACTGCCGATTTTTTTCAAAGTGTCTAGTGGGACAGCGGTATCACCACGCCTATCATCACCGTAAGCAACTGTCATTCCAGACCACTGGCCTTCCAACCAATCTGCCTTATTTGGTTTATATGCGTTTCCAGCCTCAAACTCTTCTTCAAGATAGGTGTTATGATTATCCATAATTGCCTGAGCACGGCTATCATCTAAGATTCCATCTTCTAATAATCTATTTAGATAAATTTCGCGTGTCGATGGTTGCTGATTGATTTGCTTATACATAAGTGGCTGTGTAAAAGCTGGTTCGTCACCCTCATTGTGGCCAAACCTTCTATAACAAATAATATCAAGAACAACATCTACCCCAAACGTTTGCCTAAACTCTGTTGCTATCCTGCTTGCATGAACTACCGCCTCGGGGTCATCGCCGTTAACATGAAAAATAGGTGACATTACCATTTTAGCAACATCAGTAGGATAAGGCGACGAGCGAGAATAAGAAGGACTCGTCGTGAAACCAATTTGATTATTTACAATTATATGCATAGTACCGCCAGTTCTATATCCTCGAAGTGCTGAAAATGCAAAAGTCTCTGCAACAACACCCTGTCCAGCAAATGCTGCATCCCCATGAAGTATAACTCCTAGAACTTCCTTAAAATCATTTGAAGTACGCTGTGCCTGCTTTGCTCTTACTCTTCCAACAACAACTGGGTCAACAATCTCTAAGTGGGATGGGTTAGGGGCTAAACTTAAATGGATTTGATTTTCATCAAATTGCCTATCTGCAGAAGAGCCCATATGATATTTTACGTCTCCTGAACCACCTGCTTCCTCTGGATTGGCTGGATTTCCCAAAAACTCTGATATAATTGCCCTGAAAGGTTTATCAAGTACATTATGAAGTACATTTAAACGACCTCTATGGGCCATTCCAATAACCACTTCTTTTAAACCCATTTGCCCACCGCGCTTTAAAATCTGCTCAAGGGCAGGCACAAGTGCTTCACCCCCATCTAACCCAAAGCGTTTTGTGCCAATATATTTTTTATGCAGAAATCTCTCGAAATTTTCAGCTGCCAATAATTTTTCGTAGATTGCAACTTTTCCACGCTCAGTGAATTCAGTTCGGTTTCCAATAGCCTCAATACGCTCTTGGATCCAAGCTTTTTGCGCAGGATCTTGAATATGCATAAATTCAACACCTATAGTTCCACAATAGGTTGCTTTTAATATTGTTAATATTTCATTTAGGCTTGCTATCTCGAGCCCAAGCACATAGTTAATGAAGATCGGCCTGTCATAATCTTCTGAAGAAAAGCCGTAAGTTTCGGGGTCTAATTCTGGATGTATTTCCTCATCTTGCAAATTGAGTGGATCCAAATTTGCCAACAAGTGGCCCCTTATCCTATAAGCTCTAATCAGCATTATTGCTCTAAGTGAGTCTAATGTTGCAGAACGAACATCCCCCGCAAGAAGATCACGATTACCTGCAATTCCCTTAGCAACTGCTTTTATGGAAGCGTCTGGATCATTTGCGCCAATAACCCTACTTTTTGGCTTACCCCAAGATGGAGATATTTCTTCAAAATGTTCAGATGAAAGTTCATCTAAACTAGTAAACCAATCTGACCAATCAGAACTCACAGAATTTGGAGTTTTTTTCCAGCGCTGATACATTTCAGCAACAAAAGTAGCGTTTGTTCCAGTTAAAAAGCTATCATCCATTTTTGGCTCCGACACTAATTTAGAGCTTACTTTTTATATTCAATACTAGTAATCGTATACATATGTCTTTAGACATTCAAAAGCGCTCTTCTTCCCCAATTTTTTCCATTTTACTCAATTATATATTTGATCAAACAAAAAACTACTTAAATTTTGAAATAGCCTCACTCATTGCTTCTCCAAGAGCTGATGGAGAGGAAGCAACACTAAAACCGGCTGCCTCCATTGCTTTTATTTTATCTGAAGCAGCCCCACTACCTCCTGCAACAATCGCGCCGGCATGCCCCATTCTTCTGCCAGGTGGAGCTGTTTGCCCGGCAATAAAACCAGCAATTGGTTTTTTATTTGGATGGGCTGAATAAAAAGCAGCCGCCTTCTCTTCCGCATCTCCGCCGATTTCCCCTATCATCAAAATTGCTTCTGTTTGCTCGTCTTCTAGAAATAATGATAATGAATCTACAAAGTTTGTTCCGTTTATTGGATCTCCTCCAATGCCAATGCAGGTTGATTGACCGAGACCGATTACACTTGTTTGAGCTACTGCTTCATAAGTTAATGTGCCAGAGCGAGAAACAATTCCTACTTTGCCTGGTTTATGAATATGTCCTGGCATAATACCTATCTTACATTCACCTGGAGTGATAACACCTGGACAGTTAGGCCCCACTAACCTACTTGAACTATCATTGAGTGCAGCTTTTACAGCAACCATATCCATGATAGGAATACCCTCTGTTATACAGATGATGAGCTCAATTTTTGCATCGATTGCTTCAAGAATAGAGTCTGCTGCAAATGGCGGTGGAACATAAATTACCGATGCATTAGCACCTGTTTCTTCAACTGCCTCTGATACTGTGTCGAATACTGGCAAAGATAAGTGCTTTTGGCCTCCTTTACCAGGCGTGACTCCCCCAACCATATTAGTACCGTAAGCAATAGCTTGCTCAGAATGAAAAGTGCCTTGCGAACCTGTGAATCCCTGACAAATGACACGCGTATCTCGATTAATCAGTACTGACATCAACTAGTTTCCTTTCACGGCAGCGACAATTTTTGTTGCTGCGTCAGCTAAGTTATCAGCTGCGATAATTGCGAGACCAGAAGAAGATAGAATATCTTTTCCTGCTTCCACATTAGTTCCTTCAAGACGAACAACAAGTGGTTTTTCAAGTCCAAGCGCTCGAGCAGCCTGCACCACCCCTGTTGCAATAACATCACATCTCATGATGCCACCAAATATATTTACGAGGATACCCTCAACATTGCTATCCGATAGTATAATTTTAAATGCCTCTGTTACTCGCTCTGCTGTAGCACTCCCACCCACATCAAGAAAATTAGCTGGAGAGCCCCCCTCTAACTGAATAATATCCATGGTAGCCATTGCAAGACCGGCACCATTTACCATGCAGCCAATGTTTCCATCCAGTTTTATATAATTTAAATCATATTCTGATGCTTTAACTTCAGCAGGATCTTCTTCTGACAAGTCTCTCAGCGATAAAACCTCTTTTTGTCTGAACAAGGCATTATCATCAAACCCCATTTTTGCGTCCAAAGCCAACAGGTCACCGTCGGTGTTAACAACCAGCGGATTAATTTCTATCAAACTAGCGTCTTTTGAGCAAAATGCGTTATATAAGTTTGTTATAAATGGAACAGCTTGCTTAGCCGAATCTCCAGTTAACCTTAATGCTTTTGAAATGCGTCTTATATGGTGTGCTTTAATACCTGTCGAAGGCTTAATTGAGAGAGTTAAAATTTTGTCTGGTGTTTTCGCCGCTACAGCTTCTATGTCCATGCCGCCCTCAGTTGAGCATATAATGCTCACTTGAGATGTGGCTCTATCAATCAGCATTGAAAAATATAACTCGCGGTCTATGTCGCACCCTTCCTCTATAAAAAGACGCTTAACCTCTTTTCCAGCAGGACCCGTTTGATGAGTTATGAGTGTTTTACCAAGCATTTCCTTAGCTTCACTTCTTACTTCATCAATCGTTTTTACAACTTTTACTCCTCCTGCTTTTCCTCTACCGCCAGCATGAATTTGAGCTTTAACAACTTTTACATCACTCTTTAGTTTGCCAGCAGCCTCCACAGCTTCTTCTACGCTAAAAGCTGGGTAGCCATCTGGCACCTTCACGCCATATTCTGCGAGTAGTGCCTTAGCCTGATGTTCATGAATGTTCATTTTTTCCTCGATTTTTTTATTAACCAGATTGCATTCAAACGACACGTTTTACAATATCATTTAGTGTTTTTACAGCAGAAACAGAGTGATTAAACATATTTTGTTCTTCTTCATTTAACGTGATTTCAATGATCCGCTCAACGCCATTTTTGCCAATTATTACTGGAACCCCAACATACATTCCTTCAAGACCATATTTACCATCTACATAAGCTGCACAAGGAAGTAATCTCTTTTGATCTTTTAAATATGCCTCAGCCATTTCTATGGCTGAAGAAGCTGGTGCATAAAAAGCTGAACCTGTTTTCAGGAGTCCTACTATTTCTGCCCCACCGTCTCGTGTTCTCTGAACAATATTTTCAATTCTGTCTGCAGTTGACCACCCCATTTTAATCAAATCAGGCACAGGAATTCCAGCAACTGTAGAATATCTAGTAAGGGGTACCATTGTGTCTCCATGCCCCCCTAATACAAATGCAGTTACATCCTTCACAGACACGTTAAATTCTTCGGCAAGAAAATACCTAAATCTGGCAGAATCAAGTATCCCGGCCATCCCTACCACTCTATTCACAGGAAGACCAGATGATTGTTGGAGCACTCCTACCATTGCATCTAACGGATTTGTGATACATATAACAAAAGCGTCAGGACAATTGTTCTTTATTCCATCTCCCACTGCCATCATAACCTTACTGTTTATGCCAACAAGGTCATCTCTACTCATACCTGGTTTCCTGGCAACTCCAGCAGTAACAATCACCACATCCGAACCTGCTATTTCAGCATAGTCATTTGAACCTGATACCGCACAATCAAACCCCTCTACTGGGCTTGACTCCGCTATATCTAGGGCTTTTCCCTGTGGAATTCCTTCCGCAATATCAAAAAGAACAATATCACCTAATTCTTTTATGCCAGCTAAGTGAGCCAATGTTCCACCAATATTACCAGACCCTATTAGTGCTATTTTATTGCGTGCCATTATATACCTCATAAATGAGTATTGAATAGAAATGTAAAGACATTAATAATACCGAATTATTAAAATAGTAATTTATGTCGCATTGGTAACTAATCTGCCAAACTAAAACAAGTCTAAACATAATAGACTCATCTCATTATGGTAGATGATATCGTGACATTTGTGTTAATCTCGAGAGTGTTCTACTAAACTCAAACTTCCAATCTTCACCTACATATATTTTTTCTCTTTCAACAGCGGCACCCACAACAAGGAATCTGCCTCTATCATAAAGTGCATCAACAAGCCACATGAACCTTCGGGCAGCATCTCTTTGGTCATCTCCTAAAATAGGAATATCTGACATAATCAATCCTTTAAACCTGTCAGCAATAATCAAAAAATCGCCTGCTGCTAGCGCGGTACGACAAAGCTCATCAAAGTGCACAAAAGCGATATCACCACCCGTTTTTGCTAACTTAATTTCTCTACCAGAGCTTTTTATTATTTCTCCTTGAGGCGGTCTATCTTGCAACAATTGGCTAAATAATTTAGATAATTTTGTGTTTACCTTTTGATTGAACGGAAACATCCAACCATCAAACCCAGCTAAAATCTTTTTTCTAAAATCATCGCCTTCTTTGATATCAATAATTCGCATCTTTGATTTAAGTTCTGTCAGAAAAGGTAAAAACCTATCGCGGTGTAACCCATTTTTATATAATTCATCTGGGTGTCTATTGGAGGTTGCAATTAAAACCATTCCCTGTTGCCATAGGAAAGCAAATAAACGACTGATAATCATGGCGTCAGCGATATCTCTAACTTCCATTTCATCGAAACAGACTATCTTGCCATTTTGAATTATACGCTTAGCCGCTGTTTCTATCGGATCTTCAGAATTCGCTTTTCGTGCCTCATTGATTAGATTATGCGCCAGTGCCATAAAATCGTGAAAATGAAGACGTTGTTTATTACCTTCAGGACATTCTGTGAAAAACAAATCCATTAACATGGTTTTTCCACGACCAACGCCACCAAATAAATAAACGCCCTTTGGAGCAACGCTAGAGGTCCAAAACTGCCATTTTTTTTTAATATTACTTAATAAAGACGAATATAAATTGTTCAGTTCCTCGACTGCCATGGCCTGTCCAACATCCTTATTTAACTTGCCAGTCGATAAAAGGTAATTATATTTACATAGAAGTGTATTTTGCTTGTATGACACAGGGTTTTTTGCTGACCAATATTTTTTACTAGCTTTGTCTCTCTAACATTTTTTTCTTGATCTCACCGATAGCTTTTCCAGGATTTAGCCCTTTTGGACAAGTTTTTGCACAATTCATAATCGTGTGGCATCGATATAAACGAAACGGGTCTTCTAACGCATCTAGTCGTTCGCCCGTATATTCATCTCTACTATCCGCAATCCAACGATAGGCTTGAAGCAATACTGCTGGTCCAAGATACCTATCACCATTCCACCAATAGCTTGGGCAGGACGTAGTACAACTAAAACATAAAACGCACTCCCACATCCCATCTATTTCTTGACGTTCTTCGGGGGACTGTTTGCGCTCCTTGCCTTCTGGCGCTGGTGTATCTGCTTTTAGCCATGGCTCAATAGACGTTAATTGTGCATATGCATGGGTGAGATCTGGAACAAGATCCTTTACCACCGGCATATGCGGTAGTGGATATATTTTTACATCACCCTTGACATCTTCTATTGCCTTTAAACAAGCAAGCGTATTTGTACCATCAATGTTCATGGAGCATGAGCCACAAATACCTTCTCTGCATGAACGCCTAAATGTAAGAGAACTATCAACCTCTGACTTAATTTTTATCAATGCATCCAATACCATTGGACCGCATTCGTCCAAGTCAACTTCAAAATCATCCATCCTTGGATTATTATCGTCCTCTGGAGACCAACGGTAAATTGAGAATGTCTTGACATTCTCAGCTGTTTTTTTAGCTGGGAAAAAATCTCCTTTTGTAACTTTTGAATGTGTGGGAAGGGTAAATTCAGCCATATCATTTTTCCTAATTAATATACACGTGCTACTGGTGGTATAGACTCTACCTCATTGGTAAGTGTTGTTAACGTCACATCACGATAGGTAACGGAGGATTTGTTTTCATCATCAAGCCACATTACTGTATGTTTCATCCAATTCTTATCGTCTCTTTCAGAAAAATCTTCATGTGCATGAGCTCCTCTTGATTCCTTTCTCTGTTCAGCAGAACGGATAGTTACTAAAGCCTGCCCCATCAGGTTTTCTAGTTCCATCGCCTCTATTAAATCGGTATTCCATATTAAAGACCTATCCTGAATACCGATATTGTTCATATCCCCCGCTATAGAGTCCATTGTTTTAACACCCTCTGTGAGTGATTCACCTGAACGAAAAACGGCTGCATATTTTTGCATTGCCATTTGCATCTCAAGCCTTAGTTCACCTGGCTGTTTATCCCCTTTTGAATGACGCATTCTATCTAACCTGCTAATAGCACGGTCTGATGATACTTTGGATACTGGTGCGTGAGACGCTCCTGGCGTTAGCACTTCACTTGCTCGGTGTGCTGCCGCCCTACCAAAAACTACAATATCGAGAAGTGAATTTGTTCCGAGCCTATTTGCCCCATGGACAGAAACGCATGCAGCCTCTCCTATGGCCATTAGTCCTTGAACAGTTTTGTTTGGGTCTGAGTCACTTGGACATAACACTTCACCATGATAATTTGTTGGCACACCACCCATATTATAGTGCACCGTAGGTAGAACAGGAATTGGGTCTTTGGTTACATCAACACCACAAAAAATTTTAGCTGTTTCAGTAATGCCGGGTAATCTTTGATGAAGAGTTTCTGGATCTATGTGTTCAAGGTGCAACATTATATGATCTTTTTTCGGGCCAACTCCTCTTCCCTCATTAATTTCAATTGTCATTGACCTACTTACCACATCTCGACTGGCTAAATCTTTAGCAGTCGGCGCATATCTCTCCATGAAACGCTCACCCTCAGAGTTGGTAAGATACCCCCCTTCACCACGAGCTCCTTCTGTGATCAAAACACCAGCTCCATAAACACCCGTTGGGTGGAATTGCACAAACTCCATATCTTGAAGTGGTAACCCTGCACGCAACGCCATCGCATTCCCATCACCGGTGCAGGTATGAGCAGATGTGCAAGAAAAATAAACCCTTCCATACCCACCAGTAGCAAGAACCGTTCGTTGTCCAAGAAAGCGGTGTATAGAACCATCTTCCATACATAATGCAACGATGCCTTGACATGTTCCATTATCATCCATAATCAGATCTATAGCATAATATTCCACAAAAAATTCTGCAGCGTGTTTTAAACACTGCTGATAAAGTGTATGTAAAATTGCGTGCCCTGTTCTATCAGCAGCAGCACAAGCACGTCTTGCCATAGACTTCCCATAATCTAATGTATGGCCTCCAAAAGGTCTTTGGTAAATGTTGCCTTCATCTGTTCTAGAAAAAGGAACACCATAATGCTCTAGTTCAATCACAGATGGAATGGCTTCTCGACACATATATTCAATTGCATCTTGATCTCCAAGCCAGTCTGAACCCTTAACCGTATCATACATGTGATAACGCCATCCATCACCTTCGCCCATGTTGTTGAGCGCAGCGCCTATACCGCCTTGAGCCGCTACAGTGTGTGAACGCGTTGGGAACACTTTGGTTACACATGCAGTGCGCAGACCCGATGTTGCCATGCCTAATGTTGCTCTCAATCCTGCACCACCCGCTCCAACAACAACCACATCATAGTGATGATCTGTAATTTCATATGCACTCATTATTTATTTACCTTTTCTGTAGTCAATTTTTTTCATAACCAATTAGATTGATACTATCTTCAGTAAAGATAGAGCTGATAAAGTTGCAAGCAAGATAAGAATAGCCTTAACAACCATTATTGATAATATTCGTCCCCATTCTGAGCCAACATAATCTTCTATCACAACTTGAATTCCAAGCATGCAATGCCAGAAGCCTATAATAATCAATAATAATAAGATAGCGGCATGAAATGGGTTTTGAAGAAGAGAAATAGCTTGGTTATAATCAGAGCCTGCTATCCTAAAGATCAAATATATAGCTGATAAAACCAAAGGTACCATAGCTATAGCCGTTAGTCTTTGATACCACCAATGATGCACCCCCGATTTAGCTGAACCGAGACCGCGTGCCTTTGCGAGTGGAGTTCTCATTGAATTTGAAGGCTGTGCCATTTTGTTTTCCTAACTAAAAAATATTACTAACCAAAAACCAACTATCAGGAAAAACATTGTTATCAAGGCAATACGCCCTGACGTATAAACGCCTGGCACATCAAGTGCTTTTCCAAAATCCCAGAACAAATGACGCACACCATTGCTCGCATGATAAAATAACACAACCGAATAACTAAACATTACAAGCTGTCCAAGAGGGTGGAATATTATTATAGATACGAGGTTAAAACTACTTTCTCCGAACGCAAGAGCTAGGAGCCAACAAGTTAGCAAAATAGTTCCAGATGCCAAAATAACCCCTGTCATTCGATGGGTAATAGACATTACAGCGGGGAGCTGAAATCGCCAGATAGATAAATGTGGCGATAGAGGACGAGGGCGAGACATTTTTATCAAAATCCTTTTGTATCTTCTAGTAGATCAGGTATAAGACAGCCACTTATCAAAATCAACAAATCCGACGTTAGATTTACGAATGTTTTCATGATCTAGTAAAAAAGAGCTCTTTTGTTTAAATCTGATTTCTTAAAATCACTGTAACTGTTATAATTCCTAATGAAATCACCTTCCATACTATCAATTCAGTCCAGTGTTGTTTCAGGTCGTGTTGGAAATACGGTTGCTGTGCCAATCCATACTCTATTTGGGCACGAGACTCTTTGCATAAATAGTGTAGTTCTTGCAGCCCATCCTGGTATCATAAATGCCTCTAAATTTGTTATGCCAAAAGGGCAAATGGACTGTTTGTTGAGAGAATTAAAAAAGGTGAAAAGTGCAAACGACATCGATGCTATACACACTGGTTATCTTGGTCACAAGGGACATGTCAATGTCATACGCAAACATGTAATTAAAAATCCAGAAACTCTATACATCTATGACCCTGTGTTTGGAGATAACGGCTCTCTTTATATAGATAAGGAGCTTGCCGAAGAATCAAAAAGACAATTATTACCACTCTCAACTGTAACGACGCCTAATGTATTTGAGTCATCTTATTTGTCTGATATTTGCGTTTCCGATGTGGATTCAGCAGTTAAAGCTAGCAAAATCATACATTCAAAAGGACCTGAATGGGTTTTGACAACTGGTGTTTTTTCAGCAGAAAATGAGATAGCTGATATATTGGTTGGCCCAGATCATATAAGTGTTTTCCGGCATAAAAAACAAAGAACAGGTATTTCTGGAGCGGGCGACACATTAGCGGCAATCTTAACATCTTTATTAGTCTCAGGAAAAACTCAAATAGAAGCTGCAAACAAAGCCTGTCGCATCACACAATCTCTAATTGAGCAGTCTCAATCAAAACAGTCTATGCCAATGCTAACCATAGATTTAATTCGTTAATATACCTTTGCAATTTTTTGGGGCAAAACTCAAATTAAAAATATTTTTGTGCAACAGCGAGCTCTGCAATTTGGACGGAGTTTAGCGCTGCCCCTTTACGTAAATTATCTGAAACGCACCAGAAAACTAATCCATTTTCAACTGTAATATCCTTACGTATCCTACTAACAAAAACTAAATCATCTCCAGCACACTCTACAGGTGTCGCATATCCCTCGTCTGAACGCATATCAATAACAGCTAGTCCCTCAGCATTACGCAATAACTCTCTAATCTGTTTTTCTTCAAATGATTTTTCAGTTTCAATAAAAACAGCTTCAGAATGACCAATAAATACTGGTATACGAACACAATGTGCTACAAGCTTGATATTTGGATCCAGAATTTTTGCTGTTTCAACCCGCATTTTCCATTCTTCTTTTGTAAATCCATCATCCATAAATACATCAATGTGTGGAATAGCATTGAATGCAATCTGCTTAGTAAACACCTCTGGTGTCACTGTATCATTTACAAAAATTCCTTTGGTTTGATTAAAAAGTTCTTCCATGCCTAGACTGCCTGCACCAGAAGTTGCTTGATAAGTAGAAACAACTACTCTCTTCACAGTAAAGACATCGTGGATAGGTTTTAATGCAACTACAAGTTGAGCTGTTGAGCAATTTGGATTTGCAATAATATTTTTGCCTTTGTTTTCAGGCTTAGCTTGTTTCAACGTTTCAGGGTTTACTTCTGGAACAATCAGAGGAACATTTGGATCCATTCGGAATGCTGAGCTATTATCGATCACCAAACATCCTTCTTGCCCGGCTCTAGGCGCATAGGCTTTTGATAGCTCTCCACCTGCTGAGAATAGAGCTATGTCTGCACTAGAGAAATCAAATTTATCTAGAGAAGTTACTTTAATCACGCCATCCTCCCCATAAGATATTTCTTTTCCCGTTGACTTTTCACTAGCTAAAGCAAAAACTTCATCAGCTGGAAATTTTCTCTCGCTTAATGTCTGAAGCATTTCTCTACCAACAGCACCAGTTGCACCAACTACGGCTACTTTATATCCCATAAGATACTCCTTAAAAATTGCCTAATTGAACACAATTCGTTCCGTTATCTTGCAAGCTTATCCATTGAGTCTATAACAGCCTGTGTCATCTGATCTGTGCCTACAGCTATAGCTCCATTTGACATAATATCTGCCGTCCGCATACCTGTTGACAGAGCATCACTAACTGCATTTTCTACAAGCTCTGCCTCATCTGGCTGGTCAAAACTATACCTAAGCATCATTGCAAAGCTCAAAAGCTGGGCAAGGGGATTTGCTAAATTTTTACCGGCGATATCTGGCGCAGAACCGTGAACTGGCTCGTACATTGCTCTTGGAATTTTAGTTTCAGGATCTGGTTCTCCAAGAGATGCAGAAGGTAACATGCCTAAAGAGCCTGTTAGCATTGCGGCACAATCTGATAGTAAATCGCCAAATAAATTATCTGTTACTATGACATCAAACTGTTTTGGATTCCTAACTAGCTGCATAGCACAATTATCAGCATACATGTGAGATAGCTCAACACCATCGCCTTCTTCTTTGTGCAAAGCTGTAATAACATCACGCCAAAGAACGCCTGAAAGCATTACATTAGCTTTCTCTACAGAAGTTAGCCTACCATCACGTTTTCTAGCTAAATCAAAGCCAACCCTCCCAATTCTCTCTATTTCAGTAGTTGTGTATGCATTAGTGTCATAGCCTTTTTTCTGACCGTCGGCCATTTCATCAATGCCTCTAGGCTCCGCAAAATATACCCCGCCACACAATTCCCGCAAAATCAGTATATCAAGACCAGATATCACCTCCGGCTTCAGTGTTGAAGCACTTATGAGCGGATCAAACACCAACGCAGGACGCAGGTTAGCAAATAAATCTAACTCCTTTCGAAGTGTGAGTAGCCCACGTTCCGGTTTTAACTCAAAAGGTAAATTGTCATATTTTGGATTACCTACCGCACCAAACAATATAGCATCACTT
The DNA here is from genome assembly GCA_902622515.1 of uncultured SAR116 cluster alpha proteobacterium. GTDB lineage: Bacteria > Pseudomonadota > Alphaproteobacteria > Puniceispirillales > Puniceispirillaceae > UBA5951. Next base: position 101,082 of record CACNQE010000007.1, read on the forward strand.
GCGATCGAGTCTGAGAGTGTTTCGTCTGTAAGTGGAACACCGTGAGCTTCATATGCAGCTCCTCCAACTAGTCCTTCCGACACATCAAACCCTAAAGAACGGTGCTTTGCTAACCATTCCATTATTTGCATATTTGCATGCATTACTTCTTGGCCTATCCCATCTCCTGCGAGAACCATCACTTTTCTATTTGATGCCATACAAAATTCCTTATTCTACTGCTACACATTGTTTGATATAATGCAAAATGTTCTCTTGCCCTAACTAAATAGACGTCATAACCAGGGCAGGCTAGAACTTCGTTTTTGCTCATAAGAGCGAATCATTTCTGATTTTTCCAAAGTTAATCCGATATCATCAAGACCATTTAACAAACATTCCTTCCGGAATGGATCTATCTCAAATGAGATTGTTGCCCCGTTAGGACGTGATATTTTCTGTAAGTTCAAATCAATTTTCAATTCTGGATTTTCAATGTCTGCTGCATCTGCAAGCAATGCATCTCTTTGTTCAGGAGTTACTTTTATAGGTAGGATGCCGTTTTTAAAGCAATTGTTATAGAAGATATCAGCAAAACTAGTAGATATCACACATCGAATGCCATAATCGAGCAACGCCCACGGCGCGTGCTCGCGACTTGAACCACATCCAAAATTATCCCCAGCTACCAAAATTTGAGCACTTCTGTAAGACGGCTTATTCAAAATAAAATCCGCGTTTTCGTCTCCATCATTTGTATATCTCATTTCGAAAAATAAACTTTTTCCAAGACCAGAACGCTTAATTGTTTTTAAGAACTGCTTTGGAATAATCATATCTGTGTCAATATTGATAATATCCATAGGCGCTGCCACACCCTCTAATTTATCAAATTTCTGCATTGTAATAGCCCCTTATAATTCTCTAATGTCTGAAAGGTGCCCAGTTAAGGCGGCAGCGGCGGCCATTTCTGGGCTAACAAGGTGAGTGCGTCCACCTCTTCCCTGACGCCCCTCAAAATTTCGATTGGATGTAGAAGCAGCACGCTCACCCTCAGATAATTTGTCAGCATTCATAGCTAAGCACATAGAACATCCAGGTTCTCGCCAATCAAAGCCAGCTTCTTTAAATATTTTATCAAGCCCTTCTTCTTCTGCCATTTGTTTTACTAAGCCGGACCCTGGAACAACTAACGCTCTTAAACCAGTTTTAACTTTTCTTCCTTCTATGATACCCGCCGCAGCTCTTAAATCTTCGATCCTGCTGTTAGTACAAGAGCCAATAAATACAGTATCAATCTGAATATCTGTAAGTTTTTGTCCTGCTTTTAATCCCATGTAATCGAGGCTTCTCTCAATTTTTGCCTTTAATACAGGATCTGAAATTTTTTCTGGATTAGGAACATAATCTGTAATGGGCAATGCATCTTCTGGACTTGTTCCCCAAGTCACAGTAGGAACAATTTCAGATGCTTGCAAGGTTATCTCAGTATCATAAACAGCGCCATCATCAGAAGGAAGACTTTTCCACCAGTCTAATGCCTTATCCCATAATTCATTAGAAGGCGCCATAGGCTTTCCTTTTATATATGCAAATGTTTTTTCATCTGGAGCAACCATACCAGCTCGTGCCCCAGCTTCAATGGCCATATTGCAAACGGTCATTCGCCCCTCCATCGATAGGTCCATTATTGCTTCACCAGCAAATTCAATTACATGGCCAGTACCACCAGCAGTTCCAATCTTACCGATAATTGCAAGAATAATATCTTTGGCTGTAACAAAAGAAGCAACACTGCCAGAGACAGTGATGCGCATGTTCTTTGCAGGACGCTGTATTAGTGTTTGTGTTGCCAAAACATGTTCTACTTCGGATGTCCCTATACCAAAAGCTAAAGCACCAAAAGCACCATGGGTTGCCGTATGGGAGTCACCACAAACAATAGTCATACCAGGCTGGGTAAAACCTTGTTCAGGACCGATTACGTGAACAATACCCTGCCTAATATCCTCCATTGAGAAAAAAGGAATGCCAAAATCTTTGGCATTCTGTGCCAATGTTTCAACTTGCAATCTACTTTCAGCATCTGCTATTCCTTTTGAACGATCAGAAGTTGGGACGTTATGGTCTGCGACAGCAAGTGTTCTGGCTGACTCTCTTACAGTACGAGAAGAATTACGCAAACCCTCAAATGCTTGTGGGCTGGTAACTTCGTGCACCAAATGTCTATCAATGTAGATGAGGGAGGTTCCATCTTCAGCCTGATGAATTAAATGGGCATCCCATATTTTATCAAATAACGTACGCGGCTTTACCATCACTGTCTCCTTTGGTGCGATATTTATAGCCCTCAATTTGCCCCGTAAACTTTTTCAGAACAATTATCAAAGAGCGCAATATTTAAAAAAACGATTTTAGTTAAGCAGATTTTGTTCTGTTAGTCACTTTTTCAGCAATGCGTGCAGCTTTTCCTGTGCGTCCACGTAGATAATAGAGTTTTGCTCTACGAACACGTCCACGACGAAGCACGTGTATTGCTTGGATTTTTGGAGAGTAAAGAGGAAACACGCGCTCTACTCCCTCACCATATGAAATCTTGCGAACAGTAAACGATGAACCTATTCCGTCATTCTTGCGGCCGATGCACACACCTTCAAAAGCCTGAACCCTCTCTCGTGTACCCTCAACAACCTTCACATCTATTTTCAAAGTGTCGCCTGGACCAAATTCTGGGACTTCTCTTTTTGCGAGAATTGTTTCAATTTGCTTTTTTTCTATCTTATCGATGAGGTTCATAATCATCTCCTTTTCGCGACAAAACCTTAATGCCGTCTAGTCTATAATCTGTCAACTTTTTTCAACATTAAAATTATTTATTATCCAAATAATCTTGCCATAGATCTGGGCGCCGTTTCTTGGTTATATCTTCTGACTGACTTTTTCGCCAGCTTGCAATTTTTTCATGATGTCCAGAGGATAACACTTCTGGAGCTGGTATCCCTTGCCATATTCTTGGCTGTGTATAATTTGGATGCTCTAGCAAACCATTCTCAAAACTCTCCTGCTCATGAGATAAGTGGTTACCCATCACCCCAGGCAATAGACGAATGCAACTATCTAAAATCACTTGTGTTGCTAACTCGCCGCCTGATAAAATATAGTCTCCTAAAGATATTTCAATTAGATCATGCTTGTCTATCACACGCTGATCTATACCTTCAAAACGACCACATATAAACAATGCTCCTTTTCCTCCACTAAGAGAACGAATTCCCGATTGCGTTAATTTAGCTCCTCTTGGACTTGGGTAAAAACGTGGGCCTGGCGCATTTTCTGTTGCCTGTAAAGCAGCATCAATTACGTCTGCCCTCATAATCATACCGTGACCTCCTCCTAATGGGGCATCATCCACTGAACCATGTTTGTCAGTCGAAAAATCTCTAATATTTATTACATTCAACTGCCATAATTTATTTTTTAACGCTCGACCTGCTAGTGCATATTTGAGGGTGCCTGGAAACATTTCTGGATATAGGGTTAGTACGGTCGCTTGCCAAGCAATTGTCTCTGTATTCTTAAAAGATGTTATTTTGAACTCCTAATTTAATTTATGAACCCGTCAGCAATGTTCATAACCAATTGTTTTTCAATTATATCTACCTGCTTTAAAAATCCTGTAAATGGTAGAAAAATAGTTTCCGATCCTTCAGGTTTGACTTCCACTATATCGCCTGCACCAAAATTATGAAAACCAACAATAAAACCAATCGGTTTTTTATCTAAATCTACTATCATAAAGCCAAGATAATCTGTTTGATATATCTCGTTTTCTGCAGGTAATGGTAAAGCCTCTCTCTCAATTCTTAATTCTTGTTTTCGAATAGATTCTGCTGCTGTTCTATCCTCTATTTCTTGAGCTGCACAGATTAGTAATCCTCTATGCTTACTCACTAATCTGAGTGATAATTCTTCCCCTGATTCAAGCTTCACGTTTCCATAAGCAAACAAGTTTTCTGGAGGCTCAGTAAAGCTTTTCACCTTGAACTGACCTTTTAGTCCGTGGGCAGAGACAATAACCCCCAGCACAACACTATCAGTCAAAACAAGATTGTCTGTCATTA
>CACNQE010000008.1 GCA_902622515.1 uncultured SAR116 cluster alpha proteobacterium
AGGTTTCGGGGAATGTTTCTTAGACCTGATTATGAAGTAGCTGGTTCAGCCTGCGTAGATTATTTAGAAACGCGTGAAGACGTGGATAAAAACCGAATTGGTATTATGGCGGTAAGTTTGGGGGGATATTACGCTCCGAGATGTGCATCTATGGAACCAAGGCTTAAGGCGTGTATTGCCTGGGGTGCAATATGGGATTATCAGAAGACTTGGCAAAAAAGAATTGAAGCCAAGTTTAACGAATCTATGAGCGTTCCAGGTCATCATATTTGCTGGATTTTGGGTGTTGATAACATGCATCAAGTTTTAGGAAAATTATCAGATTACAAACTTGACGGTGTTGTGCAAAATATGCGCTGTCCATTTCTAATCACCCATGGTTCAGCAGATGAACAGGTACCATTGGAAGATGCAAAATCTTTGTTAAATGCATCAGGTTCCCTAGATAAAACATTAAGAGTTTTTACCCCCGAAGAGGGTGGAGCACAGCATTGTCAAAGAGATTATGCAAGTCTAGCATACTCAGAGATGTTTGATTGGTTAATAGATAAATTATAAGAATGAAAAATTTTTTATTTAATAGTTCGGAAATAATATGAATAAACAACAAGATGCATTGGAAAATGTTACTGTTTTAGATTTAACACGCGTTTTAGCTGGTCCCTTGTGTACGCAGATGCTGGGTGATATGGGAGCAAACATAATTAAAATAGAACATCCTTCCAGAGGAGATGACACCAGACATTGGGGCCCGCCATTTGCTGATACAGAAGCAGCCTATTTTCTAGGAGTTAATAGGAATAAAAAAAGTCTTGCATTGGATTTCAAAACTCCAGATGGCTTAAAAATACTAAAGAATTTAATTACAAAAAGTGACGTTGTTATCGATAACTTTAAACCGGGTCTTTTGGGAAAACTGGGTCTAACTGATGATTGGTTTAAAACAAAAGCAAACCAAGTTATTCGATGCTCAATAACGGGGTATGGAAACAAAGGACCAAATGGTGGAATGCCGGGGTACGATTTTCTTTTACAAGCAGAATCTGGATTAATGGCCATAACTGGTTCTGCTGATGGAGAGCCTATGAAACTTGGTGTTGCAATTGTTGATATTGCTACTGGAATGAACGCAGTTATAGGCATACTAGCGGCTCTCAACAAAAGAAATTTAACCGGTGCAGGTTCTTCAATTGACGTTAACCTATATAATACTGGTATTTTTCTTCTGGCAAACGTAGCCTCGAATCATCTCATATCCGGAAGAGACTCAAAGCGTTATGGGAATGGTCACCCAAATATTGTCCCGTATAATCTCTTTAAATGCGGAGAAGGGGCGTTAGTAATATCAGTCGGAAATGATGGTCAATTTAGGCTGTTTAGCGAAATTATGGAAAATATTGAATGGTGCGAAAACCCAAAATTCTCTACAAACGCGTCAAGAGTTGAAAATAGGGTAGAATTGGAGCAATTGATCGAAAAAGCTTTGTCTGAAGAGAATGCCGAACATTGGCACAAGCTGCTTCAGAAGAATGGGATTCCAGTTGCCGTGGTCAGAACAGTCACTCAATCTTTATCACACCCACAGACAATTGAAAATGGTATGGTTTTAGATTTGGAGCATCCAACTGCCGGTATCGTAAAATCACTTGGTCTTCCAATCTCTTTTGATGAGAAAAGAGGAAAAGAAACTAACCTGCCGCCACCACTATTGGGAGAACATAATGAAGAAATTTTGAGAGAATTTTTAGGTATGTCGGATAAGGAAATCGAGCAATTTACAAGTTAGGATTATTTATATGAGCTACATTAATGTTAACATTCAAAATGTAGAAATTTTTTCGGTATCAATGCCTTTAAAATCTAGAATAAAAATGGCCGGAGTTATTCTTGATACGGCTGATAATCTCATAATAAAAATATCCGGTGATAATGGACTTATTGGGTGGGGAGAAGCTTCGTCTGCGCCTACAATGACTGGTGAGTTTGTCGAAGGAATGGTATCAGCAGCAAAGTTTCTCAAATCAATGGTATTGGGTTCTGATATAAAGAATTTAGCAGATATAAAAGTTTTATTGAATACGCCTTTGTATGGGAATCAAGGTGCTATTTCTGCCATAGAAATGGCCATGTTAGATTTGTTTGCAAGAACGAATAATTGTTCTTTAATAGAACTTCTTGGAGGTCCAAAAAGAGATTCCTCAAGAGCTCTTTACATGATAGCAGGTGGAACAATAGATGAGGAAATAGCTCGTGCTAAGGAAAAGCAAAAAGAGGGTTTTGACGCGTTTAAAATAAAAGTTGGTTCTAACTCAGCTAAAGAAGACTTAATGAGATGCTCCTCGATTAGGAAAGCACTTGGAAATACAGCCTTTATTTCTGCTGACGCCAATGAAGGATTTAATCTGACTGAGGCAAAAACATTTGCTTCCGAAGCAGGAGAATCGGGAATTGATTTTTTTGAGCAACCGGTTCCTGCTGACGATATTTCGGACATTAAAGATGTCGCATCTTCAACTTCAGTACCTCTGGGAGCAGACGAAGGAGTCCACAGTCTAACCGATATTTCAGAGTTAGTAGCGGCTTCGGCTGTCAAGGGGTGCAGTTTGAAAACGATTAAATTAGGAGGTATAGTAGCCGTCCTTGAAGCTGCGAAACACGCTCATGCGCTAGGTCTTAATATTAATCTTGCTGGTAAGGTGGCTGAGACAAGTATAAGCGGAAATGCCGTTTCGATTCTGTCTTGTTTAGTTCCAAATATTAATTGGGATGTAAGTATCACTAATCAATATCTAGATGTAGATCCAGTCTCGGAAAGCTTGACGATTGACAAAGGAAGGGTAAGAGCACCAACGGGATTGGGTCTAGGCACTGAGGTGGATTTGGACATTTTAAAACCTTTTATAAAAAGTCATTATTCATAAATCCCATATAAATTGTTTTATGCATCGCAGAAAATATTAGAAACATTTTAAAAAATGTTTGAATAAATTAAATCTTCATGGTTATCTTTATCGATATTACAGAAAGATCTATTTTGGAGGAAAAAAATGCGATCAATTTTAAGATCAGCGGCGATAGCAGCGATAGCTTGTATTGCTTCGTCCACCGCTTTTGCAGGAAGTCATTCTTCTTGTCCAACGCAAGGTGGAACGTTGAAGTACGGGGTCAAAGCAGAGCCGCCTAACTATGACATGCATGGAACAAATTCCTATGCTGTTATGCACTTCGTAGCTCAACACTACTCAACATTACTCACCTTTGATTGGGAAAACTTTCCAAACTTAGAAGGTGACATTGCAAAAAGCTGGGAAATGGCTGAAGACGGTCTCAGCTATACATTCAAATTGCATGAAAATGTAAAATTTCACGATGGTACACCGCTAACTTCTGCTGACGTAAAGGCCAGCTACGAAAGAATAGCATTCCCACCAGAAGGCGTTTTATCTCAAAGAAAAGCATTATACCTAAGCTTGGATAGTATTGAAACACCTGACGATTACACCGTGGTATTCAAATTAAATAGTCCAGACGCTTTTATGATGGATGGTTTTGCATCACCTTTTAATGCTATTTATTCGGCTAAAGACATTGCTAAGGATCCGAACTGGCATAAAAAGAATGTTAATGGAACTGGTCCATACAAATTTGTTGAGCACGTTAAGGGTGAATCCTACATCGGCGAGAGATACGACGATTTTCATCATGGAGATAACTGTTTAGACAGGACAGAGGGTTATCGTATTAAAGGATTGGTTGAACCATTAGTTGGTGGGCAGATTATGGCAGAATGGAGAGCAACTGCTCCTCCGGAGGTCAAAACTCTTCAAGAACAGATGGGTGATGATTACACAAATCAATCAAAAACCCTTATGACACTGTGGGTTGTCTCTTTAAATTCTGAATCCGAGCCATTCAAGGATGTGCGTGTCCGACAAGCTCTTAATCTATGCATAGATAGACATGGCGGCTTGCCAAAACTAGCAAAGATCACTTTCACCGCTCCAAGGCCATCAGGGTATTTGTTGTACGACACAAAATATGCTCTTCCAGATGATGAATTATATCAGCTGGTTGGATTTGGAAAAGATGCAGAAGCTAACAGAGCAAAAGCCAAAGAACTTTTAAAAGAGGCCGGATATGAGGGACTAAAATTTACTTACAGTAATCGCGCAGTTGCGCACCCTTATGACCACATAGCAATTTGGTTAATGTCAGAATGGAAAAAATGTGGACTGAACCCTGAAATGATCACAAACCCAACAAGTAAATTTGTGACAATCAGGAAGGAAGGTAATTTTGATGCCACTATAGATTGGGCACCATCATTTCTTCCTGACCCAACAGTGATGCATTTTAAATATCTTTCAAGGGATGTTAATCCTTCAAATTACAGCAGGGCAACTAATCGCGAATTAGATGCTTTATTTGATGCACAAAAAGGTGAAGTTGATTTCGAAAAGCGAAAAGCTATCGTTCATGAGTTTGAGAAAAAAGCTCTAGAAGAAGCCTACGTACTTCCAATAACTTACACTGACAGAGTGGTGTCATTAAATAAAAAGGTTAAAGGTTATGTGATTGCTAATTCTCATATCCTTAACAATACCTTCCGCGGCATTTATCTGGAAGACTGATAAAATAATATAAGAATGAGCACGATTTATCGTGCTCATTTTATTTAAACTAAAATGGAAATAGAAAATGTCACAGCCTCCTCTTCTCGACGTGCGCAACCTTCAGGTTGAATTCAAATTAAAAAATGGCACGGTGAGAGCTGTTGATAATGTTAGTTTCCAAGTAAATAGAGGGGAATTTCTTTCAATCGTTGGTGAGTCTGGTTGTGGCAAATCTGTTACAGCTTTATCGATAATGAAGTTGCTACCTAAAAGAGTTGCCGAGATAAAAGCCGACTATGTAAAATTTGATGGGCAAGACATTACCAACCTGTCTGAAAACGAAATGAGAAAAATTCGTGGACGACGAATGTCAATGATTTTTCAAGAGCCTATGACAAGCTTAAACCCAGTTTTGACCATCGGTGATCAGCTTACTGAACCATTAATAACTCATTTAGAAATGTCTGAAGAAGAGGCAAACAATAGAGCAATTGAGCTTCTCAACATGGTAGGAATACCAGAGCCCGAAAAACGTTTAACACAATATCCGCATCAATTTTCTGGTGGAATGCGACAACGAGTAATGATTGCAATTGGACTTGCATGTGAACCTGATTTGATCATTGCTGATGAGCCGACCACAGCTCTAGACGTCACTATTCAAGCACAAATACTGGAATTATTGAAAGATATTTGTAATCGACTAGGTGTAGCAATCATCATGATTACCCATAATTTGGGGGTTGTTGCTGCATACGCCGATAAAGTTAATGTAATGTATGCTGCAAGAATAGTTGAAAAGGGAGGAGCTTCAGAGATTTTTGGTAAGCCATCCCATCCATATACAATCGGATTACTTCGTTCCGTACCCAGAATGGATAAAAAGAGAGGCGGCAGATTAGCAACCATCGAAGGCTTGCCACCCAACCTTATGGCACCACCAAGTGGGTGTCGTTTTAAGCCTAGGTGTCCAATGGCGGCAGATACTTGTGACAGCTCTCCTGAACTCAAGGAACGGTCGAAGGGTAAAAATCATTTTACAGCATGCTTCTATTCGGACGAAGCGAATAAAAAGGGAGCATCAATTTATGTTTCTGACAAAGATAAATTCAAACCAATTAAGGTAAAAAAAGATAAACCTGTACTATCAGTTAGAGGGTTAAAACAACATTTTGGTGTCTCTTTCAGAAGCGGTTGGCTGTCAAGTGTTTCGGGAACAGTGAAAGCTGTTGATGATATATCATTCGATGTTTACCCAGGCGAAACTGTTGGACTGGTGGGAGAGTCAGGTTGCGGAAAAACATCTGTTGGAAGGGCGATATTGCATTTAAATCTGCCTACAGGGGGAGAATTAAAATTTAATGAAAAAGAATTAAATCAAAAATCTGTAGCTCTCGTGCGGCAGGATATGCAGGTGATTTTTCAAGATCCTTTTTCTTCTTTAAATCCTAGAATGACTATTGGCCAAATATTAGAGGAACCTCTTAAAGTTCATAAGATAGAAACAGACGAAGTTGCTCGATTGAAAAGAGTAAGTGAACTTCTTACAAAAGTTGGATTATATCCTTACATGAGAGACAGATATCCACATGAATTATCTGGAGGGCAGAGACAGAGAGTAGGCATAGCAAGGGCACTTTGTATGGAGCCAAAAATTATAATATGTGATGAGCCTGTATCGGCATTGGATGTTTCGGTTCAAGCGCAAATAATTAACCTTTTGGAAGATTTACAAAGAGAGCTTGGAATCGCTTACCTTTTTATTGCCCATGATTTAGCTGTTGTTAAACATATTTCTCATAAAGTTATTGTCATGTATTTAGGTAAGGTTATGGAAATTGGTGATAGTGACACTATCTATGGTGAGCCAAAACATCCATATACTAAAGCGTTACTAGATGCAGCACCAATTCCCGATCCAAACATAGAGCGTGGGAGAGAAAAAATTATTTTAAAGGGGGAGTTACCTTCTCCATTAAACCCACCTAAAGGTTGTGTTTTTTCATCAAGGTGTAATTTTGTAACTGAAGATTGCAGAAAAGCCAGTCCTGAGCTGGTTGATTTTGATAATAATCATCTGGCAGCCTGTATAAATATAGAGGGAGGAAAGTAATGCTGGCTTATACAATAAGAAGAATACTTCTTGTAATACCTACCCTCCTTGCAGTTGCTGTTCTCGTTTTCTTTGTATTGAGAGTTGTCCCTGGTGATATAGTTGAAATTAAGCTGGCTGCCGAAGGAGGAATTATATCAGCCGAAGAGATACAAAAGGAAAAAGAGCGCCTTGGATTAGATGACCCAATTATGGTGCAATTTTATAAATATATGATCGGGCTCCCAAGAGGTGACTTGGGTATCTCTTTATGGACGGAAAATAATGTATCTGAAGAGATAATGAGCAGAATAGGATTATCTTTCGAATTAGCAATATTATCAACTATTTTGGCGGTCTTAATTGCTTTCCCCTTAGGTACTATTTCTGCGCTGTACAGAGGTTCCATACTAGATTATGTAATAAGAATCATAACAATTGGAGGGATTGCTGTACCGTCTTTTTGGTTTGGTATGTTATTGATCATGCTGATATTAGCCACATTCGGCAATCTGCCGCCATTAGGTACAATAAGTATTTTTGACGATCCAAAAACAAATCTCTATCAGATGATTTGGCCTGCGCTTTCGGTAGGTTACAGATATTCGTCAGTCGTAGCAAGGATGCTACGATCGTCAATATTGGAGGTTTTATCAGAAGATTATATTCGTACAGCTAGAGCTAAGGGTGTGTTCGAAAGAATTGTAATCGTAAAACATGGTATGAGAAATGCGTTATTGCCAACGGTAACTGTAATTGGACTGGAGTTCGCTTTTCTTCTTGGAGGTTTGGTTGTTACTGAATCAGTCTTCAACTTAAACGGTATAGGGAAGTTATTTGTAGATTCTGTTGTTCGAAACGATTTGAATTTATTGCAAGGACTTGTTTTAACGGTTGCAACAGGTTTTGTTCTTGTTAACTTGATAATTGATCTTCTCTATGCAGCATTAGATCCTAGGATAAGGTATCAAAAATGAGTGATTTAGGCGTAACAAAAGATGATAATATTGAAAAAGATGTCACAAAACCCTCCAGAAGAACTCTATTAGATTTTGTTCGTCAACAGCCTTTAGGGTCTTTGGGTATAGTGTTGATAATAATTATGATGTTAGGAGCTATTTTTGCGCAGCACGTTGCTCCATTTAATCCAGAGGATGTAGATTTTGAAGCATCACCAGCCTTTGGTGGTGGAGCTCCGTCTTTAGCCCATCCACTTGGTGCTGATGCTTTTGGCAGAGATATTTTATCTCGCTTAATTTATGGTGCCCGAACTGCTCTTTCCATCGGTTTTTTGTCTGCTTTTTTTGGGTGTTCTATCGGAGCGATAATTGGTACCAGTTCTGCTTTTTTTGGCGGAAAAGTTGACCTTCTAGTTCAGCGATTTATTGATTTGATGTTGTCGTTCCCAATAATCGTATTAGCTATTATTGTAATTGCAGTCTTCCCAAAATCGGTTGTTCTCGGAGTTGATGTAAATGTTATTGTAGCGATTGCTATTCCGTTTATTCCTAAAACTGCAAGGGTAATTAGATCCCAGGCGCTTGCAGTCGTTACTTTGCCTTATGTAGACGCGGCAAGAACAAATGGTTTTAGCTCAATGAGAATTATATTTAGGCACATTTTACCAAATGTTACAGCACCTTTTTTGATATTAATTACAGCGTTCATAGGGCAGGCGATTCTTCTGGAGGCAAGTTTATCATATCTAGGTTTAGGGGTTGTTGAACCTACGCCATCATGGGGATTAATGCTTTCGGGCGTGAATACAGACTATTATAGAACAGCACCATGGATGATAATTTTTCCAGGTTTGGCAGTTAGTATAGCCGTTTTTTCATTCAACCTTTTTGGTGATAGCTTGCGAGATTGGCTTGACCCTAAACTTAAGTTATAGGACTCTAGAATTGAATGATTTCATCGGAGTGGAACAGGTAAGTTTTTAATTCAATGTCTACACTAGATATAGGATTAATAGGCTTAGGAGCAATGGGTGGTGGCATTGCTAATTCCATCTCTAGTTCTAATATTCTATTATCCATCTATGATGTGAATAAAAAACGGCTGAATCTGAATAGTCAGACCCCTAATTTAAATAAGACATCACCAGAAGAAATTATAACAAAATGTGATGTTGTATTATTTTGCGTTCCCTCGTCAAAAGAGATAGACGAATTGTTAGAAAAATATAACCCAAAAATTGGTTCGACCATTATCGACCTAACTAGCTCAGATCCAAGGGTTACAGCTAAAAGAGCAAAAATTCTTTTTGAGACTAGAAATGTGTATCAACTCGATGCTGCTATGTCTGGTGGCGCTAAAGGGGCTGCAGCAGGAAAATTGACCTTAATGGTTGGCGGAGATAAAAAAGTGTTACAGATGAACATGCAGATTTTATCTTCTTTTTCAGAGCGCATTTTTCATATTGGAGATGCAGGTAAAGGCCAACTTATGAAACTGTTTCATAACGCTGTTTGTCATGGAAACTTTTTGCTGTTAAGTGAAATTTGTATTAAGGGAGAACAGAATGGTCTTAACTTGGAACAAATGATTGAAGTGTTTAATTGTTCAAACGCCCGCAGTTATATATCAGAGAGGCGTTTTCCTGACCATATTCTGTCTGGGACATTTGATGGAAAATCAACACCCTCCAATTTAAAAAAGGATTTAAATTTACTAGATGATTTATTGCAATCAAATGGTGAAGAGACTTATCTCAGTCATAGTTTAAGACTACTAAACAAGCTTGACCCGTTATACGAAAACGATGATTTTATGCTTATTTACCCGCAGTTAAAAGAATTATTAGATGGGTAGCAGCTATTTGCGGTTAAGATTTGCATTCTTTTCTATTACAGCACAGACAGCAGCCGCGTCTAAATCCTGATACCCCTGTGCCATAGCAGATAAATAATATTGCAATGCGACCTGATATATAGGTAATGGCACAAAATTATCTTTAGCTAATTTGGTAATGAATTCACTATCTTTTATTGGGGTAGAAAAATTCATACCTTCAACAGCGTATTCATTTTCAACCATTAACTTTCCACGTCCTTCAAATACAGCTGAGCTGGAAAATGTGCCACTAATCGCTTTGTGTATTAATTCCGGTTCTAATCCTACTTTCATACCAAGCACCATTACTTCAGCCGTTACGCTATTATGAACAAGATTCAGTATATTTCCTATTAGCTTCATTTTACTGCCGTTTCCAAATTTGCCTACTTCTGTAACCTTTTGGCAAAAAGCTTCTAAAAAAGGTTTGGCTCTTTGGACGTCCTCCCCATCTCCAGAAAGATAAGCTGATAATTTACCTTGTAATGCTACCACTCTATTACCGGACAAGGGGGAGTCTATAATTCGAACATTTTTTTTGTGCGCTATTTCTCTGGCTTTTTCTTTTGAGTCAACGGGTAAAGTTGAAAGTTCAATTAATAGTCGTCTATTTTTTTCTGATTGGTCCCCTTTTGGTATTGCCTGCATAACTTCATAAAGACTGCCGGCAGATGGTAGGCATGATAGAATATTTGGCTCCTTATGGAATATCTCATCTATTCTACTACACGCATAGAACTTTTCGTTATTATTGAAGTTTGCTAGAGCTTTTTTTGATATATCAAATCCATATACTTGGAACCCGTTTTCAAGCAAGAACTTAGCAATCGCAGAACCAAGCACTCCAAGTCCTATTATAGCAATGGATTTTGTCATTTTAGAACCTTGCACCTACAAAACAAGTGCCGCTCTCCCAGTAATCCGACTATGCTCAACATCGTTGTGAATATCTTCTAACCCTTCAAAACCCGACGTGCGAGTAACAAGTGGCATTAAACCCTTGTGTGCCTGTTCACCAACCAATTGCAAGCTTTCAAGGACTTCTTGATAAGAGCAGTACCTGCTACCCATCACCTCTATTTCCTTAGATAATAATGACATACCATTTAATTTAAATTCAGAACCAGCGCCGCCGCCGCCGCCCAGAGTAATTAGCCTTCCACCTCTACCGAGACTAGCAACACCCATTTCCAGACTTTTTGTGGATGACACAAAATCAATTACCACATCAAAGCCTCCATTAGATGCATCGATTAAAGCTTCATGTGCATCATTAGTATTTGCATCAACACAGATATCAGCTCCGTGCTCAAGGCAAGCTTGAAATTTATTGGTGTCAACTTCAACAGCTGTCACATGACAGTTTGCCCATCTAACCATCTTAAGCATTTGAATTCCCAGTCCCCCTCCGGCTCCAAATACTGCAACACGTTCGAGAGGCGCTATTCGGCCTCTCCTTAGCACTTTATAGGGAGTCGCAATCGCATCACAAATCACGCCAATTTCTGCGGGATTTTTATAAATATCTAGTGTTTCCGGTATTGGAACAAAATTTTTAGCTGGCAATTTTATGTATTCAGCATAACCTCCATCACAAGCTCTACCGACATATCCTCCAAAATTTTCACAAAGGGTTTGACGATTTATTAAGCACCATTTGCAATGACCGCAAGTTAAGTAGAAATAGGCTGTCACTGGCATTCCTATCGAGAGGCCGCCACAATCACCATTTAGTTCTACAATCTCAGCTGCAATCTCGTGTCCCATAATTCTGGGAAAAGGTATGGGAGTGCGACCAGCCTTGACATGTTGAACAGTCAGTCCAGCACCGCATGCAAGAACCTTCGCAACAGCCTCGCCTTTTTCAGGTTTTGGGTCATCAACTGCTTCAAGAGAAAAAGGCTGATTAGGCCCATGCGATACTAGTGCCTTCATAATCTTTATACCTTATTTTTCATAGAGGATTGGATTTCTAATATGTGGTTTTCTAAATCATCATTCAAATCAATAGCGTTACCAGTCCAAGAAGAGGCATCCATTGCCATTGTTAAAACCAAATTTCTGTGACCATCCCTTGCGGTAGCGTGAGGTGTTGATTGTCCTGTTATTAGACTTTGATACCAAGAGTTTGTCTCTTCGCGCATTGGTCCCCAAAGTTGGTCATCATAAATATCACCCGGCGGATACGAGGTTAAAAAGTCAACATGTCGTTGAGGTGGTTCAAAGCCATGAGGAACATATCCACCACCTTGTGATTTTGTACTTGCTAGGACCAAATCACGATGTGTATCTTCAATATCTATTACTCCCTCTGTACCGACAATACCAATTTCTAATCCATATACAGAACCAGGCCACACTTGTGGCAGCGCCCAGCTAATATTCATGCTAAAAATTGTGCCATCATCCATAGTGAATAGACCAAAGGTAGCATCCTTGGTACCATATTGTGAAAGAAGCTTATCAACAGACTTTGCATAAATTTCGGCTGGTTTTTTGCCCTCTAATAGCCACAGAGACATATCTAAGCTATGGGTTCCAGAAACAACCATTGGGGTTAAATTTTGCCTCTCATTTGTTCGTCTAACCGTAGCAATTGGAACCATGGAATTCATAAAAGCACGTGTCACAACTGACGTAACTTCTCCAATTCTACCTTCTTGAAGTCGCTGTTTTACAGTTAAAAAGCGTCTTCTGAATCTTTGTGTATAGCCCATCACAGCATTTAAGCCTGCTTCTTCGATAGCAGATAAAATTTTTGCTGATTCCTTAATATCTGTTGCGAGGGGCTTTTCGATAAACAAGCTAGCTTTAGCTTCTACAGCAGCCATCGTTGGGCCAAAATGATGATTTTCATCGGTGGCGATAATAACTGCATCTACCTCAGTTCTAGAGAGAAGTTTGTTATAATCGTCGGTAAAAAAGTCGGCCTTTGCATCTTTTTGTAATGCTTCTCCAAGTCCTGTATCTATGTCACACAAACCAAGCCAACCGATACCAGGATAATCACGCGCCATAATGGCTCTTATTCTGCCAATCGCGCCGCATCCAACTATTGCAAGCCCTATTTCTTTTTTGCCTATGTTGCTCATTTTTGAGAATACTCCGATTTTTTTCTAAAAACATAATTCTTAACAAAAAAACATAATTGTAAAGTAGTTAAGTTATTATATTTTTTGATGCTAATAGTTTTTAGCTAGTTCCGCAATGTAATGATAAACAGTTCGGAGTCCCATTGCTTCACCACCTTTTGGTCTGCCTGGCCTACTATTTAGATTCCAAGCCATTACGTCAATATGCGCCCAATTTAATTCTTTTCCAATAAATTTCTGCAAAAACAAAGCTGCTGTTATAGCTCCGCCATAACCTGATTGTCCTGTGCTTGAAAGTGCTGATGTTTCAGTCTTTAAAAATCTTTCATAAGGAGCAAATAGCGGCATTTGCCAAAGAGGGTCATCTATTTTCTCACTAATTGAAACAAGTTTTTTCGCAGTTTTGGTCTTATTGCAAAAAAGTGCTGGGCACTCTGTTCCAAGGGCTACCCTGGCTGCTCCAGTTAGAGTGGAGAAATCAATTACAAAATCTGGGTTTTCTTGTTTGGCATGGAAAAGTGCATCTGCCAATACTAATCGTCCCTCCGCATCAGTGTTTCCTATCTCTACAGGAATACCCGAAGCAGTTTCAATTATATCAAGTGGTCTCATGGATTTTTCCGACACTGAGTTTTCTGCTGCAGGAATTAAGACCCGAAGTTTTACACGAAGGTTTGTTTCCATGATAGCAGAAGCTAACCCTAATGCATGAGCAGCACCGCCCATATCCTTTTTCATAATCTCCATGGCTTTTGATGGCTTTAGGTCAAGGCCTCCAGTATCAAAAGTAATACCCTTTCCAATTATAGTAATTTTTGGACCGTTTGTTCCCCAGTTAAAATCAATTAGGCAAGGAGGTGTCTCTGCAGCATTACCAACAATATAGATTGCAGGGGCATGTTTTTTCAATTCTTTACCGGAATATAGAGCATATTGAGCTGAAAATTTATCTGCAAGCCGAGAACTAATATCAGCTAATTGAGTTGTATTTAAAAAATTTGCTGGCAAATTGATAAGGTCTCTGCATAGAGATATTCCCCTAATTAAGGCAGTGATATTTTCTGACTCAGGTGCGTATAGTTTTGCTAATTTGTATTTTTCTTTTCTATTACTTTTATTTTGTTTTGGCTGCGCTTTATATTTACTCTCTGGAAAGTCATATTTATATTGTGCTAAGCCCCATCCCAAGTAAAACTGGTCTTTTTGTAAAATTTTATTGTAACTCTCAATTCTCCAGACACCGCCAGGGCATCTTTTGGCAACACTAGCTATCTGCCAAATGTTTTCCCAATCATATACATCTAAAAACTTATCACCGTTGTTTAGATTGGAGGAAGTTTGTTCTGCAATTATCAATAGGGCAGCTTCAACATTACCGGTTTTGTTTGGAAGTAGCAGAAAATTGCCTTTTTCTGGTTTGAACTCATTTTCGTTTATCCATGATTTCCAAAAGGACGATTTGTTTTCAATCCAGTTTTTAAATTCAGAGGAATTTATTAGATAAAGCACTCTATTCTCAATATCATTATTGGTCAGGCCAGTCTCAACCTCGAAAAAATCCATAATTATTTACCTATCTAAAGCAGACCTTTATAGCTTAAACTCTTTTTTGTAGATTAAGCGATTTGAAAACGTGCTAAAATTTAATTTTTTTTATTTTATAAATTATTTTTTTGAAATCCAAGAGATATAACTATAAATGGATTAAACCACTTTGTATTTTAATTTGTTAGCTAACGGACGGGCTTAGTTGTTATATTCTAGTTATGAAATAGTTGAGGTCACAAAAAGAATAAGTAATCATCGAATAAGTCTTTGGCTACTATTAATATGTGCTAGCATAATGATTTTGATTGGACATGGTTCAATCGAGGTATTGGACCGCGATGAGGCGCGCTTTGCACAAGCAAGTAAGCAAATGGTTCAAACGGCTGATATTATAACCGTTAGATTTCAAGAGGAACTGCGAGCCAAAAAGCCAATAGGTATATATTGGCTTCAATCTGCTTCAGCATCATTATTCGGCTCTGATAAGATTTCATCCTACCGTTTTCCAAGTTTGATCGGCTACATTTTAAGTATTGTTCTGAGCTTTTTACTTGTAAAGAATTTATGGCCTGACTCAGGATATTTACAGCAAATAGTTCCGTCTTCATTGTTGGCCTGCAGTTTAATAATACTTGCTGAAGCACATATTGCAAAGACAGATTCAATTTTGCTGAGTTTAATTTTGGCACAGCAGTTCTCGCTCTGGTTATGTTACAAAAATAGGTTCAATATTAATGCTTCACCTGCAACAAAGTGGTTTTGGATATCTATGGCTTTTGCCATTTTGGTCAAGGGCCCGATTGCACCATTTTTGGCCTTCGTTACAATATTCGGATTAATTATCATTGATCGAGATTGGAGTTGGTTGAAGCGTCTTAATTTTTTATCTGGTTTGTTAATTATCGGCATTATCTGCCTTCCTTGGGTGCTGGCAGTTTCATTTGCTACAGATGGTGTTTTTCTATCTCAGGCAATTCAAACTGACTTTTTGCCAAAGCTTGTAAGTGGTCAAGAATCACACGGAGCACCTCCAGGTTTATATTTATTAACTATCCTACTTTTTGTATTTCCTGCATCTATATTTTTTGGTGCTTTATTCAGAACTAATGCGCAATTCTGGCGTTCTGATGCAAGCAGATTTTGCCTTATTTGGTTGCTGAGTTATTGGCTGATAATTGAATTAATTCCAACAAAACTTCCACACTATATTTTACCTATTATTCCTGCGTTAATGATGCTTATTGGAAGAGCTATTTTTATTCCGATATCCGAAATTAAATGGCGCAGAAAAGCTGAGATAATAGTGTCTTTTCTATCATGTTTGTTTGGGATTTTTCTGCTTGTTGGAGGTTTATGGGCTTCTGCAAAATTTGGAGCAGAAAATGGTGCTTATGCCTTTGCTTTTGTAATTTTTGGAATGCTTCTAATGGGAGGAATTTTTTTTGCTAGCTTTAAATGGATTAAGAATGATACACGCGAAGTCACAAAGAGAGGTCAATATATCTTTTTGGCCTGCATTCTTGGGATTATTTTTAATTGCATATTTTTTTCTGGTATAATTGGGAATCTAAAGTCTTTACATGTTGCCTCCTTAATCGAAGAGAAATTGGAGAGACTACCTGTAAAGACAAAAATTATTGCATTAGCTGGTTATCACGAGCCATCCACTGTCTTCACGTTAGGGGAAGATATACTATTACTTAACACAGACGAAGCAGCGCTGTTGCTGGCAGAAGCCCCTGAGGCTTTAATAATTGTGGAGTCCCGGCAAATAGATCAGTTCAAGTCTGCTGCCTCGAATTTAAATGTGGTATTTCACAAGTTATCACAAATTAAAGGGTTCAATATTTCTAAAGGGCAATTTATTGAATTGTACCTAATGTCTTCGATTAAGTTTGACGATAAGGATTTGAACAGCTAAGACCAGTAAAAACTATCTGAAGAACTTCTTTCATGGCTCAATTTATAACTTACTCTCCAAGTAAATCTAACGTCATAAAAGCGCCAGAGATTTCGGTACTAGTTCCCGTGATGAATGAGGCAGGAAACATTCGAGCATTAATTGATGAAATATGTGATACTTTTCGAGAGAGGAGATTTGAGATCATTTATATTGATGATGGAAGCACAGATGAAACTATATTGGAGTTGCAAACTTGCTTGTCACAAGTGGAAGAACTCCGTGTCTTTCGTCATAAACGGCGGAGTGGTCAAAGCGTTGCAATACGGACAGGTTTGCTGGCATCAAGAGCGCCGTTGATTGCAATTTTAGACGGAGATGGTCAGAATATTCCCCATGATTTGCTTAAATTAGAGGAAGCCCTTCTCTCTTTGCGCCCTAAAAGTGGCATGGCAGGTGGAGTTAGGCAAGATAGAAAAGATTCTGCTATTAAGAAATTCGCATCTCGCAGAGCAAGAAATGTAAGAAGCTGGCTTTTAAAGGATAGCCACCCAGATTCAGGTTGTGGAATTAAGATTATTGATAGGGAAGTTTTTTTAAGACTGCCTTTTTTTAACCATATGCACAGATTTATGTCTGTTTTAGTTCTAAGAGAGGGCGCTGTAGTAATCGAAGTTCCTGTTAGTCATCGTGCTCGTGACAAAGGCAAATCCAAATATGGCATTTTAGATAGATTACTTGTGGGTATTTCTGATATAATTGGAGTCATGTGGTTACTCAGGCGAGCAAATCATCCTGAGGAAGTCACGGAAATAACCCAGAATAATTTAAAGAAAAATTCAAACAATAATACGATTAAGTAGATGCTGGATGTGATTTCAGAAATTATAGGCAGTACCGCATTAATAGCGGGGAACTTTTTATACAGCCTTTTTCCATTTCTCCCAGTATCAATAGCAGAAAACCCAGCAACAATTATGGTTATAGTGGGTTTTGGAGGGCAGTTATTATTTGCTATGAGGTTTATAATTCAATGGATAAAATCCGAAGGAGAAAGAAAGTCCGTTATTCCTCTTGCATTCTGGTATTTTTCAATAGGTGGAGGATTAGTGCTTTTATTTTACGCACTTTGGCGCAAAGACCCTGTTATTATTTGTGGTCAAGGTTTGGGGCTTTTTATTTACGCACGAAATTTGTATTTTATATACCGAAACTCAGCAAGGTAATTTATTAAATTAAAAAAACCACATTACAAACTAGTATTGCTCATCTTAAGCAAGATGTTCCATTCATTTCGTGAAACGGGAACTACAGAAAGACGAGATTGACGCACAAGAGCAAAATTATTTAGTAAGGGCTCACTTTTTATTTCAGAGAGTGTAACAGGTTTTTCTACCTCTTTTACAGCAACTACCGTTACCATACCAAAGCGTCCTGTAGGGTCAGTAGGATCTAAATGCCATTTTTGTGAAACACGAACGATACCGACGATACGTTTTTCAATCACAGAGTGATAAAAAAAACCAAGATCGCCTATTTCCATTGCTTTCATATTATTACCTGCTTGATAGTTTCGTACACCATCCCAGCCCTCGCCTTCATCTCCTTTCGCTAATTGATCGCTAAATGACCAGTTGTTAGGTTCTGATTTAAATAGCCAATATGCCATGCAAGCCTCTTTAATTGTTTGTTTTTATTTTTAATTGTGTTGAGAAAATAATTATTTATCCTATTCTGTATTCACTTCTCGAGCTAATAAAGCGGTAATTTCACTCTCAATAAGTTCTTCATGTTGCAAAATACGATGAACAGCTTGTGCGATAGGTAACTCGATATCTTCATAAATAGCTCTTGCATTAAGAAGTTCAGCAGCTTTTTTGCCTTCAGCCAACTTTGGGTCAGGAGTTTGGTTTTTTGCAATTGCCATACCGAATGCCATATTTCGTGAATGAGGACTAGAGCAAGTTAAAACTAAATCTCCCATACCTGCCAACCCATTGAGTGTTTGAGGCCTTCCGCCAATTTTAACAGCCAGTCGGGTAATTTCAGCAAGTCCACGTGAAACTAAAGCTGCGCGTGCATTATCCCCGAGTTCGAGTCCAGTAGCTATACCTGCCGCTATCGCAATAATATTTTTTACCGCGCCACCTACAGCAACTCCTGTAATGTCATCCCCTATGTAACATCTTAAATAGCTTGCTTCAAAATAATTAGCTATTTCAGTTGAGAGTTTAATAGAATGAGAGGCTATCATGACTGCTGTTGGTTTATTTGATATTACTTCATCAGCAAAAGAGGGACCACTAATTAGTCCATAGGAATAAAAGTTATCAAATTTTGAATTTATCCATTCAGGTAGAAATATCCCGCCCTTTTCAGAGTGTGAAAATAATCCTTTCCCCGAAAATAGAATTACTGAATCTAGTGATGCGTAATTCGTAATCAATTCAACAACTTGCACAGTTTCTGATAAAGGAACTGCAATAACAATAAGACCAGCCAAGCTAAGACAATCTGGATTTGTTGTTGATGGTATAGGGCGCTCTAGTTGAACTTGGGGTAATGCTATAAGACTACCCTGATTTAGTGCATCCGCTGTTTCTCGTCTTCGGGTGAGGACAGTAACATTGTTGTTAGCCTTTAGAAGTTGGTCTGCAAGCGCGCCACCCCAGCTTCCGCCGCCAATAACAACAATTTCCTTAGTTTTAGACATTTTATTTTTCATAGTCTTACTCCTCTCCCTGGAGGTGGTGAAGCTTTTTGGTCTAATGGCCACCTTGGTTTTGGAGCAAAATCAAATTCCGTCTTTTTCCCAATCATATGATATTCCATTCCCACCCATGCAATCATTGCAGCATTATCTGTGCAAAATTCTGAGGGGGGTAAAACCATATTAAAATTTTTTGATTCAGCGAGGCTTTTAAGATTTTTTCTAATTTCCTTGTTTGCGGCGACACCGCCAGCGACGACAAAAGTCATTTTGTTGTTTCTTGCTGCAGAAGAAGCAAACCTTTCCATAGCTATTTCAGAACGATTAATAAGAGAGCTAGATATAGTTGCTTGTAGACTAGCTGCAAAATCAGCGGTTGGAATGGGTCCCGAATATTTTGATACTGAGTTTGCAAGGGCGGTTTTAATTCCAGAAAAAGAGAAATGACAATCACGATATTGTTGTCTTGGTGTAGGTAATTTTATTGATTCTGGGTTTCCAGTTTTAGCGCATTTTTCAATTGCTGGCCCACCAGGATAGCCAAGTCCTAAGAGTTTTGCTCCTTTGTCAAAGGCTTCCCCAGCTGCATCATCTAATGTTGTGCCATATCTTTCATATTTTCCTAGAGAGTTGATGCTTAATAGTTGTGTGTGACCGCCAGAAACAAGCAACAACAAATAAGGAAATTCTAGTTTATGGGTAAACCGAGCCGTCAATGCATGACCTTCGAGATGATTGATCGCATAATATGGCAAGTTTCTTGCAAATGCTAATGCTTTGGCTGTCATTGTTCCAATTAAAACGCCACCTATTAATCCCGGTCCTCCTGTTGCAGCAATGCCATTAATTTTCTCGAGCGTAAGCCCTGACTGTTTTAAAGCTTCTGTTATCACGGGCCTCATAGCGGATAAATGTTCTCTTGCTGCGACCTCTGGAACAACGCCTCCATTAGGGGCGTGAATGGAAGCTTGAGAAGCTATAATATTGGCTAAAATATCTCCATTTTGGTTAATTATTGCGCAGCAAGTTTCATCACAACTGCTCTCAATTCCTAATATGATTGATTGTTTTGTCATTTTTTTCCTTTGAAAACTTCTGTCATACTATTAGACAGGATATATGCAAGACAAGAAAAATTCTAAAAACTCTTCTCCGATAAGGATTGCTACCCGGAAATCAAAGCTCGCTATGGCGCAAGCTAATCTGGTAGGTGATTTAATTTCACCTGTTGAGGCAGAATTTATTGGCCTTTCAACACCAGGAGATAAAAGCCTTTCAAAACCGTTGGTTGAAATTGGCGGTAAAGGTGTTTTTGTTAAAACGCTCGAGAATGCATTATTATCTGGTAAAGCGGACTGTGCGGTGCATTCACTTAAAGATATGGAGACGCAATTTGCATCAGGCACCCACATTATATCTATTTTGCCAAGAGAAGATCCTAGAGATGCAATTCTAGGTGCCAAAAGTCTCGATGAATTGCCTATAAACGCAAAAATTGGTACAGCGTCAGTCAGACGAAAAGCACAACTATTAAAGTATAGGCCCGATTTAGACATTCAGCTTTTAAGAGGCAATATCAATCGAAGGATAGCCTGTCTCGAAAACAATGAATATGACGCAATAATTTTAGCAGTTGCTGGATTAAAGAGATTAAATATGAAAATATCCTATAACCCAATTGATATTGGTAAAATGCCACCTGCTGCCTCTCAGGGAACAATCGCAATACAGATTTTTCGACAAAATCCAAATCATGACCGACTGCAGGAGATTTTTTCACGTTTGCATTGTCATAATACAGGTCATTGCGTTACAGCAGAGCGCTCGGTTTTGTCAAGCCTTGATGGTTCCTGCCGAACACCGATATCCGCTTATGCTCATATTGACCAATCTTATAAATTGCAACTTCAGGCACATATTTATTCACCAAATGGAGATAAAAGTTATTCTTCTTTCGCTTCTGATGAGCCGGAAAACGCTGAAAAATTGGGAGTAAAGATTGCAAAAGATCTTCTATTTAAATGTGGTGGTACTTCATTCATAGCAAGGTAAGGGATTTATTTTAGTTAAGGAATTAAATTAGCTATATGATTGTTATTATTCGAGATATTGAAGCTGCAACAAACAACGCTGATTCATTGATAGCCTCTGGTATTGACGCAATTCCGCTTGCCGTCTTATCCCATATGCCCATTGAATTGGAACCTAATATATTAGATGTCTCTTATCAGGCAATAATTTTCACAAGTAAATACGGTATTTTAAATTATGATTCATTTTTTAACCTTCCGGCCTGGTGTGTTGGGGATATAACAGCAAAAGTCGCTAAAAAAATTGGATATACTAATGTTATTTCATCTTCAGGTAGTGCTCTCAGTTTAGCAAATGATATTTCAAATAATTTAGATAGTGAAAAAGGGCCGCTATTGTGGGCATCTGGTGCTGATATTGCGTTTGATATAAAAGCTTATTTGAACACAAAGAGGTTTAATACTACAAGAGCCATTAGTTATCAAATGACCTCCGTCAGTCGTCTAAATAAGTCGTTTATAGAGCTGGTAAAATTAAAAAAAATAAAAGGGGTCGTTATTCTATCCAAGAGAAATTTTCATTGTTTTAGGAAATTGATGATCGCTGAGAGTGTTTGGGAACACCACCAGGCGTGGCAATTATTTACATTTCAGCAAATTCCTTTTACCGCAGAAGAGACATCTTCATTTGCAGGGACTATAAAATCAAATACCGCAAGCTTTGAACACTTGTTTAACTGTATAAAAGATTGGTATTCTACTTTTAATGAATCTAATAGGTAGAAATATTTAATGAAGGATAATGAAAAAGATGCATCCGAAGCAGTGATTGAAGGCGAAGCAGTTATACGTCCTGGTCGGAAAAAAGTGTCTAGCAAAAGTCCTAGTAGAAAAAAGACCTCCGCTAATGAAAAGCCATTAGAGTCTGAGTTATCAGAAAACGTGGATACTGATTCGAACGTAGATAATCAGTCTAAGAATAACCATTATGGTTCTTCCCAAATTAGGAAATTATTTTCGCTGAGAAACATTAGTGTTTTGATTGTTTTTATATCTGCAATAGCTGGCGGGTGGATATGGACGTTTAATAAGAATTTAATTCCTGCACCTCAAGAAAGTCCGAGACTCTCTAGCATATTGGACGAGGCCACAGAGCGTTTATTGGAAACCGAGAAGCAATTGAACGAATTTAAAATGCAAATAAACATTTTAGAATCAGAGATTGAAATGCTTAAAGAGCAAATTGGTCAGCAAACACAAGATGACACGCTAGGTTCAGTATCCTCTCAGCTTAGCCAATTGAGAAATATGTTTGATGAATTAGATTCAAACATGGCTCCTCCGCAAATACAGACTGTTGCAGTAGAGGAACTTTCAAGTTTAAAAGCAAAGAGAATAATTCATTTAATAGAAGTTCTATGGCTTGATAGTAAAATTGGAAGAGACCTAACTACATATCCTTCAGTTATTCAAAAACTTAAGAAAATTTATGCTGATGAAAATGAACTTTATGACTATCTTGGTCTAGTTGATAGGGCGCTGAGCGGAAATTTATCTAGCCACGCTATTATGCTATTTAATCTTAACCGTGATTTATCAGAAGATATGGGGAATGCTGAAATATCAAAAAGTGTGTCAAGTTTAAATAAAAAGACAGACAGCGAAAAAGAACAAGATGAATTTGTTGTTCAAGAGTCTGATGGGTTTTCTTGGGTACAATATTTTGCTGGATTAGTGAAATTTCAAAAGATTTCAGAGGAAAACGATTCTACAGAAATAAGTAAAAACAAAGAAAGAGAAGTAGTGACAGCTAAGGAAGGCGTCGCGAAACTCTCTACATCTTTAAAGCCCAAATCGATAGAAACCATGTCTGAGGCAATTTCTTACCTTACATTTGTTTTGGATAATGGTAACTCGGAATTAAATTCAGAGCAGATTAACAAAATAAACTTTTATTTGGTGCAAATTAAATCAAGGTTGCAAGTGGATAAAATGATTGATGATATCTATCAAAGCCAAGGAATATTATTCTCAAGAGAAGAAAAATGATAATAATTCTGCGCTTAGTTCTTATCATCGCCTTAGTGGCGCTTGTAGTGAGTTGGTTTGCTAAGCAAACAGGCTCAAGCCAGATACAATGGTTGGGATATCAAATAGAAATTTCGACAAGTCTTTTAGTAAGTTTAGTCATCTTGTTCGCTTTTTTTGTAATGCTATTTGACAGGATTTTCCGCTTTATTCGTAACTGGCCTAAAATGTTATCATATGGATGGCAATTTAGACGTAGGACAAATGGAGAACGTGCTCTTAGTCTTGGCTTTGTCTCTTTAGCCGCCGGAGATAGTCGTTCTGCACAAAAGCAGGCAAAAAAGGCAGAGAAATTGCTAGGAAAAGGACTTCTTCCGGATTTGCTAGCCGCACAGGCAGCTCATCTTTCTGGGGATGAAAATGCTGCTAGACGTTATTTTGCTCAACTATCAAAACAGAAAGATACAGCCTATTACGGTTTAATAGGAATAATGAATTTACAATTTCAAAACAAAGACACAGAAAGAAGTTTGGAAGCAGCTAAAAAAGCATTGAAAATACAACCTGACTCTACGGCCGCACTAACTCATATTTTTTGGAGGGAAATCGAGGCCAGAAATTGGAAAAGGGCCTTAGAAATAATTGTACTTTTAAAACCACAAGTAGCAAATTTTGCAGAACAGAAAGAACAGTTTAAGAATAGGGAAATCGGATTATGCTATCTGGTTGCAGATAATGCTTCTGAGGAAAACGAAAAAATTATCTTTTTAAAGCGAGCTTTGAATACAAATGACTCAAGTATAGCCTGTCGGGTTGCTTTAGGTCGATTATACCATAAAAAAGAGATGATAAAGCAAATGATTAAAGTTGCAGAGCGAGGTTTTATTTTAAATCCGCATCAGGATTATATTGATTTATTAAGATTCAATTTTACCAGTAACACATCAAAATTTATTGCTCGTCTTACCAAACTGGCTCGTCAGAGTGAGCATAAAATAGATGCTTACAGGTTAGTCATTGCAGTCTCTCTTGATGCAGACATACTTCCGCCTGCAAGCAGTTTATTATCTGAAATACCTACAAATGAAATGACTAACGAAGATTATTTGCTTACCTCGGAACTAGCAGAAAAACAAAATGATCCAGTACGTGTTAAAAATGCTCTTCAGGAGGCTGCTCGTGCCCCTAGGGGTAAAGCCTGGCGATGTTCTTCTTGTTATACAATAACCGCACAATATGAAGCGGTTTGTCCAAAATGTAATGATATTGGAATGATTGATTGGGTAAACGAATCACATAATATTGTGAAAGCTATCAGAGCGCCAATATAAATGTAATGCTGTAATTATGGTACTGAAATTACTCTAATATCGTGATTGGATAAGATTTCCTTTCCTTTTTGCTAAATTCATGGGTATTTTCTGGATAGGAGCTTTTTGCAATATTACACTATCAATTATGATGTAAAAAGACGTATTTAAATGGGAGACAAATATGAAAAAAATTATTGGTGTTTCTGCTGCTATGTTAATGCTGGCCTCTCCAGTAATAGCAGAGGACATAAAAATTGGTATTTCTCTTGGTTTTACGGGACCTTTAGAATCACTTGCACCTGCAATGAATAATGGTGCGCAGATGGCTATTGCGGAGGTAGCTGAGAGTAAATCTTTACTTGGTGGTAGTAATGTTGTTGCTGTGACAGGCGACTCGACATGTGCAGATACTGCTGCTGCTGTTGCGACGGGAGAAAGATTAGTAACTGCTGAAAACGTAAATGCAATTGTAGGAGCGATGTGCTCAGGAGCTACTCAGGCGGTATTAGAAGGCGTGGCAATGCCAAATGGTATAGTTATGATTTCTGGCTCAGCAACCGCTCCAGTTTTATCAACAGTAGAAGATAATGGCTTATTTTTTAGAACTGCTCCATCAGACGCGCGTTCAGCAGAAGTTCTAGCTGATATCCTCAAGGAGGAGGGTTATAAGTCAATTGCTATAACTTACGTCAATAATGACTATGGTAAAGGATTGGGTAGTGCTATCGAGAGTAATTTTGTTGCTGGTGGTGGCTCTGTAACCATCAATGCTGGGCACGAAGAAAATAAAGGCGATTACAGTGCAGATGCAGCAGCTCTAGCACAAGCTGGGGGAGATATTCTTGTTGTTGCAGGTTATGCTGATGGAGGCGGTGGTACCATAATCCAAGAGTCATTGGATAGAGGTTCATTCGAAACGTTCTTTTTACCAGACGGAATGTATGCTGATAGTTTAACCAAGACTTTCGGTTCACAGATTGATGGATCATTTGGAGCTTCTGCAGGAACAGATAGTCCAGGTGATGCAACCTTCAAAACGTTATTTGCGGATGCTGGACACGAGTATAATGTTTATGCAGGTGAATATTATGATGCTGCTGCACTTATAATGTTAGCGATGCAAGCTGCTGGGTCTTCTTCCTCATCAGACTTGAAAGATCATGTAATGGACGTTGCAAACGCTCCTGGCGAGAAGATTTATCCTGGAGAATTAGCGAAAGCGATGAAGATACTCGCTGGTGGAGGGCAAATTGATTATGTGGGAGCTTCTGCAGTTGAGCTAATTGGTCCGGGTGAGTCCGGTGGTTCTTATCTTCAGTATGAAGTTAAAAATGGAAAATTTGAGACCGTCAAATACCGTTAATTGATATATGCTATAAACGACCCAGTAGCCACTGGGTCGTTTTTTTTTACCGAAAAATTTCTCTAAATAATGCAGTAATCGTGTGATCATAAAATGCTTACAATACAACATTTAGAAAAATGGTTTGGTGGAATTCACGCCGTGAATAATGTATCTCTTACTTTCGAGACAGGGAAAATTACTGGTCTGATTGGGCCAAATGGTGCTGGTAAAACTACTCTGTTTAACGTCATCGCGGGACTTCATTTCCCAACATCTGGTAACGTATTCCTCGAGAAAGAGGAAATCACAGGACTTCCTCCTCATCAATTATTTGCGAGAGGTGTGTTGCGCACATTTCAGGTTGCTCATGAATTTTCAACTTTGCCTGTTAGAGATAACCTTATGATGGTTCCTTCACAACAAACAGGTGAGAGATTATTGAATGTCTGGCTAAATTCAAAAAAAATAAAACAGGAAGAAGAACAGTTAAAAGAAAAGGCAAACGAGGTATTATCTTTTCTCAATTTGGAAATGCTTGCAGATGAGCCAGCAGGAAATTTGTCAGGTGGTCAGAAGAAACTGCTTGAACTTGGAAGATGTATGATGGTTGATGCAAAGATAGTATTTTTAGATGAAGTTGGTGCTGGGGTGAATAGAACCCTTCTGAATCATCTTGGCGATGCAATAATTCGCCTTAATAGAGAGCGAGGATATACCTTTTGCATGATAGAGCACGATATGGAGTTTATTGGGAAATTATGTGACAGCGTAGTTGTGATGGCAGAAGGAAGCGTTTTGGTAGAAGATAGCATAAAAGCAATAAAAGAAAATCCAGATGTGATCGAAGCATATCTGGGCAGAGGGATGAAAAATAAATCATGATTTCTGTCAATGTAATTTCATTGGATAGTTTCAAATGACCTTTTTTGAAGGGAAAAATATGTATGCGGGTTATGGTGCTACAATGATATTAAATGGATGTTCTATCTCAGTTGATAGAGGGAAGATTACTGTAATCGTTGGTCCCAACGGAGCAGGTAAATCCACAGCAATGAAAGCATTATTTGGCATGCTTCCTCTATCAAGAGGGTCTGTTACTTTTGACGGGAAAGATATAGTACATCTTCGTCCTGAACAACGAGTGATGTTGGGAATGGCCTATGTACCGCAAACTAGCAATGTATTTCCTTCTATGACGGTTTTAGAAAACTTAGAGATGGGCGGATTTATTCGTATAGACGATTTAAGCTCTACGATAGCTGAGATTTTTGACTTATTTCCAATTTTAAAAACCAAGCAGGGGCAAGCTGCTGGTGAGTTATCAGGGGGACAGAGGCAGCAAGTTGCTGTGGCGAGGGCTCTAATGACCCAGCCTAAGATTTTAATGCTAGATGAACCAACCGCGGGAGTATCACCTATTGTAATGGATGAATTATTTGACAGGATAATAGACATTGCGAAAATGGGTGTTGCCATAGTTATGGTCGAGCAAAATGCAAAACAGGCATTGCAAATAGCAGATAGAGGATTTGTATTAGTTCAAGGTGAAAATAAGTTTACAGATACTGGTTCATCCCTTCTCGGTAATTCGGAAGTTAGAAAAGCTTTTTTGGGAGGCTGATTGCAATGATAGATTATATAAATGCAATTACGCTTCTTGCAAATTATATAATTGTTCCCTCCCTTGCTTATGGTAGCCAGTTAGCACTTGGTGCGCTTGGTATTACAATGGTGTATGCGGTCTTACGCTTCTCTAACTTTGCTCATGGCGAAATTATGTCCTTTGGCACGATGATTAGCATTTTTATTATTTGGTTATTTCAGTCTATAGGCATTTCAATCAATCCGTTGCCAACGGCTCTTTTGGCGCTTCCATTTTCAATTACTGCAACTATAATTTTATTATTAATTTTAGATAAAACAGTTTTTAGATATTATCAGCAACAGCGCGTACAGCCGGTTACCTTTATGATTGTATCGGTTGGGGTCATGTTTTTTCTTGCCGGGTTTATTCGGTTTTTAATAGGCACATCTAAGAAGAATTTTGATGATGGGGAACGATTCATCGTCAAGGCCTCTCAGTTTAAGCAAATGACAGGATTGGCTGAGGGATTATCTATCAGAACAACTCAAGCTATTACTGTTATTGTTACAATATTGCTTGTGATCTTTATTTTTTGGTTTTTGAATAAAACGAGGACAGGTAAATCAATGCGAGCTTTTTCAGATAATGAAGATCTAGCCTTGTTATCAGGAATAAATCCAGAGAGAGTGATCATAATTACCTGGATCTTAGTTGGTGTTCTGGCTTCTGTGGCAGGCACTTTATATGGGCTTGATAAAGGTTATAAGCCTTTTGTATACCTCCAACTTGTTTTACCAATATTTGCCGCTGCTATAGTTGGAGGTGTTGGAAACCCGATAGGAGCAGTTGCAGGAGGATATATAATAGCTTTCTCAGAGGCTTTCATAACCTTTGCATATAAACGTTTCCTAACTTATCTTTTGCCTAAAGAATGGGCACCCGAAGGACTCGTTCAAATTTTATCAACAGAATATAAATTTGCTATATCGTTTGTTTTGCTTGTAATTGTTTTGCTAGTGAGACCTACCGGTTTATTCCGCGGAAAAACTCTATGAAGCTATGGAACCAAAAATCAAACAAAAAAGTGTTTTTATTATTTGCACTTATGAGTGGCGCATTATTAATTGTAGGGTTCTTTCAAAGTTGGAATTTGATGCTCGCAATTTTAAACCTTTGTCTGATTTCGGCGGTTATGTCACTCGGTGTAAATCTACAGTGGGGATATGCAGGCCTGTTTAATGCCGGAATAATGGGATTTGCTGCCCTTGGAGGTCTAGCGGCTATGCTGGTTACTAAAGCGCCTGTAATAGGGGCTTGGCATGCGGGCGGTTTTGGTATTTTGTTAGGAATGTTTATCTTGGTAGTGAGCGCTATTCTGGCTTATTTTGTATGGGTTAGATTGGAGGGTAGGGGAAAAAAGCGATACTGGTATGTCATATTTATAGTAGTTATTGGGTATATTATTTCTCGTTTCGTATTAGGGCCTGCAATAATTAGCATTGAGTCTTTCGAACCATCTTCATCTGGATATTTGGGAGGTGCGGGTCTTCCTGTTTTGCTTTCTTGGTTTGTTGGCGGATTATTAGCGGCTTTAGTCGCATTTTTTATAGGTAGAATTACGTTAGGCTTGCGTTCAGACTATCTTGCTATTGCCACACTTGGCATCTCAGAAATAGTTATTTTTATATTTAAAAATGAGGACTGGTTAACTAGGGGAGTTAAAAATGTAACTGGTATTCCTCGCCCAGTTCCCTATGAGATTGAACTTCAGTCATCCATATGGTTTCAAAATCTATCAGAATATATTGGCATCGGCGTGATACAAGCCTCAAGTCTGTTCGTTAAATTATGTTATACATCTCTGTTTCTATCGGTTTTGCTTATTCTATTATGGCTTTGTGAAAAGGCGTTAAATTCGCCTTGGGGAAGAATGATGCGTGCAATTCGGGATAACGAAACAGCAGCAAGTGCGATGGGTAAAGATGTGACCTCGCGACATCTGCAGATTTTTGTTATCGGATCAGCTATTGTAGGAATTGCAGGCGCAATGCTTGTAACATTAGACGGCCAGTTCAACCCAACTATATATCACCCTTTGAGATTTACATTTTTAATATGGGTGATGGTGATTGTTGGCGGTTCGGGGAATAATTTTGGAGCTATCTTAGGGGGCTTTGTCGTATGGTTCTTTTGGATAGAAGCTGAAATTATTGGTAACGCGTTAGTGCAGATTTTAACTTTACCTTTATCTGATAGCTCCTCTCTTAAAGAACATTTTTTAAACACAGCACCTCAATTAAGGTTGTTAATTATGGGATTAGTTTTATTGTTGTTTTTGAGATTTGCACCTCGCGGTGTAATTCCAGAAAAAACTCTTAGAAAACTCTCTGAGTAACCTAATTAAACATTGGTTCTTAATTGCTTAAAAAACTCATTTATCCTATCCTGCAAAAAAATTAATAAAAAGCAATTCATATGGAATATATTCTAAATGAACTTTGAGACAAGAAATCTGAAATCTTGGAGAGCAACCAAAATTTTGGCAACATTAGGCTCTGCAAGTGAGAGTGAAGAGCAAATTACAAAATTGGTTCAAGCTGGCGTAAATATGGTCAGAATGAACTTCAGCCATGGCACACGCGAGGAGCATCTCATGAGGATAACACGTGTGCGAGCTGTTGAGAAAAAACTCTCTAAACCAATTGGTATATTAGCAGATTTGCAGGGGCCGAAATACCGGATTGGTATCGTTGAAGAGGACTTATTTTTGATTGAGGGAAATCTAGTACAATTTGACCTTGATGATAAGATCGGTAATTCAGAACGATTACCACTTCCGCACCCTGAGATTTTTGAAGCCCTGTATCCAGGCGCAAGATTGCTAATGGATGACGGTAAACTTGAGTTAATTGTAAGGACTATCTCCAATAACATATTTTCAGCAGAGGTCTTGATAGGAGGACCAGTCTTGAGTCGAAAAGGTGTGAATGTTCCTGATATTAAATTAAATACAAACGTCCTAACAGAGAAAGATTCAATCGATTTAGAATTTGCACTGGATAATGGTGCTGACTGGATAGCGTTATCCTTTGTTCAGTCAGTATCTGATGTTTTATTTGCTAAAGCGAGAATAGCGGGTAGAGCACAATTGATGGCTAAAATAGAAAAGCCAGCGGCTTTATTAGAAATTGAAGATATTATTAATGCTAGTGATGCAATTATGATTGCAAGGGGTGATTTGGGGGTTGAGCTTGATGCTGCCGAGGTACCATCTGTTCAAAAAAGATTGATATATCAATGCCGAAAAGTGGGAAAACCAGTTGTGGTTGCCACTCAAATGTTAGAATCTATGATAGCAAGTCCAACGCCTACAAGGGCAGAAGCAACGGATGTTGCTGGGGCAGTATTTGATGGGGCCGATACAGTAATGCTGTCTGCCGAAACAGCGATTGGTGAATATCCAGTAGAAGTAGTTGAAACAATGGCGAATATACTTATTTCAGCGGAAAACCACATAAACTATTTTTCTTTTGACGGCCCTGCTCCATTAGAAGTGGAGCCATCAATATATCATGCCGTAGCAAAGGCATCAGTTGCGCTTGCGCAAACAATTAAGGCCAAGGCTATCATAGCCTATACAGCATCAGGAAATACAGCTGTGAGAATTGCGAGAGAAAGGCCAGCAATAAGATTATTTGTTTCAACTCCTGAGCAAACTGTTCAGAGAAGACTATCTATATTGTATGGAGCCACAACAATACGTCAGGCTGAAACAGATTACGAGAGAGCATTATCTATAACAAAAAAAATACTTATAAAAGAAAATGCTGTTGCTAAAAATGATGCGATAGTGGTGGTGGCAGGTTTCCCATTTGGTCTTGCGGGCAGTACTAACGCTATTCGTGTAGAGCATATCTAATTATAACTGTTTCTATGTGAGAACACCTTTTAATTCTTCTTCGAGCCTGATGATAGCTTTTTTTACATCTAATAAATGTGGGTTTATAGAAGCAGCGCTTTTATAAGCCTCAAGTGCTGCTTTATGATTTCCAAGGTGAACCTCAACCATACCAAGACCAGCTAAAGCGCCAAAATGATTACTTTCTAATGCTAATGTCTGAGCAATATCGATTTTTGATTTCTCAAATTCACCCATAAAGAATAAAACGGTTGCTCTTTTGTTCCAAGCCTCCGCAAATTTATTATCTTGGTCAATAATATAGCTAAAAACTGCTTTTGCAGCCCTTAATTGACCAGACTGCATTAAATCTATACCCATCTGCATCTGTTTGCTTAGCGTATGGTCAGAGTCATGGGTGGTCCATATTTGCCATATCTTACTCGAAATAACTTCGCCATCTTCGAGCGATTTAGCTGTCTTAAGTTCTAAAAATAAGTTAGCTAATTCTGGATTTCGTTGATCCGCTAAAGCTGACCCAGAGCTAATGTAAAAACAAGCAACGATAAAAATACCAAATTGCCAGCATCGGCAAAAATGTCTTAATTGTTTTTGATAGAAAATAATTTTCATATTACAAAAATGAGTAAAAATTTTAAAAAAGCAAGATGTAAAAGTTAACTTTATAAAAACAAATATTTTTGTAAAGTTATAATGTAATCGTAAACTTATCATCTTTTCCAAGGTAAGGAATGCGATTTCCATCCCTCAATTACTTTTGGATGTTCCTCCTGATATGAATGTCCCTCAAACCCTTCTGCTACGTTTGTTACGTCATTAAAACCAGCCTTTAACAAAATTTTACAAGCAGCTGCAGAGCGTGCACCAGACCTACAGATTAAATATAAAGGGGTTTCATGAGAAGTATATTCCTCAACCTGCTCTATAAAGTCATGGTTTATTGATTGGTCTTGACGCAGAAGTTCAATTTTCAAAACAGATTTATTTATTGATGAGAGGTCAGGTACTCCGATATTTATCCATTCTTGTTCTGTGCGACAGTCAATTAATACAGCATCCTTAGTCTCTTTTAATTTCTTATAGGCTATGGGGGGCGTTACCTCTTGAAACATTTATAACCTCCATATTTTTTAAAAACTGTAAAAATAAAAGAATAAAAATAAATTATCTATTGCTCGCCTTACTAACTTGAAACTATATTTTTCAAAAGTAAAAAATATAATAAAGGAATATAACCCATGTTTAAAGCAATTATCGTAAATAAAGCAGAGGATGACACGATATATGCAAATTTGTCTGATGTAAAAGATTCTCAACTTCCTGAGGAGGGGGATGTTACAATAGAAGTTCATTATTCTGATGTTAACTTCAAGGATGGTCTGTGTCTGAGCGGGAAGGGAAGATTAGTTCGTGAATATCCGCATATTCCTGGCATTGATTTTTCTGGAATAGTGCTAGAAAGCAAGGACGCTCGTTTTAAGCCTGGTGATAAAGTAATTAATACTGGCTGGCGTGTTGGTGAAGTTTGGTTTGGTGGATATAGTCAGAAAGCAAAGGTAAAAGCAGACTGGTTAGTACCCTTGCCAGATTCGATGTCATTAAAGAATTCTATGGCTATAGGTACTGCTGGACTTAGTGCGATGCTTGGTATTATTGAACTAGAGGATAATGGCATGAAACCAGACTCTGGTCCTGTTTTAGTTACAGGTGCAACAGGTGGTGTAGGCTCTATAGCGGTTGCAGTATTGGCTTTCCTTGGTTATGAAGTTGCATGTGTTACTGGGAATGTAAACAAAAATACTCCATTTCTAAAAGATATAGGTGCAACCAAAATTATTGAGAGAAAATCCTTAGCAGAACCATCTAATAAGACATTGGAGTCTGCCGTTTGGGGCGGATGCATCGACACAGTTGGTGGTATAATGCTTGCTCGTATTCTCTCTCAAATGAAACATGAAACAGCAGTTGCTGCAATTGGTAATGCAGGAGACTCTTCCCTTCCAGCTAGTGTAATTCCGTTTTTACTCAGAGGTATTAAATTGATAGGGATTGACTCTGCAAGCAAAGAAACGCCAAAGCGAATTCGGGCATGGGAGCGTTTATCCTCTGACTTGCCACCACATCTGCTTGATTTAATTTGCACAGAAATAAAATTATCAGAGGTTATTCAGGCGGGTAAAGACATTTTAGCTGGAAACACATTTGGGAGATTGGTCGTAAACGTTAAAGACGCTTGATGGAGAGTGCCAAAACCAAAATTTAGCTTTATCCCTAAGATTAGGTTTTTTTTACGATTGCAATATGTTGAAGGTTTCGACCTTGTTGCGCATAATCAATACCATATCCAATGACAAATTCATCTGGGATATCAAATCCGACCCAGTCAACATCTACCTTAACTTCTCTTCGAGATGGTTTGTTGAGTAGAGTGCAAATTCGAAGAGACTTTGGTTTTCTTGTTTCGAGCAGACTTACAACTTGTGATAATGTGTGTCCTGTATCGATTATGTCCTCGATTATAAGTATATCTCTGTTTTTCAAATCTGTTTCAACGTCTTTTATAATTCGTAATTGTCCTGAAGACTTCATTTTATTACCATAACTTGAAACTGTCATGAAATCTACCTCAACTGGCAAATCCAGACAACGCACTAAATCAGCAATAAAAACAAAGGAACCTCGCAGAAGACCTATAACAACGAGTTGGTCTGTTTGCTCATAGGCTTTGCTGATTTGTTCTGATAATGTGTTAATTCGTGAAGCTATTTCTGCTTCCGTAATTAGAATTTCAAGTTTTTCGCCTGTTACAAGTACCGCCATTATTTCTCACTTATTTTTTAATTTCACGAGCATGAATATGCTAGCTTGTTTTAAATACAAAAACTAGTAAGAACAGAGACATATTAACAGAACAATGTTAAAATTTTTGGTATTAAAAATTATCCAATCGACATGAATCATTTATGAGCAATTAATTCAATTATTAAATATTAGCAAATTTCTTGTTAAAGGAGTAAAATGCTCGATTTATTTTTAAGTGATATGTTTGGTATTGCTTTCATTTTATTGCTTACAGGCATTTTTGCCGGCTTTGTTGCTGGTCTTTTAGGTGTTGGCGGTGGAATTATTATGGTTCCAATGGTTGCATATATTCTAACGCAAACTCAGACAGGGATATTAACAGCGATGCATTCAGCTATCGGCACATCGTTAGCTGTAATTATACCTACATCTTTTTTATCGGCAAAAACACATATGGCTCTTGGAAATGTAGATTTTTTTGTCGTTCGAAAGTTTGCCTTATACGTATTCATCGGTGCGTGTGGAGGCGCAATGGTTGCACGTTTGTTGGATAATTCTTCCTTAAAAATTCTTTTTGGTTCCTTGTGTATCATTTTTGGATTTATATTTCTTTTAAAAAACATTGTATTAAGAAAAGGTCTACCTAATATTTTATTTAGAGCGGTGATTGGTGGAACAGTTGGTCTATTATCTTCATTAGTTGGTATTGGAGGAGGTTCACTAATGGTACCTTCACTAACTTCTTTTGGATGGAAAATGCACAGAGCTGTTGGGACATCAGCTCTTATCGGATTAGTGATTGCTATTCCTGGCATGACAAGTTTTGTTTTAATGGGCATGGAAGTGCCCGGAAGACCAACCTACTCTTTTGGCTATGTCTGGCTCCCAGGAGTATTGTGTCTTACAACCACATCTTTTTTTATGGTGATAATTGGTGCAAAAACAGCTGATAGGATTAATCGTGATAAGCTTCGTAAGATATTTGGTATAGTGCTATCAATAGTCGGTTTAAGACTTGCCTATTCAGGTTTTATAGCAGGCGGATTTGGATTTTTAGCATAATGAAGAGCAATACCAACTCAGTAATATATTTTTAATTTTCATTGGGGATTGGCTTAATGGAAAAATGAGAAAATGGTCCTGCACTTTCTCCTAATCCAGCAGCTTTTCCAATTTCTATGTACCGTGTTGCAGAAATTTCAATCATCTCGAATTCTTCATCAGTTAAGTTTCTCATTTTTTTTGCAGGTGACCCTGCCCATAACTCTCCTTTGGGCACTTTTTTACCTGGGGTCACTAGCGCACCTGCTGCAACCATTGAAAAACTGTTAACGATTGCACCATCCATAATTATTGAACCCATGCCAATAAAGCAATGTGATTCAAGTGTACAAGCATGAATGATTGCAGAATGTCCAATTGTAACATGGTTTCCGATTATTGTCGGAAATTTTGTAGAATCGATATGTATTACAGAATTATCTTGTATATTAGTTCCTTCTCCAATTTTTATAAAATTTGCGTCTCCTCTGATTGTTGTATGGTGCCACACTGAGCAGTTTTTGCCAATTTCAACTGCTCCAATTATTGCGGCGGATTTGGATATAAAGGCAGTTTGGTTAATTTTTGGGGTCTGTCCTAAAAAAGTTTCGATAAACATATGGTGCTGTAAGGAATTTTTTTCAGATATCATAAGATGTGGGTCCTTAAAAATTAAATAGCTTATTCATATATTCGAATAATAAGCGACCCCAAAAAAAATATCCAAAAAAAAATATTTTATCAGATGGTTTGGCTTTTACTTCAATTTAGCCTAAATAATTGTTAACAATTTAAATTTATGGAGATTAAAATGGCTTTTGAACTTCCTGACCTTCCCTATGCTCATGACGCATTGGCTCAACACGGTATGAGCGCTGAAACGCTTGAATATCATCATGATTTACATCATAAGGCATATGTTGATAATGGAAACAAATTGATTGCTGGCACTAAGTGGGAAACAGAAACGCTAGAAACTATTGTAACCGGAAACTACGATGCTAATGCGGTTGCACAAAATGGTATATTCAATAATGCATCACAGCATTGGAATCATATGCAATTTTGGGAAATGATGGGACCGTCTAAAACTGGCATGCCTTCTGAGTTAGATTCATTAATCAAAGAGAGCTTTGGAAGTATAGACGCTTTCAAGGAAGCCTTCAGTTCTGCTGGTGCTGGTCAATTTGGCTCTGGTTGGTGTTGGCTTGTTAAAGAAGCAGACGGGAGTTTGAAAGTCACAAAAACTGAAAACGGCGTTAATCCACTTTGTTTCGGTCAAACAGCACTGTTAGGTTGTGACGTTTGGGAACATTCTTATTATATTGATTTTCGAAATAAGCGTCCGGCATATGTCTCAAATTTTTTAGAAAATTTGGTGAATTGGGAGAATGTTGCTAGTAGATTATGATTTAAAAATATTATCAAAAATAAAAAGCAAAAGCACATTTGTTTTTAAAATGTGCTTTTTTGCCCAAACTTAGCCATTGTAAAGTCACATTCCACGTATTTTACTTTATCCAGAGGTTGAAGCATTTTTATTGGGGAAATTAAAACATGGAATTATCATTATTGGTAGGAATTT
Source organism: uncultured SAR116 cluster alpha proteobacterium (assembly GCA_902622515.1). GTDB lineage: Bacteria > Pseudomonadota > Alphaproteobacteria > Puniceispirillales > Puniceispirillaceae > UBA5951. The sequence goes on from CACNQE010000008.1 coordinate 36,439, forward strand.
TAGCTATAGTGGCTCAAACTGATGTAGTGAGAGAATATAAGGAACATTCAAATAATTTAAATAAATATCAAATAGTATCTGTCGAATGTGAAGGCGGACTAAATGACAGCGGCTATTCAATACCAATCAAACAAAAAGTATATTTTAAAGAGTTAGGTAAAGAGGGAACACTTGGTATTATTTGCCAGAACAAAAAATAAGAGCATTAATTATTTTTATTTTTCTGACGAACCATTGCAGCTACTCGTAATCGAAGAGCATTTAATTTAATAAATCCTTCCGCATCACTATGATTGTAATCAGCGGTACCCTCTTCAAAAGTGACAAGGTCTTCAGAGTAGAGTGAGCTTGAAGAGTGCCGTCCTATCATTATTACGTTGCCCTTATATAGTTTTAGTTTAATCTCTCCATTTACAGAGGTCTGACTGTGGTCTATTGCCGCTTGCAACATTTCTCGTTCTGGAGAGAACCAGAAGCCATTATATATTAGCTCAGCGTACTTAGGCATTAGAGAGTCTTTTAGGTGCGCTGCACCCCTGTCCAGCGTAAGTGATTCCATCGCCCGTCTAGCTTTCAGTAATATGGTCCCTCCAGGTGTTTCATATATTCCTCTTGATTTCATTCCTATAAATCTATTTTCAACCAGGTCTAATCTACCAATACCATGTTTCCCCCCCAACTCATTTAAACGCGCAAGAAGTAAGGCAGGAGACATTTTTTTATTGTTTAATGCGATTGGGTCTCCAGCGGCAAATTCAATTTTAATCTCCTCAGCAGTATTAGGTGCATCAGACGGGTCCACTGTTCTAGTAAATACATATTCTTCTGCTGGGACATTAGGATCCTCGAGAACTTTGCCTTCTGCTGAGATATGCAGAAGATTAGCGTCAACTGAAAATGGAGCCTCTCCTCTCTTATCCTTAGGGACAGATATTTGATTTGCTTCCGCATAATCTATTAGCTTAGTTCTAGAATTAAGGTCCCATTCTCTCCATGGCGATATAACTTTTATATCAGGTTGTAGCGCATAATAACCAAGTTCAAATCGAACCTGGTCATTACCTTTTCCGGTTGCTCCATGAGATACTGCATCAGCTCCTACTTCCCGGGCAATTTCTATTTGGCGCTTCGCAATTAAGGGTCTTGCGATAGAAGTTCCAAGCAAATATTCACCCTCATAAATTGCATTTGCACGAAACATCGGAAAAACATACTCAGATGCGAACTCTTCTCGCAAATCTTCAATAAATATTTGTTTCACGCCATGCAGTTTAGCCTTATTTTTGACTTGTGTGATATCTTCACCTTGACCAATATCCGCTGTAAAAGTAACAACCTCGCAATTATAATTAGTTTGCAGCCATTTCAGAATCACTGACGTGTCAAGACCACCAGAATATGCAAGAACTACTTTTTTAACGGATTTATCCAAAATTATTGCTCCAAAAAGATTATAAGAAAAATAATCTAATATTATGAAACTTCGTATAGATTACTTTTAGCTTGAGGTCACATACTTTTTAACTTCCTTACATTGTAAGTTTTAAATAATCTCAAATAGCACATTTATGAGAACATTAATTATGGATGAAAGTACCAACAATCAAGAAGAAAAATATCTAACAATGACAGCAAATGTTTTGGGGTATTTAGGTAGTTTACCATTCATTGCATTAGCTGTAACAATCTCCGTAGCAAATACGGACGCAGTTGTCATCGCAAAATCAGCTTTATATTTATATGGGGCAATTATTTTAAGTTTTCTGGGTGGACTGCATTGGGGAAGGATTGCTTCTAAGGAAACAGTAATATGGTCTGATAAATGGATTTTGTTATATTCAGTGGTTCCATCACTTATTGGTTGGTTTTCTTTTTTATTGAAATTTTTCTGGAGTCACACTGCTTGGATGCTCATAATAGGATTTCTTGCATCCTATTTTATGGATAGATTTTTTATAAAAGACGGAACATTTAAATCTTTTATGGGTTCTCTTCGATTGAACCTTACTATAATAGCGTGTATTAGCTTGGGTTTTTTGCTTGTTTAATACTATTATATTTTATTTTTATGCAGCTGCTGAAAAGTTCTTATTTGATAAGCATATTCAATAATCTGCCAACTGGGCCAGTTAACACTATGGGACCTTCATTTACAGCAAGAACGATGCATTCTCCATCCTCATCTGCAACGGGTTTGTGTACAGCCCCTGTTTCCTGAATTGATATATCACCGGGTCCATATGTTCCGTATTCGTCAGTGAAACCTCCAGACAATACCAATGTTACCTCATTACCGTCGTGAGAGTGACTTGGTACACTGTAACCTGGCGCGATTTTATATAATTTTGTGCTACCAAAATTATCACCAAAATTAATGGCTTGCTCGGATAGACCAATGCCAATACGCTTCCAGTTTTTAGGGCTACTTATGTCTTGAGCGTAATTACGTAATGGCAAAGGTAATAAATTGTTATCATTGACTACGTTAGTGTAAATTTCCTGATCTTTATCAACACCAGAATCGATTTCAGCCATTAATTTCTCAAAACTGCCCTCTGATAGGGAAATTGGCTCAGAATTTTCTAAAAGTGCACCACCTAATTGTAAGAGCATACGAATTGATTTAGCGCTCGCTGGGTTCATTGAAATATGTGTCTCAACCAGAACCTCAAGTGCTAGTGGCAGAGTACCATTAGCATAATCAATCAATAATGATTCAACCAAGGTTAATGTGTTCTGCTTATTCATTATATTACTAATTATCCTTCAAAATCTTCAAGTTGTGTTCGCAATCGGTTAATGGCAAGACGTATTCGTGATTTAACAGTACCCAACGGTAAATTTGTTTCTTCAGCTATTTTTCTATGCGACTTATCATCATAATACGCAGAAAGAATCAATTTGGCCTGCTCTGGAGGTAAATTTTTTAAAACATTTTTAATTTTTTTCTCTTCCTCAGTTCGCTGTAATATGTCATCGCTTTTATCGATAGGTTTTTGGTAGAATAAGGGGTCATTAAAATTAGGTAGGGGGCGGCTATCTTTTCGTAATTTATCAATACGCTTATTACGAGCAATAGTGAAAATCCATGTGCTGGCACCCGCACTTTCTGGATTATATGTTTCAGCCCTGCGCCAAACCATTATCATTGTTTCTTGGCAAATTTCTTCAGCAGCGGACTCATCCGAGCCGATGCGTAATAAAAACGATTTCAACCTAGGAGAGAAATGTTCATACAAGGACTTGAAAGCAGATTTGTCTCTATATTTACCTATTTTAAGTAAACACGTATCCCATTCAGACAAACTATTTTGATTATCGTTAGAGAAGCCAGATCCCATAGACATATCTAACGATGAAATTAATTCTTCTACAACCCTAAAATTCATTAAATTATCTAAAATATTCAAAAAAATGTTTGCATAGTAACAATGCAAAATATTTAAATTTGGAATCTTATTGACAACTAAACTTTTTTAAAACCAAATTTTTGACACATTTATTTTAAATAAATCCTTTATATCACTTGCGTCTTTATTAAAGTTTTGCGATTTAATAACAAGTTAGCTATATGTCTTTCTACAATTCGGTAAAAATTTAAAGGTCTTTTTACAATTCGGTAAAAATTTAAAGAAAATTAATCACGGTGCAGAATATGACTAAAAAAATAGTCCTCTTCCTAAAAATTTTTATAATTTGTCTTTTTATGAAAAGCCTCATGGCTTCGGAAAAAATTCAAATAGAAAAGTTTAATGACTGGTCGGTTCTTCGGCAGGAAACGGATGCAGGAAGGTTATGCTACATTACTAGCGAGCCGATTGAGAAAAAAGGAGACTACGATAAAAATAATCGTGGAGAGACAAGAGTTTTTGTAACCCATGGGCCTGGTAAAGCAGAACGAGATGTAGTTTCAATTGTTGCTGGGTATGTTTTTGAAAAACAGTCCGAGGTTGACTTGTATGTTGATGGAGTTAAGCAACTCTTTTTTACTTTGCAGGACAGAGCGTGGTCTTTTGGACCGGATGAGGATAAGAAGATCATTAGAAATATGAAACGAGGAAATAAACTTACAGTTGAGGGCGTTTCCAGTAGAGGTAATAAAACAATAGATATTTATTCTCTATCTGGTTTTACTAAAGCAAAGCAAATGTTAGACAAAATTTGCCCTTAAAAAAAGTCTAGATATGGTTTAAAAGAAGTATTTTTTGGGGAACACTAGAATATAGCGAGACTAGATTTGCAGGACCTCACAGATTTTTCATTTTTGGAAATTAGCGAAGCTTTTTTGCAACTGGAATTGCCGAAATTTAGAGCTAACCAAATTTGGAGTTGGATTTGGTGTCATGGGGTTACCGACTTCCATGATATGAATAATATTTCAAAGCCAATCCGTTCGTTATTGGCGGAGCACTTCATTATAGCAAGGCCAGCAATAAGTAGACGTCAACAATCTTATGATGGCACAATAAAATGGCTCATAAGGTTATCAGACGGACACGAGGTTGAGACAGTCTATATCCCTGAGGAAGATAGAGGCACTTTATGTATATCTAGTCAAGTTGGATGCACTCTTACTTGCTCTTTCTGTCATACAGGTACACAAAGATTAGTCCGAAATTTAACTGTGGGGGAAATTTGTAGTCAGATTTTACTTGCAATGGATGAATTGGGAGAATGGCCTGCTGGAAAGCTTAATAGAAAACTCACAAATATAGTATTGATGGGAATGGGTGAGCCATTATTTAATTATGAAAATGTGGCTAAGGCTTTGAAAATAGTCATGTCAGGAGATGGTATTGGAATATCAAAAAGGAGGATAACCTTATCTACATCGGGAATTGTACCTGAAATAATTCGCTGTGGAGAAGACTTAGGAGTAAATTTAGCTATAAGCCTCCATGCGGTAAATGATACTCTTCGTAATGAGCTTGTGCCAATAAATAGAAAGTATAACTTGCAAGCTCTAATAGATGCAGTACGCAATTATCCGGGATTATCTAATACCAGAAGAGTCACATGGGAATATGTAATGCTTGACGGGGTAAATGACAGCCAAGAGGATGCACTAGCCCTTTTAAAATTAATCAGAGGCATACCTTCCAAAATTAATTTAATTCCTTTTAATCCTTGGCCAGGGTCAAATTACATTAGTTCTAAATCTGAAAAAATAGAGAAATTTGCTGCTATTTTGTTAAAAGCAGGTTATGCCTCACCTATTCGCACTCCAAGAGGAAGTGATATTCTGGCTGCATGTGGACAATTAAAGTCAGATTCCGTTCGATTGCGTGCTAGTCAGAGGGCATAAAATAGGTAAAATTGTAATTCACCCTAGCAAACTTTCAACAATATGGAAAATACATAAGACAAACACTTGCACATCAGTTCCAGCCAACATACATTATAATTAGTAGAATTTGCAGTGTTAAAGGAGTAATCACATGCAAGACAATAATTACGCTAATATCTCATCCGCACAGGCAAGCCAGATTGATTTAGGTTTGCGCCGTTATATGCTTGGCGTTTACAATCATATGACTACAGCACTCGCCCTTACAGGTCTTTTTGCGTTTGCCATGAAATGGGCGGCTTTAACAATACCTGGTGTAGCTCAAACTGTATATGGTTCGCCACTGCAGTATATTGTTATGTTTGCGCCATTTGCTTTGGTTATGTTTTTAAGTTTTAAAATTAATAAACTATCTCCGTTTACTGCAAGAAATGTATTTTATCTTTATGCTGCGTTAATGGGGCTTTCCCTATCATCTATTCTTCTTGTCTTTACAGGAGAATCTGTTGCCAGAGCATTTTTTGTTACAGCAGGAGCATTTGCTGGTTTATCCATTTATGGATATACTACGAAACGTGACCTTACTGCTATGGGTTCCTTTATGATCATTGGTTTGTTTGGAATAATCATTGCATCTCTTGTAAATATTTTTGTTGGTTCCGATTTAATGCAGTTTGTCATTTCTGTCATAGGTGTGTTTGTGTTTGCAGGTCTTACTGCATGGGATACACAAACAATTAAATCTATGTACTCCGCAGCTGATAGTGCTCAAGCAGCGGCAACAAAATCAATTTATGGAGCGTTGAAGCTATATCTTGACTTCATCAACATGTTTATCATGCTATTGCATCTTTTTGGTAACAGAGAATAGTAACTCAAACAATATGCATAAGAATATCATAAAAGGCGCTCTTAAAATTCAACAGGGCGCCTTTTTTTGAGATATGGAGAGACTTGTGGGTGATAGATTGGGTGATTACCTATCACAGTCAATTGAACAAGATGAATCAGGTGTCGCTGTTAAAAACACCATTCTGTCTTTAAGCAACGCCGCAAAGAAGATAGCAAAATTTCTTGCTAAAAACGGGTTGCCCGAAAATCAATTTGGGACACAGGTCGGTGATATAAATTCAGATGGGGACACTCAAAAAGCTTTAGACCTGATTGCGGATGAGAACATTGTTACTGCATTAAAAAATAAAAATGTTGTTGCTTATTTTTCAGAGGAACAAGAATCTGCTTTATTGCTTGACTCAGAGGGGAATTTAATAGTTTGTGCCGACCCGTTAGATGGTTCATCCAACATTGATAATAATTCGTCCGTTGGTACTATTTTTTCAATTCTTCCAAGAAAGACTGAAGATTTTGAAGCAGAGCAATTACTTCGTGATGCTCTTCAGTCTGGGATAAATCAGCTTGCTAGTGGTTTTTTTGTTTATGGTCCTCAAACAAGTTTAATTCTGACAACAGGAAAAGGTGCTGCCGCGTTCCTTCTGGATAAGGAAGAGTTTTTTAAAATGGAATGGGAACCAAATTTACCAACCAAAGGAAGTCAATTTGCTATAAACATGTCTAACATGAGGTTTTGGTCAAAACGCACACGTAGGTACATTCAGAGTTGCTTAGATGGCACAGAAGGCACGTTTGCAAAAAATTATAATATGAGATGGTGTGGGTCATTAGTTGCAGACGCATGGAGAATTTTCAGGGAAGGAGGAATTTTTCTTTATCCTGAAGATAAAAGAGATAATTATAATGAGGGAAGGTTAAGGTTGGTTTATGAGGCGAATCCAATATCTTTTCTTGTAGAGCAAGCAGGTGGTCGGGCAACTGATGGTAATACAGATATATTAAACATCAAACCAGGCACTCTACATCAGAGAGTACCATTAATTTTTGGGTCTGAGGAAGAAGTTAACAAATATGAGTCACTTAATAAATAAAAAGCAAGAATTTAAAAACAGTTATGAGGAAATTATATGTTAATCACTCTTAGACAATTGTTGGATCATGCTGCTGAGAATGGATATGGGCTGCCTGCTTTTAATATAAATAATCTAGAACAGGGTCTAGCTATTTTAATGGCTGCAGAAAAAACTAATTCACCTGTAATCATTCAGGCTTCACGAGGTGCTAGGGCCTATGCAGGAGATCTATTACTTCAATCATTGATTAAAGGATTGATTGCAACATTTCCGAATATTCCTATTTGTATGCATCAGGATCATGGTAATTCTATGGCTACTTGTATGACGGCAATGCAATATGGTTTCTCTTCTGTAATGATGGACGGGTCTTTAGAACAGGATGGAAAAACGCCTGCTAATTATGAATATAATGTTTCTGTCACTTCCTCTGTGGCGAAAATGGCTCATTATGCTGGGGTGTCTGTTGAGGGTGAACTTGGAATATTAGGTTCACTAGAAACTGGGGAGGGTGAAAGCGAAGATGGACATGGTGTTGAAGGTAAAATTGAGCATGAACAGTTGCTTACAGACCCAGATCAGGCAGTAGATTTTGTCAAAGCAACAAAAGTAGACGCGCTTGCTATTGCTATGGGTACAAGTCATGGGGCATACAAATTTTCACGAAAGCCTGACGGAGAAATTCTAGCAATGCATGTAATCGAAGAAATTCATGGTCGTCTACCTAATACGCATCTTGTAATGCATGGTTCATCTTCAGTACCACAAGAACTACAGGATATTTTTAATCAATTTGGTGGTGAGATGCCTCAAACATGGGGAGTCCCTCTGACAGAAATTGAGCGAGGTATTAAAAATGGTGTTAGAAAAGTAAATATTGATACAGACTGCAGGCTTGCAATGGCCGGCATTATTCGAAAGGTAGCCCAAGAGCAAAAAAATGAATTTGATTTAAGAAAATTTATGAAACCAGCTAGGGATGCAATGGAGGCAGTTTGCATTGACAGATTTGAAAGATTTGGGACTTCTGGACAGGCTGATAAAATAAAACCTCTCTCTCTAAAGCAAATGGCAGGGCGATATGAAATAGGTGAATTAGAACCTATTATAAGTTAGCAAAACACAATATCATTTTTTGATATTTGCAATAAGTTCAGGGTCAAGTCGTTTATCTAGCCAGTTTATTCTCCAATCTAAGTGTGCTCCAGTCGAACGTCCAGTGGAGCCAACCGTACCTATCCTCTCCCCCCTATTAATATTTTCTCCTTTTTGAACAGTTACTGTTTGAAGATGTGAGTAAGTGCTAGAAACATAGTCGCCATGTGAGATGATAATTGTCCAACCAGAAAAATATAAATTCTCCACCATAACAACATGTCCAGATGCAGATGCTGTAACAGGTGTGCCAGCAGGAGCTCCTATATCAATACCAAAATGAGGTTGTCTGGACTTTCCATTTAAAATACGTTGGCTTCCATAGACACCTGTTATAATACCATTAAGGGGCCAGTCAAAACCATTCCTGAAATATTCAGTTGAATTACCTTTAATAGATCGCGCCTCTTTAACCATCTTACTTTCAATGGAAATTCGGTTCAGGGTGTTCTCGGGAGGTGTTACCATTTTATTTGGTAATTGATCAATTTTTTGTATTTTATAATTTCGCCTCGTAGGTTTGAGTTCTATTGAAAATTGCGAACCATCTTGGCAGATTCCCGTTATGATTCTCACAGCTTGGTCATCTCTATGAAACCCAACAACAAATCCACTCTCCTGATTTAAAGATACTAGTTTACTGTCTAGCTTAATCTTTGTCGCTTTCTTTGAATCGAAAAAAATTAACCCTCCTTGAATCGGCTCTCCTCTAATTACGCTGATGCATGCGTTTGCAGATTTGAAAGAAAATAAAAGACCTATAGAAAAAATAGATATCAAAATCACTAAATTATATAAAGTTTGCTTGAAGCAATCTGGGGTTATAGTTACCATAGCAGTAAAATTTCCGTGATTTGGACTTTAAAGCGATTTCCAAAATAATATTTTAAGATAGTTGATTATGACACATTTGCATGAAAAAATAATAATTATTGGTGCAGGTGCTGCTGGATATACGGCAGCGATATATGCTGCTAGAGCAAATTTATCCCCAGTTATTCTTGCTGGACTGCAACCTGGCGGCCAACTTACGATCACTACTGACGTTGAAAATTATCCCGGATTTTCAGACGTGATTCAGGGTCCATGGTTAATGCAGGAAATGCAGAAGCAGGCAGAAAAAGTTGGTGCTCGAGTAGTATATGATATTGCGACTTCAATAAATGCTTCATCAAGCCCAATGCAAATCAGCCTTGATGGAGGGGATATTTTAACAGCTGAATCTATTGTGATTGCTACTGGTGCGCAAGCCCGGTGGCTTGGGCTGGAAAGTGAAACAATTTTTAATGGGAGGGGTGTTTCTGCATGCGCAACATGCGATGGATTTTTTTATAAAGACCGCGATGTTGTGGTTATTGGAGGTGGAAATACAGCAGTAGAAGAAGCCCTATATTTGTCAAATTTATGTAAGTCAGTAACTTTAATCCATCGTCGTGACACACTCCGCGCCGAGCAAATCCTTCAGGAACGTATTTTTAAACAGCCTAATATTTCTGTAGAATGGAATTATACGGTAACAGAAATATTAGGCAATGACGATGGCGTAAATGCAGTCTCTCTTAAATCTACAAAAAATGATGATGAAAAGAAAATTAGCACACATGGAGTATTCGTGGCAATTGGACACGACCCTGCAACAAAGCCCTTCAAGAATATACTAGAGTTAGATGATGAAGGATATATTAAGGTTAAATCTGGTACAACATTAACTTCAAAAAGCGGTATATTTGCTGCTGGGGATTGTGTTGATAAGGTATATCGACAGGCTGTAACGGCTGCTGGAATGGGTTGTATGGCGGCATTAGATGCAGAAAAATACTTAGCCTCTATACATTACTAAATAAAGGGTTTTCATTGGAGTATTACTTCAAAAGTAGGCTTCTTAAGCTGTAGCTGGTTCTCTAAACTTTGGGATCTGAATAAAGAAATTAATGGCACTCGCAAAAATACCGGCACAAATAGCAATACTCCACATTGTAAGATAGCTACCAGATGAATCATAGATATAACCAGCATACCAAGCTCCAAAAAATGAGCCTACCTGATGAGACAAGAATACTATCCCGTATAACATGGTAACATGCTTTGGTCCAAAAAATACCACAACTAGTCCACTCGTAAGGGGAACGGTACCCAGCCATAAAAGTCCTATTGCTGCTCCAAAAAACAATGCCATAACGGAAGAAGGTGGCATAAATACAAATAAAGCAATAACAATTGACCTAAGTAGATAAATACATGAAAGAAGGTTTTTTTTAGAATACTTTCCTCCTAAATATCCGGCTGTAAACGAGCCAATAATATTAAATAATCCCACAAGTGCGAGGGCCCAGCCTCCAGTGGACTTACTCAACCCAATATCTATGATATATGTTGGAAGATGCGTTGCGATAAATGCAACATGTAATCCACACACAAAAAAGCCGGTTGTTAGTAATAAGTAATTCTTATCTTTAAAAGCAGCTGATAGAGCTTGCTTCGCAGTAATTGTATCTGCAAGCTCTGCCGATGAAGTGCGTTGTCCTTTCGGCACTCTTAGGCCGAATGAAAAAACAGTAACAAAAGCAATACAAATAGCAAGCACTACATAAGCTAATTGCCATCCAAAGTTGGATAAAAGAGCTTGGCTAAATGGTAACATCATAAACTGTCCAAAAGAACCTATGGCTGTAACCAATCCAAGTGCAATTCCAGTTTTTTCTTTTGGAGCCACCTTAGCAACGGCACCTAAAGCAACGGACATACCAGCGCTTGCAAGTGCCATTCCTACTAAAATCTGTCCTATAATTAGAGTTGTAGGGTTTAAAAAACCAGCCATAAGAAGTAAACCAAGTATATAGAACAAACCACCAGCCAAACAAACGCGGGCTGGGCCATATTTATCTGCCATTGCTCCAAAAACTGGCGCTGCAATTCCCCAGGTTAAATTTTGAAGTGCAATTGCAAGTGAAAATAAGGTCCTACCCTCGCCAAGCACATCGCTAACAGGTAATAAAAATAAGCCAAAACTTTGTCGTATGCCCATTCCAACAGAAATGATAATTCCACTTGAAATTAGAACAACAACCCAATTTAACTTTGGTGAGTGAGTTGGATAAAGGGACACAAAAAAGCCTATCTAAAATAAAGATTTAATCAACCCACATTCACAAAATAAATAAAACCTGTCTAGTAAATTTTCTGAGAGGAATTTATTTGATGTTGCTTTGATTTTAGCTCTCTTTTAGATCTTTCAATATTTTGGATTACTGAAGATACATATTCTGCAATTGTTTTGCTATCTTTACCGCTATCACAAAATGTAATGCCTCTAGATGAATTGACAATTCCACCTTGATAGATTTTTTGTTCTTTAGAATAATTTAATCCACAAAGTGCCATCGATGCGTCCGCCCCCTGCGCTCCAAATCCAGGTATAAGAAAAGGACAAGATGGTAAAACACCTCTTAAAAACGAAGCCACTGATGGATTTGTCGCTCCAACTACCACCCCTATAGAGGACCATCCTGTTTTTCCGTTATGTGAATTAATAATTGGGGAAAGCCTATCTGCTAAATGTTGGTAGATTGGCTTATTTTGGTAACATAATTCCTGTAAATCGGAAGAACCTGGATTGCTAGTCTTGAGAAGAATAAATAAACCATTATTCCCTTTTTTAGCTTTTTCTATAAAAGGTTCCAATGTATCAAGCCCAAGAAATGGATTGACGGTAAGAGCATCACAATAAAAAGCTGCATTTTCACCAAGCCAGGCATCTGCATATGCGGCAGATGTTGAGCCAATATCACCTCTTTTTGCATCCATAATTGCCAGTAAACCGGCACTCCTTGCATTCTTGCCAATTTGCTGAAGAACTTCCATTCCTTCGGGTCCAAATTTCTCAAATAAAGCAACTTGTGGTTTTATCGCGGGGACTCGATTTTGTGCTGCATCTATACAAGACAATGAAAAAGATTTTATTTTATCTATCTGCTGCTTTCTATTAGGACTTTTAAAAAATTCTGGCATTAAAGAAATATGGGGGTCTATACCAACGCATAAAGGCGTTTCAAATTTTTTAAGTGCTATTGATAGTCTATCTCCAAACGGTTGTTTGTGCTTGTAATCCATCATAAAAACTTAAATATCCTGGTTTGTGTTTGGTATTTCAATTAACCCAACAGCCGCTCGGTAACTTGATAATAAAATATCCTGTTCTGCGAGAACTTCTTTATCGAGCCCTCGCATTTTAATTATCTGACGCATAATTTTGGGCTCAAAACCAGTCGCGCGAGCTTCTGAGTATATATCACGTATGTCTGCCATAAGTGCCCTTTTATCTTCTTCCAAGCGCTCTATACGCTCAATAAATTGTGATAGTTGATTTACGCTTGTTTTAGCAGATGGTGTTAACTCAGGCATACTTAAAAACCCTTTTTCGATTTATAAATTTTTCTAACTTTAGATTTCATTTTCAGTTTGATAATTTTTTTTCCATTCAGAGTAGGGCATCCCATAAATAATAGCTCTTGCTTCTTCTTTGGATAAAGGGATATCTTTTTCGGTAGCAGCATCTTGATACCAACCTGAAAGACAATTTCTACAAAATCCTGCTAAATTCATAAGATCAATATTTTGAACATCTGTTCTTTTTCTAAGATGTTCTAAAAGTTGGCGAAACGCCGCTGCTTGGCATTCGATTTCTTTTTGGTTAAACTGGATACTAATTTTTTTATTCATAGTATAGATTCCTGGTAAAAAGTGCATGTGAGTGTAATATTATGATGCCACAATATCATATTTTGATAACTTATGTGATTAATTCATCCTGATTTGCGCTAAAACATTAAAAAGATTTTATGGAGAAGAGACTTAAAAAACTTTGCTAATACTGATAAGTTTTTATATTGTTGTTTTGTATCAAACAAGAGGCATGAATGAAAAAAGAGCCCCTAATTACTGAAGCTCAAAGTGCAGACAAGTTTGAGCGTATAAGACGCGCACACCAATCGGAAATTGCAGAAGATTATGTTGAGATGATTTCAGATTTAATCGACGAAACAGGAGAAGCTCGGGCCGTGGATTTGGCATCACGTTTTGGTGTTACTAGTCCAACGGTGAATGCAACCATTCAAAGGCTACAAAAAGAAGGTCTTGTTGAGAGCAAGCCGTATCGGTCAATTTTTTTAACTGAAACAGGTGTTAAATTAGCAGAAGCTAGCCGTAAGAAGCATCAAGTTGTTCGTGATTTTCTAATTGCTATTGGAGTTAATGATGATGTTGCAGAACAGGACGCAGAGGGTGTGGAACATCACGTGAGTGAGGAGACATTGTCTAAATTCAAAGAATTTCTTAAGATAAAGTCATGAGGTTTTGTTGAACCTGAAAAATTTCCAAAGTAAAATTTTAACCAAGATGGTTTTATTAATTACTTCCCAGATAGAAATAGTAATTTCTATATTTATCTCTGGCAATTTGATGATTAGAGGTTCCCATCAAACCATTCCACTGAACACCAGCTATTGATGGCTCAATTTGGTCTGTAGTTATTGCAATAATTGGTGAGGGGAATTCACTATTATAGCTAAATTTAAGTTCAAAATGGTTACCAGGTTTTTTGTCATCATCATAGATTGTAATATTTACAGGTTCATTAAAAAAGTACCACTTTAAAATAGCAGCGGTTGCCCTTCTATCAGCGATAATTGTCCTTGCCTCGGTTAAATCAATTTGCATGCCAAGGTCCGTTGATAGTGCATTCCATCCTCTAACTCGCCTCAATGGGTCAGATTCAGGTGTAAGTTTTCCTAAATGACCAGTAATGACCACGCTAATTACTGTAATGGATATAACAGAGTTAACAAAAATAGTTATTGCACCGAATGTTTGCTTCGAAAAATTACCAAGCCAGCCGGCCACCATTAAAGTTGCAGCGGGATATGCAGCAACAGCCCAATTAGCATTTGCTTCTTTTATGTAGGCTTGAATAGATATAATTAATAGAATAGGGAGACTAAAACAGAGTAAAAATAAGTTATGTTTTTCCCATTTAAACATTCCTACAAAAAAGAAAATCAGACTGAGAGGACCGAATACAAAGAATTGTGCTTCCCAGAATTTTTTCAATTCAATGAAAGAATAAGATGGTTGACTTATATTAGCATTCTCAGACAAATGTATAATTGTCACTAAGCCATTATTCAAATTCCAGATAAGATTAGGAGATAGTATTATAATACTACCAATAGTTAATGTTACAAAACACAAAAATCTTTTTGAATATGATGATACATGAGCTGACATTAACCAAAGACCTGCGCAAATGAGGAAGTATCCAGCTGCATATTTGGAAAGTAGAGCGAAGCCTATTATGAAACCAGTGAGTAGATAATTTCGTGCGGATAGATATGTCACAGAATTTGAGGGTAGAATTAAGTATAATGCTAAGCACCAAAAAAATAACATTGGTGTATCCGTTGACATGATCGAGCTACCTAGACTGACAGCTGGCATAAGTGCCCATAATAATGCTGTTATTCTTCCAATTCTTGGAGCCGTTGGAGAGTCATCATATAAACGACATGCGCATCTCCATAGGGTTAGTGTAATGAAAAAATGTATTATCGGTGCAAATATTCTAACGCCAAAACTGCTATGTCCTATAGCTGCGTGGGTAATCCATATAATCCAAGCTATCAATGGTGGTTTTGAATAATATCCCAATGATAAGTCCTGACTCCAAACCCAATATTGAGCTTCATCGACGCCGAGTTCCAGTGGAGTTACATAAATGGCAAAAAGGCGGAGGGTCAGTAAGCAAATTAAAGTAATTAATGTGAATATGTCCGCATTTGTCCAATCATAAGATGAATGAACCTTATTTCTTTGCATTAAATTAGTTTGAAACCGAGTAACCATAATTTTTGTCTTAGTATTTGCTTTAAAAGGTTTAATAAAAAATAATGAAATTTATATTGATAATGCCTTTTTTAAAAATAATTTTAATGTTCACATGAAAATAAGATAAAATCAAATTAGCTTTTAAAATTAAATGAGTTCTAATTTTAATAACGTATTTTTTTTTAAATTTTTAAATCCATCGGTGAGTTTTTATGAAAAAGAGTATTTCAATTGAGATAAACGAGATAATAGAGGAATTTTCATTTTTTGATGATTGGGCTGATAGGTACCAACATTTAATTGATCTTGGAAGAAAGTTGCCTGTTATTCCTACTGAATATCAAAAAGACGAATATAAGTTGACAGGTTGCCAGTCTACGGTATTTTTTGTAGCTGATAAGACAGATGAAAATATGATAGAGTTTAGAGCACAGTCTGATGCTGCAATAGTACAAGGTCTTATTGCGCTAATTCTTCGAGTTTATTCAGGCCGTACCTCTAATGAAATTTTAAATACGAGCCCTGATTTTCTGAAACAAATTGGGCTTGATACGCATTTATCACCCACACGAAAAAATGGTTTAGGTGCAATGATTTCAAAAATCAAATCATCTGCAGTTGAATTAAACTAAAATATTTGGTCTTTAGGTATATCTTACTGTGAAAAGTTTAAACTCCTTGGAATTTGTTTCTTCATCAAATAGCTTTTTAAATTAATTTGTCTCTCGTTCCGCTCTTGGAGTGCATCCGTAGCTCTCACGATAGCATTTTGAAAAATGTGAAGCGGAAATAAATCCACAAGCAAGGGCAACGGATAAAATCGACATTGAAGTTTGACGGAGAAAATATCGGGCTCTTGCCAGACGCAAATTCAGATAGTGTCTAGTAGGAGTTATTTGCATATACTTTTTAAATAATCGCTCTAATTGTCGAGTCGATAGTTTAGCCTGTTCCGCAAGTTCGGTTTGAGATAGCGGCTCCTCTAAATTTGCCTCCATATTAGCAACTACCATTAAAAGTTTAGGATGAGATACACCAAGTCGAGAACGTAATTCAATTCGTTGACGATCATTACCATCTCGGATTCTATCATGAATGAAAGTTTCGGAAATTTCTGCTGCTAATTTTGCTCCATGGGCGTGTGAAATTAAATATAACATCATATCAAGTGCCGCTGTACCCCCACAACAGGTTATGTGTGTTCCATCAATCTCAAACAGGTTGTTAGTAATATCTAGGTGCGGGAATTCTTCCCGCATCGCATCAATATTTTCCCAATGAATTGTACATCTTTTTTCATTTAGCATCCCTGCTTTTGCTAGAACAAAAGTTCCACTGCAAATCGCGCCCACGGTAATACCATTACGCTCTAATTTTCTTACTATCGAGATTGTGGTCTTATCTGTGTGTTTTTCTACATTCGTGCCACTGCAAATCAAAACAAATCTGCATTTAAATAAATCGTTAATGTCCCCACTTACAGACACCTCTAGGCCCGTTGATGACTCAACACTTTTATTAGATATATGAGTGGTTACCCAACTGAATAGCGGTTTTTCACTCAACCGGTTTGCCGCACGTAGCGGTTCTACCGCAGCTGAAAAAGCGAGTAACGAAAAATCTTTCAACATAAAAAACCCTACCCTGACCGTTTCAGAATCAGAACGAGGTCTCAACAGTTCCTTAATTATTTCGCCCCTCAACAAAAACCTCCTAGTTGCAAGTTAATAAGTTGTTTCATTACCTTGTAGTTTAGTAAAGTGACTCTATAATCTTAATAATTTATTATTGCATGATAAATATAATTCTAAGGGCGCTTTTTGATTACTTCATGTCGAATAAAAAACGTCAATGAATAGTAAAGAGCTTACACCCGAAGTATGCAAAATAAAAACTAATTTTTATTTTGTAAAATCTATTCTAGTTCAATCCTACTAGAGGAAATATAAATGAGTGATATAGAAATTGCCCGTAGTGCAACTTTAAAGCCGATTTCCGAGATTGCGGATAGTCTTAATATACCAAGTAAAGTAGTGATGCCCTTAGGTTATGACAAAGCGAAATTGAACCTTGAATGGTTAGATGAGCAACCTAAGAAGGATGATTCTAAACTTATATTGGTTACTGCAATAAATCCTACACCTGCTGGCGAAGGTAAAACCACGACGTCTGTAGGACTAGGAGATGGTTTAAACCGAATTGGGAAAAAAGCAATTATCTGCCTTCGTGAACCTTCTCTTGGTCCCTGTTTTGGTATGAAAGGGGGCGCTGCAGGGGGTGGTTATTCTCAAGTTGTGCCAATGGAGGATATTAACCTGCATTTTACGGGGGACTTTCATGCTATTACTTCTGCCCATAATTTACTCTCAGCTATGATTGATAATCATATTTATTGGGGAAATGAGCTAAATATTGATATTAGAAGAATTGCGTGGCGGCGCGTAATTGATATGAATGACCGAGCATTGAGGATGAATACAATATCTCTTGGCGGCATTGCAAATGGATTCCCAAGGGAATCTGGATTTGATATTACTGTAGCTTCTGAGATTATGGCTATTTTGTGCCTTTCGAATGACCTTAAGGATCTAAGGCTGAGACTAGGTAATATAATAATTGGATATCGCCGTGATAAATCTGCCGTTTATTGCAGGGATATCAGGGCAGATGGCGCAATGACAGTGCTACTAAAAAATGCTTTGCAGCCAAATTTAGTTCAAACATTAGAATCAAATCCCGCTCTCATCCATGGTGGACCCTTTGCAAATATTGCACATGGATGTAATTCTGTCATTGCAACAAAAGCTGCACTAAAGTTGGTAGATTATGTTGTCACTGAGGCTGGTTTTGGTGCCGACTTAGGAGCAGAGAAATTCTTTGATATAAAATGTCGCAAATCTGGATTGACTCCATCTTGCGTTGTCCTTGTAGCCACTGCAAGAGCTCTTAAAATGAACGGTGGTGTTAGTAAGGAAGATTTAAAAAATGAGAATTTAGATGCGGTTCAGAGGGGGAGTTCTAACCTTATAAGGCATCTTGAAAATATTCGTAAGTTTGGTGTTCCAGTTGTTGTAGCAATAAACCATTTTTTGACTGACACGAATAATGAAATTGAACTTATAAAGAAAATTGTCCATAAAGTTGGCGTGCAGGCTGTTGAGTGCAAGCACTGGGCTAACGGTTCAAAAGGAATAGAAGAACTAGCAAAAAAGGTGGTTGAAGTCTGTGATAATGAAGAGGCAGATTTCAAATATCTTTATACAGATTCAATGCCGCTTATTGAAAAAATAAAAAAGATCGCAACTGAAATATACCATGCAGATGAGGTTGTAACTGACAAGAAAATTCTGAAACAACTCACTGAATGGGAAGAGAATGGTTTTGGTGATTTACCAGTTTGCATGGCGAAGACACAATATTCTTTTTCTGCTGATCCGGGGTTGCTCGGTGCACCTGAAGGTCATAGTTTGCCCATACGTGAGGTAAGATTATGTGCTGGCGCAGGATTTATAGTTGTTGTATGTGGAGATATCATGACTATGCCAGGGCTGCCTCGTGCTCCCGCGGCTGAGATGATAGACATTAGTGATCAAGGGCAGGTTACAGGTCTCTTTTAATTGAGTTAATCTAACGAGGCCGATAAATATTAGTTTGCAAGCTAGGTTGATAGTGTTTAGTTTGGTATGTGGTAGTATAATGAGTGATTTATTAAATGATAAGCAGCAACGCACATTAATAACCTCCGCCAGTAATCAGGAAATAAAAAGATTACGCTCATTGCATGAACGAAAATATCGTAAACAGACGGGCTGGTTTCTAGCAGAGGGCTTGCGTATCTGCACAGAAGCATTGCAACAGGGTTTTGCTCCAAAAAGACTACTCTATCAGGAAGATCGAAATAGAGATCCCTTGATATCGAACTTAATTTCTGCATGTGAGAAGGAAGGTGGCCGTGTACTACCTGTCACTCGCTCATTATTGGTAAAGGTAAGTAATAAAGATAATCCACAAACTGTGATCGGCGCTTATGCACAATTTACCACAAATTTTTCTAATATTATAAAGGAAAAAATGAGATGTTGGGTAGCACTTGACAGGATACGTGACCCGGGAAATTTAGGTACTATCATCCGTACGATAGATGCTGTAGCTGCAGATGGAGTCATTTTAATTGATAATTGTACTGACCCGTTTTCGATTGAGTCTGTGCGAGCCTCAATGGGTTCTATTTTTAGCCTAAAAATAAGTTATTGCAATACAAATGATTTTCTTGCTTTTAGAAAAAAATTTCCTGGAAAAATAATTGGTACTTCCTTGAAATCTGATATTGATTATAAAACTGCAGACTGGAAAAGCCCTTGTGTAATCCTTATGGGAAACGAGCAATCGGGATTATCGGATAAATTAGGTGATGCATGTGACCAACTTATAACCATGCCAATGCGTGGCCGGTCTGATAGCTTAAATTTGGCAGTAGCAACAGGGATTTCTTTGTATGAGTTTTTGCGGCATGAAGCTAATTAGAATTGCTTGTGAGCAAAAAATTTAAAATCTGGATTTTATTCCCGTAGACCATACCATCTTGTGTATAGTGCTTGTCCTATAGCTCTAGGTTTGACATTTGATATTGTGTCATCTTCCATAATAAAAATCTCTCCAGATGTTATCTGTCCTAACTTAGTGGAAAAACTATTTGCTATTGCCGAATGTACAGAAATTATGGACATTCTTACCGCATAAATAGTGGTAACTAAAAACAAAGGTGAATTAGAAATTAAACTTGTGCAGTCGGATAAAAGGTCTGGGAGATTTTTGTGTAGTTGCCAAACTTCTCCTTTTGGACCTCTACCATATTTTGGTGGGTCGAGTATAATCCCGTCATATGATTTGCCACGTCTAATTTCACGCTGAACGAATTGAATAGCATCCTCAGTAATAAAACGAATTGGAGCATCAATTAAGTTGCTCAGTTCTCTATTATTAAAGGCAAGCTGAATTGCTTTTTTGCTTGCGTCGATGTGAGTGACTTCCGCCCCTGCGCGTGCGGCATGTAGGCTTCCAATCCCAGAATATGCAAATAGATTTAGTATTCTTGGGGCACGAGCATGAATTTCTCTAAATATTTTGATTTTATCAGCACACCATTGCCAATGTACGGATTGTTCTGGAAAGAACCCTAAGTGCCTAAATGATGTTGGCATAGCAAAAAAATGGATATCTTCGAAATGCATATGCCAGTTCTCTGGGAGCGAAGCTTTCAATTTCCATTTACCACCTTTTTCTGATGCGATAAAATGACCATCAGCTGATTGCCATTCTGCTTTTTGTAGTCTTGGTGACCATAATGCCTGTGCCTCTGGCCTAACAAAGCGATAGGGGCCAAACTGCTCTAATTTCTCTCCATTACCTGAGTCGATTAATTGGTAATCTTTCCATCCTGTGGGATGAAGATGTTCCGAGATATTCATTCCTGACATTAACATAATCAGCAGTGTGACGAACAAAAAGGTAAGTTACAACCCAAATATTTATGAAAGTATTTAACTTTATTTGGATAAAATTTAAGGTGAATAAAACAATTTATTTCCTATAATCAAAATTATAAATTTTCATAAAAAATATGGAGGCTGAAGAATGGACAATATAGATAAAAAAATTCTTACCTTATTACAACAAAATTCGACACAGCCTTTAGCAGATATAGCTCGAAAAGTTGGTTTATCACTTACACCATGTTGGCGACGGGTTCAAAAGCTTGAGGAAGACGGGATTATAAGAGGTCGTGTAGCATTACTTGATGCAGAACGGTTAGGTTTAGGAATGAGTGTTTTTGTTGCTATAAAAATAAATGAGCATTCATCAGAATGGCTAAAAAACTTTGCGATAAAAATTTCTGGATATGATGAGGTAGTTGAGTTTTACCGAATGTCTGGAGATGTAGATTATATGTTGAGAGTTGTTGTTAAAAATATGTCAGCTTATGATCAATTTTATAAAAAGTTAATTTCAGATGTGTCTCTTAAGGATGTAAGTTCTTCTTTCGCGATGGAGGAGATAAAATATACCACATCTTTACCTATCAATCATTTATAAATATTAACTTAAATCTAATTAAGTACTTTAATGATATTTAGTAAATTTTCCGTAAAAACCTCTTTTGAAAATCGTTCATCATACACAGCTTGTCTGGCTCTCTGCTGATATTTATTCCTTTCCCTCGGGTTTTGTATAAGTATTTTCAGACGGTCCACCATCTCGTCGATATTTGATGGTTCAAAAAAAAGTGCATCTTCAATACTTTGACAAATCCATAAAGGGCCATTTGTGCGTGTTGCTACAATGGCAACACCATATTGCATAATTTCAGGTAGTATATAGCCAAATGGTTCATCAAGAGAGGGAAGACAGAAAATATCTAAAAAGGGGGCAAATTCTTTAATGTCAATCCAACCTGTAAATCGGACTGGATTGCCTTTGCTTTTTGAGAATGCCAGGAGACTTTTTGATAACGGCCCATCACCAGCAAGTACAAATTCAACTTCGGGGAATTCTTTGCGAACTCTCGCGGCAGCATCAATGAATGTTTTGAAGCCTTTTTTTTCAACAAACCTTCCTGCAGCTCCTATGGTAATCTTTTGACCTATCTTATCGCTGTGAGTAATTTTTTTTTGAGGTTCAAAATAATGAGATAACAGATGAATACTATTTTCACATCTACCAATTTCTTTCGCTTTTTGAACCGCATTTGGTGTAAGACAAATTAAATTGTCTGCGTAATCAAACTGCTCTGGTTTGTCGTTGTGACAAATACCGATAACACTATCACTGTATTTTTTTATACTTCTGCACATGAAGCCATTATGAACAAAAGAAATGTTAAATAATTGATTATTAAAATTATTGACAGAAAACAATAAGTTCCTTCGGATAAGGGTTTTTTGAAGCCATGACAATTTTATATGATTCGCGTTATCGCCATCTTTGTTTGTATATAAATAATTAGGGGTAAAGTAAAAATTTTCAAATTCAGAAAGGGGTGCTAGAGCGGCAACATAGTTTTTATAGGCTTTTTGAATTCCACCTGGCTTGTTATCACTTGTAACATGGAGAATCTTCATAAGCGTCTCTTTCTTGGTTTAAGCATATAACAGTACAATAACAATTGAAATACCAAGGATGCTTATACCAATTAACTCAAGAAGAGTAATTTTTTCTTTTAAAAAAAGCCACGAAAACAAAATCGATATAATCAACTCAATTTGTCCTATTGCACGCACTGCCCCAAGGTGAAACATTGCAAATGCGTAAAACCATGCTGTAGAGGAAATAACAGCAGTAATGCCGATAAAAAAACCAATTTTCCAATTTGCGAGGCAAAGCATTAATTGTCCTGGTTCCTTAAAAACAAGGTAGCTTCCGAGAATGATTGTTTGCAGTGAAATTGATATTGCCGCTGTAAAACTAGCATTAATAACTAGTAAATCACTATTTAAAAGTATTGTTGCTTTAAAATAAAAAATATTGGCCAAAGCAAGAGCAGCTCCAGCACCGATACCCAAGAAATGGTGGGGGGAAAAGAATAAATGACTTTTAACACCATTTTTAAACTCAATTTTTTGATAGCTTAAAAGAGCAACACCAATTAGTCCCATTGCGATCGCTCCTATAATCGAAAAGCTTGCTATATAACCAATTATTATAGCTTCTAATATAGCAGTCTGAAGAATCTCTGTTTTTGAAAGAGCAATACCAATAGCGTAGTTACGATAATTGAACATCATGATCAACAAAATCGTAAATATAATTTGAAGAATTCCAGCTAGCCCAACAAAAGCAATAAATAAAAAGGATATATTTGGCAACCTATTGCCAGTCATTAAGCAAATTGTAAAGACCCAGAGCCAAGTAAAGGTAATACCGTAGATGAAGCGGCTAAAACTTGCACCCAACTCACCTACATGAGGGATTAATAATTTTTGACACACAGTTCGCAACGATTGGGCAATTGCTGCGATTATTGCTATGACGGCCCATAATTCCATTAAGAATTTTTAGTTCATCAATCTTAATAAATCTAGGATTTAGTTTTATGCTTATTAGGTATCATTTTTTGGACTTACTGCCACTTCACTTAGATCAAGAACTTTATTTTTTCTCTCTATTTTATGCCCTATTATATCTTGAATAACGTTATCTAACTTTTGCGAGACAACCTGGTTCAATAGAAGTTCAATAAATTGTTTTGTTTCAGATGATAAAACAAATTCAGAATTAACCCCCTTGTTATTTTGAGGACTGGAGAAAGTTTTTATTTTCTGTGTGTCATTTTTCGATATATCTTCTTTTGCATTGGAAATAGCGGATCTAATATCACTTAATAAGGTATTTACTTTTTCTGGCTCTGTTTTGTCAAATTTGGAAATTATTACGCTTTTACCCTCTATTTTTTCTTTTAATAAAGCGATTTCAGCATCTTTAAGGTATAATTTAAGTTTATTAATCTGGTTAATAATCGCTATATTTGGCTCAAGATCTTCCAAGGTTTTCGTTTGAGACAACAAATCATTGTTTTGTTTTTTAGGTAGTTTTTGGTTTATAACTGTTGCATCTGAAACCAGAGCTTCGATTGAAGCAATTTTTCTCAAACTTTTTAAATTTTTAAATATTTGTTCCTGGTTGGTCATAATTTTGTCTCTATAAAATATATTTCAATAATAATATTATTAACTATATTTGACTAGGTAAAAATTTGTTATTTTATGAGATAGTTCTCTCTCGTTGTTAATGAGATATTGTTGACTTATAACTTCGCTAAGAATTTTAAGCAAACGTGATAAACAGGAGTATCTATGTCGTTTATATCTATGATTGTTAAGTGGCATGAAAAATTGTTCCAAAATGGCCTATTTACTCAAAAAGCTACTTCATTGACTGTGACTTTCGCAATTATTCTAGGTATTATAGCCACATATATGAATTTTCAGGCTAGGCAAATTAATTGGCATTTGTGGGAACAAAATAAAGAAGAATTTTTTTATAAAGATACTCCACTATTTACAACAATGGATGCAGGTTATTTTTTGGGTATAGCTGGTTATCTTAAATCTGAAAAAACAATGGATGAATATCAATCGCTGCGTGTATTTCCTAAAAATCAAATTAATGAAAAACAGCAAAATTCTTCCAAGCTATCCGCTCCTTTATTGTCAAAACTGATTGCTTATTTTGCAAAAGATACAAGTCCGCAAGCATTGTTAACAGTGGGTAATAAAATGCTCCCTTACACTGCAGCCATCACAGCAATTTCTATTTTTATAGCATTTGGCGTAACAGGATATTGGATGGAGGGGTCGGTTGCAGCTGCTGGAGGTGGTTTATCAATAGCATATTATTGGCGTTCAGCTATCGGCAGAATAGATACGGATCAATTAAACCTCGGAATGATGTATTTTATGTTCGCAATGGTTTTGTGTGCTGGGAAATCGAAGCAATTAAAATGGGGTATCCTCTTCACACTTTTAGCTGGATTGTCAGCGAGGTTATTTATGGCTTGGTATGGTAAATCAGAACTTATAATAATGGCATCAATATGCCTATGTTGGCTACTTATAATAAACACAAGAGATTGGCGCAGTGTTATTGGGTGTTTGTTTGTCTTTATTCTAGTGTCAGGCGTTGAAGTTATTAATCCTTTTGATTCAGATTATCTTAAAACGAATTTAGTTTCACATGAATTTATTTTCAATAATGTATTGTCCACGGTGACGGAAATTTCAAAGACATCATTTTCTGAAATATTATATCGAATGACGGGTTCCGTTTTTGTGGGTAGTTTTTGTCTGTTTGGTATGATTTTTTGGGCAATTAGACATCCGAGTTTAGCGGTAGCATATGCGCCTCTTGCTGGCTTTGCAATATTTTCAGTAATATTAGGAAACCGAGCATTGTTTTATTCAGCTCCTTTTTTCTGGTTTGGAGGTGCTTATATTGTTGTATTGGCTACAAAATCCATAGCCTTTTTATTTTTATCTAGGTTTGAAGACTCCAGACAAATAGTAAGTACCTTGGCATCTTCGGTTGCCTGCTCTATTTTGTTAGTTTTTATATGGATTCAGGGCCCTGTTAATCAGTTAGCAAAACCATCAATTCCCTCTCCCATAATTAAAGCAATGGCTGAATTAAAGTTTATAGCAGGTCAAGAAAAGAGTGTTTTAGCAAGTTGGTGGGACTATGGGTATGCTTCAATGCTTATGAATGGAATACCAACATTTACAGATCCCGGAACACACCGTAGTAATTCCAATTACTTTATTGCTGACGTATTGCTATCAAATAACCAGAATTATTCTGCAGATACGCTCAGATTTCTCGCGAGAGGCGGATTAATAAATTTGAAAATACCCATCGAAAACAGAGCAGAACTAACAAAGATTATGTTTTCAGAAAGAAATAAGGAGGCTCCAACAGTTTATCTTATGCTAACAAACCAAATGACTGATTGGATGCCATCTATCTCAAAAATCGGAAGGTGGGATATAGATTTGGGCGTTCCTATATTAGCAAAGGGTCATAAACCTGGACAGCAATTAGCGTATAATTTTTTAAATTGTGTAGATACAGAAATACCAGGAAAATTTAGATGCAATAACACAATTATTGATCTCAAAGAAGGAAAAATAAATGGAAACGCTGTTCTAAATTTAGTGGCTGAAGCCCATGGAGGAAAACTTATTGGAAGTAGGGTTTTTGACCAGAACCAATTGAATATGTTTCAAATTATGAAAGATGAAAATGGAAAATCAGCAAAAGTAGCTGTCCTTCATAAAGACCTATTTTTTAGCAGTTTTAATCAGATGTTTCATCTAGGGAGATTTGACTCAAAAAATTTTAAATTAGTTTATGATGGATACCCCCATGTTCGAATATTCAAATTATTGCCTGTATCCAAATAGATAAAAATCTTACTATTGCATTTATTTGGTGATTTTAGTGTGTTCAATATAAATGTTAGGATATAGGTATCGATTACCTTTAGCAGGATGTATGATAATAAAAATGGCCCCGTAGCTCATCAGGATAGAGCGCGAGATTCCTAATCTCGAGGCAACAGGTTCGAGTCCTGTCGGGGTCACCACAAACATAACAGTTTAGCGTCTTTGATAAGTTTATTTTGAGGTTGGAATAAAAACTTTTTGTCCGTCTATGTTGAACAGTCCTATTGTTTTTTGTCCTTTATATGAAGTGAGCCAGTTGATGAATGATTGACCCTCTGCAGATTTTACACTTGGGCATTTATTTTTATCGATAAGCATAACGCCATAAGGATTGAATAAATGGCTATCCCCCTCGAGCAAAACGCCATGATCATATTTGTTAGAAAATGAGTACCAACTAGCTCTATCAACAAGCGTATATGAATTAGTATCAATCGTAATATTTAGTGTTTTTCCCATGCCAGAGCCGGTCTCAAGATACCATTTACCAGACTCATTTACTGGATCTAAACCAATTTTCTTCCATATTGAAAGCTCCTTGGTGTGCGTGCCTGAGCCATCGCTTCTTGATGCAAATTTTGCACCTGAGGTAGCTATTTTAGCAAATGCTAAACCGACATCTTGCATTCCAGAAATGCCAGCTGGATCTGCAACTGGACCAACTATAACAAAGTCATTATGCATAATATTATAGCGTTTTCTTGAGAAACCATCTGCAATAAACTTTTGTTCATCTTCTGGACTATGCACGAGCAGAACGTCACCGTCACAATTGCGAGCATTTTTTATTGCTGCACCCGTTCCAACAGCAACTACGTTAACCTTTATCCCTGAGTCCGCCGTGAAAAGTGGAAGAATAAAATCATAGAAGCCAGAATTTTTGGTTGAAGTTGTTGATTGAACTAATATGGATTTATCCGAAGCTGATAAAACTGTTGGTATTAAAATCAATAGAATAAGGTAAGCGATTAAATTCATTTATTTTTTATCTTCAAATAATGAAAATTATCATAAAATAACATTAAAAGAATAATCAACTGAAATCTTTTAAGCAGGATATTATGAATATTAATTATATGTTTCAACTACAAAATTATGTAGTCAAATTTGCAGGAGTAAGTAGAATTAGACTATAATTTTGTTCACAAGTTGCATATAGCAATTATAGGCAAAAATAATATCCAATTTTTATATAATTTAATAAAGTTTGCCAAATAGATGGGTTAAGCGAGTTTTATGATAAAAAATGAACCTAAAAATGCTAAATCAATTATGTCTGAAATTGACCATATTCAGGCGGGTATTTTTGATATGAATGGTATAATGCGTGGCAAAAGATTGCCCCCATCGGATTATCAAAAAATTTTAGATAAAGGGATACAAATTCCCTTATCGGCCCAAAACATTGATATCAATGGGGAGGATATAGTCAATAGCAGATTTGTTTTCGAAACCGGGGATAAAGACGGAACAGCTATTAGTCAGGGTGCACCGTTGGTGCTTTTAAATCATTTGCCCAAACCTGTTTTATTAATGCCGTTAAGTTTTACTCTTAACAATGGTCAGCCATTTGAGGGTTGCCCGAGGGCCTTTCTAAAATCTGTATTAAATAAGGCGAATGAGAAAAAGTTAATTTTTAGGTTTGGTATCGAGCTAGAATTTTGCCTTTTCTCAGATGCTGATTTAGCACCTATTTTTTCGAAGCCTCAATTACTTTCTTTATCAGCCTTGGATTCAATAGATTACTTTTTGCAAGATGTTAATAAAATTATAGACCAACTTGATATTAAGATTGAGTCTATCTTATCAGAAGCAGGAATAGGACAGATTGAAATTGTATTATCACCTTGTTCAGATCTATGTCATTTAGCAGATGCTATCCTTATTTTAAGACATAGTTTGACTGCATTTGCGTTAGCGAAGGGGATGTCTGTATCTTTTAGGGCAAAACCCGAGAACTACCTGTCTGGTAATGGATTGCATTGCCACATTTCAATGGGAGACAAACAGTCGGAAAATTTATTTTCAAAAGATAAAGCCGTTTTCAATTCAGCCATAGCTTCTGTGGTGGATTTATTAGAGCCTGCAGCGGCTATTTTGGCACCACTTCCGAATTCTTATGACCGGTTGCAGGAAAATAGCCATGCACCTGTAAATATTGGATGGGGGTACGACAATCGAACCTTGGCTGTGCGGATTCCAAACTCTCCCAATAATGCAAAAAGATTAGAGCTGAGAGTGCCAGGAGCTGACAGCAATCCATATTTTCTTTTTGCAACTTTGGTGTCGGCTATATTAAACGGGTTAGAGGAGATGTTAGAGCCACCATCCCCAGTTTTGGGCAATGGTTATGAGGCTAATTTAAAGAGGTTGCCGCACGACCTTCGCACGGCTATATCTCTTTTTGAGAAATCGGAAAAAATTCGAAAGCTGATACCACCCACCTTGAGAGAAATGTTTATTGCCACTAAAAAGCAGGAAATAAAGATAGTATAATCAGGAGAAATTAATGGCTAACGATAAGAAAAACAAGGCAATGCCTGAACTATTATCTGACCAGTCTTGGCGCAATTCTGATTTAGATAGGCGATTTTTTGAACCGACATATTCTGGTGCAATGAGTCTATTGAGGCGTCCTTATTCAGTTGAATTTGATGAAGCAGACATCGTGGTTGCTGGTATACCGTTTGATAACGCAACCACTTTTCGCCCTGGTTGTAGATTAGGGCCAAGAGCCGTAAGAGCGGCCTCTGTTCAACTAGCAGAATTGCCGTCATTCCCTTTTGGTTTTGATCCTTTTTCTATTTTGAAAGTTATAGATTCTGGTGATTTTTTGCTTAATCCTCATAACCCAGAGACAATTATCTTAGATATTTATAAACAAGCAATATCAATCATTAGCGCTGGTGCATCCTTGCTTTCTATTGGTGGTGACCATTTTGTAACTTATCCTCTATTAAAGGCTCATGCGGAAATATATGGGCCCGTATCATTACTTCAATTTGATGCGCATTGTGATACATGGAAGTCATTCGGAGAGCTTGATCATGGTACGATGTTTCTTCGTGCGATAGAGGAAGGGCTTATCGATGTTGAAAGTTCTATTCAGGTAGGGATAAGAACTCATAATGATTTTGATGTTGGAATAAAACAAATAACTTCACCTCAAATTCATGAAATTGGTTTGCCTGCTGTTGTTGAGTTAATACTAAATCATCTGAAAGGTAGGAAGGTCTATCTGAGTTTTGATATAGATATATTAGACCCTGCTTTTGCCCCTGGCACAGGAACCCCTGTTTCTGGTGGAATAGCTAGTTGGCAGGCACTATCAATTCTTCGCAGTCTCGAGCCATTGAACATGATAGGATTTGATATTGTAGAGGTAAGTCCTCCATTTGATCATGCAGAAATCACTTCAATCACTGCTGCGACAATTTTGCATGACTGGATTTGTGTAAAAGCACTTCAAAAGAGTTAAATATGAAAATAATCTCTCATTTTATACCATCCCATGCCAAGAGCTAAAATAGGGGTCCGCAATGGACCTCCAGGAAATGGAAGATGCGGAATTTTAGTAAGCTGGTTAAATCTCTCTTTTTTTCCACTGACTGCGTCACTTAGAATATTACCTGCAACACCAGAAAACGCAACTCCGTGTCCCGAATATCCTTGTACGTAAATCGCACTATCTGAAATTCTGCCAAAATGTGGTAGACGATTAACAGTAATTCCTATTCTTCCGGACCAAGCCTGTTGAATTTTTTTATGCATCAAATCTGGAAACACTGCTCTCATCCTTTTTTTTAAATCTTTCTCAACATTTATTGGGTCTGTGTTCAAATAGCTTGCACGCCCGCCAAAAATCATTCTATTTTGCTTATCAATTCGAAAATAATTTAATGCAGTATTCCCATCTGCAATTGCAGCTCTAGAAGGAATGGCTCTTTCTATTTCTGCATCGTTAAGAGGTTCAGTTGCCATAACCGATGAAGTAACTGGTGCTATTCTCCCACGCATGTTCTTTGGAGAAACAGCACCAAGATAAGCATTTCCGCATATAATGAGTTGTTCAGTTATAACGCTATGACCTTGTTTTGTGATTAATTTATTCTTGTTGTTTTCAGTCTGTATCGAGGAAATTGAGCTGTTAGTATAAATCTTAGCACCATCAATCGATGCTGCTTTTGATAGGCCAATTAGATATTTGAGGGGGTGAAGATGCCCACTTCCGGCATCGTACAATCCTCCTATATATGCATCAGAACAAATATAATTTAACAACGAGGATCTATTATTTAAAGCAAGAAGACGATTATATCCATGTGCTTCAAAACTTTTTTGATAGGTCTCTAATTCTCGCATATGACCTTTGTGTATCGCTGTGTGCACATATCCCCAACGAACATCGCATTCTATTTTATATTTTTTTATTCTCTCTTTTATAAGATTAGGACCCTCAAGCCCTGCTTGCCACATATCTTCTTTAAATTCAGGATCTATATATTTTGAGAGCTTCTCAAAACTTGATGACCATCCTTGACAAATTTGGCCTCCATTCCGACCTGAGCCACCATCACCAATATTCCCAGCTTCAAATAGGCATACATCATACCCTTTCTCACTAAGTGATAAAGCTGTTGAAATTCCAGTAAGTCCTCCGCCTATAATTGCCACACTACATCTTATATCTTTATTTAGCTGGCCACAGAACTTTGGAGGTGAAATATCTAGCTGATAAATCGATTTAGAAATATGGCTAATTGACATTTTGTATAAACTTTTAGCATTGATAGGGTTCAAATTTCTTTTAAAGCATTTCATTAGATAGTATATACTTAAATTACATATTTAAAGTGAGTGTTAATAAAAAAAGTATTTTATAAAAAACCGTTAGCATGACTTTATCGGCTGTAAAATAAGAAGTATGGGAAAGGATGGTGCTTTGTGTCAAATCAAGAAGATATTCAGCGTTTTGAAGAACAACACCACTTGCCACCATTTTCCGATTTTAAAACTCTAAAAAAGGAAGGCACACGTATAATAACTCATGCGCAAGGCCATTTTATATTCGATAATAATGGAAATGCCATTTTAGATGCAATGGCAGGCTTATGGTGCGTAAATGTTGGTTATGGCAGAGAAGAGCTAGTAAATGCTGCAACCGAACAAATGAAAAAATTACCGTATTATAACAGTTTTTTCAAGACTAGCAATGAGCCAGTAGCGAGGCTTTCAGCAAAACTTGCTTCGATTTCCCCTAAACATTTAAATCGTGTAATTTACGCAAATTCCGGTTCAGAAGCAAATGATACTATCATCCGTCTTGTGCGACATTATTGGAATTTAAAAGGCCATCCTGAAAAAAGGGTAATTATTGGACGCGATTATGGCTATCATGGCTCTACTATCATGGCAGCTAGTATGGGTGGGATGAAAGCAATGCACGAGCAATCTGCTAGTGAAGCAGATTTTGAGCATATAAGGCCCCCTTATGGTTTTTTATACCAAGGAAATCAGTCAGAGGCACAGTTTGCTGAGAGCTCTGCGCGCCATTTAGAAGAAAAAATTCATGAAGTTGGTGCAGATAAAATTGCAGCTTTTATTGCGGAACCAGTGCAAGGTGCTGGAGGAGTTATTATTCCTCCAAAGGGTTATTTTGATCACATTCAGAAAATCTGTGCTAAATTTGATATTTTATTTATTGTAGATGAGGTGATCACTGGATTTGGCCGAACTGGAAATTGGTTTGCAAGTCAAACAATGGATTTAAAACCTGATTTAATAACTTTGGCAAAGGGTCTTACTTCAGGTTATATGCCAATGTCTGCTGTTATGGTAAGCGATAAAATTGCTAATTACTTAATTAATGAAGGTGGCGAATTTTTTCATGGATTTACCTATTCAGGGCACCCTGTTTCTGCTGCTGTCGCACTTGCTAATATTAAGCTGATTGAGGAAGAGGGGTTAATTCGTCATGTTCGGGACATTACTGCTCCTTATCTCGCAAAAGAAATTAAAAGGCTAGATAGCCATCCCTTGGTGGGAGAAACACGAAGTTTTGGATTACTTGCATGCATAGAACTTGTAAAGCATAAGTCTGGACCTGTTTTATTTGATCCCATTGGCGAGATAGGTATGAGGTGCCGTGACCACGCTATTAACAGTGGCTTGATGGTACGTGCTGTGCGTGATGGCATGATTTTATCGCCGCCATTAAGCTATAAAACAGAAGATATTGACATAACAATTGAAAAACTAAATCAGGCATTAGATGACACATATACCGAACTCAAAAAGTGAGCACCTAAATTATGACCCAAAAACTAAATAAATGGCTGTCGGATCGCAATATTACAGAAGTTGAATGTTTAGTTCCAGATATAGCTGGTATTCCGAGAGGTAAGATTCTACCAGCAGACAAATATAATAAAGTTCTTAGAGGAAGCGGCCTTCGTCTTCCAGAATATGTATTTGGACAGACCGTTACAGGTGATTATCATGACTCAGTTGTGTTAAATGCTGCGGTAGGTGATGTACTTCTAAAACCTGACGAGAATGCTGCTTATTTAGTTCCATGGTACTCTGAACCAACTGCCCAGATCATCCATGATGCTTTTTACCTAGATAATACTGAAGTCACAGTCGCCCCACGCGCTGTTTTAAAGCGCGTTATTCGCGCACTCAATGATAGAGGGTTGTCTGCGATAGTCGCACCAGAGCTTGAGTTTTTCCTTGTATCACAAAGTTCAGATCCCGATCATCCACTGAAAACACCGCCTGGAAGGTCTGGAAGAGCTGAAACAGGAAAACAAGCTTATGGTATTGATGCGGTCAATGATTTCGATCCTTTTTTCGAAGATGTTTACGACCATTGTGAAACCATGGGGCTTGATATTGATACACTTGTTCATGAGGGTGGGGCAGCTCAAATGGAAATTAATTTCAATCATGGAGAGGCATTAACGCTGGCAGACCAAGCATTGATTTTTAAAAGAACTGTAAGACAGACAGCACTAAATCATCATATTCATGCAACCTTTATGGCAAAACCTATGCAATACCAACCGGGCTCGTCAATGCACCTGCATTGTTCCATTTGTGACTTAAAAAATGGTCAAAATATGTTTTCTAATTCGAGTGGTGAGGATACAGAAACGTTTCGGCATGCTCTTGGAGGATTGCAGCGCTATCTTGCTGGTGGGATGGCACTGATGGCACCCTACGTAAATAGTTACAGAAGATTTATTACGACTTATGATGCCCCTGCAAATGTTGCATGGGGAGTTGATAATCGAACAGTGGGACTGAGGGTTCCTGCTGGTGATTATCGCAGTAGGCGCATCGAAAATAGAATTCCAGGTGCAGATACAAACCCATATTTATCGATTGCCTTAACATTTGCTTGTATTCTTCTTGGTATTGAAGAAGAGATAGAGCCTGCGAAGCCAATGGTAAAAGAGTCAGATAATTTGTACACATTACCTCGAAATCTTGATATGGCTCTTGATAGTTTAGATAAAGCTAAAAAACTTAGAGAAGTGCTCGGACTTGACTTTATATCAGTTTTTAATGAAGTAAAACGTGCTGAAGCTGAGGCATTTTTAAAAGTCATCTCTCCATGGGAAAGAGAATATCTGCTTTTAAATGTTTAAAATAATCGAGCCATTTATGAGTTTAGGGATTGGATTTATAGAGAGCTTTTTCGTTGATACAATTGTTCTAGCCGTTCTTGATATAATTTATTAATTTGTTGGCGTTTAATAATACCTGAGGCAGTCATACAGTCATTTCTAACCGAAAAAGGTTCATCACTTAAAACAAAACTCCTTACTTTCTCTAGACTACTTAGTCTTGCATTTGCTGTTTTTACTGCTTCTGAAATAATACTTGATAACTTATTCTGATCTTCATGTAGTTTTCTTATTAGAGTCTGACTCGGGGTAATAACGGCCGTTATATAAGCATGTTGGTTACCATATGCCATTGCTTGGTCGATATCAGGGTGTGCCTCTAAAACAGTCTCTATTTTCACAGGTGAGATATTATCGCCACCTGAATTAATAATGATATCTTTTTTTCTTCCTGTTAAACTAATATACCCATCGGGGTGGATCACACCAATATCACCTGTCATTAGCCAACCATCACGCAATTTTTTTTTAGTGGCAATTGGGTCGTTCCAATACCCCTTCATCAAAAGGTCTCCACGAACACAAATTTCTCCTTGTTTTGTAAGTTTTGCTTCTACACCAACAAGTAATTTCCCGACTGTTTCTATTTTAATTTTTTTAGGTGGATTTGCCGTGATTACAGGCGAGGCCTCAGTCTGTCCATATCCTTGCAAGATGGGTATGTTTAAAGCTAGAAAAAAATATCCAATGTTAGGGTCTAACGCCGCTCCACCTGAAACAAATGCCTTCAAGCGGCCCCCAAGCCGTGAATTAATGTGACGTCGCACCGTTAGGTTTAGATAGCTATTTTCAATTCGTTCAAGTAGCGTAAGTGGTATTTTCTGCAAGTTTTTTTGTCCAAGATAAACGGCCCTGTCAAGCATTTTTAGATTTATAATACCTTTATGTTGGTAAGAAGCATTAATCCTGTCATGCAAAATTTCGAATAATCTCGGAACAGCTGTCATAATTGTTGGTTTGGTCTCTATTATTGCTGAACTCAGGGTTTCTGGTTTTTGCAGTAAATATATTTCTGCTCGAATATGTATTGGAAAGAATAAACCAACCGAATGTTCATATGCATGGCTAAAAGGCAGCATGGATAAAAACACTTCTTTACCAGATGTTAGGTCTGCTAAAAGACCCTCCGCTCCTGCCAAAACGGCCATTATAGAACGATGTGTAAGCATAGCGCCTTTTGGTTTTTCATCTCCATCTGAGGTGTAAATAATACAACAAACATCGTCTACACTCATTGGCAAGGATGAAATAATTGTATTAGTACTTGCCTTTTCACCCTCTTTTATTAGGTCTTCCCAGCTTACAATTGCCAGATTATGTGAGTGGTGAAGTAATTTACTTTGCTCTATTATAACCATTAAATAACAGTCTGGTGAATCTTGAGCTGCTGTTTCGGCAATAGCCGTAAGTTCTGAATTAGAGCAGATGATAGCTCTCGCGCCCGAGTGAGACAAAAGATAGGTGATGTCAGTTTGGGTATAGGTTGTAAATAATGGAACAGAGATTGCTCCTATAGACATAATTGCAAGGTCGGTTATTATCCATTCGAGTCTGTTTTCTGATAAAATTGCTACTCTGGCACCCGCAGTTATACCGCGTTGTGTAAGAGCACTTGCTATGATTTTCACCTGATTGGCAATTTGCCCCCAGCTATGACTTTCCCAATCATTTTCTTTTTTGGTCCAAAGAAACGTGCTATCAGGTTGTTGCTTTGCACGATTAAAAAACATCTCATAAAGGGTATTTTCTTTTGGTCCTAGTCCTTGAATCTGGGGCATGTGCTTCTATGTATTTACTGAGGTTTGTATGTTAATTATGGTCGCTTTTAATAAGCATTAGCAAGTTAAAATGTGGACCATTCTTTTTATACGTGGATATATTTTTTCTTCATTAGTCTTACATGATTACAAGTTGTATTAGCTGTTTTGCTCAATTTCGACTAATAATGTAAAAGGATAAATTTATAATGTCAGGTAAATTACCCGTTTGGTCATTAACCGATTTTTATGACTCCATAGAGTCAGAAAAAATTAGGACTGATTTGCAAAAATGTTCCGATCAAGCTCTTAAATTACAGCAGAAATATGAGGGCAAAATAGCCAGTTTGTCAGCTAATGAGGCTAGTAATGTAATAGTATGTTATGAGCAGATTATCATCTTGTTGGGTAAAATATCGTCACATGCAGATTTGTGCTTTGCAGCAGATACAAGCAATCCTGAATTTGCTCAGCATTCTCAGAATATGAGAGAAGCTATAAATGCCATTCAATCAAACCTCGTTTTCATTGAGCTTGAATTAGCATCTATTTCTGAGCTGCAGTATCTTCAGATGCTTAAAGAGGAGGCCTTTGCATATTTCCAGCCCTGGCTAAGGCTCTTGAGGTTAGCCTCGAAACATAATCTTGAACCAAGGCTTGAGAAACTATTGGTTGAACAATCACCCACCAATAGGCAGGCTTGGGTAAGATTATTTGATGAAACTTTTTCTGAGTTAAGATTTGAATTTTTAGGAGAACGGCTTACTGAGACTGAAATACTAAATAAATTATCAAAAGCAGATCCTAATGTCAGAGCAACAGCAGCTGCGTCTCTATCTAAAGTTTTAAATGATAATTTGCGGTTATTCACCCTTATTACAAACACAATTTCGAAGCAAAAAGATACAGAAGAGCGTTGGAGAGGGTATAAAGGAGTGATTTCTTCAAGAAACCTTGCGAATGATGTTGATGACCTTACGGTAGATTCACTTGTTAGAACAGTTACCAATAGAATGCCAGAGTTATCCCATCGATATTATAAATTAAAGGCTCGCTGGCTCGGAGGAGAAACTATGCCGTGGTGGGATAGAAATGCTCCTATCTCAGGAAATGAGGGGAAAAAATTTAGTTGGCAGGAAGCATGTGAAATCGTGCAATTTTCCTTTGATGGGTTTGATGCAGAAATGGGGGAGCTCGCAAAACAATTTTTTGACAACTCATGGATAGATGCAGAAATAAGAAATGGAAAAGCATCTGGAGCCTTTTCTCACCCTTCGGTAACAACAGTTCACCCCTACATACTAATGAATTTTGAGGGTTATTCTCGTGATGTAATGACTTTAGCTCATGAAATGGGTCACGGAGTTCACCAGCTTCTTGCCGCAGAACAAGGAGAGTTGATGTCATCAACACCGTTAACCCTCGCAGAAACTGCGTCTGTATTTTCAGAAATGCTCACCTTTCACACAATCTTAGATGCAGAAACTTCACAGCAATCTAAACGCCTTATGTTAGCGGATAAAATCGAGGATATGTTAAATACGGTCGTCCGTCAGGTGGCTTTTCATAATTTTGAGTACTTAGTGCACACTCATCGCAGGCAAGGCGAGTTAAGTTCAAATGAGATCTCAAGGTTTTGGGTTGAAACGCAAAAACAAGCACTTGGTCCAGGGATTAGAATTGATGATAGTTTTAAGCCAATATGGGCTTATGTTCCTCATTTTGTGCATTCACCATTTTATGTATACGCTTATGCGTTTGGTGATTGTCTTGTAAATGCCCTATGGCAGGTATACCAAGATGGCTCAGACGCAGATTTTAATATTCATTATAAAACACTATTAAGAAGCGGAGGTACGGTTAGGTATGATAAAGCGTTAATTCCGTTTTCACTTAACCCCTCTAAACCTGAATTTTGGAATAAAGGCCTTGATATGATCTCCACCATGATTGACCAAGTTGAAGGTCTATAATAATGGCGAACCATGAAGAACGCTCAAGCATTGGGGGTAGGTTAAGAAGATATGCGCAAGTAACAGGTACCATGTCTAGTTTGGCGGCAAGGCTCGCAGGAGAACGGTACTTAGGATTAGAATTGGACCGCTCTAAACATGCCATTCAACTTCGTGAAGCATTAGGAAGTTTAAAGGGACCACTCATGAAAGTTGCGCAAATTCTATCAACCATTCCAGATGCACTTCCAAAAGAATACGCGGATGAATTAGCTGTTTTGCAAGCTGATGCGCCAGCGATGGGCTGGCTCTTTGTTAAGAGGCGCATGAGGTCTGAGCTTGGAAATGAATGGGAAGAAAAATTTGAAAGTTTTGATAAGAAAGCGTTTTCCGCTGCTTCTCTTGGTCAGGTTCATCAAGCAAAACTTGACAATGAAAAGGTGGCTGTAAAGCTACAATACCCAGATATGGATTCTGCTATTAATGCGGATTTAAACCAGTTGAAACTTGTGTTTTCCTTGTATGAGCGGATTGACTCTGCGATCTCTACGAAGGACATTTTCACAGAATTATCTGACAGGTTACGTGAAGAGCTGGATTATAATCGAGAAGCATTGAATATGAAATTATACCGATTAATGCTCGCGGGTGAAAACAAGGTTGTTCTACCCAAACCAATAGATGATCTTACAACTTCTCGTGTTTTAACGATGAGCTGGGTTGATGGTCTGAAACTAATGAAATATCTTGAAAGAGAACCATCTCAAGATGATAGGAATATGGTTGCAATAAATATGTTTCGTACCTGGTATGTACCTTTTTATTATTACGGTGTAATTCATGGTGATCCTCATCTTGGTAATTATTCAATTACCAAAGACTTAAAGATAAACTTGATGGATTTTGGCTCTATTCGTGTTTTTCGACCAGAATTTGTCGGGGGCGTTATTGATTTATATAAAGCACTAAGAGATGGGAATATCGAGCTGGCTGTTCATGCTTATTCTCAGTGGGGTTTTAAAGGTCTAGATAAAGAGGCGATTGAAATTCTAAATATTTGGGCAAGGTTTATTTATGGCCCTTTATTAGAGGATAAAATAAGACCCATTCAAGAAATGAGAAGTGGAAACTACGGTCGCGAGCTCGCTGGTAAAGTTCATGAAGAACTTAAAAGAATAGGGGGCATAAAACCACCACGTGAATTTGTTTTAATGGATAGAGCTGCAGTCGGATTAGGATCTGTTTTTATGCATTTAAAAGCAGAGGTTAATTGGCATCAACTTTTTCACGGACTCATTGACGATTTTACACTTGATTCCTTAGAAAAACGCCAAAATAGCGCGATCAAACAGATAGGGCTTCCAGAAAGCTTGATAGCAAAATAATCAAAAAAATAAGATACTACTATTTAGTTATTTTGCTTAATAGTTCGTCGAGGGAAGCTTTAGCGTCTCCATATAACATTCTAGAATTATCTTTGAAGAAAAGTGGGTTTTCAATTCCAGAATAACCGCGGCCTTGACCACGCTTTGAAATAATGACCTGTCCTGCCTTCCAGACTTCCAAGACTGGCATTCCAGCGATGGGGCTATTTGGATCGTCCTGAGCAGCTGGATTTACAATATCATTGGCACCAAGAATGATGACCATATCTGTATCGGGAAAATCCTCGTTTATTTCATCCATCTCTAAAACAATATCATAAGGCACTTTAGCTTCTGCAAGAAGCACATTCATATGTCCAGGTAGCCTGCCTGCAACTGGATGTATTGCAAATCTAACATTTTTACCTTTATCTCTTAAACGTCGCGTAATCTCTGAAACGGCACTTTGTGCTTGTGCAACTGCCATTCCATAGCCAGGAACAATTACAATATTCTGAGCGTCTGCAATGTCAGCAGCAACACTTGATATATCGGTTGCAACCATTTCACCTTCAACCTCTTGGGTAGGGCCAACAGAAGTTCCCCAGCCGCCTAAGATTACGGAAATAAAGTTCCTATTCATGGCTTTACACATTATATAAGATAAAATTGCACCAGAAGCTCCAACAAGTGCACCGGTAACTATAAGCAAATCATTTCCAAGCAGGAAACCTGTAGCGGCGGCTGCCCAGCCAGAGTAAGAATTCAGCATAGAAACAACAACTGGCATATCAGCCCCACCTATTGCCATTACAAGATGGGCACCAAAAATTAAAGCCACAATCGTCATGAGGTATAGTGGCCACGAACCAATATGGTTTAGAAATAGCGAACCGAGCCATACACAAAATAATACCGCGGCTAAATTTAGCCAATTTCTTGCCGGGAGAAGTAATGCTTTGCCATCAATTGTGCCAGACAATTTACCATAAGCAATAACAGACCCTGTTGCTGTAACTGCGCCAATAAAGACCCCAATAAAAATCTCAATATCATGAATAATTAGTTCGGCTCCAAAAAGGTTAGATGGAGGATCAATATGTGAATTTATTCCAATAAAAACTGCAGCTATGCCAACAAAGCTGTGAAGAGCAGCAACTAGTTGTGGCATCCCAGTCATTTCAACGCGTTGAGCCACTACTGTTCCAATAATACTGCCTATTACGATCATAGGTATTATCCAGATAAATCCAGAAACTTTTGGTCCAAAAACTGTTCCAAAAACAGCTAAGGCCATGCCCACTATGCCAAACCATACGGCTCGTTTAGCTTTTTCTTGGTTAGAGAGGCCACCGAGTGATAAAATAAATAACACACTCGCAGCAATGTAGACGGCAGTTACTATATTAGAACTCAGCATAGGTTATACCTCTAACTCTTTTGAAACATAGCAAGCATTCTTTTTGTTACCAAAAATCCTCCGACAATATTTATGGTAGCAATTAAGACTGAGATACTTGCAAGCACGGTAACAATGAAACTACTAGAGCCAACTTGTAGCAGTGCACCTAAAATAATGATGCCGGAAATAGCGTTAGTAACTGCCATTAGTGGGGTATGAAGAGCATGACTAACATTCCAAATAACCTGATACCCTATGAAGCAAGCTAACGCAAATACTATAAAATGTTGCATAAAGCTGGCTGGAGCGAAATTTCCAATGATTAACATGAATAAACCACCAACTACGAGTAGCCCCCACTGCTGTTGTCCAGATTTACGGATAGCTGCTTGTTCGAGAGCTGCTTTTTCTTCAGCTGTTGGCTCAACTTGTTGTTTTGGAGTTGTCTGTTTTCCTATAAAAGCAATTTTTGGTGCTGGTGGCGGGAACATCAATTTACCCTTGTGACTAACTAACGCGCCCCGAATAACATCATCTTGAAGATTTATATTTACCTTCCCATTGTTTTTTGGGGTAAGATCGTCAATCATGTGACGTATATTGGTAGAATATAGAGTAGAGCTTTGAGCGGCCATCCGACTTGGGAAGTCTGTATATCCAATGATTTTAACATCATTGTCTGTTTTTACTGTTTGATTTGGCTTTGTCAGGTCACAATTACCGCCTTGCTCTGCAGCTAAGTCAATTATTACAGAGCCAGGTTTCATTAAAGATACCATCTCTTTAGGCCATAATTTTGGGGCAGGTTTCCCTGGAATCAATGCAGTTGTAATGACGATATCAACTTCCGGTGCCTGCTCACGAAATAGAGCCATTTCTTTCTCAATGAATTCTGGTGAAGCTGGTTTTGCATAGCCACCTTCTCCTGAACCATCTTCATCGAATTCAAGAAAGAGGAACTCAGCTCCCATGGATTCAATTTGTTCAGACACCTCTGGACGTACGTCGAATGCTCGAACAATTGCACCAAGAGACTGTGCTGTGCCAATTGCTGCAAGTCCTGCGACACCAGCTCCTATCACAAGGACCTTTGCAGGAGGCACCTTACCCGCTGCTGTTATTTGCCCAGTAAAAAATCTACCAAAATGATTACCTGCTTCAATTACTGCTCGATACCCGGCTATGTTTGCCATTGAAGAAAGGGCGTCCATTTTTTGCGCACGGCTTATTCTCGGCACCATATCTATTGCAATCTGACTACAACCTGATGATACTACACGGTCTAAAAGCTCTTTGTTT
Source organism: uncultured SAR116 cluster alpha proteobacterium (assembly GCA_902622515.1). Lineage (GTDB taxonomy): Bacteria > Pseudomonadota > Alphaproteobacteria > Puniceispirillales > Puniceispirillaceae > UBA5951. The sequence continues at coordinate 78,144 of CACNQE010000008.1, forward strand.
TGAGCTGGCCAGAAGAAGCTAATAACTGTTTTATCCTTATTTAAGTAAGCTTCTTCAACTTTATTTACCGCTTGAACTTTTATGATAACATCAGATTGTTTCCATAAATTTGAGGCTGTTTTGATTATTTTCACCCCGGCGGCTTTATAATCAGCATCTGAAAATCCGGCCTCTACACCAGCTCCTGTTTCTATAATACATTCAAAACCCAGCTTTAAAAGTTGGCTGGCGCTAGCTGGTGTCATTGCAACTCGTTTTTCACCTGCTTGTAGTTCTTTAGGAGAGCCAATTATCATTTTGTCAACTTCCGTTCTATATTTTCAATAATATTATGCCAAACCGAACCTTCAAGTTATTTAATATAAGGTTTTTAAGTTAATATTTTTGCTAAGGTAATAGGTAACTCTTCAGAATTATTGCTAAACTCAACGGTTAATTAAGATTTGTTAAAAAAGTACAAATAAGTCTAATACTACTGGTAGACTGATTTATATTTTAATGATCATAAGTTTAGAATATTAATATCCTTCACGTTCCATGCGCTTTCGCATTAGTTTGCGTACACGGCGTGTCGATTCTGCAGCTTCTCGAGCTCGTCGTTCTGAAGGTTTTTCGAAATTACGTCTATTTTTCATCTCACGAAACATTCCCTCGCGTTGCATCTTTTTTTTAAGCACCCTAAGTGCTTGGTCTACATTATTTTCTCTTACAGCGACGTACACAGATTAATATCCTCGTTTGCATTTAAAAATTGATAATATTATTTTCGTTGGTACTGTTATCATATTTATCTAATATGTGCAAACATTGTCTTTTATTAAGATCTCACCATATGTTAATAAGCAACTAGAAATTCATTATTGATGGAATTTATATGACCAAAATAAACAGTACAGAAAATCAGGATCGCTGTAAAATTGTTCGTGCTTGTCTAACACATGTGCCTTTCGACGGTTGGACTCAAAAGAGTTTAGAACTTGCGGCTAAGGATTGTGGTTTTCAAGCCACGGATATTGCGCGAATTTTGCCTCGTGGTGTTTCACAGGCCATAGAAATTTATTCACAATTAGCAGATGATGATATGGTTTCTGCTTTCGAAACGAAAATGAAGGATGCCGATAATGCTCCAAATGGAGTAACCGCTAAAATAAAATTTATGATCATCGTTCGATTGGAGCAGGCTTTGCCTCATAAGGAGGTGGTTAGAAAAACAGCACAATACCTTTTAAACCCGAGAAATTTGCAACTTAGTCAAAAACTCCTGTATCAAACTATTGACCTCATTTGGCGAACTACAGGAGATCACTCGACAGATATCAGTTTTTTTACTAAACGGGGACTACTCGGGGCATTGTACTCCTCCACTATACTTTATTTTCTTGCAGATAACTCAGGTACTATAGAAAATACATCTTCATTTTTAGATAGGAGATTAAAAGAGATATCTTTTATACCAAGAGTTACCAAACCATTAGAGAAGCAGGCAAAATTTGTTTTCTCAGGATTAAATGGGGTTGTGTCATCATTAGCTAAAAATATGTCAAGGCAAATGGCAAAGCGAAGATAATAGCGAATTAAATATACTCCTTTTAGATTTTCAATAACATTTTTTGCTTAAAACAGAAAAAAGGCGTATAGAAAAATAGACAAATTTTGGTTTGAATTAGGAGAATTTTTTGATGCCTATAAGAGTTCCAGACAGTCTACCAGCTTTAGATGATCTCGCTGCTGAAGGTGTTGATTTGATAGCTTCTGGACAAGCATTAAAACAGGATATACGGCCACTGAAACTACTTTTGCTTAATCTAATGCCTACTAAAAAAGTGACTGAAATTCAATTTGCAAGGCTTTTTGGATGTTCTCCTCTCCAGGTTGAACTCATTTTAATGACGACAGAAAGTTATACTCCAAAAAATACAGAACCAGCCTATCTAAGGCGTTTTTATCGACAATTAAGCGATGTGGAGAATGATTATTTCGACGCGTTGATTATAACAGGCGCCCCTATAGAAACAAAACCATTCGAAGAGGTTAGCTACTGGCTAGAATTGGTGGATATTATGAATTGGTCAAAAAAACACTGTTTCAGGCGCCTTGGCATTTGTTGGGGTGCTCAAGCACTTTTATATCATTTTTATGGCTTGCCTAAATACCAAATGGAAAAAAAATTTTTTGGTATTTATGAGCATTCCATAACATCTCATTCTGGCCGCCTTATGCATGGTTTTACAACAACTTTTCCGATGCCTGTCTCACGGTATACGATGAACAAAAAGAATGATTTCTTGAAAATTGGGTTAAACATTCTAGCAGAAAACAATGAGATTGGAGTAGGAATGGCTAGAGATAAGTCAACAGGAGATTTATTTGTTTTAAATCATTTGGAATATGATGCTGAAACACTCAACTCAGAATACAAACGGGATAAAAATGACGGTTTGGACATTCCCTTACCAAGAAATTACTATCCACAAAATAATCCAGAATTAACGCCTCAGAATTATTGGCGGCCATTTGCTTATCTTTTATGTGCAAATTGGTTAAATGACCTTTATCAAGATACTTTGTTTGATTTATCTAAATTAGAAAATTAAATTTTTTTCAACCGTATCTAAAAATGACCTTCTCTATTCGTTCCAAGTAATATGTCCCATTTTTCTGTTTTCTTTAGTTTTTAGCTTTCCATATTCATGAACGTATTTACCTGCACTCTTATAACCCCTCGTTAGTTCCTCCTTCGAATGACCGATTATGTTTCTCATGTGCCATCTGCCTATCACATTTATATCGCCAAATGGAAGACCACTTAAGCTCCTAATTAATTGTTGAAACTGACTTGTTTTGCATCCCTCTATCGTCCAATGGAAAGAATTATGCGGTCTTGGAGCAATTTCATTAAAGATTAATGTATTTTCTTGAGTTAAAAACAACTCCATTGCTAAAAGTCCTATAACCTCTAAATGGTCTGCCATAGTTTTGATATAATCGTGTCCTGCTTTGATTACATTACTCGGCAATATTGCTGGTGCTGTCGAATGTACTAGAATACCTCTATCGTGGTAATTAATAGTCGGTGGAAAAATTATTGTTTCACCATCAATGTTTCTTGCCAATAGGAAGCTAATTTCACTTTTGAAATCAACTAAATATTCAAGAATGGCGACATCGGTATTAATTTCCTTCCATAAAATCTCTGGGTCATCTCCAGTTTTAGTTCTTATTTGACCTTTTCCATCATATCCAAATTTTGCAGTTTTTAGAATAGCACTACCATTGAGAAATCCCATCGCATTAGCCAGATCATCAGTGGATTCAATTTTCCAGTAAGGAGCTGTGGGGATTCCCAAAAATTTTGCCGTGTCCTTTTCACATAATCTATTCTGAGCAGTTTTGAGAGCTGTAATACCTGGACTTTTGATGCATTCCTTTGGAGCCATTTCTAGAGCAATTAAGGGAACATTTTCAAATTCGCATGTTACCGCATCTACCATACTGTAAAATTTTTTAAGTGCTATTTTATCGGTATAATCTGCATTTGAGAGTGTATTGCAGATCTGACCTGCTGGAGAGTCCTTTACATCGGGTGCAAATACATGGCAAGAGATACCATAGTTCGCCGCCGCCTGGACTGTCATTCTACCTAATTGGCCGCTGCCAAGAATACCAAGTTTAAAATTTTTCATCATTTATATGGGTATAATGCAACCTTATCACTTTGACTTTGTCTCCATTTTTCAAGTGAATTCCGGATTTCTATATTTTTTAGTGAGAGAATTGCTGCTGCAAACAAGGCAGCATTTTTAGCACCAGCAGACCCAATAGCAAATGTAGCCACAGGAATCCCCGCTGGCATTTGGACTATGGAATATAATGAATCTATCCCTTTCAAGGCCTGTGTTTCAATTGGGACTCCTAATACTGGTATGTGCGTATAAGAGGCAACCATTCCTGGGAGATGTGCCGCGCCTCCAGCCCCTGCAATAATCACTTTTATACCATTGAAAGCAGCAGATTTTGCAAATTCACTCATCCTATCAGGTGTTCGATGTGCAGAAATAATTTTTGTTTCATGAGCAATTACAAGCTCCTGTAAAATTGCAGATGCTTCTGCCATAACAGACCAATCTGATTGGCTGCCCATAATAATAGAAATTTCAGGGTTCTCACTGCCCATAGATATCCCTTTTTAAATAAGCACGCTATTCATAAACACTTTATACACAAAGATAATTTATTTATGACCATTTTAATCATGCAATTATATCGGGTACGATTAAAGCTTTTAATTTGATTATTTCGTCTTTTAAACTTAGTTTTTTTTTCTTTAATCTTTGTAATTGTAGCTGATCAAAAACTTGAGTTGTTATCATAGAATTAATCATGTCGTCTAGCTCCTTATGCTCAGACAATAGAGTTTCAAGTTTTTTTTGTATATTATTTGCTTGTATATCTTGCATCACTTTTTAGCTGTTATTGAACAGAATAAGGTGAATAATAATTTTTCATTTTTCGAACTAGTTGGATAGCTTATGAAGGGTAGGCTATTTAACATCTATTTAAGGGATTTCAGATAACCTCTCCACCTGCTCTTCACTTGCTTTTAGCTCTCCACCTGATTTTTCAATTGCAGTATTCAAGTCAGACTGTGTACAAAGACCCAACATAGCTGGATGCTTTGCAGTGATATTTGCAATATTCCAATGTGTTCGCTCTCTGATTTTTTTTATTGTGTCCTTTGTAGTTCCAATAAGTTTTCCGATTTGAGCGTCTGATATTTCTGGATGGTGTTTTACAACCCAGGCTATCGCATCTGGTTTGTCACCGCGACGAGCAACAGGCACATATCTTGGTCCTTTTGTTCGTGAAGTTGGCTGCGGGAGATTGGTTTTGCTTTGGACTAGTTTTGCCTCGGAGTCGAGTTCACATCTATCTATTTCTGCTTTGCTAAGTTGGCCATTGGCGACGGGGTCATAGCCTTGAATACCCACAGCAACTTCCCCATCTGCTATAGCCTGTACCTCTAGAACATGTAGGTCACAGAATTCACCTATTTGTTTAAAGCTTAAACCAGTGTTGTCTATTAACCAAACAGCCGTTGCTTTTGGCATAAGCAATTGTGTCATAAAAAAAACTTTCTAAATTAAAGTTGATAAACTAAATACAGATCAAATTAACGAAAAATACCTATTTATACCTCATATACAGGAATATTTGTTATTTTTGCAAATACTGCTTTAAATTTACCGCTGTATTCTGCGTTTATTCACGCATTCATAAGCGGATAAATTAAATACGTAGATATAGTAACATAATCTGAATTTTTATAGTAGGGATTTTTTGAGAAAGAGACGTTCAAAATTCTAACTTTTTGCTCCCAGTATCGATATCATACCAGTTTGGTAATGTAATATATACAGATGCTATTTCAGAATTTAAAGTATCTCTAGCATTCACAAAAGTCTTGATCGCCTCTATTCGTATTGTTGCGAGCGCAAGAAAACTGCCATCTTCTATTTCAACAGAGCTAAGACAGCTTCCAACCTCTTTCTGGTCTTGAAAAATAATCATATCTTTTTTGAGTAAAGATTTAGAGGAGATAGGGACTATTTTTCTTTTAACTAATCCTCGGTATTTCGTTCTAGCTGTTACCTCTTGCCCTATATAACAACCTTTATTGAAGTCAACTGCAGAGAAAATATCTAGACTTGCCTCAAGCATGAGAGTTCGATTTGGAGTTAGGTCAATATTTCCAACGGGAACCATATTTTTGATACGTATAGCCTCCCATTTGGAAAAATTAGCGTATTTCAAATCCTGTATTAGATTACTAGAAAACTGCTCGTTTGAAACGATATGCAAACCAAGTTCTGAACATCGAGAATCTTCAAATATTAAATCGCCGTCCTTTAAATCTCCTATGATTTTGTTAATACACTCAAATGAAAAAAGCTTTCCATTGTCATAAAAAATATGAGCAGAATGCCAATTTTCAATGACCTGAATTTCAATTTTTTTTCGAAGTTTGTATATAGCTAAACGGTTCTTTAAGTCTGAAATTTGGTTTTTATTTGTTTCTATCCAAAAACAATCGGTCCTTATGCGGTATATAAGCATATCATGTAAAATTCTACCCTGAGGTGAGAGAAGGCAGGACATCTGCATTTTTCCTACAGGTAATAAGTTTAACTCAGCAGTTAAGATATCATTTAAAAATGAACCAACTTCTTCACCAGAGATTTCGATTGCTGCACAATTATTTTTCAGAGAATAAAAAGGTTTTGTCATCCAAAATTAATTTTTAGAGGGGTTAAAATTATTGTCTATTTTATCTTTCTACATCAACCTAGAAATATCAATAGTGACTTCAACTGCCAGTTTAATTATTTTTATTAAAAAAATTAAAATTAAATATTGTAGCTAATACAGGGTAGCCACTAATTAATATTAGTAATGACATTATGCCAGTAAGACCAAAGCCTTTATCAATCATAAATCCCAATAAAACTGGCGAAATTGCACTGGAGCCAACAGTAATTGGTTGCACAGCAGCTCTTATTTCACCCAGCCAACTTGTACCATATTTTTCTGCTAACAATGCATTCGTGTTGCTTGTTATCATTCCAGAGGCAAGTCCGAAAAATGAGAAAAATAAAATCAGGGTTATATTTCCCCTACCCAGCCAAAGGCAAACTAATCCAATTAATAAAGCTAAATGTCCAATAAAACAGGTTTTTTTTGCCGAAACTCGGTCGATTAAGAACCCAGATAGAAACGCACCTAAAATAGCCGCAAATGCGTAAAACGCATAATATCTTGACCATTGAAAGATGGAAATAGATTTTTCATCTGCTAGGAAAATCTGATGAAATAATATTCCTGTTATTGTAAATGAGGGGATACCGATTATTGGTAACATAACAACCCAAAATTCTATATTTCTTAATAAATCTTTTCGTCTAAAATGCACGGTTTCATTAAATTTAGTTTTAAGTTTATGTTTAATGTCACTACTAGTTTCCTGATAAGATGTTTTTTTTGTAAGCCGTGCTAAAAATGGCACCATTGAAATACAAAAAATGAAAGGTATTATGAGCCATACTTGTCTCCAACCCATGCTAGATATTAGTAGGACAACTATTGGTGGGCCAATAGATTCTGCTATGTTTATTCCTAATCCAGTGATGGCGAGTGCTCTTCCTCTGGCAGCAATATAGCGTCTAGAAATAGCAACACTATAGACATGTGTCATCATTCCCTGACCAAATAGCCTCAGCAAATATAAACCACAAATGAGAGTAATTATTTCTGATATAAACGAAAAAAATATGCCAGAAAAAGTCAAAGAAATTATGGTAATTAGACTCAGTTGAAAAACATTCAATTTATCCGCTTGTTTGCCCAGCCAGAATAATGTCAAGGCACTCATCATTGTTGCTATAGCATAATAGCTGCCAAATTCCCCATGGCTTAAGGACAACTCGTTTCGGATTTCAAGTGAGAATAAAGAAATAAAAAACGTTTGACCAATAGAGGACCAAAAAGACATGAGCGCCCCATAGGTTAAAAAACGCCATTCTATTCCGATTAACTCAGTAGTAGACATTCGCATTAACGAGTGGGGTGACATTTGATTTTACTTTTATTAGATCCAAAGTGATTTTTCTTTTCGTAAAATAACTATCATATTTTAGGAGAACCCTATGAAACGACTATTATATTGTTTTCCTCTTCTGTCACTCATTTTTTTAATGACTTTTTTATCAGCTTGTTCACAGCAAAAATTATCTTCCTTCCGTGAAACAAACCCGGCATTTTCTTTAATTGAATTTTTTGAGGGCGAAACACTTGCATATGGGATTTTTGAAGATAGGTTTGGCAACTTGAAACGTCGATTCAAAGTTAATATATTCGGAAAGAAATCGCATGTGATGAGGGATGGTGAAAGTGTAGAGCAGATTACTCTTACCGAAGATTTCATATATGAGGATGGTGAAAAACAACAACGAATATGGAAAATCCAAAAAGATGTATCGGAAGACGGCGTGGAGCTTTACAGAGGAGAAGCTGCTGATGTGATTGGTATCGCTGAGGGGAGTGCAAACGGTAGTGCGTTTTTCTGGAAATATGATGTCGATTTAAAGATTTCAGAGAGTAAATTACGAGTAAGATTCAGTGATTGGATATACCAAATGGACGATTATGTCGCTGTCAATAAAGCAACTGTTAGCAAGTTTGGAATCGATATAGGGGAAGTCACTTTATTTTTTGTAAGGGGAACACCAGCATCTATCATTGGTCCATTTGATATTTCAGAATGGTAACATGAAATAATGTCATTCATCAGACAGATATTATATCTCTTGTCTGCCAGTATTCTTCTCCATAATCATGAAATATTTCGTTACCCGACTTTATCTCACAAGTAGCCTTAAATAATACAAAACGATTATCGGTTGGATCAATTTCCCATTCACAATTCCCAGGACATGCGTGGTTGAAAATCATCCCTACACCCATCATAACTAAATAATCTGTGGGGCAATCTGGACTTGTGAAAAGATAGTCATTTAATCGATTTTCTTCTTGTAAATCTTCGTCATCAATAACGATATATGGGCACCTTTCTATAATATCACCAGATTTGAAATCCTGTGTGGCAAAAACACCAAGCCCATGTTTTTTTGAATCCTTTATCTGATATTTTTGCATAGCCTGTCAGTGATAGTTTTCTTTTAAGATAAGTGGTGCTGCTGAATGGATTTGAACCATCGACCTCACCCTTACCAAGGGTGTGCTCTACCTACTGAGCTACAGCAGCAATGCCTGATTTTTAACTGAATGAAAGTATGTTTGCAAGCGACTTTCAGGTGATTTATTTGGTATTTCTAGCTCTTCTTATGGAAAAAGTTTAAAGCGTAAATTCACAAGCCATCTCATTTTGGCGCCGAATATTTTTTGTGTGTAGAAAGAACTAGCTGCATATTTAATTGCCTCTCCATAAGAAGGATAGGGAAAGTTTAGCGTTGCCAAAGCTTTTAATTTAAGTTTTTGTGTAATTGCAAAAGTACAAACTTGAATAAGTTCTCCTGCGTGAGGCCCAAAAATAGTTGCCCCTAAGAGTAAACCATTTTTCTTCGCCACAAGGTGAATTAACCCGTCTAAATTCCCCTCTGTGATATTCCTATCATTTGTCATAAAATTGTGTTTTACACAAATGATGTTTTTGCTACCAAACTCTTTTTCTGCTTCCAGTTTAGTATAACCTATTTGTGACAGCTCTGGCTCAATATAAATGGTGCTAGGGATTATTTTTGTATTAATTTTAGATGGAAATTTAAACAATATATTTTTTAAAACAACAGAAGCATGTGCAGACGCTACATTGGTGTGCCTATTTGTAGTTACAACATCGCCAATAGCATAAACGTTTTTATTTTTTGTCTGCAAAAATTGATTTGTATTTATCAGGGCATTTTTTGTCTCAATGCCTGCCTTTTCAAGGTCAAGTTCCTTTGTATTTGTAATGCGACCTGCAGACACTAGAAGGTGCGAACCTATGATAGTTTTACCCTTTTTTGTCTGAACGAATATTTTATTATTTTTACTTTCTAAATTATTAATTAATGTTTCTTCATAAACTTTAATGCCCTCTGACATAAGCCTTTCTTTTATCAAATCAGAGAATTCTGGGTCATAATTTGCAAGAACTGACTTGCATTCAATTATACTCACTTTGGACCCAAGCCGAATAAAAGCTTGCGCTAATTCGATACCTATAGCCCCACCACCAATTATAATAAGATGGGAGGGTAAGTCTGTAAGAGAAAAGATTGTTTCATTCGTGAAATAGGGTAATTTGGAAAGACCGGGTATTTTCGGAATAAACGGTTTTGTTCCAGTAGCAATTACAGCATATTTGTAATTAACTTGTGATAAGTGTGAGCTAATCTGACGTCTTCCAGTGAATCTCGCGTGTTCATTGATGACTTTTACGCCAAGTTTTTCAAACCGCTCTTTTGAATCATGAGGTGATATTCTATCTATCACTTCGGATATATTTTTTTTAACATCCTTAAAATCTAAAAGTAATTTTTTGGATTTAGGCATATTTTGCATACATAAATTCTGCATATGAAAGGAATTTTTTGCATTAGCTAGCAAAGTTTTGGAGGGTATACAGCCATAATTCAGACAATCTCCGCCCATCTTTCCTCTTTCAAATAAGACCACATTTGCACCCATTTGTATGGCACCAGATGCTAAAGACAAGCCAGCTGCTCCGCCTCCGATAATACAAATGTCAGTGTTAATGTCCTTCATAATGCAGTCTTTTCTATATTTAAGTCTTTAACCATCGATAGATTGCTGTGATAAAAATTAACAAGCTCAATCCAGCTAACGGTAGCCATATTCTGCTATCCACAATGCTCATCATGTTTGGCCATTCACCTCTTGATAATAACATATCCATTGTTTGTCCAAGCCAAACATACAGTATTGTTCCAGGCATTATTCCAAAAAAAGTTGCTACAAAATAACTTCTTAATGAGATCTTTGTGAACGCTGGTAGGATATTTACTATCCAAAAGGGTGCAAGTGGGAATAAACGTAAGCCAATTAAAAGTATAAAAGTATTACCCTTAAAATCAGGGGGAATTATCGAATTTTGTGTAATTGTTTTCTCATAAAACCAATCAGATAAGATTGTTCTAGCTGCAATGAAAAGAAAACTTGCACCAAAACTAGCAGCAAACAAAATAATTAGAAGAGCTATCCATCCGAAAAGTGCAGACCCTAAAACCGTTAATAAAGATGCAAATGGGAGGGAGAATGTAACAATAAAAAGATAGATTAAAAAAAAGATTAATTGGGCCTGATGAATATTTTGTTGGGTTAAATTTTTTAGTTCGGTATATTCTAACAAAACATTATCGTATTTTAGATATTCATGTCCGTTATTACTAATAAAAACCGAAGCGCCAGCAAGAAAAATAATTAATAAAATCCACGAACGATATTTTATTATTTTTTTTTTAAATGTTAAAGATAAAGTCATTTTACTTTAGTTCTATTGTTTGTTTAGTTCATAATTATGACACATTAATATTATTTAAGTTAATTAAGTTAAATTATACATAAAACCAGTTATTAAAAAAATTTTCTCAAATTAAAAATTTTATATTAACTAGATTTAAAATAAATTTTTAAATCGGTTTTAATTTTTTCTCCTTAGTAGTTCGGTATTGAAAATTCAAAATTTTGCTTTTAAAAATTGTAGAATCTTTTTTAAATGGAAAAACTATGAAAAAATCTTCATCAAATTTAGGTGCAGAGCCGACAGAAAAGAAAAAAAGGTTGGCTAAAGCGTTGAGAGAAAACCTAAAAAAGCGAAAGTCTCAATTAAGAATTAGAACAAGTTTACGAACAGACGACAAAAAGGGAAAAAAAGATGGATAAGCTTGTTATTGAGGGAGGGCACAGGTTGTCTGGTTCAATAAAAATAAGCGGCGCAAAAAACTCTGCACTTCCACTACTTGCTTCAGGTCTGATGTGTTCTGGTGCATTTAAGTTGCGTAATGTACCCCTGCTTGCAGATACAAACTCCATGATTGCATTAATTGAACACTTAGGTGTTCAAACTAAACGTATAGATGATGAAGTAAGTATCATTGGAGAGGCAAACAAATTAGATGCGCCATACGAACAGGTTCGTAAAATGCGTGCATCTATTCTTGTTCTTGGGCCTTTGTTGGCGCGCTATGGGAGTGTAAAAGTCTCATTACCTGGTGGTTGTGCTATTGGAACACGACCTGTTGATTTGCATATTTGGGCTATGCAGCAATTAGGAGCGATCGTTGAACTAGCGGATGGTTATATAAAAGCAAGATGCAGAAACGGCCTAATTGGAAACAAAATAGTATTTCCCTTCATTTCAGTTGGGGCAACTGAAAACGCAATGATGGCAGCTAGCTTAGCAAAAGGGAGGACTAAAATAATAAATGCAGCTAGAGAGCCAGAAATTATAGACCTTGGAAACTGTTTGAATTCAATGGGAGCAAAAATTTCTGGTCATGGAACAGATAATATTATCATTGACGGTGTAGAAACTTTATCATCCGCGGAGCACTGCGTCATCGCCGATAGAATTGAAGCAGGCACCTTTGCAATTGCAGCTGCAATAACACAAGGAGAACTAACTTTATCAAATATGAACCCAGTTTATCTAAATGCGTTATTTGCTGTACTTGAGCAGACTGGTTCAGCAGTCGAGATAGGTGAAAACTGGGCAAGAGTCTCAAGCTCCTCTCGTGCCAAGCCTATAGATATTGCTACTCAGCCATATCCAGGGTTTCCAACAGATTTACAGGCCCAGTATATGTCGTTGATGGCAACAGCAGACGGGAGCTCCAAGATATCTGAGACAATTTTTGAAAATAGATTTATGCATGTTCCCGAACTTATGAGAATGAGTGGTGACATTCAGATTGATGGAAGAAGCTGTATTGTGCACGGAAAGGCACACCTAAAACCAGCCCCCGTGATGGCAACTGATTTGCGCGCTTCTGTTTGTCTGGTCCTAGCTGCACTTGCTACAAAGGGCAAGACAACGATTAGTCGAATTTATCATCTAGATAGGGGATATACAAATCTCGAAGAAAAATTAACTAAGTGTGGTGCTAAAATACAGAGATTAGCAGAGTGAATAATGTCAGAGTACTTTCTTGAAAAATTAAAAACCAGACCTATAATTTCAGGTGATAAGGTTCTCTCGCTTCGATGTGAAAAAGACCAGGACATAAAAGTTATCTCAAGTTTATTGCAGGACTCGTTAGTTAGTAATGCAGACATATACTTTGAAAGAACACAAAAAACTTTTGCCTTTATAGCTAATAGATTTTGTTGGGAAAGAGTCTCAAGGAAAAAAACTGATTTTTCATACTATCGGGTATTATCTGGTGTAAATATACAAAATGTAATCTCAGTTAAGCAAAAAAATTTAATTCAAAAGAAAAATAATGAGACTGCATTATTTTACAATTTACTAACAATTGAGTATGACAGTGTTTCCAATGAGATTACTTTGATTTTTTCTCAAGGAATTAGTGTGAAATTAAGCATCTCTAAATTAAACATTTTTATTAGAGATTTAAATGAGCCTTATCCTACGCAGCAAATACCTGAACATTTTGTGGAGAGTTCTGAGGTATAAATAAGTTTGTTTTTTGAGTGAGATATGAATAGCAGAAACGACACTAAAAAACTTATTTTGGCACTTCCAAAAGGAAGAATACTTGAAGAAGCAATACCCATTCTTAAACTTGCTGGAATTGAACCTGAGCCAGCTTTTTTTGAATCCTCTGACAGAAGGCTACGTTTTTCTTCAAATCACCACAATATTGATATCATTCGTATTCGCAGTTTTGATGTTGCAACATTTCTTGCCTATGGTTCAGCCCACATTGCAATCGCTGGGTCTGATGTTTTACAGGAATTTAATCATCCAGAGATATATGCACCTATTGACCTTAGAATTGGTAAATGCAGATTAGTGGTTGCAGCAAAAGAGGATACTGTATATTTGCATGACCAAAGGCAATTGTCTTACATTCGCATTGCAACAAAATATCCAGAGATAACGAGACGCTATTTCGCTGAAAAAGGAATTCAGGTAGATTGTATCAAACTTAACGGAGCAATGGAAATTGCTCCAAATCTGGGATTATGCAGAAGGATTGTTGATTTAGTTGAGACAGGTTCCACACTATCTGCTAACGGACTGGTAGAGATTGAAGAAGTGATGAATGTTTCTTCTAAGTTAGCAGTAAATAGAGCTGCATGGAAAATATACCCAGAACTAATTAGCAAATGGATAACCAAAATTAGAGAAGCAGTTAATACCAATTCAAAATTAGAGAAAATCGATTGAGTGCAGATAGTGAATAGATGAATGAGATACCATCAAAAGATAGTGAAGCTAAGCTCTCTAAAAAGGATATAATCAGTCAACTGAAGATTGAATTGGATCCCAATAAACGGATTACTTCAGAACAGCAACATGAGCAATCAGTTGCTATTTATGATATATTAGATGAAAATTACTTTTCTTTGGAACAATATGATGGGCCGTATTGTTTATATATGAGAACTGATTCACGACATATTTTTTTTGATGTCCGAAACGAGGAAGAACAGCCCTTAACAGGTTTCGCCATGGCCTTAGGTCCATTTAGGCGAATAATTAGGGACTATTTTGAAGTTTGCGAAACATATTATGATGCAATAAGAACCAAGTCGCCTTCACAAATACAAGCGATAGATATGGGTAGAAGAGCATTACATAATGAGGGAGCTGAATTACTTATAAGCAGGTTAGAGAAATATATTAGTACCGATCAACCAACTTCAAGGCGCATGTTTACTCTTATATGTGTAATGATTGCGCGCAAATAAAGGCTGGAATAATGGAAAAACAAGTAAAGCAGGTTTTGTTTTCTTGTACACTGAACGCAATACGTTCTGTAATGGCAGAAGCGATTTTTAACAAAATCGCTCCTGAAAGTTGGAACAGCGTGTCTTGTGGTGTAATTGCAGGCCCACCTGATGGCTTCACTTTTGCTGTTATGGAGGAAAAGGGGATTTCACTTGAATTAAATAGGCAGCCAAAATTATTTGGTGATTTTCATGCAGGCGACATCGATTATGCTGTCTCTTTATCAATTGAGGCTAAATATCGTCTCGATGAATGGGGCGAATTAGTCCCCCATGAGCATTGGCACATAAAAGAACCATTTACGGCTGATGAAAATAGAGAAGCTCAGTTAAAGCACTATAGACTCATTCGCGACGAAATAAGCACATATGTAATCGAGCTCATCAAGCGAATAACCGATAATACTTGACATTTTAATGTTAACCCTCATTTTGGTGATAAGTTAATAGACAGGGAAAGATGAATGGCAAAAGAAGGCGTGATTGAATTTTCTGGAACAGTTGCTGAACTGCTGCCAAATGCTATGTTTCGTGTAAAGCTAGATAACGAACATGAGGTATTGGCTCATACAAGTGGAAAAATGCGAAAAAATAGGATACGTGTTCTGGCAGGAGATAGGGTAAATGTTGAGATGACCCCCTATGATCTTACAAAAGGAAGAATAACTTTTAGATTTAAATAGATGCATTATGTCACAAAATAGGTTGATATTGGCATCTGCTTCTCCAAGAAGGAAAAAATTGTTGGAGCAGATAGGTATAACTCCATCGCTTGTTATACCCGCTATGATAGATGAAACACCACATAAAGCGGAACGCCCCTCTGAATTCGCCAAACGTATGGCCATAGCTAAAGCCAGTCACATCGCAAATTTAAACAAAAATGAGTATATTCTGGCAGCAGATACTGTTGTTGCTATTGGAAGAACCATATTTCCTAAAGCAGAAACAAAAGATGATGTTTATAAATTTATAACACGGCTTGGAGGGAGAAATCATCGCGTCTACGGAGGAATTTGTTTAATTCAACCGGGGGGTAGAGTATGGCAAAGACTAGTTGAAACAAGAGTTTTTATGCGCAGATTATCTAATGATGAACTTACTTCTTATGCAGACTGTGATGACTGGAGAGGAAAATCTGGTGGTTATGCAATTCAGGGTAGAGCTGCGCAATATATAAAGCAAATCAATGGTTCTTATTCAAATGTAGTCGGTTTAGATTTATATACTACGTCGAAACTTTTACGAGGAGTTGGTTTTTATCATGGATAGTCAAGAAGAGACAAACTCCCCCAATGTTTATGGTGACCAGTTAATTCTAGATAATGAGCTAAGTCCAACTAAAATCGCTATTATGTATGCTGGTAAGCTGGTGGAGTTTCTCTCACTGCTGCCTTCTGAAATCCCTCGAATAGGTTCTGTTCACATTGCAAGAATTCAGCAGATATTCAAACAGCATAAGCTCTCTAATGCAGAGTTAGAAGATGGTACAAAAATTAGTTTGAGGATTTCTAATGAACGGCTTCTAACGGGTTCCCTTGTGCCAGTAACTATTACTACTGAACCATGGGACAATAAGCCAGCGAGGGCTGTATTAGGCGCCGAGCTAACGGGACGATTTGTAATATTACTCCCATGGCAACCTGATATAAGACGAGTTAGTAAAAATAGTGCAAAAAGTAAATGCGGAACATCAACTTTAGCGCACATAATTAGCACAGCTTTGCCAGAAAGCTGTGGAATTATAATAAGGCGTCAGGCTTTAAATGCTCCAGCTAGTGTTATAAAGCAAGAGATTGAAATTTTATTGGAAGACTGGCAGGAATGTTCGACATCGCATTCTAATATCGACTGGCACTCTACGCCTAAAAAAATATATTCCGGGTTACCATTGCTACAAGCTTCTAAAATTATTGCTCCTTCAGCAAAATCTTTGGTTCTAAAAGATGATAATGATTGGCAAGAAATTTATGATCAATTGGATTATGCAAGTAAACCGCATTTAATTACGGAGCAGAAGGTTGGTATTTGGTTTCAATCTACTAAGGGTTTGACGGCGATAGATATTGACTCTGCTGGCTCAAAAAAAAGTCCGTCACAATTAATTCCACACATCGCAGAGACTGTTTCAGATCAAATTAGATTACGTCAATTATCAGGAGTATTATTTCTGGATATGCCTCGTTTATCAAAAGCTGACAGAATAAAGTTTTATAAGCTTTGTCACTCCTTTGCTTTATCAGATATTCGCCATCCTGATATTTACGGATTTGGTCCAGCTGGTTTGCTGGAAATGACAGTACGCCGTAGATATATGTCTCTTGAAAACAGAATAAAATTGATGTTTTCTGATGTTTGAGTTAAGGAATTGAAATGAGTGAAAAAGTTACGCCTTTAAATAATTTTAAGAGAAAGCAAATTGAGTGTCCAAATTGCAAATCCCCTTCTATTGCCCCACATTCTCCTTTTTGCTCGAGAAGATGTGCGCGCATTGACCTCGGAAATTGGTTAAATGAAGCATACGTAATTCCTTTGTGTAAAGATGATGAATACTTAGATTAATTTCAAATATTAGAGTAACAAGATAGGCCTCGTTATTGAGTTAATAGGTATTTTAAATGATAAAAATGAAACCAGTGTTGTTTCCATACTAGACAATAGATTAACTGATGATTATAAATCTGGGGAGTATCAATAATATGATTTGAGTTGTGTATTAAATGCCCAGGTAGCTCAGTTGGTAGAGCAGCGGACTGAAAATCCGCGTGTCGGTGGTTCGAATCCGCCCCTGGGCACCACGTTAGTGAGACTTTGACTTTAAAACCAACAAATAATTTTTCCCTGGACAAGAGCTTTTAACCATTAATTTTTCTCGGCTATTGAATGAAGAGTATAAACATCGCCTTAATTGTTACAAAAAATACTAGCACACTTGATTTTTGCTTACCTTTTTTTCATTATTTATCATCAAGAAATCAAAACTTTCACATTTCAATTTTGTTTTGTTGTGTTAGTAAAAAAGAAATTTTACGAAATACCGTTCAATATGAAAATTTATTTAAACAATTAAAAATTAAAAATTTTGACTACATCGATTTCTGCTATTTTAAAAATTTTTCATCTTTTCTTAGATCAATAGTTAAAAGTAATTTAGACTACTCACCGCTCTCTGAATATCGATCGAAACTTCACCGGTATGATTTTAGTTTTATTAAACAATTTGTAGAAAAATTAGTTAATAAAATACTTCAAATTGTCATTTTTGGAATATGTAAAGTAAACTCTATTTTACCGAAATTAAACCCTGATATTATATTTTTTGACAATAGAAGTGGATATAAATTCCTCGGAAGTGATAAAATCTATAATTATATGTATTTAAACAAAAAACCCGTCTATCTGATACCCCATGCACCTCACATGAGACACCCTATCTCTGAATTTTGTCCGTTTGACGAAGAGGGGGATGAATTACCAGATTTTTGCCGATTTTTATACTCCTATAAATTTAGCACTCCTTGGGTAGGAAGAGAGCATAAAAGGAGTCAGTTTTTTTATTCAGGTTATCCTGGATTAGATTCTCATTGGTTAAAGAAACACGTTGTTTGTAAGAAAAATCCAAAAATTTGGAAAAATGGAACTGTTGTTTTTGCTATAAGAAAGTTTCTACCGAATGGAGTCAAACGAAAGACTGATACTGATGATTATGTTATGGATTTTGAAGAAGTGATAAAAGCCACAGAATTAGTACAAAAAATTTTAACAACAATTAAGTACACGAAAGATATTATAATAAAGCCCCACCCTTCAAATAATATAAATGATATTTATGATTTAATGTCACATTTCCCTGGAATAACTTTTCAGATTTTAAATGAGCCAATGTATTCTCTTTTAAAAGATGCAGGCATTGTAATTTGTCTTCCGTCAACTGTTGCTCTAATATCTGCTTATTCCGGAGTCCCAACTTGTATTATTGAATGTAGATTACAAAACACAATAGATGATACCTGGGAACAGTTAAAGAAATTATATGATGAAACAACCATAAGAATAAACGAAGATAATGTTTTACAAATTGAAATGTTGATCTCAAATCAAAAATTTACCAAATTCAGGCGACATTTCCCAGATGCCGCGTCAAAATTAATTGAGGATTTATTGGATGTTGATGTTTAGGTTTAAACAAATCATCAGAAAATTTATTCCGATAAATTTGCTGTTTCCGTTTGTAAATTTTTTAAGATTTTTTAAAATTCTAGTTACAACAAATACACTTAATATTCGAGACTTAGAAAAATTACATGACTTTACGATATCACAAAATCGGATGGATTTAAATCAAAAAAGGCTTTTTGAAAAAAATGTTATTAAAGAACTTGGTGATAACGTAACTCAAAGGACACGATTTAAGTTAGAGGAATTTTCTTTTTATTCACAACACGGTGAAGACGGGCTAATCACATATATTCTGAAAAATGTAGGTATAAAAAATTATTTTTTTGTAGAACTTGGGGCTGGAGGAAAAACATCTAATACAGAGCTGTTGGCTTTGAGCTTTGGCTGGCGGGGTACTATTTTAGATGGATCTAAAAAACAAATTGAGGAAATTTTAAAACGATATAGTGAAAATGGAGTTGATATTAAAAATTTTAAAGTTGTAGATAGTTGGATTACCAAAGATAATATTGATGATTTAATTTCTAAGAATTGTATACAAAAAGAAGTTGATGTTTTGTCGATTGATTTGGATGGAAACGATTACTGGATTTGGAAATCAATTAAATCAATAAATGCACGTCTTGTAGTTATTGAATATAATGCTTCACTAGGCCCAGAAAAATCGATAGTCATAAATTATCAATCAGATTTTGATAGATGGAGGCACCATCCATTAGGGTGGTATCATGGAGCATCGTTAAAGGCTTTAGAAAATTTAGCGAAAGACAAAGGTTATAGTTTAGTATGCTGTGATAGCTCGGGAGTGAACGCTTTTTTTGTGAGAAATGATTTAATTTGTGACCCTATTAATTATTTACCCTCTAAAGAAGCTTTCTACGTTGATAGCTTTAGGAGCTCTATACAGAGCCCAAGCCAACAGTTTAATCAACTAATGGATTATGATTTTACAGATGTGTGACATTCACATCGAATAGTTTAGAATTCGTGATGAAAAATAAAATACTATGTTAAATTGGTCTAGATTTTTGAAAGGCACTTTTTGGATAGGAGGTTCAAGGTTATCAGGTAATGTTATAAATTTAATCATCATTGCAAAAATAATAAGTATTTTTGGATTGGAAAATTATGGTATCCTTGTTGCATTCCAGCTATTTTCAATAAATTCGGGTTTTCTTATTATATTCACTATAGGTATAAAAGAATTTATCCTTAAGTATTCTGCTCAGAACTTTACAGCCAATGATTATGCATCAATTTCTGAGTTATACTCTTTTGTTTTCATTTTGGGCTTAATCATAAGTGTATTCGTGAGCACATCCTTATTTTATTTTTTTGATACCATTTCTGATATAATTACCTTAGAAGAAAAATGGCAATATTTACTTAAAATTTATTTTTGTATGATACCCGTCCAGTTTGCTACTCTGATCTATAGATCTTTTGTAGAGGGATTTCAGGAATATAGGTTGTCTGGAATATCTGAAATTATTGCTCTCAGTTTTTATGGTATTTTAGTTTTTTTCCTTTTTGATAAAAGTTCAGATTTTTCAGAGTTTTTGCAAATTTTCATAATTTATCAGCTTCTTCAATTCTTAGTTCTTATTTTTTTAACATATAAGTTTTCTTTTAGATTGAAATTTTCGTTCAATAATCTTTCTAAACAATATATTAATTATAAAAAATTCTTTTTAACTCTCTTATCTACTTCAATTTCCAGTAATCTATATGCACACGCTCCAAAAATGATTTTATTAAAATTTTTAAATGTTGAAGCGTTGGCAGTCTATGATATAGCATCGAAGATACCGAGATTAATTAAGACCTTACTTGGGGCAATCAATTCTATCTCAATACCCTTCTCCAGTTTTGTTTATAAAGGAGGTGATGGTAATACCGAAATTAATGAGCTTTTTAACACTACTTTTAGATTTAATCTAATGGTTAGTTGTTCAGTTATTTTTCCCTTGTTGATTTTCGGTGGGGCGGTTTTAAAAATTTGGGTGCCAACATCAGAGGATATATATGGACTTGAGTTAGTTTTAAATATCTTACTAGTCAACGCCTTGTTAAGTATATTTGTGAATTTTGGTGGACCAATATTAATCGGAATAAATCAGAATTTTAGATTAATAGTTTTTGTTAGCTGGTCAGTTTCTATATTAAGTGTTTTAGCAATGATATTTTTGGTTCAGAAATTCGAAACTCTTGGCGTGGCTTTTGGTCAATTATTTGGCCTAATAATAGCTCCTTATGTCATAACTAGATACCATTTTATTTTTAACTTGAAATGGAGTGAATTTTATCAGTTTGTTTTGAGTGGATTATTGGGTAGTTTGGTTCTCTTTTCCTGTTTAAAGTATTGGTCTGGAAATGTAGAGCTAAAATATTTTATGGAGTTGGTGTGTCTGGTTTTGTCAATATTATTATTTTTATTTTTGAACTTTTTTCTTCTCTCTACAAAGACTGAGAGAGAGATGATAATACAATTAGTCTTGAAAAGAGTATTGAAATTTAAAATTTGAAAAGCACTCAATATTATTTGTGAATTTGGTATAGAAATCTGATGAATGAAAATCTTTTTAGACTGTGGGTTACTTTGGTAAAGCTTTATAAGAAAGTTTATTTTTTTATGTGGAGAAAAAAGAATGGACGACGCGGCAATGTTCATTTGCCAGCAAAATCCGCAAAAATTGTTAATATTCCTTTTTCAAAATATTCAGTTTTTATTCGCCCAACTCATAGTGATGTAGGAAGGGTACTTGAATATTTAAGTGACATTTACATCTCAGGTTCATATTTACATGAAGCTTTGGAAAAATTTAAGCCAACAACCTTAATCGACATTGGTGCAAATATTGGTTTATCTTCTTTAAATTTAATAGGGAAGTTTAGCTCGTTAAAACATATCATTGCAATAGAGGCAGAAAAAGAAAACTTTTCTATTTTAGAAAATAATTTTCGTTTATGGAAAAATTATCACGAAAATTTAAAATTTTCCCAATTTAATGCTGTGGCAACTAATGAATCAGGAAAAAAAATATATATAAAAAATTCTCTTGCAGAAATTACTGGTAAAAACTCAGCGTCAGGAACATTTAGATTTGGTAGAGTGCCTGAAAAAGGTAGTAAAAAAATTGAAGTAGATACGATAGCGATTTCTGAATTATTTCAAAATATTTCTGATGAAGAAGTTATTATTGTTAAAATTGACATTGAAGGAGGCGAAGAAGAGCTTTTAGAAAATAACATAGAATGGATAAAACGATGCCATTATTTAACGATTGAAGTTCATGATAAATTTGATCCAATTATGTTAGAGTCTTCGAGAAATTTAATAAAAATAATTCACGAAAATAATTTTGCCGTAGTACCTTCTAAAGATGTTTTGCATTTATATAATCGTGACCTGTTATTTTAAAATTAAGAACAAACTTTTGTGAAATTGAATAATTAAGATATTTTTTATTGTCAAATAGGAATTAAATGAAAATTAAAAAAAAAAAGATAACAATAATAGGTGGCTCAGGTTTTGTAGGAACTATCTTAAGTAGAAGATTATTAACCAGTAATATTCTTTTTGAAATAATAGATATAAAGCCAAGTGAGGAATTTCCAAATCATTTTAAGCTTGGGGATGTTCGAGATATACAAAGTCTCAGAAAAACAATTTCAGGAGAGGTTGTTATAAATTTAGCTGCTGTACATCGAGATGATATAACTGAAAAATCAGAATATTATGAAACAAATGTTGGCGGAGCATGCTGTGTTTCTCAAGTTTGTGAGGAAAAAGGTATAGAAAAAATAATATTTACTAGTTCCGTAGCTGTTTATGGATTTTCAAGACCACAAACAGATGAAAGCGGAAAGATAAATCCTTTCAATGATTATGGTAAGTCAAAATTTCAGGCAGAGCAACAATATAGAGATTGGCAAAAAAAAGGAAATAATAAACTAATTATTATTAGACCTACAGTTATATTTGGTGAAGGTAATAGGGGTAACGTATATCAGTTGTTTAAACAAATAGTCTCTAGAAAATTTGTTATGGTTGGTACTGGAGAAAATATAAAATCGTTAGCTTATGTGGAAAATATAGTGGCTTTTTTGCAATTATGTATTAAGCTCGATTTAAAAAATGAATTGTATAACTACATAGATAAGCCAAATCTTAAAATTTACGAGCTTTTGAAAATAGTATATAATATTATGGGGTATGATTTAAAATCTCTCATCAAAATTCCATACAGTCTTGCAGTTAGCATAGGTTATCTTATGGATTTTATTTATAATATTACAGGATTACGATCGCCGATAAGCAAAATACGAATAAAAAAGTTTGTTTCAAACACAGAATTTATTTCGTCTAAAAACATCGTAAATGATTTTGTTCCACCGTATACTCTTACCGAGGGGTTGAAAAGAACCTTGAATCATGAATTCATTCTTAAAAAAAAGGGGTAAAGCGCTTTTTTTCCGAATGAGTTATATGCACCCATAACAAAAATTTTAAGGAAAATTTTTTGAAGACAAAAGATTAAAGATAATATTTTTTTATCCCATTGAAAAAATATCTCCAAAAATGAAAGATTGCTGATAACAGTCTCAACTTTTCTCTCTCCCTTAGGGCTTTCCATACAAATTTTGCAGATCTCAATTTGTTTCTGGATACTGAACCTGGAAGTATTCTATATAACATTTGAACTTCATCAATACCAATAGCCTTCACATTATTCTTTAGAAGATGTAACCAGCAATCAAAATCGTCGTAATAAGTATCTTGCATTTTAAAAGGTAAAGCTTTTGTTCTGTCAATAATTACAGTGGATGTAGCAATTACATTATTACCTAATAATTGAAAATAATTTGTATAGGTTGGAACTCTTATTCGTTTTTGAAAAGTTTCCTTTTTCCCTTCGGATGAAAATCTTCTAAATCCAGTATAAAGAAGTCCAAAATCTGCCTTCGACAAAACTTTTATTCCGTTCTCTAACTTAAATTTAACCCATAAATCATCAGAGTCTAAAAAAGCGATATAACGCCCTGAAGCATAATTAAGGGCTAAATTACGAGCCGCAGCCGGCCCACTATTTTGTTTTAACCGGAAACATTGAATTCTTTTGTCTTGTTTTTGAAATGATTTTAATATTTCGAATGTATCGTCAATTGAAC
>CACNQE010000009.1:5000-81915 GCA_902622515.1 uncultured SAR116 cluster alpha proteobacterium
ATTTTAAACTTGTTAATTTAGTAATAATCTAAAATAGTGCAAATGCATTGAAAATAACATTTCATAATAAAAGCTCAAAAGCCATTAGACTCGGTTAAAGGCGGCTTCAAGTCTTGTCAAAGCCGAATCTAAAACTTTTTTTGGTGTGGCTATATTAAATCTTAGAAACCCTGCGCCTCCGTTGCCAAACATTTCACCATAACTAGCTGCAACCTTTGTTTCTGCCTCTATCTTGTGTTTGTATTCTGATAAACTCAAATTATATGCTTGATAATCTACCCAACACAAATAAGTAGCCTCAAGTGGCATCGAAACTAATCCTCCGATTTGATTAATTCTTTTCTCAAAAAGTACCTTATTTTTTGATAGGTAAATTAAAAGCTGGTCAAGCCATTCTTCACCTCCGTTGTAAGCCGCTGTTGTCATTGCAACCCCAAAACTACTTGGAGAAATTGCTAAGGCTGAGAGTGTCTTTTTAAATTTAGCACGAAGTTTTTCGTCTGAAATTATTACGTTTCCGGTATGCATGCCTGCTATATTAAACGTTTTTGTGGTTGAAGTTAGAGTTATCAAATATGATCGAGAAGACGGTACTGCTTTCTCAAAAGGTAGATGTGTAAAATCACCATAAACTAAATCGTGATGTATTTCGTCAGAAATGATAACCAGATTATGTCTCTCTGAAAACTCAGCCAACTGCTCTAATTCTTCACTACTCCAGACACGACCTCCTGGATTGTGCGGCGAACATAGAATAACCATCTTCTCATTTCCAGTTAACCTTTGAGAAGTTGCCTCTAAATCCATCCTATATTTTCCTGTCTCATCAATAACAAGTGGCGACTCAATTAGTCTTCTTCCAGAAGCCTCAATTACTCGTGAAAAAGCGTGGTAAACGGGAGAGAATATAATTATTCCATCTCCTGGTTTAGTATACGCCTGGATGGAAAGCGCAATTGCATTTACAATACCGTGAACAGAAAAAAGAGCATTAGGCTGAACTTGCCATTTATGTCTTCGTGCCATCCAATTACAAATTGCTTGCCTGTAATTATCATCTTCACGAGCATATCCATAAATGCCTTTCTCTGCCATTCCACGAATAGCTTTTGTTACCGCCTCTGGCGCCTGAAAATCCATATCTGCTACCCACATTGGGATGGCTTCACTTGGTTGCAAACCATAAAGAGATTGCAAAGAATCCCATTTTTCTGAATTAGTACCAATGCGATTATGTATTATATCAAATTGCATGAATTTAAACCCGTTTAAAAAAGTACTTTTGTATTAAAAACCCACCCCAAAAGTTAGATTAATTGATTTCACCATATTACTATTCAAAAATTCTTCGTCAAACACACAAAAAAAGTGTAACACGGTTTTAATAATGTTCTTTCCTATTTAAAAGTAAGTGAATACATATAGATAGACTAAGATGAGACAGACCATTTTAATAACAGGCTGTTCGAGCGGCATAGGTTATAATTGCGCTTTAAAATTTCAGCAAAAAAATTGGCACGTTATTGCCTCTTGCAGAAATGTTGAAGATTGTGCGTTTCTGAAATCTCAATATGGACTTGATACGGTTCGCATCGACTATGAAAAACCAAACACCATTAAAACAGGTTTTAATAAAGCTTTAAAATTGTCAGGGGGAAGACTGGATGTGCTTTTTAATAACGGTGCATACGCTATCCCTGCTGCTGTAGAAGATTTACCTACGAATGCCCTACGATCTATTTTTGAAGCAAATTTATTTGGCTGGCATACACTTACACGATTGGCGCTACCGATAATGTTTGAACAAAAATCTGGGCGCATTATTCAAAATTCATCTGTATTAGGATTTGCTGCAATGCAATTCAGAGGTGCATATGTTGCAACAAAATTTGCTCTTGAAGGATTAACGGATACAATGCGGCTGGAATTACGGGGAACTGGGATAGACGTTATTCTTATAGAACCTGGACCAATTCGAACAAAAATCCGTGAAAACGCACTAATACAATTCGAAAAATGGATAGGTTGGGAAGAAGCTCGCCAAAAATCTACCTATGTGCATAAGTTAATTCCTCGTCTTTCAATAACGAACCCAGATAAAGACTTATTCGAATTATCAGCCTCTTCTGTTAGTGAGGCTGTATGGCGCGCATCAACAGCTAAAAAACCACGAGCTCGATATAGAGTAACGTGGGCAACAACACTAATGATGGTAACGAAGAGACTGTTTCCTACATGGCTAATTGATAATATTTCAAGGCATTATTAATTGATAGGTATCAAAATTCTAGTTCTTTCTGAACTTATACCTGAAAATCTCTCATCCATTCTAATGAATCTTCTGTGTGCCCTGTCGGCTGATATTCAGCTCCAAAATATCCAGAATAACCCTCTTCTTTAAAACTATTGAACAATAGGGGATATGAAAATGCATTTTTATTTGGCTCATTTCTATCTGGAAATGACGCAAACTGGATGTGAAAGATATCCTGTTTTAAATATTTAAATGCCTTAAAAAGAGCCTCTTTTGAACCTGTTATGTGTAACATATGAAAACAGTCGAACATAATACCCACCCTATCAGAATTAATTTTTTCGATTACATCTCTTGCTCTTTGAACTGAAGACATAAAATAACCAGGAACAGAATATGAATTAATAGGTTCGATTATAATCTTTACGTCTGTGTCTTCTAACTTTTCTAGGGCATAATCAATATTCTGACATAAGGTGTCAAAAGCGGAAGAATCAGATGTTATGCCAGACATAATATGTATATACTGAACATTGATTTCTTTAGCATATTCAACAGCTCTATCTATTGCCTGCTTTGCTTGTGGTATAGCATCACGAAGTGCTGATAATCCAAATTGTCCTTGTTCACCTTTAGATGTGTTTATAGCTAGCATTGGTATAGCCTCATCCTCACACACCCGCCTCAAATCATGTGGAGAACATGCATAAGGTCTCTGACATTCAACTGCCTGGAAACCTGCTTCAGATGAGCGAAGTATTGCTTCAATTAGTTCGTACTCGGTAAATAAATATCCTAGGTTTGCAGAAAGGGAATAGCTCTTCAATTGCATTCTCCTATTTTAAATCTACACTCAACTTTATTTAACCAAAAAGTGATTTTATATTCTAACCTATGACAAGCTGACCAAAATCCATTGAATACAACACTGATTATAGATACACTATTAGTCTTTTAAAATATTACAAGTACGAAAATATATCCAGGGGACTTATCTATGCGCTATATTCATACGATGGTAAGAGTTAAAAATTTGGACACATCACTTGATTTCTATTGCAAAAAGCTTGGTTTCATCGAATTAGGTAGATATGATTCTGAAAAAGGCCGATTTACTAATGTGTTTTTATGTGCTCCCAAAGATAAAAGCTTAGCAGAAGAATCAAGATCTCCCGAATTGGAATTAACTTATAATTGGGATCCAGAGGATTATACAAGTGGACGAAATTTTGGTCATCTTGCCTACCGGGTAGATGATATTTATCAAATATGTAGGGACTTGATTGATAAGGGTGTGACTATAAATAGGCCTCCTCGTGATGGCTATATGGCATTTATTAAATCTCCAGATGGTATTTCTATTGAGCTACTGCAGGAAGGAGAAAGGCTGCCCATTCAGGAGCCATGGAACTCAATGCCTAATTCTGGAAGTTGGTAGTAAATATGTCTAGGATCGAAATTATTCAATTTAAATATCTTTCGGATAATTATGGTGTTTTGCTTCATGACAAACACAATAAAAAAACTGTCGCAATTGATGCTGGTGATGAAACTTCCTATAACACAGCCCTTGATGCCCAGGGATGGCAATTATCTGAGATATGGGTGACACATCATCATTGGGATCATACTGACGGTATACAAGGCTTATACGAGCGATGGCAATGTAAGGTAATTGGGCCAGCTAAAGACTCAACTGTGCCAATCGCGCATCTATCTCAAGGCATAACTGAGGGTAATAGCTTTTTGTTTGCTGACTCAACTGTTAAAGTTATTCATACACCAGGCCATACGCTTGATATGATAAATTTTTACCTTCCATCAGAAAATATATTATTTTCAGGTGATACATTGTTTTCGCTAGGTTGTGGAAGAGTTTTTGAAGGCGATATGAATATGATGTACAACAGTATAAATAAAATTTCAGCTCTTCCTGATAAGACGACAATTTACTGCAGCCATGAATACACTCAAGCTAATGGGAAATTCGCAATAAACGTTGAGGGCGACAACAACTCACTTATAGCTCGTATAAATCAAGTTGAGGAACTTATTGCTGCAAATAAACCTACTATCCCAACAATCTTAGAATTAGAAAAACAGACAAATCCATTTCTTCGAACCTCTTCAACATCAATAAGAAATAAATTAGGACTCAAAAATGCCAGTGAGGTTGAAGTTTTTTCTGCCCTGAGAACTGCGAAGGATAATTTTTAGAAATCTAGACATTAGATGACATTATACGCCTAAATCTATTTTATCTGCCTCACGTTGCGCGCGTTTTTTCTTTCGCATCTTTATGATTTGCTTTGCTTTACCTTGAGTGAGACAATCTGGACAAACGCATTTTCCTGCCAGATCAAAATTCGTTCGTAGGTTGGGCAAATTATGACACCAGCATGTCTTTCCTTTGTTAGAACCACACTGGAATTTAGTACCACATTCGTCACATTCTAACCGTTGCATATTTTTCTACTTATAAGTTGCAGCCTTTTAAATTATGACATTATCCAAATGTTATTTTAAACAAAAATCAATCATCTCTAATTCCTCGCCGCTTTCTTTCTTTCATGCGACAATAAATATTGTTTTCGTAGACGTAATTTAATTGGTGTTACTTCAAGCAACTCATCATGATTCAAATATGCCATCATATCTTCTAGTGAGAGATTCCGAGGTGGTGACAAGGAAACAGCATCATCTGTTCCCGACGCACGCACATTTGTAAGTTTTTTTCCTTTTAAAACATTTACTTCCAGATCATTATCACGGTTATGTTCTCCAACAATCATTCCCTGATACACAGGCGTCTGATGAGAAATAAACATTACCCCTCGATCTTGCAAATTAAATAAAGCATAAGCAACAGCTTGGCCCGTATCATTAGAGATCAAGACACCATTTCTGCGCCCAGGAATATCTCCCTTATATTTTGCATAACTATGGAATAACCTATTAATAACACCTGTACCTCTTGTGTCCGTGAGAAACTTGCTTTGAAAGCCAATTAGCCCACGTGATGGAGCAAGAAACGTAAGTCTAGTTTTGCCTGCGCCGACCTCGCGCATATCCAACATTTCAGCCTTTCGGCGATTCAAAGAATCAATAACTGAACTTGAATATTCAGAATCCACATCAATAATCACTTCTTCAATCGGCTCTAAACGCTGTCCCTCTTCTTGCTTATAGAGAACTCTTGGTCTTGACACAGTAAGTTCAAAACCCTCTCTTCTCATTGTTTCAATTAATACACCAAGTTGTAATTCACCCCTGCCACCGATTTCAAAAGAATCCTTGTTATCACTCTCTGAGAATGTAATTGCTACATTTGTCTCTGCTTCTGATAGCAATCGTTCGCGTATCATTGTTGAGGTAACCTTCTTACCCTCCTGGCCAGCAAATGGTGAATCATTCACAGTGATTGTAACTGACATAGTTGGAGGATCAATTGGCGTTGACTGAATGGGCTGCTTTTGTTCAGAGTTACAGATTGTGTCAGAAACAGAAGTTTTTGCTAAACCAGCGATGCATATTATATCACCAGCTTCAACCGTATCTACAGGCACTCTATTTGTTCCCTCAAAATGCATTAATTTAGTTAGCCTACCGTGTTCAATAATATTACCAGTAAGATCTAAAGAGCGGACCTGCTCGTTCATTTTTGCAGTCCCTTGTACAACTTTTCCAGTAAGGCATCTTCCTAGAAACTGGTCTGAGTCAAGCAATGTCGCTAGCATTGCGAAAGGCGCTTTTAAATCTTGTTTTGGTGGGGGTACATGTTCCAAAATTAAATTCAACAATGGTTCTAATGAGGTGCGTTCATTTTCCAGGTCTGTTACACACCATCCATTTCGACCTGATGCATACAAAATTGGAAACTCAAGCTGCTGCTCATTTGCTTCAAGAGCAACAAATAAGTCAAACACCTCGTCCACTACCTCTTCCGGGCGACCATCCGGTCTGTCTACTTTATTTATAATAACGATTGGCCTTAAGCCAAGAGCAAGTGCTTTTCCTAAAACAAATTTTGTCTGAGGCATTGGACCCTCAGCAGCATCAGTTAGTAATATAACCCCATCAGCCATATGTAAAACACGCTCAACTTCTCCGCCAAAATCAGCATGTCCTGGTGTGTCAATGATATTTATTCTCACATTCTTCCAGCGTATAGATGTTGGCTTAGCGAGAATTGTAATGCCTCTCTCTTTTTCTAATTCACCTGAATCCATCAATCTTTCGCTAATTGATTGGTTATCACGGAACATGCCAGATTGTTTCATAATTGAATCAATTAAAGTTGTTTTACCATGATCAACGTGGGCAATAATTGCAATATTGCGTAATTCTTGAGTCATTACTTTAACACCTTATTATGGGAGCTTGAAGGAGGTGTCCTACATCTTTCTTTACATAAAAGAAATCAAAATGTGTTTATTAGGTGAATTTTTCTACCAGAATTATGCCAGCATTTTTCATTTTTGCTAATTGAAGAGCGAGTGAACCATCCAAGTCAATTGCTCTACAGGCAGAAAGGATAACAGTCACAGTAAAGCCAAGGCGTGCTGCATCAAGTGCCGAATAAGCAACACAATAATCAGTTGCAAGACCAGCCAGATATATGTTTT
This sequence comes from uncultured SAR116 cluster alpha proteobacterium, assembly GCA_902622515.1. Lineage (GTDB taxonomy): Bacteria > Pseudomonadota > Alphaproteobacteria > Puniceispirillales > Puniceispirillaceae > UBA5951. The sequence continues at coordinate 11,880 of CACNQE010000009.1, forward strand.
TAATTTGCTTATTGGCTAGCCATCCTTCTAGGCCAGTAGGGGTGTTGCCGTCATTTTCAAAGAACGCTGAATAACTATCTATTTCATGGCGATATCCTTTACGTATTATTGTTTGTGCAGGAGCTGTATTCAATTCTGGGTGAAATGCTGCTCCAGGACTGTTTTGTATACAGTGGTCAGGCCACAAAGTTTGATCGCCGTAGGGCATTTTTACAGAAGAAAAAGGGTGTTTACCTTTATGCGAGCTTGCAAAACTGGAATGTGATGCTGGGTGCCAATCTTGGGTGAAGACCACATTACTAAATGAGCCAATTAATTTGTTTATCGGCTGCACAACCTGGTCTCCATGCATTACTGCCAAAGCTCCACCTGGACAGAAATCATTCTGAACATCAATCACCAGTAAACAGCTATTGCTTTCATTTGAGCTAATATCTCTTAACTTCATGTTTTAATTTCCTCACCCATTGCTTCAGACCAATGACGTCTGCACAATGAGATATATTTATCGTTACCACCTATTTCAATTTGTGCGCCGTCCTTCAATACTTTTCCATCTGCTGATTGTCTTACAACCATGGTAGCCTTTCTTCCACAATGACAAATCGTTCTAATTTCTCTGATATCATCAGCTATCGCAAGAAGCTCACCAGAGCCTTGAAACAACTTTCCCTGAAAATCAGTTCGTAGACCATAACACATAACAGGAAGGTCTAGCTGATCCGCAACTCTAGCCAATTGCCACACTTGCTTTTTTGATAGGAATTGAGCTTCATCAACCAAAACACATGAACGCTTTTTCTCAAAATCAGACTTTTTAATTAAAGAAAAAAGATCTGTATCTTCGCGAAATGTAAACGCATCTGCACTAAGCCCGATTCTAGATGCAATCACACCAGGGCCTGCTCGTGTATCTAATTTTGCTGTTAGAAGGAGTGTTTGCATACCTCTTTCCTGGTAGTTATGAGAAGCCTGCAACAATATCGTTGATTTTCCCGCATTCATCGCGGAATAAGAAAAGTACAATTTAGCCAAGATTGCTCTCTTTTCAGAAAATGAATTTGAATATAACAGATGTTAAATTGTCAAAATATGAAGATATAATCAACAACTGCTTTTTCTCCTCGTCTATTTTTTCTAATATAAAATATACGATAGGATAGTTTCATCTTGAAAATACCTACAAAAAAATAGATAACATTTATTTATGGAGTCTTTAACCGTTCTTGACCACCCTGTTTTGAGTCACAAACTTGCAATCTTGCGAGATGAGAATACACGTTCACCAGAATTTCGAAAAACATTGCTAGAAATCGGGCATATTATGAGTTGGCCTGTGTTTTCACACTTCTCAGTAGCAAAAACAGAAATAACGACACCTATGGAGAAGACAACTCAAAATGTTCTTACTTCTCCATATCCATGTATTGTATCTATCCTTCGAGCTGGAAATGGCATGGCAGATGCGCTATCGGCAACTCTCCCGGAGGCACCCATCGGTTATATTGGGATGCAACGAAACACAAATACTCATTTGGCAGAACCATACTTTAAAAAACTTCCCGACCAAATTCAGAATAGAAAAATTATACTTGTTGACCCCATGCTAGCCTCAGGCAGTTCGGCAGAACAGGCCGCTGATTTTTTAAAAAGGGATGGAGCAAAAAATATTTTGTTTGTTTGCTTAGTAGCTGCACCAGAAGGAATTAAGTACTTTCACAAAAATCATCCTGATATCCCCATTATTACAGCTGCACTTGACCGTGAACTTGATGAAAATGCATATATTCTTCCTGGTCTAGGAGATGCTGGTGATAGAATTTATGGTACTGAGTAAAACTCAGAATAAATTATCTGGACCGAAGGAAGCTGGTAGAAGTGATTCTAAAATGAATCGCTTTTGAAACATTTCTTCATTGCAAATTAAAACAGGTGTTTTGAGAGCTGCAAATTCACGTATTTTTTGTCTACATCCCCCACAGGGAGTGCATAATTCTAATCCACCACCGCTAACCGCTATCAATTTAATTTTTTTGCTACCTGAGGCAATCATAGAGGATATAGCACCTGCTTCTGCACAAGTTCCTTGTGGATAGGCAGCATTTTCTACGTTTACTCCTAAATGAATATTTTTCAATTCATCTAATATTGCCACACCAACTTTAAATTTTGAATAAGGTGCATATGCATTTTTTCTAATTGTAATAGCAGATTCACATAATTGCTTTTCTACGTGTGTTAGCAAACAAGTCTACCTTTCTTTTATATACGGTTGTCCTATAGCACGTGGAGGTGTAACCCCACCAATAAATCCAGCCAACAAAATTACTGTAAGCAGATAAGGAAGAGCAATAAGTAAATCCGATGATATCTCACCAATTAACATTATCTCAACTCCCTGAACACGCGCAGCAACAGCCTCTAAAAATCCAAAAAGTAAGCAAGCAAACAACGCAGGTACTGGTCTCCATTTGCCAAAAATCATCGCTGCTAGTGCAATATATCCTTTACCAGCTGTCATTTCTTTTACAAATCCGGCACCTGTGGCGGTGGATAGATAAACCCCCGCTAAACCACATAAAATTCCTGCTATTATAATGGCCTGGAAGCGCATCCTTGTTACAGATATTCCAGCGGAATCTATTGCTTCAGGTTTCTCACCTACCGCCCTAAGTCTGAGACCAAAAGTTGTCTTAAATAATATATAAAAAGTTACACCAACGCTTGCTAATGCAGCCCATACCAATATGTTATGATCAGATAAGAGCTCTTTATAAATAATTCCAAAAATTGGAACATTTTGTTCCATAAAATCCACAAATGGTAATTCTAAGGAATTAAACCTTGAGGTCCTTGGTAGTGTTGGAGTTTGTCCTCCCTGTCTGAATAAAGCAATACCAATAATAACAGTAAGACCTGAAGCCAAAATGTTTATAGCAAGTCCAGATATTACTTGATTCCCTCTGTGGATTATACATGCAAAACCATGAATGAGGCTCGCTAAAATAGAAACGATAATAGCCGCTATTGCGCCAATCCAGGGCGAGCCTGTCGCATAAGCTGTTGCTGCAGCAACAAATGCGGCCATAAGCATCTTCCCTTCTAGGGATATATCAATTATTCCTGACCTCTCTGAAAAAATTCCTGCCATTGCACAAAAAATTAGAGGGGTAGCCACACGTAAAGTTGAGTCCAAAGCGAGCAAGAACTGAAACCAAAAATCAGTCATTATTTGGCTCCTTTAAACGCTCCTCATTTAGAAATAATTTTTCCAGCATTGGATTAAACATATATGCTAATGCACCAGAAAATAGAATAATAAGACCTTGTATCATTACCACCATATCTCTAGTAATCGTCTGAAATTCAAAATCAAGTTCAGCTCCACCTTGAAAGAGAGCACCAAATAATAAACTCGCAAATATTATCCCAAGTGGATGATTACGGCCCATAAGAGCAACTGCTATACCCGTAAAGCCATATCCTGATGTGAAATTTAAAATAACCCTATGTTGTACACCAAGAATTTCATTAACTGCCATCATGCCTGCTAGCGCACCTGAGATAGCCATGGTTATGATGATAATAGTTTCTGGTTGATACCCTGCATATGTTGAGGCCTTTGGACTGAAGCCGGTGGCTCTAATTCGATATCCCAAATGAGTTCGCCATATCAACAGCCATACTAAAAAACAACATATTAAAGCCAAAACAAAAGATAAATTTAAAGGCGATCTGCCTATATCAAATCCTAATCTGTTCAAAATATCATGGAATTGCCATAGCATTACACCATTCTGAAAAGAAATGGTTTCTGGTGACATTTGATTGGGAGCCATGAGCATGCCAGCGAGCAACCACACCATTATTGCAGAAGCAATAAAATTAAACATAATCGTCGTAATGACAATATGACTGCCTCGCTTAGCTTGCAAATATCCTGGTATAAAACCCCAAATAGCTCCGAATAAAGCAGACCCTAAGATTGCAAGAGCAATCACAACTAGAACTGGAAGAATTCCTCCAAGACTAAGTGCAACCAATCCAATGCCTAATCCTCCCATTGCTGCCTGACCTTCTCCACCTATGTTGAACAACATTGCATGAAAAGCAACAGCAACCGCTAAACCAGTAAAAATAAAGTTAGTTGTATAGAACAACGTATACCCAAGTCCACCCTTGTATACAAAAGCACCCTTTAACATAACAGATAATGCTGTAAATGGGTTTTCACCAATTATTGCTATGATAATTCCTGCGACAAATAACGCTGTTAAAAGATTCAAAATTGGTATGACACATATATCCACATATCTTGGCAATCTTGACGCTTGCATTAATTTTTTTCCTCTATAGCCTTTTCTAACGGAATACCCGCCATCATTTTCCCTAGCATTGCTTTTGTGGTATTTGCCTTGGATACAATCCCCATTATTTCACCAGAATTCATAACTAAAATCCTATCTGATAGACTCAAAATTTCCTCTAATTCAACTGAAACTAAAAGAATTGCACATCCACTATCGCGCATTTTTATAAGAGTTTTATGAATGAATTCTATAGCCCCAATGTCAACTCCACGTGTTGGCTGTCCAACTAAAAGAATTTTTGGAGCAGATGAAATTTCTCGTGAAAGAACTAGTTTTTGCTGATTCCCCCCCGAAAACTGGCTACTTATTAATGTTGGATTTTGCGGACGAACATCAAAGGAATCCTGCAACCGAGCGCAATGTGCTTGAATTTGTTCTGGTTTGGTAAAAAAACCAGTTCCGAAGCTCGGATTTTTCTCATAACCAAGAATAACTGACTCAAAAGCTTGAAATGGCAAAACTAATCCCTCCGCGTGCCTGTCCTCAGGAACATGCGATAACCCTAATTCTCTCATTAATCCGGGACTGCAGTGATTTTTACTATCAAAGATTTTATCGTTGATTCTAAAATTTCCCCTACTTGGAGGAGTTATTCCAGAGAGAACAGATAATAACTCAGACTGTCCGTTACCCGCTATTCCAGCAATACCCAAAATTTCCCCAGAACGAAGTTCAAAAGTCGCATTCTTGAGACTATCAAACCCTCTTTTATCAGTAACCCCTATTCCATCTGCTGATAGCGCTACGCTACCTACCTTACCTGACTCGTACTTGGTATTTACAAGAACAGACCTTCCTACCATTTGCTCAGCTAGCCATTCTGGAGAAGTTTTTTTGGTGAGTGTGTTTGCGACCATTTTACCCTGCCGCATTACAGAAACTTCATCTGTGATTGCCATTATCTCATGAAGTTTGTGTGTGATTAACAATATCGTAACGCCCTCTGACTTCAAAGCTAACAATATTTCAAAAAGTTGATCGGTTTCCTGAGGTGTCAGTACGCCGGTGGGTTCATCAAGTATTAATACTCTTGCGCCCCTGTAAAGGGCTTTTAATATTTCTATTCTTTGCTGAATTCCTACTGGCAAATCTTCAGTAACGTTGTCCAGATCCACCTCTAACCCATAAGTCGATTTTAATTCTTCAAGCTTTAACTTGGCATTTTGGAGGCCATTTTTAAGGCCCATTTTACCCTCTGACCCAAGTATGATATTTTCCAATGCTGTGAAATTAGGAACCAACATAAAATGCTGATGAACCATTCCAATCCCAAGCCTTATTGCATCTGATGGTTGTTTGAAAATAGCTGCCTTACCATCAACTTGAATATCGCCGCTGTCAGGCTGATAAAACCCGTATAGAATTGACATTAATGTAGATTTTCCTGCCCCGTTTTCACCTATAATTCCGTGAATAGTTCCGGATGAAACATTGAGGCATATCTCATCGTTAGCCCTAACTGGGCCGAATGACTTACAAATACTTTTTAATGAAACAGCAAACGGCGACTTTTGGCCGCCGTTTTTCTGTTCTAAAATTTTTTTCTTCAAAGTAACAAACTCAGCTGACGATTGATCTTAGTAAGGACAGTTATTATCCGCTAAATAATCGTGCACTGCTACATCGCCAGATAGTATGGCCTCTCTTGCCGAGGCAACCGCCTTTTTGATATCATCTGTGATTAAGTTTTCGTTATTTTCATCTAAAGCCCAATCTACTCCGCCTTCAGCTAAACCCAACACTTGAACTCCAGAAGTAAATTGCCCTTTGCTAGCATCCATAAACGTATTATACGCGGCCACATCAACTCTTTTTAACATTGATGTTAATACTGACCCAGGCGCAAGACCATTTTGATTTGAGTCCACACCTATCGCTAATTTTCCAGCATCCGCTGCAGCTTGAATTACACCAACACCAGTTCCGCCAGCTGCATGGTATACAACATCGGCACCACGATCGATTTGGCTTCTTGTTAATTCAGCACCTTTAGCTGGATCATTCCAAGCTGATGGTGTTGAACCTGTCATATTCTGGTAGATCTCTGCATTTGCTGAAACTGATTTGACTCCACCTACATATCCACACGCAAATCTGCTAATTAATGGGATGTCCATTCCACCGACAAATCCTACTTTGTTTGTTTGTGACGCTTTAGCAGCAGCTACACCCACAAGATAAGAACCCTCATGTTCTTTAAATGCATATTGACGAAGGTTAGGAGAATCCAGCCAACTCACATCAATGATTGAAAATTGTACATCTGGGTTGTCAGCTGCAACTGCAGCTATGGCATCAGCCTGCGCAAATCCAACACCTAAAACTATTGTTGCGCCACGCTCAACCATTCGTCGCATTGCCTGTTCACGCTGAGTTTCATTGGTAACCTCAAACTCCATCACCTCTATACCGGTTTCTTCTGTAAATTTCTTTACACCATTCCACACACCTTCATTGAAGGACTTGTCAAACTTACCACCCATATCGTATATCACAGCTGGTTTCATAGCATGTGATCCTGCAAAACCTGTTGTAACAACTGAGAACATCGCCAAACATGACACCATTATTGTCCTGACAATAGTCAATATATTTATTTGATTATTCATATTTTTTTCCCTTCACCTATTTTAATCCAATTTCTTTAAGTCTATTTTGCAGATAACTCTCTGCTGAAAGCACGTTACTCAACATAACCTCTGGTCTTGGATGAAGAAACATTGGAATAGAATAACGTGAATTATTTTTTTTCCCTTCAGGGTTTATTACACGATGTGGTGTAGATGGAAAGAAATTTTCACTAGCCATCGCAAGCATGTCGCCATTATTAATGGTAATCATTCCAGGGTCGCTAGAAATATCATGCCATTTTCCAGTTTTATCTTGTGCTTGCAAACCAGGTTCTGACCCCGCAACAAGCAACGTAATTAAATTAATATCCTCATGAGCCGCAGCTCTAATAGCACCTGGCTCAATATCCTCTTGTATTGGTGGATAGTGCAAAATTCGAAGTAAACTTTGCTCACTACCTTGCATCATTTTCTCAAGTGATTCTGAAAGTGTGTTTTGTACATTAGAAGGTAAACAATTATCAAGCCATTTCAAAAGGGTCAAACCGAGAGAAAATAAGTCATTATATAATTTTCTGGTTTCTGTCTCTAATTCAGGAGGAACGCGCCCCCAAGGAAATACATGATAGAATTCTTTTAGATCTTTTATCTGAACACCTTTCGCATTCTCGGACCTGAATGGAAAGTAGCCATCATGTTTTTCAATATCACGAATAAAGTCATGCTTGGTATCACTTGCAAAAAATTTGCCCCAGTTATCATAAATTGATGTTACTTGCTTCTCACCGATTGGGTGGTTTGCCAACACTGCAAATCCGGTTTCATGCAAAGAGCGCGTCAATATCTCTGGTGCATCAATTGCATTGTAATCTACTATTTGAACTTGCATATTCTCTATTTCCTAGCTGTTGATACGCTTATTGAGAGCTGCGTCGGCTTTTGAAAATATGGATTTAAACCGCTTCTGAGCAACTTTAACATCCACATTTATAGCCACATTTACAGACCGTCTCTCCAAATTTTTACAAACAAAAACATTACCTACTTTCTCCCCTTCCACTATGACAGATAGTGGTACTTTTTGGAAAGTAAAAATATCAGGATCAGTTATTGCCATGATAGCCGCAGGATCGTGCATTAAACAGACAGTTTTTCCAACAATCCCTTCATAAAATTTTATATAAAACTCAGAAATATTTAAGATGAAACCTCCTATTATAGGTGACTTCTCGCTTCCCTCCAAAAATACATTAGGAGGGAATTGTATTGTTGATGTTACATCAAGACCTATCAAATCTATTTCCCAATCTGCTGCAAGCACCTTTTCCGCAGCATGGGGATCATTCCAGAAATTGGCCTCTGCAAAAGATGTTACGTTTCCTCGAACATAAACAGCACCGCCCATTATAACTACTTTTTTTACATGGTTAACGATATCTGGATCATAATCAAGTAAGTTTGCAATGTTACTCAAAGGGCCAATAGGACATAAAATAATATCATTAGAATTTGCTCTAATTGTTTCAGATAAAAAGACATGTGCTGGTCTTGGGTCTGCTTTTCCAATCGGATTAATATCGACAAAATTTCCAAAACCCTGCGCTCCATGAACATGAAAAGAAGGAGTGTTCATTTTCTGAAGAATTGGTTTTGCTGCACCCTCAGAAACAGCGCATTTATAGGCGCCTTGCTCTGCTAACCATAACGCATTTCGCGTTGCTTGGTTCACATATACGTTACCAAAAATTGTGGTTAATCCAATTACTTCTAATCTAGTGTCTGCAAAGGCTTGATGGATTGCCATTGCATCGTCTATTCCAGGATCTGTATCTATGATAATCTTTTGGGCTGCCATCAACGCTGTTCCTATGAATTTTCTCCGATAAAGGTCTCAACTTCCTGCAATGATGGAATAGCTGCTAACGCACCTTGTTTTGTGATTTGCAAAGATGCTGCTGCAGAGCCATAGCTCATTGCCTGTTCCATAGACATACCCTTACTTAAAGAAGCGAGTAAGTATCCAAGAAAGGTGTCTCCTGCTCCCGTTGTATCTACAGGACTTACCTCAAATGGCGAGATGAAAAAGTCTCCCTCTTCACCAATATAACGCGCCCCTTTTGACCCAAGAGTAATTACCAGATGTGGTAAGCCAAGTTCTAATACATCTTTATTTATAAATTTTATTAATGCATTAGCTTCTCCTTCATTAACCACCAGCAAATCGGTGAAGGGTAGTAGAGAGGCCGTTTGTTTAGCAACAAATGGTGCAGCGCTGTAGCATATTTTTAGGCCTTTTTCCTTGGCAGAAACCAGAAATTCATGAACTAACGATGTTTCATTTTGTGCCAAAGCCCAATCAGTGGTTTTTGCATTTGAAAGTGCAGACTCTATCTGTTTTTTTGATATCTTATTATTAGCGGAGCCAGAGAGGACAATCTGATTCTCCCCAGTTTCATTATCTACCATAACAACAGCGTGGCCAGACTCTGTTTCCAATAAAGCAATGTTATTGAGATTTACCCCAGCCTCTCTCATTTCTCTCAAATAATGCTCGTCTCTTTTTCCAAATGCACCAATATGGAAAACATCAGCGCCCGCTTTTGCAAGCGCTACAGACTGATTTGCACCTTTTCCACCGAGGAAAATATCGTACCCTACTGCCGCGAGCGTCTCACCAGCAGACACAAGATGTGGTAATCTATAAAAATAGTCCAGATTTATAGAACCAAGATTAAATATAGCCATTAGAGTTATCACCTATTTTAAGGAATATTTATCAATGTTTGTATCTGACCACCCATCCGGGTCATTCAAAAATGCCTCAACTGTTAAAACTGTTTTTTCATCAAATCTATCCAAAGATTTCAATTCAGTTAAAATATCCCACCAAGTTGCTAAATAATGAAGATTAAGCCCATGTTCCGTCAGTTTTTTTTGGGCATCAGCAAATAGATCATAATAAAAAATTACTAAAATATGGTCACAGTTTGCCCCCGCATTGCGCAATGCATCTGCAAACATAAACTTACTTCCTCCGTCAGTCGCTAAATCCTCTACTAATAAAACTTTTGAGCCAGATTCAAGGTGACCTTCTATCTGCGCATTTCTTCCAAATCCTTTTGCTTTTTTGCGAACATACAGCATTGGTAGAGCTAGCCGCTCACTTAAAAAGGCTGCAAATGGAATGCCTGCCGTCTCGCCTCCCGCCACGGCTTCAAAATATTCAATACCAACGGCCTCAGCTAACAAAGAAACAGAATAGCCCATTAAAGCAGCTCTTATTCTTGGAAAAGATATTAATTTTCTGCAGTCAATATAAACAGGGCTAATTGAACCAGAGGTGAGGACAAAAGGTTTAACTGCATTAACGTGAACCGCCCCAATATCTAGCAACATTCTCGCTGTAGACTGCGCAATTACTTTTCTTGGTGTATGGTTATAGTTAATCATTAAATTTAATAGCTTTTTTAATCTTAGCAGGTCTACCCTAATTTATTAGAAGTTAAAAGAATTAATGATTATTTTTCTAAAACCATTTTTTCAATTGTGTTAAATTCATTTTTTATCTTCTCGCTTTAAAATTAGGATACTGCCAAATAAAACCAGTATAGAAATAGTAAGTATCATTAAAGTTGCAATAGCATTAATCTCCGGTGACACTCCAAGACGAATTTTTGAAAAAATTACTATCGGAAGTGTTGAACTACCAGGGCCACTTACAAAACTGGCGATCACTAAATCATCAAAACTTAGTGTAAATGATAACAACCACGCAGCTATAATTGAGGGAAGAATAAGTGGCAAAGTAATAGATAAGAAAACAAAAGGTTGCCTTCCCCCTAAATCTCTTGCTGCTTCCTCAAGATATTTATCCATATCACGGAGTCTTGTTTGGATTACAACAGCAGCAAAACACATCCCGAAAGTGGCATGGGCGATCATGATGGTGTCCACACCACGACCAGACGGCCAACCAAAACTTATTTCCATTGCAATAAATAATAATAACATTGATAAACCAGTAACTGCCTCTGGCATTACTAGAGGCGCGCTGGCAACAAGGCTTAAAATTAATCTGCCCTTAAAAACTGAGAATCTTACAAAGGCAATTGCAATCAATAATCCGAATACCGTTGAAATTGTTGCCGAGCTTACACCAATGAGGAGTGACTTATACAGAGCTGTAAGCAAAATATCATCTGTCCAAAGTTCTTTATACCATTTAGTTGAAAAGCCTGCCCAAACAGCAACAAGTTTACTGCTATTAAAGCTATAAATAATCATTATCATAACGGGAATATATAAAATACCAAATCCTGCGATACCCAATGCCTTAATTAATAATGGAACATCCCGACGCATCAGCTTATACGCTCCCTATCCTGATACCTTGCATAAACAATAGGCAGTATAATAATTGCAATTAATATTATTGCTATTGCTGCAGCGACAGGCCAATCCCTATTCCTAAAAAATTCGGTCCAAATTACTTTCCCAAGCATTAATTGCTCCGGTCCTCCAAGTAATGCTGGTATCACAAATTCTCCAACAGCGGGAATGAATACTAGAAGACTTCCTGCTACAATTCCAGGAATACTTAGTGGCAAAACTATTGTTCTGAATATATCCCATTTCTTTGCCCCGAGGTCTGCTGCTGCCTCAATTATAGAAACATCTAGCCGCACAAGAGAAGCATAAAGTGGTAAGATCATTAACGGTAAATAAGTAAGTATCATGCCAGAATAAATAGAAAAATCAGTTTGCATCATTTGAATAGGAGTTACAGTAATACCTGCCCATATTAAAACATCATTAATAAATCCATTTGGGTTCAACAGGCCAATTAATGCATACATTCTTAAAAGTGAAGAAGTCCAAAAAGGCATTAATACTAATATAAGTAAAATATGCTGAATCGATTTATTTGACCGGGCTATCCACCAAGCCATCGGGTAAGCAAATAAAAGACAATACAAAGTTGAAAAAAATGCTAACCTTATACTATTAATTGCAGGCCATAAGTAATCTTCCCAATATTCGTAAATTAAAAGATAGTTGTCCAAAACTGGCCTAAAAGAAAAACCTTCAGAACCAATTTGAAAAGCAGGAATATAAGGCGGTACTGCTCGCCTCGCTTCTGAAAAGGAAACATTGATCATTTCTACTAATGGGAGCATGAAGAATAATAAAAGCCATCCCAGCGGTAGCCAAATAACTAGAATTCGCCCAAATTTTTGAAAAAAATAGTTCATTTATTTATCTTTCAAGAATTATGATTGAATCTGGTGAAAAATTAATAAAGCCTGTTTCTGGTTGTCGAGCATTCGATTTGCTTGGAAGGTTATGCGACTCATATAGCTTTAAATTTATACCTCCTGGCCCAACAACCCTATATTGGGTTCCAGCTCCATAAAAAGCCCAATCTGTAATTTCTACTGGAAATTCGTTGATTTTTCCTGTTGGTTTTGAGGTGAGTGAAATTTTTTCTGGTCTAAGAGCAAGATTAACTTTTTGATTTATTCTAAATTTTGCTCCGGTCGATACATGAATCGGAACCGCACCTTGCATCAACCAATAAGGCTCTTTTTGCTCTTTTACTGTTACTTCAATAAAACTGATTTCCCCTACAAAATCTGCAACAAATGTAGTTTGTGGTTGCTCATATATTTCATTAGGTGTTCCAACTTGGACTAATTTTCCGTTGTTCATGACACCAATTCTTGTTGATAACGTCATTGCTTCTTCTTGGTCATGCGTCACTACAACAAAAGTCGTGCCAAGCTGTTCTTGAATTTTACAAAGTTCAAATTGTGTTTCAGACCTTAGCTTTTTATCTAAAGCAGCGAGTGGTTCATCTAATAATAGTAGTTTAGGGCGCCTTGCAAGGGCCCTCGCTAGCGCAACACGCTGTCTTTGTCCACCGGAAAGGGTGGATGGCTTTCGTTCACCCATTCCATTAAGATGTACAAGCTCTAGTAATTCACTAACACGACTTTTTATTTCATTGTCAGGAAGGGAGGCCCGTTTTAAACCATAACCAATATTATTTGAAACACTCATATGTGGGAAAAGAGCATAATTTTGAAACATAATATTTACAGGCCTATCCGCTGGGTCGACATCTACCATATCTTGACCATCGATCTCAACATAACCTTCGGTAGTTAACTCAAAACCAGCTAATATTCTTAATAATGTAGTCTTACCACAACCTGAAGGACCCAGCAGACTAAACAGCTCTCCCTTTTCTAAATCAAATGATACATTATCTACCGCTAATAATTTACCATATTTTTTTGAGATATTCTGAATTCTAATGAAAGGGGCCATGTGACAATGCCGTTCTTCATGTATTGTCAATAAATGAAAGCCACTTTCCCTTTATATTGAAGGTGGCTTCCATTGCTAATTACTTGTTCTATATTCAGCTAAATTCTAATTGCCAGCAGAAAACCTATTCCAGACACGAGTAACAATTCTGTCAGTTTGAGCATCATAGACAGGTGTGACAAAGAGCTTTTCCTTAGCTTTTTCGGTAGGATAAATTCCTGGATGAGATAAAATTTCTGGATCAATGTCTGGTCTAGCCGCTTCATTGCCGCTTGCATACCAAACATAATTCACATTCGCTGCTGCCACGTCAGCACGCATCATATAATCTACAAATTTATAAGCGTTATCAACATTTTTTGCATCAGCCGGAATTGCCATCACATCAAACCAAAGATTTGTTCCCTCATTTGGAATATAATAATCAATCACATGCCCATTTTCTGCTTCCTCGGCTCTGTAAGCTGCTTGAAATGCGTCTCCAGACCACATGATTGCTGCACAGATATCCCCATTTGCAATGTCATTTATTGACTGACTTGAATTGATGTATCTTAAATAAGGCCGGATGGCAGAAAGTGCATCACCAGCAGCTTCAAAATGGGATTTCTCCATCGATGTCCCAGGGTATCCAAGATATGTCATCACATTAGGCAAAACATCTGTTGGTGCATCTAAAATGGCAATACCGCAATCCTCCAATTTTGCTGCATTTGCTGGGTCCAGAATAAGCGACCAGCTATCCGTGGGAGCATCATCACCGAGTCTCTCAGCGACCATATCTTCATTATAAGCAATTCCTGTTGATCCCCACATATAGACTAAACCTGCTGAATTTGATCCAACCATTCTATCTGCTTGAGCTTGAATCTCAGGATCCTGGTTAGAGGCATTTTGAATTCTTGACAAATCCATATCCTGATAGGCCCCCGCTTCTCGACCACGAGCGAGAAAATCGGCGGTGGGTACAACAAGATCATAACCTGACGAGCCCGCTAACATCTTGGCTTCTAAAACCTCATTGGAATCATACATATCATAAGTGACGATTATGCCGGTCTCAGCCTCAAAATTTGAAATTGTATCCTCTGCAATATAGTCGGACCAATTATAAATTTTTAACTCCCCCCCTGCTTCAGAAAGCTGACTAGTTTTTATGTTGGATGAGTCAAAATTCAAAAATATAACAACAGCAGCTGCTATAACACCTATCAACAAAAAAAGATTGGATCTTTTCATAATTCATCACTCCTTATTACGGTTGAGAGATACCATTACTGATTTATAAGCATTTTACTGACGCCCAACAAGTAAAATAATCAAAGTGCTATTTCACGATCTGCCAGTAAACTTCCATAAATGGATCAAAAATCGTAATTTTTCCTTCTTTAGTCTCAAGATTTTCGGGCATTTGAAGAGGTATATCTGTTTTTTTCAAAGTTAACCTTTCCTTATTATGTGGCATCCCATAAAATTCAGCGCCATGCAGACTTAAGAATCCCTCTAATCTATTCAGCGCTCCTAAATTATCAAATAATTGAGCTAAGATCTCAACTGCAAAAGGCGCATTAAAAATGCCAGCACACCCGCAAACATCAATTTTTGTGTTGTCTAAATGAGGGGCACTGTCAGTACCAAGAAAAAATCGTTTATCACCATTGGTCGCTGCTCTTATCAAAGCCAATCGGTGAGACTCCCTCTTTAACACCGGCAAACAATAATAATGGGGTTTAATACCCCCAGAAAGCATAACGTTTCGGTTTACAACCAAATGATGAGGGGTGATCGTTGCAGCTAAATTTTTTTCTTCATTAAGAACATAGGAAACTGCTTGCTCAGTTGTAATATGCTCCATTACTATCTTAAGATCTGGAAACTCATTTCGTAAAGGCACTAAAATTTTTTCAATAAAAACTGCCTCTCGGTCAAATATATCTATCTGCGGATCAGTAACCTCACCATGAATTAATAAAGGTATACCCTGCTCCGACATTGCCCCTAGAACTGAATATACACCGTTAATATTTTTAACGCCATTAGATGAATTTGTCGTCGCACCTGCAGGGTACAATTTAACAGCTTTAATAATTTTTTTCCTATAGGCTGAGACGACATCGTCTGCTTCTGTTTCTTCAGTTAAATAAAGGGTCAGCAATGGCTCAAATTTTATATCTTTATCTAAACAGGCCTTTATTCTGTTGGCATATAGGCGAGCATCTTCCCCTGTTATTATAGGAGGAACGAGATTTGGCATTATAATAGCTCTTGAGGCCCAGCGATAACTTTCAGGCAATACGGCCTTCATTATCTCCTCATCCCTAACATGTAAATGCCAATCATCAGGTTTTGTAATAACAAGCTGGTTTGGAGATATTTTCATGAGACAATCATTGTTTTTTTCTATCTTCTAAAAAAATCCAGAACAACGTTTATGTTTCAAAACCAATAATCAAATCGCCTACCATGTTTGCCGTATAACATGCAAGAGTCCATCCTAAATGTCCATGACCGGTGTTATAAAAAATATTTGGTTCTTTGCCTTGCGAGACAAGGGGCATCATATTTGGCCTCATTGGTCTCAATCCAGCCCAAGGTTGGGCATCCTTAGTCGAAACTTCAGGAAAATTTGTTTCCACCCAGTTTTTAAGAGGTTTGATACGAGCGTCCAAAATATCCAAATTATGCCCGACTATTTCCGCAGTACCAGCAACCCTAAATCTATTCTTCCCCAACCTTGAGGTAACTATTTTTGCTTCATCATCAAGTAAACTTACATTAGGAGCCTTTTTCTGAGAAATTAAGTCAGTTAATGGGACTGTAATCGAATAACCTTTAACTGGATAAATATTTACCCTATCCCCAAGCATTTTTGCAAACTTGTGACTGGCAACACCTGCACAAATCACACACATGTCGAAAGTTTCTATTTGGTCTTGAAAATCCTTGTGGTTGAATTCTATTTTTACTTCTGAACCCAATACTTTGATCGATTTTACATCTGCATTTTGTTGAAAATTGACACCACGATCCATTGCAACTCTTGCTAAATGAGATGTAAATTTATGGATATCACCTGTGGAGTCTGTTTTGGTGTAATATCCACCTACAAATTTTTTTTCTAAATTAGGCTCTATCGTTAAAATTTCATTCTCTGTCAATCTGCGACGCTCTAATCCTCCTAATGCTAAAAGTTCATTTACTCTATGAGCATGCTCAAATTCTCGGTGACTTTTATAAATGTGTAAAATACCACAATTTGATTTATCAAATTCTATTCCAGCATCATCAACAATTTTCTGCATATATTTGCGAGACTCAATTGCCATCTTAACAGTCTGTATAGTATTTTTTTTATAGTTTTTGGTTTGAAGCAAAAATTCGGCTAGCCAACTTAGTTTATGCCAATTAGGCCAAAAATTTATTTTGAGTGGAGCATCTTTTTTCAATAACCAAGTTACCGCTTTTAGAATGGTCCCAAAGTGATTCCAAACTTCTGCATTGCTAGCTGAAAGTTGCCCCCCATTAGCATAAGAAGTCACAATAGAGGGATATCTATGTTTTTCAAAAACAGTCACTTTATATCCTAGTTCACTCAATACAAATGCTGTGGTTACCCCAGTAACACCAGCTCCAATAACTGCAATTGTTTTCATTTCTAAAGACTCCAAGATGTACGTATGCCATCAATTGACATTCAAAATACACCTCGCCTGTCTCTGTACCTGAGAGTTTCCCATAAGAAAATTTCTTTTCTACACAGTTTCCCCGTCGGTGGACTTTTTTCAGTCACTTTCCAGACTGTTCACACTGATTGACCCTTTTGCCTGAGAGATTATGAGGCTTGTGCTCCTTCGGCGCTGTATATAAATCCTAAAACCTTAAGTTTATTAACAGACTCTCCCAATCAGCGTTTCAAACGTCATCATGTTATCATAGGGCTGATTTAAATACAATTGCCTTTAATTTTAGATGAAAAATATAAAAGTGTAACAATAGAATAAGGGTTTATACTTTACAGGATAAAACTTTAACATTATAACCTAGCACGCTCGGCCTAACTGCTTTTAGGCTGTGTGACTTTTCTTTAAAATCACTTTATAAGAGGTAATTTAATCATGACCAGCGCGTTTATTCCTGTTGCTCTTGGGGCGTTTGGCTTATTAGTCGCTTTTTTTGTTTATCAGTGGATCAAAAAATCACCCGTTGGCAGTGGGCCAGAAAAAGATATTGCTGATGAAATACACCTTGGCGCCATGGTATTTATGGCGAGCGAGTATAAGCGACTTGCAGTCTTTTGTTTAATTTGTATCATTGCACTTTATGCTAGTTTAGGGGAAGGTACCGCTATAGCATTCGCGCTGGGAGCATTGTGTTCTGGTACAGCTGGTTACATTGGAATGTACACTGCTACAAAAGCAAATGTTAGAACTGCTGTTGCCGCTAAAACTAAAGGAGCTTCTGATGCATTAAATGTTGCATTTTTTGGAGGCTCAATTATGGGTCTCACCGTAGCATCCATGGGTTTGTTGGGAATTGGCGTGCTATACGGATTTATGGGAGGTAGCTTACACGGCATTGAATCTATTGAAGGTTTCGCAATGGGAGGTTCTTCTGTAGCTCTATTTAGTCGTGTTGGTGGAGGTATATTCACTAAATCAGCAGATGTCGGAGCAGACCTGGTGGGCAAAGTTGAGGCCGGAATACCAGAGGATGACCCTCGTAATCCAGCCGTCATTGCTGATAACGTTGGTGACAACGTTGGTGATGTAGCAGGCATGGGGTCTGATATTTTTGAATCATACTGTGGCGCTATGATTGCATCTATGGCCCTAGCTGCATCAATGTCTATGGCTTCTTTAGAAGGTTTAGGGGGGGACAGAGCAGTATTGCAATTTATGCCCCTTGCTCTTGCATCCACTGGTCTTGTGTGTTCGCTACTTGGTATTTTGTCAGTTCGTTTGTTCTCAAACAAAAGTGCTGATGTCGCCTTACGATTTGGTACTATTGGTTCAGCAGTAGTTTTTATTGCTGCGGCTTACTTTGTTATAACCAGCATGGGCGCATCCGTTGGCGTCTGGAATGCCGTGCTCGTCGGAGCAATTGGTGGTATTATCGTTGGTTTAGTGACTGAATATTACACTGGGGGAGCACCTGTAAGAAAAATTGCTAAGGACGGTGAAACTGGTCCTGCAACCGTTATGATTTCAGGACTGGCGATAGGAATGCAATCTGTGGCAATTCCTGTTCTAACTATCGCAGCAATTATATTCTTCGCAAATCTCTCGGCTGGACTTTATGGTGTTGGAATGGCTGCTGTCGGAATGTTAGCCACTGTTGGAATAACTATGGCAATTGATGCTTATGGTCCTGTAGCAGACAATGCCGGTGGCATCGCCGAAATGGCTGAAATGGGCTCAGAAACACGAGAAATAACTGATTCACTTGATGAGGTTGGTAATAGCACTGCTGCTATCGGAAAAGGGTTTGCAATTAGTGCTGCTGCTCTAGCTGCACTAGCTTTGATAAGTGCTTACATTGTAAAAGTTAGTAACGGAGACCCCGATTTTGTTCTAGCAATTAATGACCCCATCGTTTTAGTTGGTATGTTTATAGGAGGTATTTTTCCTTTTATTGTTAGCTCTATCACAATGACTGCTGTTGGTGACGCTGCTTTCGAGATGATTATTGAAGTTCGTCGTCAATTCAAAGAAATTCCTGGCCTTATGGAAGGAAAAGCAAAACCGGATACAGCAAGATGTGTTGATATCGCCACACGTGCTGCATTACGTCGAATGATCCTCCCAGGTTCACTTGCTGTGCTTGCACCGGTTATTATTGGTTTTGGCCTTGGACCAAAAGCTCTCGGTGGTACATTAGGAGGAGCATTGATATGTTGTGTAATGATGGCACTTATGATGGCAAATGCTGGTGGAGCATGGGATAATGCAAAAAAACACGTAGAGAAGGGAAATTTTGGCGGTAAAGGCTCTGATGTGCATAAGGCAGCCGTGGTTGGAGATACCGTTGGAGATCCCCTTAAAGATACCTCTGGTCCTTCTATGAACATTTTAATCAATGTTATGGCCATTGTTAGTTTGGTAATTGCTCCACTTCTTATTTGATGAACATGTTGCATTTCTAAAATACTTTATTATGTTCGAAAAGGTCGGCTTACAGTCGGCCTTTTTTAACTTCTACATAAAATTAAAAAAATGAGCGAAGAAATTATAATCATTGGTAATAGTTTTAGTGGTCTTGGAGCGGCCATTGCCTTCGCGAAATATGGGCATAAAATCAAAGTCATAGCACCCAATAACAAGCCTCAACTTTTTGGTGGATTACAAATTGCACCAAACGGCTTAGCTGCCTTATCCAGTTTAGATTTAAAAGATGAAATATTAGATAAGGCGACTAGGCTTTTAGCGGTGGAAATAAAATCTTTAGATTTGGCATCGACCCTTGCAAAAATATCGCTATCAGAAAACAAAACTACATACGTATCAATTGCACGCCAGGACCTTCATCAGACCTTATTAAGAATATGTTTAAAAAACCCCCTTATCAAATTTATTGATGCTAAAGTATTAGCCATTTCCCAAAAATTTAATAATACAACTTTAATTCTAGATAACTCCGATATTATCACCGCCCCCTTTATAGTGGGTGCGGATGGCTGGGAAGGTAAGACAAGACAATTTGTAAATCCAACAGCCAGCCAAGTAAATTCTGGATATGCTATTTATAGAGGTATATTTCCTTCAAAAGACATTCCACCGGGTTTTTCTTTTCCAAATGTGCAATTATGGCTCGGTAATTCATGCCATTTAGTGTCCTACCCAATCCAAAATGGCAAAGATGTCAATTTTGTATTTTCATTTTCTGAAAGCGCATTTTCTAAAAAGTCCATCCAATCTATTTTATCCTGTCATCCAATTTTATCACTACTTGAAAAAAGAATGAAGGACTGGCAAATAATATCTGTAAAAACTAGTGAACCCTTATTCAACTGGCGCAGAGGTTCAGCAACATTAATAGGTGACGCAGCCCATCCTATGCCACCTCATTTAGCTCAGGGTGCTGGTCAATCGTTTATGGATATTGCATGTATTGAGACTCTTCTAGCAAAGGGATTTCGTGTTTCCGATACGTTAAATGAAATGATAAAAATACGTATGCCAGAAGCTCATTCTGTTGCTAGGAAAAGTCAAATATCTGGAGATATTTTTCGCGCTAACAGACCTGTTGCAAACTTACGAAACCAGATAATTGGGTTAGCTGGGGAAAAAATTATAAATGAGTTTCTAAATGATTTATGGCAATTAGCCTAAAATATAGATATTTTTTAATTTAATTTCTGATACTTTCCTAGCCATTACTTGTTTTTGAGACGAATTACACCATGTCTTTATTTCATGTAATAAAAACATTAGTGAAGGTAATTTATGAATATTAAGCATTTAAACTGGTTCCTTCTTATAATAGCCACGATAAATTTAGGTATGTCATCTATGGCAAATGCTAAATCTGCATATGATTTTTATTTTGACTCAATTGAAGGAGGTATTATACCTCTATCTGATTTTACAGGTAATGTAATACTTCTTGTTAATACTGCCTCTAAATGCGGGTTTACCAACCAGTATGAAGGGTTGCAGTCACTGTGGGACGAATTTAAATCAGATGGATTAGTAGTAATAGGCGTACCAAGCAACGATTTTGGGGGACAAGAACCAGGTACAAATGTCCAGATTAAAAACTTTTGCGAGGTAAATTTTAACATAAACTTTCCAATGACTGCCAAAGCCATCGTTAAAGGAAACGGGGCGCACCCTTTCTATAAATGGGCTAATGACGAACTTGGTTGGAGAGCTCGTCCTAAATGGAATTTTCATAAATATCTTATCGGTAGAGATGGTTCTTTACAGGGTTCTTTTTCATCTATGGTCAGCACGGAGTCATCAAAACTCCGAAATAAAATTACACAATTACTAAAAAATAAAATCTAAAAACTACTAAATATTTTTTAACGAGCTTCCAAAAGTACCCCAGTCCTCTCGGATAGGGCTGTCTTTCCTGCTATCTTTGCTATAGGTTGACCTCTCCAAATATATTTTTGAAGCATCATAGAAAAAACAATACCACTAGTTCCTGCATATATTGGAACCTTAACACGATAAGCTTCTGGTCCATCTAATAAAAGTATGTTTGCAATTAATTCTCCTTCTGTTACATCTTGACCAAGCTGGACTTCATAACAAACCAATCCAGTTACCTCTGATTTGATAATCTGGGTCGCATTAAATGGCAAAGCTGGTGGCATGGGAGAACATGTATTATCAGTTATTGAGTTAACAAATCCACGCGAACTAAAAAACCCCATTAAATTTTCTGCATCTTTTCTATTTAAAGATATTTCAACATCAACCAATCCTCGATATTCCAGCGTTGCGGATAGTACTGGCTTTGGAATGGGTTTATCTGGACAACGCCTTTGCATATCTATCCATAACCTTGGCCAAATTTCATCGAAAGAACCCCCACCTGAATTTTCAGCCGTTAAAGTTACATAGGAACCCATCCAGTCAGCTAGGTCTTGGTATTCGGGCATTAATTGCGGAACAATATAAATATGGTTTAATGCTTGAACGTCGCAATGCAAATCCAAAACTACATCGCAACCCATTGCTATTTTTATTATTTCAAGCCGGAGTCTTTCTAAAGCGGTTATCGGTTTCTGGTTTGATATCCATTTTTCTACCGCTGATAAAACTTTATTTTTGTTTTCTTCAACATCTTGCGTTAAATTTTTAATTATTTCTCCATCTTCACTAATGATGCATTCTGCAAGGTCTGGCCAATTACGATTAAAGTTTACTCCAGTGGAAAAATCGAACCTACCACAATGACGGTGATTATAAATCTGTGCCATTCCGATTGGGTTTACCATGGGAAAAACAAAAAATTCAGCATTAAGTTTTCCCGACTTATCTGCCGTCTCCAACATCTCTAGTAAATAGTGCAAAATGAGCGTTCCTGGCTGCTCATCTGCATGTAGGCCTGCCTGTAAAAATATCTTAGGAACATTACTTTTCCCATCCGGGGCAAAATGATAATAAGATAAATTATAAAAAGAGCCTGCTGTATCAGCCTGTAGTTGAATCTTTAGATGCTCAACGCTTATTTTTACCTCCCGATCTTATGAAAGTGAACGTTTTAATTACCTCAATATATTTATTGATATTTGGATTTTTGCTCTCTGCTCAACATCAAGGTGTCTGTTTAGATACTTATTAGCAACCCCAAAAATAGAAATTATGACCAACGTTAATAATATAAAATACATCGCCGCTATTGGATAAGGCAGAAACGGATTAAATGTCTTATCTGCAAAATAATTAGCGTAATATAATGCGTCACCAGACTGCCTCCAGGCTGGAAAGCCAGAGAAAAAAATTAGTGATGTAGCATGAAATAGAAAAATAGCTTCATTAGTATATGAGGGCCAAGCCAGACGTAACATAGAGGGCCAGATAATACGCCAGAATTTACTCCATCCAGTTATACCATATGCCTCCGCTGCTTCCAATTCACCGGAGGAAACAGAGCGAATTGCACCGTAAAATATTTCTGCTGAATATGCGGCAGTATTGAAAAAAAGTACGATTAACCCGCCAAGCCAAGCTCTTGTGAGCCAGCGCGTTTCAGCAGATAATGTTATGAATCCTAAATCAAATTCAATGCCGACTTTAGGTAGAAGTACAAAAAACTCATAAGCAAAGAAAAATTGAATAAAAAGGGGAGACCCTCTAAACACAAAGATGATACTTTCAGATGGTATTCTAAAAAGTGCAAGCTTATGGTTTTTACCTACAGCAAGAATTATTGAAAACCAAAAACCAAAAAAAACAGCAATTATTCCGAAATAAATATTCCAAATTAACCCAGAGCCAATTAATACAACCTGTTCACATATCGTAATATCAATTTTTGGCAAGATACGTTCACCAATCCCAATTGAACGCAGACCATAATCCTGTAATGTTGCCCAACAAGAGCTCATCCTTAATATCCTTGTAGCTCTTTGCCAGCCATTGTTGCCTGACCTTTGCTCAATTTTATTTGAAGCCGTTTTAGCACCTTACTACTTGCCCATGTCATTAATAAATAAAACACCAATAACCCAGCAAAATAATAGACCCTCCAATCTGGATGGGGATAAGCATACATGGAGGTCTTAGAACCACCAAGCTCTCGTGCCCAATACACTATATCCTCAACTCCCAATAAAAATAATAGAGGCGTTGCTTTAATTAATATCATCCATAAATTTGATAAACCAGGAATTGCATATATCCACATTTGGGGAACTAAAATTCGCCAAAAAGTTTGTTTTTGCGTAAATCCAAATGCAGCACCGGTTTCTGTTTGCGTCTTGGGAACTGCTCTCATAGCCCCACTTAAAACATTGCCCGCAAAAGCACCAAAAACAATTGCAAAAGCAATTAATGCTAATGTAAATGCGTAAAGCTGATGTACCCACAATTCTGCTGTTGATAAAGGTAGTTTAGCTGACTTACAAACAACGAAATCTGTACCCTGCCATATTGGTTCCACTACATCAAAGCATATTATTTTATGACGAATAAATTCAAAAAACTGGTCAAGTGCTAAAGGCACAAACAAAAAGAACACTACATCTGGTATACCCCTAACCATATTAATATAGCTCTTCGAAAATATTTGAATAATCCAGTTAGATGAGCGCGTGCCGATTGCAGCAATAAATCCAAACAACAGGGATAGGGGAGCAGCAATTGCCAACAACATTAAAACGACTAAAAATGATACGTAAAACGCAAAATGTTTAGCGGTAGTTAAATAACATATTACCCAGAAAAACTCTGTTAATGTCGATGGATCTGCACAAACATTAAACATTGGCAATCCTTTTATCTGGGAATTAACTAATATTGACTAAAACTAATAGTTGGGTAAGACGTAGACCAGCATAAATCTACGTCCTACCTCCTTTTTTATTTGCAATCGGGAAAAGTTTCACTGATTTCCCATTCAGTAATTAGAGAATTCAATGAACCATCATCGCACATTGAGTTAATTGCTGAATTAAATTTATCTTTCAAAGAAGAATCTGATTTACGAATACCCATTCCAACGCCTCCACCAATAAAAACGCTGTCACCCGCAAAACTCAACTCACCACCTGATTCTTCTACAAAAGGTTTTAAAAATGCATCATCAGCAAGAACAGCATCTGCTTCGCCATTTCTAACGGCGGCGATTGTTTCATCTGGTGTAGCAAATTCTACCAAGGTAGCTCCAGAATCAACTATATAACTTGCCTGTATTGTTCCAGTTTGAGCTGCTATCACACCGGATTTTAAATCAACAGACCCTCCTGATAATGTAACGTATGTTGATGGGTCTGGCATAGTATAAGGCCTGGTAAAATCGATTTCTTTCATACGCTCTTCTGTGATAGACATACCGGCTATTATAGTGTCATAATTTCCCCCTTTTAAGTTTGGAATAATTGAGTCCCAATCATTCTTTACCCAAGCGCAGTCAAGATTTGCTCGCTTACATAATTCGTTTCCAAGGTCAATTTCAAATCCTATAAATTGGCCATTATCATCAATGCCGTTATAAGGCATATAGGCACCTTCTGTACCCATTCGAACGGTATCTGCATAGACTGTGCTTATTGCAAAACTTGCAAAAACAGCTGCAATTAGAATTTTTTTCATATCATTTCTCCTATCTAAACATTTAAGTGCATTTCAATTTAACTCGCAGCTGCACTTAAAAACTGCTTTAGCCGTTGAGATTTGGGTTTTCCAAACAAATTGTCCGGATGACCTTCTTCTTCGACAATTCCCTGATGCAGGAAATACACTCGATCTGATAAATCACGTGCTAGCTGCATATCATGAGTCACTAAAAGCATGGTACGCCCCTCTAATGCAAGATCTTTTATAACTTTCACCACCTCTTGTTCAAGCTCTGGGTCAAGAGCAGAAGTAGGCTCGTCAAATAATAAAGCATCGGGTTCCATTGCAAGTGCTCTTGCGATAGCCGCCCTTTGTTGTTGACCACCTGATAATTGAGCTGGCCAAGCATCTGCTTTATCTGCGATACCAACTTTTTCGAGAAGAGAATAAGCTACATCTCGCATAATATGTCTATCTTTTCTAAGAACGGTGACTGGCGCTTCAATCACGTTATCCAAAATCGACAAATGAGACCATAAATTAAATGATTGGAAAACCATTGATAAATTGGTTCTAAACTTAATAATCTGCTTTTTATCAGATAACTGCCTGGAATCTGTCTTATCAGTCCAAGATACAGCCTCTCCCTTGAAAATTATTTCACCAGCCTGCGGAATCTCTAACAGATTACAACATCGCAATAATGTTGATTTTCCAGACCCAGAGGAGCCAATAAAACTAATTACGGACCCTGCATATGCTGAAAAACTTATGTCTTTTAAAACTGAAAGTTTGTCATAATTTTTCTTGAGGTTACGCACCTCCAAAATTGGGCTATTTTCAATTATATCCAAAACGAATCTATCCTGATAAAATTTTAACTATATATAATTTTCCTAAGCGAAACCAATATGATTCTTTTTACCATAGCGTCTTATTGTAATATTATAAAGAAATCAAAAAACAAAAATTACTCATTTTAATTTTTAAACATCAAACCACAACTATACTTGCGGATAAATTAGGTTAGATGCTATATCCATCTACACGCTTATTGGGCTTTAGATTAAATTTGAATTTCTGCTTAGCAATATTTTAATATGACAAAAAAAGCACAAGAAATGATTAAAAGATCCGAGGAAATGCCCTTTTTGATCGCAGCTCTGTATCATTTTGTTAGCCTGAATAAAATAGATGAGTGGCAAACAAAAATAAAAAACTACTGTGATGAGCAATCTCTGTTTGGAACTATTCTTATTGCTCCAGAAGGGATAAATGGAACAGTTGCAGGAAGCCATAAAGGCATAAATAATTTTGTTTACTGGTTATGTAATCAACCTCAATTTAAAGAATTGGAAATAAAATATTCCCAAAATGAAAGTTGTCCTTTTCACCGCATGAAAGTAAGACTAAAAAAAGAAATAGTAACTATGGGAAAACCTGATATCAACCCGTCGAAATCTAGAGGTGTTTACATAAAACCCCAAGATTGGAACAATTTAATTTTATCTCCAGATGTACTGGTTGTTGATACTCGGAATGATTACGAAATAGCTATTGGGCAATTTAAAGACGCTATAAACCCTAATACAACATCGTTTCGTGATTTTCCAAATTGGGCAGACAATTTTGCCTCTCAGAGAAGAAATGTTAAACCAACTAAAATTGCTATGTATTGTACTGGGGGAATTAGATGTGAAAAATCAACAGCCTATATGAAAAGGCTTGGGTTTGATGAAGTTTATCATCTACAAGGCGGCATCCTTAAATATTTTGAAGAAGTTCCTTCTAATGATTCACTTTGGCAAGGGGAATGTTTTGTGTTTGATGATCGGGTTAGCGTTAACCATACATTAGAAAAAGGAGCCTACACATTGTGTAATGCCTGCAGACAACCCTTATCTGAGGCTGACCTAGAAACAAGCAGCTATCAACCTGGAATTAGTTGTCCCAAGTGTATTTCAAAAACAAGCCCTAAACAAAAAGAGCGTTTTAAAGAGAGGCAAAAACAAGTTAAATTAGCCCAGAGACGAGGTCAGAAACATATAGGTACTTCGATCAAAAAGTAAAAAGTATAAAACTTTTTATTAATAATAATATTTTAGTTACCTCTCATTGATTTTATTCGAGACTCGTATTGCTCTTGGCTTGCACCAAAAATAGCTGAACCAGCAACAAGATTGTTTGCGCCAGCTGCAACTGCTAAGGCGGCCGTTTGAGCGGTGATACCACCATCTACTTGTAATTGAATTGGCCTATCGCCAATTAGTTTCCTAGCTAGTTGTATTTTATCTAACATTGTTGAAATGAATTTTTGACCACCAAAACCTGGATTTACTGTCATAATTAGAATTAATCCAATTTTATCTAAAACTTGTGAGAGATTTTCAACACCAGTGTGAGGATTTAACGCAACTCCGGCACAACAATCATGATCATTAATAACTGACAAAACTCTATCAAGATGATTACACGCTTCATAATGTACTGTAATACCGTTGCATCCAGCCTGTTTCATATCTGTAATTAATAGTTCCGGGTTACTCACCATTAGATGTGCATCAAAATAACTTGATGAGCTTTTCCGAAGGGCAGAGATAACAGGAGCCCCAAAGCTTATGTTTGGAA
Source organism: uncultured SAR116 cluster alpha proteobacterium (assembly GCA_902622515.1). Taxonomy (GTDB): domain Bacteria; phylum Pseudomonadota; class Alphaproteobacteria; order Puniceispirillales; family Puniceispirillaceae; genus UBA5951. The sequence goes on from CACNQE010000009.1 coordinate 39,507, forward strand.
CAAAATTACCGTCCATTACATCAAGATGAATCCAATCCGCCCCAGCTTCTTCAACTTTGTTAACTTCAGCTGAAAGATCTCCAAAATCAGCAGCTAAAATAGAAGGAGCAATTATAATACCGGAGTTCATAGTACTACCACATTCTTTGCCTTGAAATAGGGCAAGTTATCCTGACTTGAACAACCCATAACTGTAATTCTCTCAATTATTTGCAACGCACGTTGATATTTTCGCTCTAGTTCTTCTTCCTCTAAAGCTTCAAACTGCTGTCCACACAATAATATGCCATGATTAGATTGCAATGCTCTTATTCTTTTACCATGCATTAAACCATCTACTAATATAGCGTGATTAAATTCCTCCTGTTTGACAATTTGAATTTTATTTTCGACAAGAAATTTTCGTAAAGCTGCTTCACCATCCAATGTAATTTTCCAGAATTCGGAATCAGAATTTGACGGTGGACCATCTACAAGTTCAAAAGCCTTGCAAAAAGCAAGGAATATAAGTTCCTGTTTTTCAGCTCCAGTCCATGCTGTGCTCCCAAGTGTGCGCCATATATTATGATTCATTTCTTCATATACTTGTGGAATACGTTCAAAGAACAGACGATGCAACCCAATATCGTTCACAGAACTATCCATTTTCTGCTCTTTATGTATGTCAATAGCTGAAAACGAACCACACACAGGACACCCTGAGTCCGAAAATTTGTCCTTTCTATAAATATGAGAACATCTCAGACCGGAAGTTAATTTATTATCACACAGATAATAACTTGTTTGCTCATCCACCGGCTGCTGAGCTATCCATTCAAATCTATTTTTAAATTTTAAATAAGAACCTCTATGAGACCAAAGAGTCCATTGCAATTTTTCTACAGGTCCAAAAGTTGACCAATTAGAAGAAACATCTATTACTATACAAGTATCCTTATTAACCGCTGCACGCAACCCACGACCGACTGACTGACCCCACAAGACCTTTGATAAAGTTGGCCGCATATGCACAATAATATTACAATGCGGATTGTCCCATCCCTCAGCTAGAACACCGACAGAAACAACAGACTCTACTTTACCCTCTGCATGATCTGTTAACATCTGCATCCGCTCTTTAATTGGGGTGCTAGCTGTAATTAGAGAAACACTAACACCTAATTCTTCAATCGCTTCCACAGTGGTTTCAGCAACCGTAACATCTGGGCAAAACCAAGCTGAAATTGGAATTGGTTTTGCATTTTTCCGCTCTTCTAGGTAGATAGAGCATGCATGGCTTATCATAGATGACTTAATAATTGCTGGTGCCAGTTTTGCTACTGGAAAATCACCACTACTGATATCAATATCTCCAAGGTCCAAGTCATGAATAAAGTGAGGCCTATATTGTGGTTTTACCAGAATACCCTCATCAAACAGCTTATCCATATTAGCACCATCAATAATAGCATCAAATGCTAAGCTTAACTGGTCTTTTTGGTCTGCTGTTCTTCTTTCTGGCGAGGCGGTCAGTCCTAACATATGAGCATCATCTCTTCCATTTTCTAAAAAACAATCCAAGATCCGTTTGTACCCGGTTCCGTTTGGAGAAACACGATGTGCCTCATCTATAATAACAAGCTTTGCTTGTTCGATGGCGTCATCTAATATGTCTCTCGCACGAGTGCTAGTTGATAGCAGGACATCATAATCAGAGAAGGCGGCCTCCGTATGATTGAGACCCAACTTCCTAACTCTATGCTCTTTAGCCAAAGCCTTTTCAAGCTGCTCAAGCAATACCAACCTATGACACAAAACAATAACTTTTTCACCAGAATAAAATTGTTTTATAATTTCACTAGCAAGCACCGTTTTACCGGCGCCAGTTGGGGCTTTAATAATAAAGCGACGATGAGAATCTAAAATAGACTGAAAATCATCAATAATTTCTTTTTGCCAACGCCTAAGTTGCATGATTAGTTTGCCTAATGTTCAATGTTAAAATTAAAAATAAATTTTTACCGGCCAATTCTAAACATGTTTTTTTAAAATTGGGATAAAAAGTTTCTTTTTTGTTACACTTAATATATCTAATGGCTTTTTAAACGTCCGTCTTATGATAAATTGATATTAGTTCTGCTAAAATTGATAAAGCTATTTCAGACGCCGCCCTCCCCCCGAGCTGTATACCGGCTGGTCCGTGAAGTCTAGAGAGAGAATGCTCCGTAACACCAACTTTTTTTAATCGGTCTAATCTTGATCTATGTGTTTTAGTGCTCCCTAAACAACCTATGTAATAGGCATTTGTTTTTAAAGAATACAGCAAAGCAGGGTCATCAATCTTTGGATCATGAGTAAGTGTTACGATCGCTGTTTGCTCGTCAACATGTAATTCAGGCAAAATATCCTGCGGCCAACCTAATCTTGTTGCAACATTGGGAAATCTCTTTTCACTCAAAAAAATAGACCTTGGGTCTATAACTGTAACATTTAAATCCATCGTAACTGAGAGATTACTTAACACTTGGCTAATATGCCCAGCTCCGATTATGATGAGCTGGTTACAAGGCCTAATTCGCAATGTAAATTTTTGCTCTTTATGCTCGAAAGTGCTTTTATGAACAAAATTCATTGCTACAGAGGGTTTTTTGGTTTCAATATATAATTTTTGTAAGTCTGAAAGAGTAAATATAATGTCCAATGGCTGTCTTTTATTTTCAGCTGCTGATGCTTTTTTCAAAACAGATAATGGCATTCCACTATCTTTAACAGGTAAAATTAAAACAGATATACTTCCACCACAAGACAATCCAACATCCCAAGCCGTTTCATCAGCAATACCAAAATTTTCTATACGAGCCTTGCCATCCTCCATAGCAACCTGACTTAAACGAATAACCTCACCTTCAACACAACCGCCAGAGACCGAACCTTCGATGTGCAAATCATCTCTTACCAGCATCAGAGCACCTGGTTGTCTAGGAGCAGAGCCCCAAGTTGAGATTACAATAACTAAACATGCGGAATGATTGTTTTGTATCCAACTTGTTAGCAACGGTAAAAAAGAATTCTGTCTCATTGATTTACATTTACATTCATAAAAATCATTGGTTAAGCAAAAATAGTTAATAATACAGAATAAAATAGTATTTAAGTGAAAACAATCCAGTAATCATTTTTCAGTAAAGTGAAGCCTGACATTTTTAAGAAATCAAGGAAACGCTCATCGTAAGTTTGATAAGCGAACAAACATCAAAATAATTATAGTTATCGTTATAGTAAAGCCACCAAGAATAAGAAACGTAAAAGAAATGCCCAGAATTTCAGATATTGCCCCTAGCAATAATGCCCCAATTGCTGCGCCACCCATTGCAATCATAGTCCATAAACTCATCACCCTACCTCTAAATTCATCGGTAAGTTGAAGTTGGGCTGCAGATTGCATAGTAGTTGCAAAAAACGTTGTTGCAAATCCAAGTAATGCAACAAGGCACGCAGTAATCAAAATATCACGCGACAATCCTATGAGGATAATAGAAGTAGGCACAATTATTGAGGACAATACACCAAAAGTGCCTACCACACCCACTTGCTGTGGTTTTCCAGCAGCCTTCGCAAAAGATGCTAATATTGCACCAGCACCAGCACACGCAGTTAAAAACCCTAATTCATTTGGACCAGTTTTAAATAGCCCTTGAGCAATAATAGGCAGCGTTTCTAACAAACCGCGACCTATTATTGTTACACATATTGTTAAACTAAAAATATATAATATAAACGGATCTTTTCTGGTGTACGAAAACCCTTCAATAAGTGCCTTAAAGAAGTTTTGTTTGTTGCTTTCAATAAAGTCCCTAGGTCTAATAGCAATCTTGCGAACCAAAAAAATCATCGGTAAAAAACCAATACTCGTTACCCACAATGTCTCTGTTGGCCCAACTAAAGCCAGCAAAACGCCCCCTATAGCTGGCCCGACTAGTCTAGATATATTAAAGTTAAGGGCTGTTATTGCAATGATTGAGGAAAGCTGTTCTTTGCTTCCTAGTCGTGCAGCAAACGCCATTCTAAACGGATGATTGGCGGATGCGGTAATACCAATGGCTGTTGCAAATAGCACCACCGTAAATTCATTTATACCAATTAGATAGGCCGACAAAATAAAAGTAACTGAAATTACTAGCATCACAATATAATTAGCAAAAACAGCATTTCTGATCTCAATACGGTCTGCTAAAACACCAAAAAAAGGGCCCGTTATCATTGTTGGCGCAAAGCTTAAAAAAGCTGTAAAGCCCACAAATGCGGGTGAACTAGATACATCCCATGCCAGCCAGGCTACTACCAGTCTTTGCACCCACATGCCATGCAGTGCTATGGAAACACATGCTAAATAATGCCGGAATGGCTTTGATTGAAATGCCGATAAATTCATTCAAGTCCTCAATTAAAAGCGATTTTAGGTTGCTAAGCACCTTCCTGTAGAAGTCAAATTAAACTAAAGTTTAAAAAGAGATAAAAAACGACTAAAAAATAAAAAAAGGTATCACGCTTGCTATTAAACTAGCCAAGGATTATCCCTAATGAAAGGCTCGCTTTTAAATTAAAAATTTGGAGTAATTTTTGCTTAAAGAACCTTATATAGATATTTTGCTCCCCTTCAAAGAGCTTTTTACTCCCTGTAATGCCGGGGCAGTTTCAACAGTGGTTAGTGATTTCGCTTACCATACAACCCTAGAATATGAAATGTATATTTATGGCAGAAATGTGCCTTCTAATACGTTTTCAAATCTATCATATATTCCTCTAAAACCAAATTTTCCTTTACTTTTTGGTAATAATATTGGATTAGCCCATAGCTACATTGCGCATCTAAAAAGAAGAGATTATTTGCCCTCCTTAATTGAAGTTCATGGCAGATGCAAAGTTGCTAGAACTATTGCCAAGAAATGCAAAAAACTTAAGGTTGCTTTATTTTTGCATAATGACCCTCGTGAAATGATAGGTGGCAGAACCTTGTCAGAACGACTTTGGCTTGCAAAAAACCTATCTGGTATTTTTGCAAATTCTGCGTATATAAAAGACTGTTTTCTTGATGGATTCAATGCTCAGCAAATATCACAAACACCGATATTTTTAACTCCGATTGGAGCGCAGAGAAATTTAACTAAAAAACCACTTAAAAAGAAAACCATAATAATCGCATCACGCATTGTACCCGAAAAAGGTATTTTGGAAGCTGCAATTGCACTAAAGAAAACATTACCAGATTTTCCTGAGTGGAAAGCGAAAATTATAGGTGCGAAACAATTTAAAAATGGCAAACTTTCTGATTATGAAAAAGCCGTAAGATCAGCTGTTGCGCCATTAAAAAAACAAGTTGAAATAACTGGGTTTTTGCCACTGCCCCAGGTAAATAAAGAACTAGCGAAAGCCTCAATAGCCCTTGTGCCCTCAGTCTGGCAAGAGCCAGCCTCAAGAGCTGTGCTTGAGGCACTTTCTAACGGATGTGCTCTTATAACTACCAGGATGGGTGGCATTCCAGAACGTGCGGAAGGCAGAGCATTGCTAGTAGATAAACCAGATAGTGTAAATTTTGCTCGCGCCATCAAAAGTTTACTCTCAAAACCAAATAAACTTAAAAAATTACACGACATTGCATGGAATGATTATCCATTCGATTGTGCAAGCATGACACTAGAAATTGATGCTGCAAGAAAAAAAATTTCCTCCTAAAAACCATTTTAGGATTTTATTACTTTCTAGCTATTTTTGACAATGCTTTATTTGCTATTATTACAGGTATTAAACCGGATAGAACGATGCATAGTGCTGGATAGGCAGCCTGTTCTAACATCTCGTCCTTTGCAAGCTGATATGTGATGGTTGAAAAAGTATCAAAATTTAACGGACGTAATAATAATGTTAGCGGCAATTCTTTCATGATGTCTACGAATAGTAAAAGCCCCCCAGCTAGGATAGAGGGCCAAAGATTTGGTATTATAATAGACCAAACTGATCCAAAAAAACGCCTTCCTAATAGCTGACTTGCAGACATCAACTCTCTAGGAATTTGCTCAAGCCCAGCTGTAACTGACCCGAAGCCAACAGCATTAAATCTTGTAAGATAGGCTATAATCAAAACAAATATAGTGCCACTTACTATCACCTCATTGGAGTATGGGATAATGCCTGACATAAATAATTGGGCCGTTGATTCTATCTGAGCTAAAAAATGCAGAATACCAATTGCTAATATTGTTCCTGGAAAAGCATAACCTGTTGCAGAAAGGCCAACAAAAAATCGGGTGGATTTATTTAATCTATAAAAACTAACAATTGATAGAAATGAAGATATGATAATTATAATTATGGCGCTGACGAGTGAAATTAAAATCGTATTATAAAAAGTCTCATATAAGTATTGAATAGAATTTATCTCATTTGATTTTATAACAAAAGATATCAAAATCATGACTGGTAAAATAAATCCTATTAGTACTGGTAAACCACAAATTAAAAAGCAGACTAATTGTAGCTTAGGCTCCAGTTTTATTCTTGGCATACCTTTATTTCCTTGAGATTTATTGGAAAAAAGACGGTTTGAGCGCGCATAACGCTCAACAGCCAGTAATACCAAAATAAGAGAAAATGCGAAAATAGAAATCTGGGCAGCTGCAACTATATTATTCATGCCAAGCCATACGTTAAAAATACCAAGCGTAAGTGTCTCAATTCCAAAATAATCAACTGTGCCAAAATCGGATACAACTTCCATTATCACAAGTGACAAACTTGCAATTATTGCAGGCCTAGCTATGGGAATAGCAACGCCAGTAAATAAAGATTTTCCAGAAAGCTCAGCGGCTTCAAATAATGTTCGAGAAATTCTCTGAAATGTTGTTCTTACAAAAATATAAATGTATGGGTATAAAACGGATGCCATCATTAAAATAGCACCGAAGTGTGTTCTAACGTCAGGAAACCAATAATCATCTGGTTCATTCCAGCCAAAAAGAAAACGCAAGTTTGTTTGAACTGGTCCTGCATATTCTAAAAAATCAGTATAAGTATATGCGATCAAATAAGCGGGGATAGCTGCTGGAAGAACTAACATCCAGCTAAGGGTTTTTCTTCCCCAAAAATTATACCTCGAAATTATCCAACCTGAAGAAACTCCAAAAATCGTTGCTAATATACCAACACCAAATATTAGAATTATTGTGTTAAAAAAATACCTCGGAAGTACAGTTTCAATAAGGTGTGATAATAAATCCTTATTATCGCCTAGTGATACAAAAATAATATTGAATATTGGCGCTAGAATAAACAAGACAACTATCAAAGCGGGTACCTGAAAAATTAGGGCTGCTAAAATTTTCTTTCTGTGTGATAAAATGTCAATGTTATACATCTGGTTGCCATATAGTTTAGTCATATCTATTTACTTTTAAAAATACTTACAAAAGTTGGAGAAATAAAAAACACCATTGCGAACCAATTGTTAAAATTATATCTTCTTTATACTGTTACTTCTGAATGCAATCACAAAGCAGAACAAGTTATATTTGTTTCCGGATATATAATTCTCGCGATTTAAAGCAAAACACTTTTAGTACACTCACTTGAATGGGAAATTATCCATGCCATAGCTAAAAATGATTTTCAATATTAATTGTTAAAGGTTTTTTTTATTTAGTTCTACTGCTGCAAAACACTAAAACAAAAATTGTTTCTTGATTAAGTCAAAAACTAGAATATTGAGCGACCTAAATAAAAGACCAACAAATCGTCATAATTTTTTAATAATTTCTTCTTTAATTTAAAACAGGATTTTTATGAGTAATATACCGCCAACAAATCCACTTCTTGAACCCGGTGACGAAAAGGAATCTTTCTTTAACCGTGAACTCAGCTGGCTGGCATTTAATGAGAGAGTCTTGGCCAATTCCTTTGACAGCAGTATACCGTTAGCGGAACGAATGCGCTTCGTAACAATCGCTGCAAATAATCTAGATGAATTTTTTATGGTGCGTCTTGCTGGACTGTATCAGCTCAGGATACGAGGATTTACAGCACTTCCTGAACAGGACACATCTATTGATTATCTAATTTCCAAAATCACAGAGCGGGCAAAACAACTGGAAGATAGACAACTTAAACAACTTAATTCAATTTTAGATGATTGTTCTAATGAGGGGATATTCTTAACTCAAGAAGAAGATTTATCTTCTCAAGATATTAAATGGCTTAAAAACTGGTATGAGATAAATATACTTCCGCTTTTGGCTCCTACAACTCTTGACCCGTCTCACCCATTTCCTTTTATTCAGAACGGGGGAAAAGGAGTGTTTTTTGAATTATATTCTGCAACTAGTGATACTATAAACTCAGTTATTTTAATTCCAGAGAACGTTCAGCGTTTTATTAAACTACCGGATAACGGTATTCGAGTTCTTTGTATCGAAACAGTAATAAAAATGTTCATTAATATCATTTATCCAAAACATAAGATAAAAAGTTATGGAATGTTTAGACTGCTCCGTGACTCAGAAATTGAAATAGATGACGAAGCAGACGACCTAATTCTCCAATTTGAAACCGCTTTGCGCGCGCGAAGACGCGGAAATGCGGTTAACTTAACAATTTCGGATAGTTTATCAAAGGAAGTTATAGTATTTTTTAGCAGCCAATTGCACTTGAAAAGCACTCAGATAACTATCTCATCAGGTTATATAGGTATTGCCGATTTTTCTGCTTTTCTTAATTTTCTTAAACAATCTATGTTTTTTACCCCATATCGAGCGCGTTTTCCCCAACGGATTGTGGATTTTAAAGGAGACTACTTTGCTGCTATAAGAAATAAAGATATCATCATTCACCATCCATATGAAAGTTTTGATGTTGTTTTACGATTTTTGGAGCAGGCGGCAGCAGACCCAAAAGTGCTTACAATTCGCCAAACTTTATACAGAACATCTATTGACTCACCTATTGTAAAAGCGCTAGTTAATGCCGCTGAAAACGGGAAAACTGTATCAGCTCTAATAGAAATTAAAGCAAGATTTGATGAGGAAAATAACATTCAACTCGCTAGAGTTTTAGAGAGAGCTGGAGTACAGATTGCCTATGGTTTAGTAAATAAGAAAATCCATGCAAAATTGTCACTAATAACACGGCGAGAAGCTGGACAATTAATGTCTTATGCACATTATGGAACTGGTAATTATCATCCTGTTACCGCAAAAAGCTATACTGATTTATCTTATTTTACTGCTAATCCAGAAATTTGCCGGGATGCGTGGCGTATTTTTAATTATCTTACAAGCCACATAGAACCAGAAAAATTTGAAAAAGTTATTCTATCGCCCTTCTCCTCTGCTAAATGGTTTCTTGAACATATTGAGTCCGAAATTAAAGCAGCAAAAGAGGGGCGTCCATCTGGAATATGGATGAAAACAAATGCGATTGTAGATAAAAATATAATTGATAAATTATATGAAGCCTCTCAAGCTGGTGTAAAAATTCAGCTTATTGTGCGCGGCATTTGTTGCCTTAGGCCAAAGGTAAAGGGGCTATCTGATAATATTACTGTCAAATCAATAATTGGAAGGTTTTTAGAACATTCTAGGATCTATGTTTTTGCAAATGGGGGTAAATTTTTATCTGATAAAAATATCGTTATTATGGCATCTGGTGATTTAATGCCACGTAATCTATACCAACGTGTAGAGACTTTTATACCACTTGAGAATGAGACTGTTCGTGCACAAGTTTTAGAACAGGTAATATTAGCCTTACTAAAAGATACGAGCAATTGTTGGGAACTTCAGTCCAACGGGACATATATAAAACACGAGTATTCTGAGACTAACTTTTCTTCACATATTTATTTCATGAATAACCCAAGTTTGTCTGGACTAGGTAGTCTAGCAGTACCAAATTAAAGAACTGAAATTTTTAAATGGTTAAACTAACTCAAAAATATAATAGCCCGTCAAATCATATTGCTGTAATTGATATCGGTTCAAACTCTATACGGTTAGTAATTTTTAAAACTATGGGACGCTTTCCGTTCCCCTTATTCAACGAACGTGTAACTTGCCGCTTAGGAGAAGGCCTGGAACCAGATAATAATCTCCAACCAGAAAAAATTAAAATTGCATTAGAAACATTAGGCAGATTTTCTTCTATTCTGCAGTCTATTCCCAATTTGTCAGTTAGAATTGTTGCAACTGCTGCAACAAGGCGAGCCAAAAATGCAAATGATTTTCTCGTTCCTGCACAGGAAATACTTAATCATAAAATTAAAGTATTGAAAAAAGAACAAGAGGCACGGCTAGTGTCAATTGGACTTTTATCTAACTTTGCCATAAATGATGGACTTATTGTTGATCTAGGTGGAGGTAGCCTCGAATTGGTGCAAGTAAAAAACGGAAAGCCTCTTTATTTCAAAAGCCTAAACGTTGGACATTTAAGTATAAAACCGCAACATGCAATATATGATATGATAAAAAAAGTTGAATGGCTCTCTAACATGAAGGGGTTAAATTTATATGGAGTAGGTGGTAGTTTTAGAGCTTTAGGTGCTGCATATATTCATAAAACTAAATATCCTCTCGGCATGTTGCATGCACTCACAATGTCAAAAATCGCAGCAAATTCTATATTAAATCAAATATTAGATGAGGAAACTGACCTAGAGGGAATTCCTGAGGGACGTCGTTTTTCAATGCCCAAAGCATCAGAAATTATAGCCTGTTTATTATCTATTTCTAATGTGGACAAATTAGTTATAAGTGGAACAAGTATTCGTGACGGATTAATTGCAAAAGAAATTTCAAACCATCCAAAATCAGCCCATTATAAAGAGAAAGACCCCTTACATATTGCATGCGCAGAAATTGCAGCACATAGGTTACGTTTTTCTTCTATAAACGAAAATTTATTTAATTTTATTAAACCTTGCATAAAAATAGGTTTGAAAAATATGAATAATCTCAATACTGGACGTTTGGTAAAAGCATCATGTTTGTTGTCTGAAATTTGTTGGGATGAAGAACCATCTATGCGTGCTAATATTGCGTTTGAAAAAATAAATGCACTACCAATTTACAGTCTAACACACCCTGAACGTTTGTGGATTTCTCTTACCCTATTTCATCGATATAATGGTATAAAGCTCATTCAAAAACAACCAAGGTCATCTGAATTTATTTTAACTAATGAGCAACAGCAATATGCGCTTTTTATTGGCCTTGGAATAAGACTCGGATTAAATTTTAGCGCTGGAGTAAATACAAACCTAAATTTAATTAGATTGAATATTAGGAAAAAAACTCTTGTATGTGAGATAGCAAAATCTGCATCAAATCTTTTTACAACCCAAAATCAAAAACGTTTAGAAAGCTTTGCTAATACCCTATCTCTTGGTACCAAAATTACTTATGCAGAAAAATAAAAGTTAACTAAAAAAACTTACTGTTTGATTTGAACTTGCTGTTCAAGAAACAAGCGTGTTGCTTCTAACCATGAATATTTCAAAGCTTGGTCTCTAACAACATTACGAGGGATTTTTAAAGCTCCCTTTACAGCCTCGTTAAGATCCTCAGAAAGATAACCAGCTTTAGAATCACCAATAACATCAATTGGACCAGGGGCTGGAAAGGCAGCAACTGGAACCCCACATGCCATTGCTTCCAATAATACAAGGCCGAAAGTATCTGTGCGGCTTGGAAAAACAAAAACATCTGCTTTATTATATATTTCAGGCAACTCGTTTTTACTTTTTTTTCCTAAAAAGTTTACATCAGGGTATGCTGACTCTAACTTTGATAATAAAGGACCATCTCCAACAACAATTTTTCTTCCTTTTAATTTTAAAGACAAAAATGCCTCTATATTTTTCTCTACTGCGATCCTTCCAACATATAAATATACTAAATCTTTATTAGATTTACGATTAGCAAAAGGTTTAAAAATATCTGTTTCAACCCCCCTAGGCCAATAAACTGGCGATCCTATTTGGTGGTAGTTTAACTCCTCAATAATTGAATTAGTGGGCGCCAGCGTAGCGTTTGAATATTTATGAAACCATCGTAAAAAACGATAGCTGAATGAAATAGGAAGCCCTATTCGAGCTTTTATGTAATCAGGAAATTTGGTATGAAAGGCTGTTGTAAATTTTAACTTATTTTTTATTGCATATTGTCTGGTTGCGATGCCAAGTGGCCCTTCTGTCGCAATATGAATTACATCAACTTTGTGATTTTGGAGGAATTTTTTAACACCTCTTTTAGGAAAAACAGATAAGCGAATTTCTGGGTACGAAGGACAAGGAATTGTTCTGAACTTATCAGGTGTTAACATTATCACTTCATGGCCAAGCTCCTTAAGGCAAGCATTTGTGCATAAAATAGAATTAACTACACCATTGGTTTGTGGATACCAAGCATCTGAAACAATTAGAATTTTCATATACTCTTTCCAATATGTGTTTTGCTTAGATAAAGTTTTATTTCTTGAAACAATTATTCTGTATACCCAACGCGTATTTAGGTGACCATACTGCCTAACCTAAATTGTATCAAGAGATAACGCGGGCCGACCGAGTTATTATGATAGCACCAGCAACAATTATAAACGTAATGCCAATAACTTCGCTTAAACCAAGAACGGTTGACCATAATACCCAACCCCATAGTGCTGCAAAAACTAAAAACCCATACTCATAAACAGCCAATATACTAGTGTCTGTCATTTGATAGGCCTTTGTCATAAGAGCGAGAGCAACTATTGTAAGAATTGCTTGAAGGGTAATCCACACTAAAAATTTAATACTTACCGGTCGCCATCCTTCCAAGAAATAAGACATATCTGAAGGATTTTTCTGTATTGTAGGAAAAAGCGAAAAGGTTGTAGCAACAATGGCACCAATTATTCCAATTACCAAAAGATATGCCAACGTTAAACCAATCGCTGACTCTTCACTACAAAAATAACGCGTGCTAAGGACAGCCATCGCGTAAAATATTCCTCCAAGCACAGGAATGATTTGTAACAAATTAAATTCAGAGAAATCTGGCTTTAGTAAAACATATACACCTATACTGCCCAATATAACAGCCAAAATTCTAAAAATCCCTATATGTATTTTGAATATAATAACGGAAAATATTAAGACAAATATAGGGGATGAAAAAAGCCCTGCACCTGCCTCAGCAACTGAAAGGAAAGACAGACTGCCAAAATAACAAATCATTGCAGCACTAAGAAATATAGAACGCAACAAAACATATAGCGGTTTTTTGGGTCGTATATCATATCTAAAAATGATTAGTAAACCAATAATCAATAAGGTCGTTATAAAACTTCGTATTGCATGGAACTGCCAGATTCCCGTTTCGTCATTAACAAACAAAACAAGATTATCAGATAAGCCAAGCAAAAAAACCCCGATTAATACAAAGGTGCCTGCTCTTAAAGAGACAGGCAATTGATTTAACTGGCCTTTAAATACGGATAATGAGCTCAACTGGCACGACTCAATTGACGTGGAGATGACACCATTGTTGTCATCCAAAAACCTACTTGGTCTCCTGTAAGCACTTTTTCAACTGCCCAAAAATAATCATAAGAAATCCCATTATCTGTAATTATGGACACAACAAACTGGCTCTCAATGTCTGTTGCATTAACCAACTTGATTGAATAGCTTTGAAGATTAAGAAGTGGCGAATAGGAGGGTGTTTCAAACAGCATCCTAAAGCGTGTTAGAGGCCCAGTAGCCCGCTTATTATTTGGGTGTGCAAACAACCACACCTGTTCAATTCCTCGGCCAGAAGCACCTGATTGCAAACCTAATAATTGTATCTCAACAACTTCCTGAGCGCTGTAGCCCTCATTAGGTTCTATAAGGTTTTCTGAAAAAGATTGTTTTGCTAATGTCATAGTAATAAGAAAAAATACTGCCCCAAAAAAAATTCTCTTAATATTGTTCATCATTAAATTATCTCACTAAAAAATACATTCTATACAATTTAATATTTATTTTTCTTTTTTGGTAAGACCCAGCCTTAAACCACATACCACTAAAACAAAACCAATAACATGATAGTTTTGCAATGGCTCTCCCAATATTAATATAGCTAGTATAACTGAAGCAATTGGCAACCAATAAAAAAATAAACCTGTGCGTGTTACCCCAAGCGTAACAACAGCGGAAGTATAAAATTTATACGCAAGTAAAGCAGGACAGATCACGATATAACTCAACCCGAGAATAGGACCTATAGATAAGTTCATCCGATAACCCGCTTGATATTCTAAAAATTGCAATGGAAACAACTCAATCGCACCGATAATGAATAGAACCCATAAGAAAGACCAGTGATTAACCCCTTTAGGGGAAAAGCGCAGGAGAAGTGAAAATAAACCATATATAATAATAGCGATAACCATTATTAAATCGCCAGAATTAAAAGTTAGATTTCGTACATTCCCCAAATCTGCCTTAATCAAAACAACAGAAACTCCTATGGTAGCTAACATCATACCAAGCATTTGAATTTTAGTTATTCTTTCCCTAAAAAAGAGCCATTCAAAAAAACACAATATTATTGGAAGAGTGGTTTGTAATAACCCAACATTGCTTACAGTGGTAAAATTTAATGCCCAATACATAAGAGTATTGTATGCCCCTATTCCAGTTGTAGCGATCCAAAATACAGGCCATCTCTTTGACCAAATTAAAGGAAAATCTTTCTTGAGGGGAGGCCTAAAAATTATCAAAATTAAAATAGAGGCAAAAACCCATCTCCAGAATGCGTGTTGCAAAGGTGGCAAATCATCTGCAAACATTCGTGCAGTAATAGAATTGCCTGCCCAAAATGTCATGGTGAGTAATAAATAAATATAAGCAGTTTTATATGATACGTGCATTTTCTATTTCTTCACAAAATAATTATCCACGAACTAAAAACAACTAAAATAGCACCTAACCATGCTCCTAGAGCTGGCATTTTTTTTGTTTGAAACCAAATAAACGGTAGCATTAAGACAGGACTCATCGCCACTAACATAGAAACCTTTGCTACCTGACCTGTTTCTAACGCTTTTAAAAATAAAGCTAGTCCAAAACTTAGACCAAAAAAACCATTTGCAATAACATGCCAACTCACAATTGGTGGAGGAATTTTCCATATCTTTGGTTTGTCCTTTTCAAACATTAACATTGCCCATAAAAACGCTCCGGCTGCAACAACCCGTATCAGACTAGTTTGCAATGGGTCTGCCCCCTGCTCCATGACTGGACGTAAAAATAGCACGCCAGCTGCCTGTCCAAGTGCTGCGAGCAAACCCGCAGAAACACCTAACCAGAGGGGTGGCTTTGTAACTTCCCAGTCATGAATATTCGTTTTTGGACTTCCATAGACTACTGCTAAAGCGATTCCTAAAAATCCTATGACAATGGCAAATATAATCAAAAAAGTTAATTCCTCATTTAGTGTTAGCCAAGCAAGGAACGCGGCAAATGGAGCGTTTATAGCGAATAATACTCCTGTTCTCCGTGGTCCAAGTCTTTCCATAGCGATAAATAAAAAGAGGTCTCCGAGACCAATCCCAACAATGCCCGATATTATAATCCATTTCCATTCACTAGGTGCTAGTTCCCAACTATTTCCATTGAGCATTATCATTACAACTAACAAGAAAGAAGCAACAATCATTCTCAATCTATTGAAATGAAGGGACCCATAATATAAGGCTGGTTTATGTCCAAATAATTGTGATAAGACCCAACTGAAAGATGCAGCTAAAGCAAAAAATGCTGCGCTATCCATAATAAAAATACATAACCGTAACTTTGTATATTTTCTTTGACCTATTCATCTTTTATATTCACGTTGCTCAACTGTTAAAAGATTTGTTACGAAGAACTATGTGCGCTTTATACTCGTAAGACAAAACATTATTTATTCTTTTATCTAGAAAAAAAAGATTTTAAATCTCATTATTTTAAGCGTTCTAATTTCTTGGAGCATGTTTTGCTAGAATGCGTTGTAATGTGCGACGATGCATTTTGAGTCGTCTCGCTGTTTCGGATACATTTCTATTACATTGCTCAAAAACGCGTTGAATGTGCTCCCATTTCACCCTGTCTGCTGACATAGGGTCATCGGGTGGTGGTGGTAGAGGTTTATCATAATCCACAAGTGCATTTTTAATTTGCTCAGCACTCGCCGGTTTCGGAAGATAGTCAATCGCCCCGACTTTCATAGCCGCTACCGCTGTTGCAATGTTCCCAAATCCAGTAAGCATTATCGCCCTGCATTTGGGGTTGCTAGATGCGAGTTTTTTTACAATAGAAAGCCCACTTCCATCTGCTAATTTTAAATCAAGAACAGCGGTATCAAAGATGATTTTTTCAATTATTTCTTCTGCTTCTTCTATTGATGATACAGCTGTTACCTCAAATCCAAAAGACTCCATAGATTTTGATAGTCTTCTTAAAAGAATTTCATCATCGTCTAAGATTAGTAATTTACCTAAGTTCATTTTTATTACACTAAACTTTCAATAGGGATTTTAATTTCTACAGATGCACCATTTGGCTTTCTATTTTGGAAAATAGTTGTCCCATTTAATTGTCTTATAAATGACTGAACCAAAAATAATCCAAGTCCCCTATGACCCTCTTGCCCTAAACGAGAGCTATTTTCTGGTTGCCCTATATTGGACAAAATGGAAGGAGAATATCCCATTCCATCATCTATCACATTTATATAAATTGATTCATGGTCCCATGAAATAACCAAAGTGATTTTTGTTTCTGCAAAATCATTTGCATTTTCAAGTATTGCCTCTAATGCATAACTTAGCTCAGGTATCTGAGCAATTTCTGGCTGATTTTTATCTGAACTATTTTCTACCTTCCATTCAATTTGAACCTTAAAAGAGGAGATTGTATTAGCAACCATTTTTTGAATAGCCAGTCCTAAAGGCATTAAAATATTAAGCTCTCTACTGGTTTTCATCGCGTCGGAGTCAAGCTCTGACAAAATAATCTGACATCTTTCAACTTCTGTTTTTAACAGCAATAAATCCTCTTTCTGAATGGAGTTTAATTTTAGCTGTGTCATTAAATCATCACTGATCAGCCTAATTGTTGTTAATGGTGAGCCAAGCTTGTGAGCTGCTGCTGTTGCTAAAGATCCTAATGCAATAACTTGTCTCTCTGAAGCGAGCATCAACTTAGTTTGCCCAAGCATTTCAGATGTTCTTTTGCTTTTTTGTGCTAACCAAAAGACATAATAAGCCATAAAAATGGTAGATATTACTAATGCAATCCATAATCCAAATTGGTATAAGGGTGGAATCACGAATCCTTCATAAGTCCATGGTAATGGCAAATGATAAATGCTAAGAATACTAGCGCAAACTGTTACAATGATTACAAGGGTAATAGTCGAAAAAACGTCTAAAATTGCTGCAGATACAGCAACAGGTGCAAGAAATAATATTGAAAATGGATTTAGAAGCCCACCAGCAAAATATAACAGAGCCGCAAGTTGAGTAACATCAAATATTAAAACAAAAAGGACAGATAGTCGTGATAATTGTACTGCATTTTTATTTAGCCATGACTGCCACAGATTTAAAATTATGCCAATTGCAATAATGGTCAAAAGAGGAACTAACGGAAGCAAAAACCCTAACGCAAAGTGAACTATGAGTACAGTTGTTAATTGTCCTGAAAGAGCTATCCAGCGAATGAAAATACTAACCCTTGGGTCAATAAGACTATATTCAGTTTCAAAAGCTGGTAGAAAATGACGATCAGTCATTAGATATCCAGATTAGACACTTTTAGAGCATTTTCCTGAATAAAATTTCTTCTTTCTTCAACGGCCTCACCCATCAAAGTTTGAAATGCATTATCGGCGTCATCAAAATCACCAATTTGAACCTGAAGAAGGGTACGATTATCTGGGTCAAGTGTTGTCTCCCAAAGTTGGTCAGGATTCATCTCACCAAGACCCTTATATCTTGCTATTTGAGCTCCCTTTTTACCCATCGATACGATATATTCACTCAATTGACATGGTCCATTCATTTCAATATCTATATTTTGGTTAATGAACTTTACAGGTTTTTCGAACACTTCTTGCAATTCAGCAGTGAGTTTATCTAGTTCTCGCGCTTCAGCTGTATTCACCAGCCTAGAGTCAATTTTATGAACCTCTTTAATACCTCGCAGCATACGCTCAATTAGTAAGGCCGACCCTGATGCATCCTTGACAATGCTCGCCTGCCAACCTCTCTCTAAAACAGGCGTTAATTGGTCCAATCTCCGAGCCAGATAAGATGCTGCATCCTCATTATTAAGCATATTTTGATTTAAAATGCCTATGATAGCTGCTTGCTCCAGTACATCTCTGTTTACTATAATACGCATTAAAGCATCAATCAACCGCTGCGTTCTAGCGGCTTTACTTGCCAGAAGTTGCAAATCCGTATTTTTTATCTGCATACCTGTTTCTGTTTGTAAAGTGGCCCCTTTTAAACCAGCCTCTATAAGGTATTCATCTAGAGCGCGCTGGTCTTTTAGATATACCTCAGACTGACCTCTTTTAGCTCTAAAAAGCGGTGGTTGTGCAATGTATAAGTAACCTGCATCGATAAGGGGCCTCATATGTCTAAAAAAGAATGTTAACAAAAGTGTTCGTATATGACTTCCGTCGACGTCAGCATCGCTCATAATAATTATTTTGTGATAACGAGCTTTTTCAATATTGATATCTGCGTTTCCAACTCCAGCACCAATTGCGGTAATCAATGTACCAATTTCGTTAGAAGATAGCATTTTATCCATTCTAGCACGTTCAACGTTTAATATTTTACCACGTAATGGCAAAATGGCTTGATTTCCTCTATCTCGTCCCTGTTTTGCAGAACCACCCGCGGAATCACCCTCCACTAGAAATAATTCTGCGAGAGAAGGATCTCGTTGCTGACAATCCGCTAGTTTTCCAGGGAGGCTTGCAATGTCTAATACTCCTTTTCTTCGTGTAAATTCTCTCGCTTTTCTGGCAGCTTCTCTCGCTGCTGCTGCCTCATAGGCTTTGCTCACGATTTTTTTTGCTTCGGTGGGATTTTCTTCAAACCACTGACTGAGCGACTCACCCATACTGGCCTCAACAATTGGCCTTACTTCTGATGATACTAGCTTATCTTTAGTTTGGGAGGAGAATTTAGGGTCAGGTACTTTTACTGAAATAATAGCCGTCAAACCTTCTCTGGCATCTTCTCCAGTAAGCTGAACTTTTTCCTTTTTGGCAATCCCTGTTTGCACTGCATATTGATTTACTACGCGCGTTAGAGCTGCTCGAAAACCGGCAAGGTGGGTGCCGCCATCTCTTTGGGGTATATTATTAGTAAAACAAAGAGTGTTTTCATAAAAAGAGTCTGTCCAAGCAAGTGCAAACTCCACAGTAACCTCTTCTTTTTCAGTTTCCAGATGTAATGTATCGTGAATAGCAGATTGCGAACGGTTTAACCAATCAACAAACGCTTTTAGACCTCCATCAAAATAAAATTCGCTTTTCTTTTCCTCTACATTTCTTCTATCTATAAGCTGGATTCGCACCCCAGAATTCAAAAATGCTAATTCACGCAATCTGCGCTCAAGCGTATTAAAATCAAAATTGATATTTGAAAAAATCTCATCTGATGGCAGGAATTTAATCTGAGTTCCTGCCTCACCATTGGCAGGTCCCATTTCCCTCAAACGATTTTCCGCTTCTCCTTTTCGAAAAACCATCTGATGTTTTTTTTCATTACGCCAAATTGTAAGCTCTAACCATTCTGATAGTGCGTTTACAACAGACACCCCAACTCCGTGCAATCCACCTGATACTTTATAGGCATTATTGTCAAATTTTCCCCCAGCATGAAGTTGGGTCATAATTACTTCTGCTGCTGAAATACCCTCTTCTGAATGTATTTCAATTGGAATACCGCGCCCGTTGTCAGATACACTAACAGAACCATCTCCATTTAATTGTACATTTACAATATCACAGTGACCAGCGAGAGCCTCATCAACAGCATTATCAACAACCTCATATACCATATGATGCAAACCAGAACCATCATCTGTGTCACCAATATACATACCAGGACGTTTGCGAACGGCATCAAGACCTCGCAATACTTTTATTGAGTCAGCACCATACTCCTCTTTATTAATTTGATCATTTTCCAATTCTGACATAACTTCTAAATCCCTGAATGCGCTGTTGCTTCACTAATAACATATAATACCATCATTCACATAAAAATACTGTGCTTTTGATTTTAGAGAATCAAAACTCTTTTCATCACTGCCACTATACCAAACCTGCCCCGAAAACATTTTACATGCGTCAAATAAAGCATCTCTTCTCCATGGATCTAATAGTGCCGCTACATCGTCCAATAATAACAACGGTGGTTTTTCTAATCTAGTAGATTGCAAGTGTGCATGTGCTAAAATAAAAGTTATAAGAAGAGCTTTCTGTTCTCCTGTTGACGCTTCATTTGCAAACTGTTTCTTTTCACTGTGAGTTACAAGCAAATCTGTAGTATGCGGCCCCATAATTGAACTATTATTTGCTTCTCGATTTTTCTTTGCATTTTGCTTTATTATATCCTCTATTTCAGAGGCTGGAATCCTATTAAATAATTCAGTACCTCCTCCAACTAATTGAGCTGAGAATTTTGGAAATTCTGTTTGCATATTTTGAACAGTACGATTTATATCCTCAATGAGGGCTTTACGAGTGGCCATAATAGCAACACCTGTCTCCGCTAATTGAGTTTCATTTAAACTATACCAAATGGGATCCTTAACCTCATTTGCTAACATTCGGTTTCGTTCACGATACGATTTTAAAAATCGCAATAACCTACCAGAATGGGCTGGATCAAAAGAAATTGCTAACCTATCAATGAAAAGTCGTCTTGTTTTTGGACTATCTAAAAACAGTCCATCCATTTGAGGTGTGAGCCAGGAAATTGAGCAGATTTTAGCCAGCATTTCTTGTGTTTCAGTCTCTTGATTAATTTTAACTATCCTACGATTACTCTCCTCAGATATTCCGGTGCCAATCTGCCAACACTTATCATTTGTAATTAAATCCGCATAAAGCGCCCATTTCCTTTGATTTCGCGTGGGCTTAGTTAAATCTTTGTATGAAAAATCATCCGCATTCGCACGCCTTAATCCTCGGCCCGGTGCTAGTAAAGAAATAGCCTCCATTAAGTTTGTCTTACCAGTGCCATTCTTGCCTGTAAGAACAACTGGTTCATTTTGAATTTCAAAATCAACTTCTCTATAATTACGAAAATTTAACAAGCGAATTTTTCTAAGCCAGTGACTAATCCCTTTATCAATCATCTTTGAATTGGATACTGAAACACTGTACGCATTGGATGTTAAAGCCATAAAAATAGTTACTACACTCTCATAGGCATCAAAACAAAAATGTTTGCTTCATCTTCAGGGTCACGAAGTAGACTCGGAGACCCTGAGTCTATAAGCTCTATTGCTATGGTTTCCCCCTTTATCTGAGTTAAAATGTCCATCAGATATTTAGCATTAAAACCAATATCGATGGAGTCTCCATCATAACTTATTTCAAGAATCTCGGTAGCGCTTGAAGCATCTGGGTTAGTTGCGGATAATACCAGCTGATTATTTTCTATGTTTAATTTTATAGCGCGTGACTTATCAGAGGCTATCGTTGACACACGATCCACAGCTCCACTCAATAAATTTACACTAACGGATATTATTTTATCATTACCTTTCGGAATAACTCGCTTATACTCTGGGAAAGTTCCGTCAATCAATTTTGTTGTAAGCTTTACATCTCCAACGTTAAATTCAGCTCTAGTTTCTGATAATTTCACTTCTACTTCTTGTGGCTCATCATCCAAAAGTTTTCTTAGTTCTAAAACCGCTTTACGCGGTATTATTATCGCGGGCATACTTTCTGAACCAGAGGGTGGCTTCATTTGGGATAATGCGAGCCTGTGACCGTCTGTTGCTACAGCGGTTAAATTTGTTGTGTCCGAAAAATGAAGGTAAATTCCATTAAGATAATATCTAGTTTCTTCCATAGATACCGCAAACTTGGTTGTATCAATAAGATTTCTTAAATCTGGTGTTGTGATTGAAAAACTTACTGGCATATCTGAGCTGTTTATTGCCGGAAAATCTTCTATTGGTAATGTAGGCAAATTAAAACTTGACCTACCCGCGCTTATATGCGCGTGACCATCGGCCACATGAAACTGAACCTCTGCACCTTCTGGTAATTTTTTTACAATCTCAAATAATAGATGAGCAGGTATTGTTGTCGCGCCCTCACTCAAAATCGAACATGGAGTTGTAGTGATTATATCCATATCCATATCAGTCGCTGTAAGCGACAGTTTTTCAGATGCTGCTTGCAAAACAACATTAGATAAAATAGGAATTGTATTCCGACGTTCAACCACAGAATTGATGTGACTTAATGGTCGCAATAAATTCATTCGATCGATTGCTAATTTCATTTTTACCTCCACCAAAAGGAACAGGTGATTTTTCCTATTCTGACATACAAAATGTTGTATGCCAATCCTTTTAAGCAACAACATGTCGCAACTTTTTCGAAGATCAATAGCACCTAATTAATTGTCAGATAATAACGAACGCAATAGTTCAACATCATCACTCATTTCACTGTCATGAATGAGTAACTCTTCTACCTTTTTAACAGCATGCATAATGGTTGTATGGTCTCTTCCACCAAACTTTCTGCCAATTTCGGGATATGATGATGTTGTTAAATTTTTTGCCAGATACATCGCAATTTGGCGGGGTCTTGCAATAGACCTGGCTCGCCTTGCTGAAAACATATCAGAGGTCCGAATAGAAAAATGCTTTGATACCTGTTTTTGTATATCGTCAATCGTTACACGGCGACTGGAGGCTCTAATAAGGTCAGACAATGTTTCACGTGCCATTTCAACTGTGATTGTCCTCCCGACAAGGCTTGCGTGAGCAACAATCCTATTGAAGGCTCCTTCTAATTCACGGATATTACTAGTAATTTTATGCGCCAAAAATTCAAGAACAGCATCTGGCACACTTACAGCAACAGTATCTCTTTTAGAAATTAGAATCCCTAAACGAAGCTCATAAGTGGTTGCATGAATATCAGCTACCATTCCCCATCCCAACCTACTTCGAAGACGTTCTTCCATACCTGATAAATCTGTTGGTGACTTATCAGCAGACAATACCACTTGTTTCCCGTCATCTACTAATGCATTAAATGTGTGAAAAAATTCTTCCTGTGTAGATTCTTTGCCAGAAATAAATTGCACGTCATCTATCATCAATACGTCCACAGAGCGAAATTGTTCTTTAAAAGTCATTGTATCCTTGTGTCTTAGTGCCTGAATAAACCGATACATAAATTTTTCAGCTGAAAGATACATCACTTTTCGGTTTGGCTGACGGGAATTAATCTCCCAGGCTATTGCGTGCATTAAATGTGTCTTACCAAGGCCCACACCACTATATAAGAACAAAGGGTTAAAAGCGGCGGTTGCACTTTCAACAACTCGTCTAGCAGCGGCGAAAGCTAATTCATTTGGCTTTCCGACGAAAAAATTTGAAAATGTAAAACGAGGATCTAAACCATGTGTGGAAAATACCGCTTTCCTATTTAGCTCTTTATCTTTCATTTCCGTAATTCGTGGGGCCTTACCCGATGGAGTATCACTTAAATTCATCAAATTTGAAAGTTCATTCCAATTTATTTCGAGAGCTGAAACGGGTAACGACAGGCTTTTAGCGATAAGCCTTAATTTGTCTGAATAGTGCGATTTCACTCTGTCGCGCACCAGCTTACTAGATGCACTAATATGGATTACTCCATCTTTCAATTCCCTAAATTCGAGAGGTTTAATCCAGCTCCGCCATGCTGTTTCACCAATATCCTTTCGGATTTGCGAACTTATTACGTTCCAAACCTCATCTTTTTTTTCAGATTCATTTTCTTCGTCAGTTTGAGATATGTCTTCGTTATGAGATTCTTTTTCCAAGGGATATTCCTGACAAGATATTTGATGTAATAGTTATGAGACAAACCCAACCACCAGATTAGAGAAGAATACCCATTTTACGAACTTTTGATCAAGCTAGATTCTTAAACAAAAAGGCAAATTAATCAATAAAAATTAAAATAAACAGCTTGACATTTATTTACACATTTTTTGGGAAAATTTTGGTTTTTTAAAAGATTCAATCTGTTAGAAAATCGAATCAGTTTTAAAATCAAAAGGAAGGTTTAAAAATAGAGAATTTACAACCTCTATTTATAAATACAAATAAGATTTATTTTATTGGTAAACTGCTTTTAGGCGGCGCTAGCCGAGAGTTTTTTAACACTGGCGGCGAGTCGTGATATTTTTCTTGATGCTGTCTTCTTATGCAAGACGCCTTTGCTTACTCCCCGCATTATTTCTGGTTGAGCTAACCTTAGTGCGTCTTTAGCACCATCGGAATCTCCAACTTCGACCGCAGCTTCAACTTTTTTTATGAAGGTCCGGATACGACTTATTCTTGCCCTATTTATTTCGGCTCTAGCTAAATTTCGTCGAATTCTTTTCTTTGCCGACTGGTGGTTTGCCATATTTTACCCTTAAAACCCATAAAATTAAAATGGTGTATACGGCTGAAATATTAGTTTAGTCAAGCTGTAATTACCTTTTTCCTAATAATTTTTAAATTTATGGGATTGTTAAAGGAGTAATGCTTAATCTCCAGATTAAACCATTCAGATTGTTAGAGGATATGAACTGAAATTTTTCTTCTCCCCTATGATATTGTTTTCCATATATTCTCCATCCGAGTTGTGGCATAACCTCACTATAAAATTCCTCGATTGATTCTCTACTATCACTCGATGTAGCTATTACGATAATTATACGACCTGATGGAGAGTCAAAACCAAAACTTAATTCGGGTTCTATTTTCATTGACTCCATTACTGGGATATCGTCTATAAAGTTTAGTCTAACATTTTCATCACATAACGAACTTTTTGCGCAAACAATCAATAGTGACATCGCAACAATGATAGCTTCATGTCTAAAAGAAAGTATCTTACTGTATTTCGAGTAATTCATTTCTAACGTCCTAATTTGAAAAAAATTATGGTAACACGAATTAACGTTGGCATAAACTACAATAAAATGTTGTTCGCCCTGATTGTTTTAACTCCTTTATGATCGAGCCACAATCAAGGCAAGGTTCTCCAGACCTTCCGTAAACCTGCAATGATTGGATAAAATAACCTATTTCGCCACCTGGTTGAATGTAATCACGAAGGCTAGTTCCCCCTGCATCAATAGCTTTAAGGAGTATAACTTTAATAGAGTCTACAAGTTTTTCTGCTCTTTTCTTTTTTAAAGTTCTAGCCTGGCGTTTTGGAGAGATTCCTGCCCTAAATAAGGCTTCCGATGCATAAATGTTCCCAATTCCTGCAATATTTCTTTGATCCAATAAGAACGTTTTTATTGAACAAGTTTTACTGGCCGTCTTGGTGATTATATAATCAGGTGTAAATTCTTGGCTCAATGGTTCGGGGCCAAGGTTTTTTAAAAGCCAATGTGATAAGACATATTCTTCTTTAAATAAGTCAACGCAACCAAACCTTCTAGGATCCGAAAATACCAGCCATTCCTCACTTTCAAAACCAATCGCAATATGGTCATGTTTTTGAAAGTTCGGTCGACTTTTATAGATTCGAAAAGCACCTGACATACCAAGGTGTATTAAAAGAATTTGCTTTGTAGAAAGGGGAATTAAAATATATTTTCCTCGTCTTTGTGGCTGCTTACAAATTACACCCTTAAGGGTTTTATTCAAAGATGTTGGAATAGGCCAACGCAAATTTTTTCTACCTACAAAAATGTCAGTGATCTTTTTTCCACTAGCAATTGAAGCAATGGCGCGTTTAACTGTTTCAACTTCTGGTAACTCTGGCAATCTTGCATTTCCTCTTTTTACTTTATCCTGTTATAACAAGTCCACAAATTGAAGCTTGGTATTTGATGAACTGGTTTCATCAACCTATATAGGTTAAAAATATATGTTTATTTACAGGAAACTCAACAAATGAGTAAAAGTGCAGAGAACACACAAATTCCGACGGGTAATTACCAAGTAGATTTTGGTTATCGAAAAGTTTCACTTACTCAAAAGCAAGATTTGGTGAATGATGTTTTCAATTCTGTTGCACCTTCTTATGATATTATGAATGACTTAATGAGCATGGGTGTTCATAGACTTTGGAAGGAAACACTGCTTGACTGGATGGCACCGCGCCCTAATCAAGTGCTAGCAGATTTGGCGGGTGGAACGGGAGATATTGCACTTCGCTTTGTTCAAAGAGGTGGTCAATTCGCATATATTATAGATATAAATCAGCAAATGCTAGCCTCAGGCCAAAAGAGAAAAGTAATGGAAAATTATAAAAATAAGCTTAACTGGCTACCTGGCGATGTGCAAGCTATACCTTTAGCAGATAATAGTGTGGATAGAGTGACTATCGCCTTTGGACTTAGAAATGTTCCAGATCGAACCAAGGCATTAAAACAAATAGCTCGTATTCTTAAACCCGGCGGGAGATTTTGTTGTCTTGAATTTTCACATGTAAAAAACCAATTATTATCTTTTATATACGATAAATGGTCTTTTGATGTGCTTCCCAGGCTCGGTCACCTCATAGCTGGCGATAGTCAATCTTATCAATATTTAGTAGAATCTATTCGCCAATTTCCATCCCAAACAGAGCTTAGTTTAATGATGGCAGATGCAGGAATGTCACAAATTAAAGTTAAAACACTTTCTGGCGGAATCGCAGCGATCCATTCAGGGTGGAAACTAGATTAATGTCTTACCTGATAGCTATATTTAGACTTCCTTATATCGGACTTATACTTGGAAGGGCAGGAGTTTTAGGCCATATTAGTAGATTTGCACCATTACCTGCATGGCAAAAATCACTCTTCAGATTCGTTAACTTTCTTGTAGCTGGTCAAAATAGCCAGAAAAATGCGGGTGAAACACTTTGTCTTGCTTTGCAAAAACTAGGTCCCGTATTCATAAAATTTGGACAGGCGTTATCCACTCGTTCGGATTTACTTGGCCCAGATATTGCTCGCGGATTAGTAATGCTTCAAGATAGTATTCCTCCATTTTCATCACAAATTGCCAAGAAAATAATTGAACGTGAAACAGGAAAAAAAATTGAGGAAATCTTTGTTTTTTTTAAAGATCAACCTGTAGCTGCCGCTTCAGTTGCGCAAGTACACAGAGCAAAACTTACTGATGGACGTGACGTAGCGATAAAAATACTTCGTCCAAACATTCACAAACGTATGGCAAAAGATATAACTTTTTTTTATTCTCTTGCCAAAATAATGGAATTTCTTGCTCCGCAACTTA
The DNA here is from genome assembly GCA_902622515.1 of uncultured SAR116 cluster alpha proteobacterium. Taxonomy (GTDB): domain Bacteria; phylum Pseudomonadota; class Alphaproteobacteria; order Puniceispirillales; family Puniceispirillaceae; genus UBA5951. The sequence continues at coordinate 67,033 of CACNQE010000009.1, forward strand.
AAAGATTACGTTTAGTTATAGCTGTAGAACAGTTTAAACAATTAACTGAGCTCGAACTGGATATGCGGATGGAAGCCGCTGCAGGTGGCAAATTACGAGATAATTTGGCATCTGATAAAGGTGTTCGAATTCCTTGGATAGAACATGGGCTTACAAGTAAAAATATTCTTGTTTGTGAATGGATTACAGGACATAGAATTGATGACGTAAAAGGCCTTGTTGCCTCGGGTCATACAATTGATGATATCACTAATAAAGCAGCAACGAGCTTTTTTAACCAAGTATTTAGAGATGGATATTTTCATGCAGATATGCATCCAGGAAATATATTTGTGACATCTGATGGAACGTTAGTGCCAATTGATTTTGGTATTATGGGGAGTCTTTTGCCGGAAGACAGATTTTTTTTAGGAAGTTTGCTTATAGCTCTACTGGAGAGAGATTATGATAAAGTTGCAAGACTACATTATGATGCAGGTATGCTTCCAGAGGGGGCCTCTCTTTCATTATTTGCACAAAATTTGAGAGCGCTCGTTGACCCTGTAATGGATAAACCTTTAGATGAGATAGAACTAAGTGAAGCCCTTGGTCAAATATTACAAATATCAGCTAGATTTAATATTTGCGTGCAGCCCCAGTTCAATCTACTTCAAAAAACAATGGTGATGGCTGAGGGTGTAGCACGCAGCCTCAATCCCAAAGCAAATATGTGGCATCTTGCAAAACCGCTTGCGTCTGAATGGATTCAGTCTCAGACAGGTTTTGCATTGAAACTACAGGGATACTTCTCAGATATTGAACGGGTTGTTCGCACCCTCCCAAAGATTATAGATAAATATGAAAAGAGTTTAATAAAGCAAAATGCTGAAAGAAATGAAAACAAAAAATCTGTCTTTATGTCTAACTTAGGTTGGTTTTTTAGCGGCATAGCAATAAGTGTTGCTTTTTTTCTTTTTTACAGCTAACTTCAATTATGTGAAAATTTCACCAAATTGTGAAAAATGAGTTATCAAGATAAATTAAACTATTTGATTAATGCTTTTGGAGGCGCTGATAATTTTCAAAAACTACTTGGCGTGGGTCCTAGTGCTTTAAGTAATTATAAAAGCCGAAAACATTTACCTTTGAACCAAGCAAAGAGATTATCTAAAATAGCCCCTCAGTTTGGTTTTAATTTAGACCCACATAGCCTGCAAATTAGGACTAGTGATAAAAATCAAAAAACGGAAATATTGCTTATTATAACTGGTGGTATTGCTGCATATAAAGCTCTTGAACTTATTAGACGATTACGAGATTTTGAATTCTCCATCACGGTGGTGATGACAGAGGCAGCCAAAAATTTTATAACACCGCTATCGGTATCTGCACTTACTGGAAATAAAGTTTACTCAAATTTATTTGATTTAACTGATGAGCAAGAAATGGGACATATACAACTTGCTCGCAAGGCGGAATTAATTTTAATTGCTCCAGCAACAGCTAATTTTATTGGAAAAATGGCCCATGGGCTTGCTGATGATCTTGCAAGCACTATTTGTCTAGTAACAGACGCTCCTATTTTTGTTGCGCCCGCAATGAATCCACACATGTGGTCAAATATTGCAACTCAGGAAAACTGTACTACCCTGTTGAATAGAGCTGTTCGCTTCTTAGGTCCAGACAATGGCAATACCGCATGTGGGGAAATAGGCTCTGGTAGATTTGCCGATATCTCGTTCATTGTTTCTGAGATACAAAAAACATTACACATTAAGCTAAACGAAAAAATAAGAATTGGTAATAAAAGTCAGCAAAAACCATTGGACGGAATAAGAATTCTTATAACTGCAGGACCTACTTATGAGCCTGTTGACCCTGTGAGATTTATTGGAAATAGATCATCTGGAAAGCAGGGATTTGCAATTGCAAATGCCTGCGCTGCTGCTGGCGCGTCAGTGTGTCTCATTTCAGGACCAGTTAATTTAGAAGCGCCAAAAGACATCCGCCTTATTTTGGTTGATACAGCAGAACAAATGAAGAGAGCTTGTGAGAAAGAACTTGAAGTGGATTGTGTGGTTTGCGCAGCAGCTGTTTCTGATTGGCGCCCAATGCAGGTCGAAAAGAGAAAAATCAAGAAATCTAGTAAAAAAACACCTCAACTTGTGCTAACTGACACACCAGACATTTTATCTTGGGTTGGGTATCACAAGTCAAGGCCAAGGCTTGTTATTGGATTCGCAGCAGAGACAGAAAATCTAAAAATAAACGCTGCTAACAAAAGAAAGAACAAAAATGCAGATTGGATTTTGGCAAATTCAGTTTTTCAGTCTGGTGTTTCTGTGTTCAATTCTGATAATAATGAAGTTTTTTTTGTTTCTAAAAATAATGTGGAAGATTGGGGTACAAACAGTAAGGAAACGGTAGCGAAAAAATTAACTGATAAGATTAGTAAATATTTTTCTGATATTCAAGAAAACGAGGTTGTATGAGCTCTTCCCTTAACATTGATATTGAAAAATTAGACCATGCAAGCGATCTACCCATTCCCAAATATCAAACCGAAGGTGCCGCTGGTATGGATTTATATGCTGCACTTTCAAAGCCACTTGTATTAAGACCGCTTGAGAGAACTCTAATTCCAACGGGTTTAAAAATAAGCCTCCCGAAAAATTTAGAGGCACAAATACGTCCACGTTCTGGACTTGCCTATAAACATGGTATATCCGTATTAAATTCACCTGGAACAATTGATAGCGACTATAGGGGTGAAATAAAAATTTTACTTATAAATTTAGGTCAAGATAAATTTATTATTGAACATAGCTCTAGAATTGCGCAATTAATAATTGCTCCTATTATACAAGCAAAATTAAAAGTTGTATTAGCCCTTAACAAAACAAAAAGAGGAAAAAAAGGTTTTGGTTCTACAGGGTAAAAGGCATAAACATAAATGAAGATAACCGACACCCAACTCCACCGTTATGCACGCCAAGTAGTGATGACTGAAATTGATGAAGATGGACAGCAAGCATTATTATCTTCTAAAGTAGCAGTGCTAGGGGCGGGAGGCTTGGGCTCAGTTGTTATTGCAAATCTAGCAGCAGCTGGTGTCGGAGAGCTAATAATTTGTGACAATGACATTATTGATTTAAGTAATCTAAACAGGCAGATTATTTACCGTGAGAGGGATGTTGGAAAACCAAAAACTGAAAGTGCAAAACGATTCGTTAAAGATATTAATCCGGATGTTTCGGTGAAAGTAATACAAGAAACGATGGGGAAGGAAAAACTTAACGATATTTTATCTGATTGCACTTTACTAGTAGATTGTGCTGACCAATTTAGCACAAGGTTTGGAGCCGCCAAAGCAGCTTTCGAAAACGGAATTCCACATGTCTTTGGAGGTGCCGTTCGGTTTGACGGGCAATTGGCCTCTTTTATGGCCGGTGTAGAAGGTTATAATAATTCACCCTGTTTCGCATGTCTTTTTCCAAAAGATTTCGGTGAAGCACAGGTCGCAAATTGTGCACAAGCTGGTATCTTATCACCCATTACAGGATTAATCGGCAACTTACAATCTTTAGAAACAATAAAGTGGGTTACAAGAGCTGGTGAAATGGCGATAAATAAGTTAATTTTATTTGACGGTTTTTCATGCAACTTCAAGTCTATTGAAACAACCAAACTAGATAACTGCGTGATTTGCTCAAAAAATGACGGCTTAAGATAAAAAATTATTGCTGCTTATAGCATTGCTGGAACAACTCTATCTGGCGGAGTGTGGCCATCCAAAAAAGTTTGGATATTTATGATTACTTTATCTCCCATCGCATGTCTGCCTTCAATTGTGGCAGAGCCTATATGTGGAAGTAATACAACATTTGGCAAATCAAAAAGCTCAGATTTCACAATAGGCTCATTTTCATATACATCTAAACCAGCTCCTGCAATTTTTTTCTGCTTTAATAATTCTATAAGTGCTAGCTCATCTATTACATCCCCTCTCCCAGTATTAACAAGATAAGAATGAGAAGATAGAAGACTCAATCTATGCGCATTTAAAAGATGATGTGTTGCTGTTGTGCTTGGACAATTCACCGAAATAATATCCACACGGGGAAGCATTTGCTCAACATTCTCCCAATAAGTGGCCTCCAACTCTGCCTCTGTTGAAGGATGAACGGCTTTTCTATTATGATAATGAATAGACATTCCAAATGCTTTGGCTCTTCGTGCAATAGCTTGTCCTATCGAGCCCATTCCAATAATGCCTAGTCGTTTTCCATTTATACGGTGACCAAGCATCCCAGTTGGTGACCAGCCGTCCCATTGACCAGAGCGAATTTTTGTATCTCCCTGAACAATTCGACGCGGTACTGCCAAAATAAGTGCCATAGCAACGTCTGCTGTATCCTCACTCAAAACACCTGGTGTGTTGGTAACAGTAATTCCCTTTTCACGCGCAGCGTTAACATTAATATGGTCAACGCCTGTTCCAAAAGAAGCTATAAGTCTTAACCGAGGACCTGCCTGTTCTATAATAGAGGAATTAAGGTTATCTGTAACTGTAGGGACGAGTACATCAGCTGTTTTTACTGCATCAATCAACTGGGCTTGGGTAAATGGTTGATCAAACTCGTTTAATACAGCGTCAAATAGCTCTCGCATACGTGTCTCAACCGAATCTGGTAGCCTACGCGTTAAAATAATTTTGGTCTTCATCTTCTTTCAACCTTATTTGTTTTAACCCAATACAGAAGATACTCGCATTATAATGCACATTTCTGCTATGATAGTCCAAATGATATTTTTAAAGTTAACCCAGTTTAATTACTTTAAATTTGGTTTATGCTTGCGTCCAGATTTATTTTTTTTGTATCAGAGGATGTTTAAAAAACTACTATGCTTATAATCAAAAAAACTCATTTTATTCGAAATCTCCTCATTAAACGAAAATGCAATCAATTGACTTTTAGATCAATTTTTATTTTCTTATACACGATAATTATTATCGCTATAATGGCATCTGATGTAACGAACATGAGCAACGTACTTGCTCAGGATATTCGATTAGTTGTGCGTGGTTCTGGATATGAGATTCCCAGATTCCTGTCACTTAAATCTGAAGAAGCAAATATGAGAGTTGGGCCAGGAAATGAATATCCGATTTTATGGACTTATAAACAGAAGGGGTTGCCGCTCAAAATAATTGCCGAATATGATGTGTGGAGAAAAGTTATTGACCATGATGAAGTAACAGGATGGATGCATTCCAAACTATTAACTGGACGAAGAACAGCTTTAATAACAGAGCGAGTAACAAAAATTTATAAAACAAGTGAAGACAATTCTGAAATCGTAGGTTACGCTGAAAAAAATGTTATAATGGAATTACAATATTGCAAATCCCAATTCTGCAAAGTGGCTCATTCTGAATTAAAAGGTTGGATAAAACGAGACTCATTCTGGGGACTAGTTGAAGATGAAAAACTGAATTGAGCAGTCTTTAAAAATAATAGCCTTTTTATTGAATACAAAGCGATCAACTGCCCAAAAATGGTAAAAAAGGAACATTAATGACAAAAAGCCAACAATCAAGTTATTCTTATGAAGAATTAATTTTATGTGCGAAAGGGGAATTATTTGGTCCTGGAAACCCACAATTACCAATGCCCCCAATGCTTATGTGCGACAGAATTACCTCTATTTCAGATGATAGTGGTCAATTTAATAAGGGGCAAATTGAAGCTGAATTCGATATTCATCCAGACCTTTGGTTTTTTAAATGTCATTTTGAAAATGATCCAGTCATGCCAGGCTGCCTTGGCATGGATGCGCTATGGCAGCTAGTGGGTTTCTATTTAGGTTGGGCAGGAGGACTTGGCAGAGGACGTGCAATTTCTGTTGGACAAGTAAAATTTTCAGGGCAAGTTCTGCCAGATGCTAAAATTGTTACATTTAGAATCCATATGAAACGAATAATTTTGCGAAAACTTGTATTGGGTATAGCAGATGGTGAAGTATTGTGCGATGGGGAATCAGTCTTCCAGGCAGAAGATATTCGTGTTGGGCTATTCGGATCGGGAGTATAATTATGCGGAGAGTTGTAATTACAGGTATCGGTATTGTTTCATCAATTGGAAATGATGTTGATGAAGTTACACAATCGTTAATGAACGGTGTTTCTGGAATTATAAGTGCTCCAGATTATGCCGAACTTGGGTTTAGGTCACAAGTAAAGGGGGCCGTAAAGCTAGATGTAAATGAGCATATTGACAGGAAAAAAATGAGGTTTATGGGAGAAGGATCTGCCTATGCAGTTTTATCAATGGAACAAGCAATTTTAGATTCTGGGCTGGAAGAAAAAGATGTCTCTAACCCGCGAACTGGGTTGATCGCCGGCTCTGGGGGGCCTTCGACGGCGAATGTCGTTATTGCCGCAGATATTACAAGAGAAAAAGGGCCAAAACGAATTGGACCTTATATGGTTCCAAGATGTATGTCGTCTACCGTATCTGCATGTATTGCTACTTTTTTTAAAATTAAAGGACTTAACTACTCTATAACTTCTGCCTGCTCAACCTCTGCACATTGTATAGCTGCGGGGACAGATTCTATTCGTTACGGGATGCAAGATATTGTTTTTGCAGGAGGCGGCGAAGAATTAGATTGGTCTTTATCTTCATTATTTGATGCAATGGGCGCAATGTCATCAAAATTTAACGAAACACCACATCTTGCAAGTAGAGCATATGATGCCGACAGAGATGGGTTTGTAATAGCCGGTGGTGGCGGTATGCTTGTATTAGAAGAATATGAACATGCAAAAGCAAGGGGAGCTAAAATTTATGCGGAAATTGTTGGATATGGAGCAAATTCTGATGGCTATGACATGGTTGCGCCTTCTGGAGAGGGGGCTGTAAGATGTATGCAACTCGCTTTAAAAGGTTTTAATGGTAATGGTCTGCCTGGAGATGTTGTATATATTAATGCCCATGGTACATCTACTCCGGCTGGTGACTCAAAAGAACTAATAGCCGTTAATGAAGTGTTCGGTCCTTTAAATAAATTACCTTATTTATCTTCAACAAAATCTTTAACAGGTCACTCACTTGGTGCTACAGGCGTGCAAGAACTTATTTATACATTACTAATGATGAAAAATAATTTTATTGCTGCTTCTGCAAACATTAATACACCCGACCCTGAAATCGGTGAGTTGCCAGTAGTTACTGGACGGATAGATGATATCAATATAGACGTAGCGCTATCCAACTCTTTTGGCTTTGGCGGAACAAATGCCACTCTTGCTGTAGCTAGAGTTGTGGAGTAGGTTTTCAAAAAAATGACTATTCTATCTGGCAAACGAGGATTAATAGTGGGTGTCGCAAATGAAAATTCTGCTGCATGGGGAATAGCTAAGCAAGCCCACAACCTTGGTGCAAAATTGGCGTTTACTTATCAAATACCAGCATTTGAGAAACGACTTATACCATTAGCTAAAACAGTTGAAACAGACATCCTAATACCTTGTGATGTGAGCCAAAAAACATCAACAAAAACAGCAATGGAAAAATTATCAAAATATTGGACCAAGATTGATTTTGTGGTTCACGCTGTAGGGTTTTCAGATAAAAATGAATTGCGAGGTGCTTATTATAATACATCCAGAGAAAATTTTAAAAAAACGATGTTAATATCAGCATTTTCTTTTACAGAATTGGCTAAATCTTCTTTGCCAATAATGTCGAATGGTGGCTCTCTATTAACACTAAGTTATCTAGGAGGGGTAAGAACCACTCCAAATTACAATGTAATGGGTGTTGCAAAGGCTGCGCTGGAAGCATCTATTCGTTATTTGGCTGTCGACCTTGGCAAGCATAACATAAGAGTAAATGGCCTTTCCGCCGGACCAATGAAAACACTTGCTGGCGCAGCAATTAGTGGGGCGCGTGGAATTTTTCGTCATAGTGAAAACAATGCGCCTTTAGGAAGAAATCCTGATATATATGAGGTAGGAAAAGCAGGTTGTTACTTGATTTCAGAACTTTCAAGTGGGGTGACCGGAGAAATTCATTACGTAGATGGTGGCTTTAATAACGTCGGGGTGGCAGCATTTGACATGTAATTATAGAAACTTTAATACTTTTCTTAACGCATAAATATATCTGCTTTTTAAACCACCCCAATTTTTGCCAGCTCTTTTCTGTGACCCCTGATTTACAACGTTATTCTACTTCTAAGGAATCAGAAACAGCTTCGAGGTCGGCACCTGTTTTCTGGTCAACCCGTTTCATTGACAATTTTACTTTTCCTCGATCATCAAAGCCAATAACCTTTACCTTAACACTATCACCTTCTTTACATACATCTGTTGTCTTTGCTACTCGCTCTTCAAGCATTTCGGAGATGTGTACAAGACCATCTTTTGGACCGAGAAAATTTACAAAAGCACCAAAATCCACTGTTTTTACTACAGTTCCAGAGTAAATTTGACCAAGTTCTGGCTCTGCCACAATACCCTTAATTCGCCCAATTGCCTCCTCAGAAGACTCCTGGGAAGATGCTGCTATTGACACCGTGCCGTCATCTTCAATATCAATTTTAGCACCAGTTTGCTCACAAATTTCTCTTATAACTTTGCCACCAGGCCCAATAATATCTCTTATTTTATCAACTGATATTTTTAAAGTAGTGATTTTGGGTGCGCTATCAGACAAAGTCTCTCTGGCAGATTTTAGAGCCTTACTCATTTCCCCTAGAATATGCAACCTTCCATCTTTGGCTTGGCCTAACGCAATCTCCATAATCTCAGAAGTAATAGATGTAATTTTGATATCCATTTGTAATGACGTGATCCCGTCTTGAGTTCCAGCAACTTTAAAGTCCATGTCACCTAAATGGTCTTCATCACCAAGAATATCAGATAAAACGGCATAGGAATCATCTTCTTTAATTAGTCCCATTGCTATACCAGCAACAGGACGTTTCAAAGGAACTCCAGCGTCCATCATTGCGAGCGATGTTCCACACACAGTGGCCATGGAAGATGAACCATTAGATTCTGTTACTTCCGATACAGTTCTTAGAGTATAGGGGAATTCCTCTTTTTTTGGTAAAACAGGGTTAATTGCTCTCCAAGCTAACTTACCGTGTCCAATTTCACGCCTACCAGGACTTCCAACACGGCCTGCCTCACCAACTGAATATGGAGGAAAATTATAGTGGAGCATAAATCTCGAACGAAATTCTCCCTCCAGTGAATCAATGATTTGTTCGTCTTGTCCCGTACCAAGTGTTGTAACGGCAAGAACCTGTGTTTCTCCGCGTGTAAAAAGCGCTGAACCATGAGTCCTCGGAAGCAATCCAACTTCAGCTACAATTGGACGAACTGTTTTAGTATCGCGACCATCGATGCGTTTTCCTGTCTTTAAGATAGCGGAACGCACAACATTTGACTCGAGTTCCTTCATTATGCCGGCAACCAAAACTCCATCTGCCTCTTGGCCTGCTGTCTCAATAGCCCTTTCCTTGATATCTGATAGGACTCTTTGCCTTTCATTTTTTTCTGAAATAGTATAAGCCTTTTCAACCTCAATTTTCAGACTTGTTAAATTTTTTCTAATTTCCTGAGCTTCGGGTAATTCTTGTGGAAGTTCACGTGGCTCTTTAGCAGCTGTTTCCGCAAGCTCTATAATAGCGCTTATGGCCGTTTGTATTTGCTCATGCCCAAAATTAACAGCATCTAACATTGTTTTTTCCGGTAATTCGCTTGCTTCGGACTCTACCATTAACACCCCTTCTGAAGTGCCAGCCATTACTAAATCTAAAGTAGATTCTTCCATTTGAGTGATTGTCGGGTTTAAGAAAAAATCACCGCCAATTAGTCCTACACGAGCCGCTCCAATAGGCCCAAAGAATGGGACGCCTGATATCGTTAAAGCTGCAGATGCACCTATCATGGCTACAATATCTGGATTGGTTTCCATATCATGCGATAAAACTGTGCATATAACCTGTGTTTCACATTTAAATTCTTTGGGAAACAAGGGTCTTATAGGCCTATCAATTAGTCTGCTCACAAGTGTTTCATTTTCAGATGGACGTCCTTCACGTTTAAAAAATCCACCTGGAATTTTCCCAGCGGCAAATGCCTTTTCCTGATAATTAACAGTTAATGGAAAGAAATCTTGGCCAGGCTTCGCAGATTTTGCAGCGACAGCTGTGCATAAAACAGTCGTTTGACCAATAGTAACCAAAACAGCCCCATCTGCTTGTCTGGCTATTTTCCCCGTTTCCAAAACAACGGTCTTTTCACCCCATTTGAATTCTTTTTTATAGATTGTGAACATACATAACTCCGTTCGCTCATCATGTAAGCCGCTTTACGAATTGCTTCATTAGATACAGGATTTTGTGCGAAGCGCTTGCGGTTCCAAAATAAGTCTCTTAAATTTTAGTAGAATCAAACTGAACAACAATCTCCGTCTGGTTGTTCAAAAGGCTTGCTCCGTCAAGCGTCCGCATTACTCCATCTTTTGCGGCAAATAATTGTTTTTACTTTTCTATGATGGCTATATGACATGGGAAATATTGAATTGCAACAACAAAAAAAATTACTTATAAATAAAGTAGTGTAAAAATGATATTTTAAAAACCAGATAGATTTTTTAATAATTATCTGCGCAGGCCTAATGTCGATATTAGCTCTCTATAATCGCTTTCCTTCCGTGATTTTATATAATCAAGCAAATGACGTCTTTGCCCAACCATCATTAAAAGACCACGACGCGAACCAAAATCTTTCTTATGGATTTTTAAATGCTCTGTGAGATTAGTTATACGCTCGCTTAAAATTGCCACCTGCACAGCAGCAGAACCAGAGTCTTTATCATTAGAACCAAATCTTTTAACCAATTCAGCTGTTTTTTCTTTTGTTATCGACATCTATTTCCTCCTTAAACATCACTTCTGTATGTTAAAAACCCTGACAGGACGAATAATCCCAGAATCAAGTGTTATTAATGCGATTACTATACCATCACAAATGGCAACACTGTTTTGGCTTTCCACATAGCTTTTCCCAAAATAGGGTATGCGTTGCCCCATTCTTATTCTTTGTGCCTCTTCGGGTGTTATATGCAATGCCGGGATGTCGTCTAGCACTGTTGATAACGATATAACATTTTTTTTTGCATCGGCAATATCTCTCAAATTTTTAAAAAAATCCAGTGAAATCGCATCTTTTAGTTTGAAATTTCCCACAGAAATCCTTTTAAGGTCAGAAATGTGTCCAGCTGACCCTAATCGGCGACCTAAATCGCGCCCTAAAGAGCGAACATAGGTTCCTTTCCCACAAAATATAGAGAAACAAGCTTTGTTGTTGCTCAATGATAATAAAGACAAATTATGGATGTTTACATCACGCGATTTTAAATCCACTTGATTTTCTATTCCCCTTTTTTCAGAGAAACGTGCAAGGGAATAAGCGCGCTTGCCGTCTATCTTTACAGCTGAGTAATCTGGCGGTATCTGTTTTATTGTTCCAATAAATTCAGGTATGCACCTGTCAATATCCTCCTTTGTAGGAATCTTATTAGATGTTCTGGTAGGTGAACCCTCTTTATCATCTGTTGTTGTTTCATACCCCCAACTTATTGAAAATTCGTATTTTTTTGCACTATCCATTACATAAGAAACAGTTTTTGTTGCCTCCCCAATAGCAATGGGCAACACACCACTAGCTAATGGGTCTAAGGTCCCACCATGGCCAATTTTTGAGCAATTTAGTTTTTTACGAATAATAGCTACAGCTTTTGCAGAACTAATCCCTTCAGGCTTATCGAAGTTGAACCATCCATGTATCTTAGTCTTATTAGATAACATTACTAATTTAGCTTCATTTAAGATTTTCTTGTCTGCGAGAAGCTGTCTGCTTGAGTATCAACCTGTATTTCATTCTCATTGCAGATTGAGGTCTCAGCATTTAATGGTTTAGGTAAATTATTAAATAAAGAAGTAATTTTATCTACGTAATCAAAGCTTTCATCTATTAAAAAACTAAGCTTTGGCATGCGTTTAAGGTATAGTTTCTGAGAAACATGATGCGCAAAAAATGAGGCCATCTTATTTAGAACAGGAAGTATGATTTCTATATCTTGCCCACCCAAGGGCATAACAAAAACCTTTGCACTAGAAAGATCTGAACTTACAGAAACCTCGCTTACAGTGATCGATTTACCACTTAGTTCATCAACATAAATATCTTGTCTTATAAATATTCCAGCCAATACATGGCGTATTTCTTCTCCAACACGCAGCTGCCGTTTACTTGGAGATTTGCTGGATATTTTGGCTTTTTTCGACATAATAATTGCCTAGTTTTCAATCAAAAAATACTAAAAATAAAAGAAGTAATTAAATTACAAACTACGAGCCACCTCTGTTACTTCGAAACATTCAATAACGTCGCCCTGTTGTATATCAGAATAATTTTCAAACGCCATCCCACATTCCATACCATCCTTTACCTCTTTTACTTCATCTTTAAAACGTTTTAGTGTCTTAAGAGAACCTTCGTGAATTACAATATTATCTCTTAACAAACGAACACTACACCCACGACGAATTATTCCTTCTGTGACATAGCATCCTGCAACTTTACCTAGTTTTGATACTGAAAACACCTCTCTTATTTCTGCATATCCAATGAATTCCTCTTGCTTATCCGGACTTAATAATCCACTCATAGCAGATTTAATTTCATCGATTAGCTCATAGATTATAGAGTGGTATCTAATTTCTATACCATCACGTCGAGCAAGATCTCGAGCCTGAGGAATAGCGCGAACATTAAATCCAACAACAATAGCTTGTGAAGCTGCAGCTAGAGATATATCTGATTCTGATAATGCACCAACTCCACCTGTTAAGATGCGCACCTTAACTTGGTCTGTTGCTAGTTTATCAAGCGCAACTTTTATAGCTTCAAGAGAGCCATGAACGTCTGTTTTTATTACTACAGGCAATTCTTCAGCTTCACCTGCTGCAATTGCTGATAACATTTGTTCAACTGACCCACGTGCTTTTATTGCAGCCTCTTTGTCTCGTGCTTTTCTACCTCGATAATCAGCAATTTCACGAGCTCTGGACTCTGTAGGTACAACAATAAACTGGTCACCGGCCATTGGTGTACCGTTTAGTCCCAAAACCTCAACTGGTTGCCCTGGAAGTGCCTTTTTTAAATTTGCACCTCTATCGTTAAGGAGTGCACGCACTTTTCCATATTCTGCCCCTACAACAAAAATATCACCAACTTTCAACGTTCCCTTCTGAACTAAGACTGTTGCAACAGAACCTTTTCCGCGCTCCACTTTAGCCTCAATTACTGAACCTTCCGCAGACCTATCTGGATTTGCCTTTAGTTCTAAAATCTCTGCTTGAAGCATCATAGCCTCTTCTAACTTTTCAAGACCCTCTCCTGTATGGGCCGAGACATCAATACACTGGATCTCTCCGCCAAAGTCTTCTGTTATAATTTCATATTGAAGTAAATCATTGCGAACCCGTTGAGCATCTGCGTCTGGTTTATCACATTTATTTACTGCTACAATGATAGGGCACTCCGCTACCTTAGCATGATTAATTGCTTCAATCGTTTGTGATTTCACAGAATCATCTGCGGCAACAACAAGAACCACAATATCTGTAGTATTTGCTCCCCTTAAACGCATTTCTGTAAAGGCTTCATGCCCCGGAGTATCAATAAAAGTGATTATGTTTTCTAGCTGTGTTTTAATTTGATATGCGCCTATATGCTGGGTGATACCCCCTGACTCACCTCCTGCGACATCTGTTTTACGAATGGCATCTAATAAACTAGTCTTCCCATGATCAACATGTCCCATAATTGTTATAACAGGGGGTCTTGTTTTCAGACTGTCTTGAGAGTCTTCCTTACCTTCAAGACCAATCTCAATATCTGATTCAGATACTCGGAGTGCCTTATGACCAAATTCTATCGTAACTAACTCTGCCGTCTCTGCATCAATGGTCTGAGTTGCAGTAACCATTATTCCTTGCTTCATCAGTTCTTTTACGACGTCTGCGGAACGTTCAGCCATACGAATTGCTAGCTCAGATACAGTAATAGAGTCTGGGATTATAACATCTCTAACCTGTTTAATCTGAGTTTGTGTTTCCTCACGCAAACGAGCTTTTTCTCTCTGTCTTCTAACAGAGGCAAGCGAACGCTGCCTGCCACCTTCTGAACCTGAAAGCGCCTCTGATATAGTAAGTTTACCTTGCCTCCTTGAGAGACCATCACGAACTCTTCCAGTAGATCTGCGTGGCTGTTCAATATCATCGTCGCGTTTCCGTCTATTTGGGGACACATCATTAAGACGCTTAGTTTGTGGTGCCTCTTTGATAATATCTTGAGGCATGGAATTTATGTTTTTCTGTCTGAGTTTTTCAGCTTCGATTTTTGACAACTCTTTATTTTTTTTTGCTTTTGTTAACGCTTCTATTTCTTCGAGCTCTGCTAATTCTGTGCGTCGCCGTTCTAATAATAAATCTTTGCTTTTTTCTGAAATTTCGTGAGAGTCAATTTCAAGATCCGAATTTTGGCTATTCGAACCTTCTATATTTGTTTTAATCTCTCCTAGTTTATTAGAAGTTTCTTCAGAACGTTTCATACCTTGTTTTAGCACTGCAATGCGATTAGCACGTTCTGTAGCTGTAAGGCCATCTTGAAGTTGGTTTTCCCCTTCGTTGTCAACCACAAGCGGCGATAAAGCTTGTGACTGATTTGCTTTAGTCTGCGATGCCGCTGAGGGGTTTCTTTGGATCTGACTTGCGGGAGCCCTTTTCCGACGGACTTCTACCTGCACGGTTTTACCT
>CACNQE010000010.1 GCA_902622515.1 uncultured SAR116 cluster alpha proteobacterium
TGGAAACGCAGCAATTGGAGGAAATCTTACTATCGGCACCCTTACTATAACCGGATTGACCAGTAACATAAACACAGATAACGCGACAATTGGAACTCTTTACACAGATACTATAAAGTCTGCAGACGGTCAGATGAACCTTATCAGGAAAAAAGATGATGGAACAATATCTATCGGTGAAAATTCTATTGATATTGATAATACCAACGATGTGATCTCTTCAAGTGCTGGAACCTTAACCTTGGGTGACCATGATAACCATGTTACCAAAGTGAGAGGTATCTTGAGTATTCAGGACCCAACAGAGCCGGACCATGCTGCTACCAGACGTTATGTCGACCAATCAGCAGCAATGGCGGCTGCCCTAGATACACGCAATCCAGAAAAAGGTAAGAACTTTCATGTACAACTTGGAGGAGCAACAAAAAATCAGGAAAATGCGCTTGGATTGAATTTCGCAGGGTCAATGTTTTTAGTAAATGCACCAGGAGCTGATGGTGCTCTTCCATTTAGTATATCAGCGGGTATTTCAAACTCCGCCAATCAGTATATGGGCAAACTTTCTGTTGGATTATCATGGTAAATTCAGTCAACAACTGAATTTTGACGCAAGAGCATCAGTAAATAAACCATCAGCAGCACGCTCAAAAAACTCCGGATATTTTGTTGCATACGAAACAAAAAGCGCTTTTAGTTCCGAAGTAGTTATACCTTTTGGTACGCAAATTGAAATAAAATCTGAAAGATGTCCCGAATAGACACTGTCTGTTACACCTGCAAGGTAACCCTGGCAAATCCCATCTTCTGCTGGTAGATTGCTTTGGCAATAAGTGAGTAACGATTTACTAGTTAGAAAGTAAGTGTTCTCTTCGGCTCTTATCAAATTATTTCCACCTAAAACAAATATTTGTGCTAATAATAAAATTCTAACAAATTCAAGATAGTTTTTTTTCATGTCTTAAAGTTCCTTAGATTAAGATAAACACGGTACTTTCTTAATAATCATAATAATATTGTCCATTTATGTCTTGAGTTTAACTAATGTTTTTTTGCCTTTTTTATTTACTAGTCCCTAATTGTTTAAGAAAAAGCCTTGCTGCAGGGCTAAAATCATCATAATATTTAGGGTTTTCAAGTTCTTTTGCTTTTTGTTTTCCTAGTTCCACACCCCATTGGTCAAAGCTATTGATATCCCATAGAAAACCGCTTGCAATTGTAACGTGTTCGTATAGGGCTAGTAGTCCCCCAAGATTATAAGGGTCTGAGTTACCCCAGCTAATTATGGTTGAAACGTTTCCCCCTCGAAAGTTTCTGTGAGGCTCCTGGAAGTTTTCCTGTCCAATCGCCAGTGCTTCTGCCTGCGCCAAGGCATTAAAAATAAGTGTTTTATGGCTTTCTTTCCAACCTTCGGGTAGATAACACTCAGTAGCGTTTCTAGGGATTAAAATATCTAAACTTTGTTTTTCTAGTCCTTGGTGAAGATATTGAAAAAAGCTGTGCTGTGCGTTTGTTCCAGGCTCACCCCAAATTAGTGGAGATGCCGGAACCTGTAATGTTTTATTATTTATATCAACAGCCTTGCCATTACTCTCCATTTCCAGCTGTTGTGCCCAAGCAGGAAGCATTGAAAGACGTTGGTCATAAGGCATAATGCCATGCATGGGAATATTTAGGAAATTTCGATTCCAGATCCTTAATAGTGCCAATATTAGAGGAATATTATTACGAATAGATGTATTAAAAACGTGCTCATCGATTTCTGCAGCACCCTCTAAAAATGAAATAAAATTTTCATTCCCAATAGCTATCATAATTGGCAAGCCTACAGCAGACCAAAGAGAGTATCTGCCTCCAATGCCATCAGAAAAATCAAATACTTTATCTTTTGATATACCCCAATTCATAGCTTTTGGCGGTGCAGCTGTAATTGCCGCCATTTGATTGGATGGGTTAATATTTGCTCGCTTTAACCAGCTCTTAGCTAGTGAAGCATTTTGTAATGTTTCCGCTGTTGTGAATGTTTTAGAAGTGACCAGAAAAAAAGTTTTCTTAGGGTCGCAATCCAATAAATTATCATTTAAGTCAGCTGGGTCAACATTTGATACAAATCTGATATTTTGATTTCCTTGAAATGGTTTTAAAGCGCTTGTAACCATTGAAGGTCCAAGGTCTGAGCCACCAATACCTATATTCACAATCGTATGGATGTTTTTATTTGAGCGGACCTGCTCACAAAACGAAGTAAGCTTTTGCCATTCTGTAGATTTGTAGCGTTCTTTTTGGCGCAATTTTGTGTGAAGTACCGGTCTATTTTCCGTTTTATTAATTGGTTCACCGTTTGCAAGTTTAGAGAACTTTACTTCAATTCCTGAAGCCTCTGCAAGTTTGATTAGATTATCAAAGATTTTTGGTGTGATGAATTGACGGGTTATATCTACCCATAAAGGGTCCAATGAAAAACAAAAATCATTCACTCGATTTTTTTGATTCATCAAATCGTTTAGAGATACAGAACTAATTTCCTTAGCTTCTTTAATAAGTATTTTGAAATATGGATTATCGGTAAGCTGCATATTATTAATTAACTAATTTAGTTGCCTGTTTTGCTCGGGCGGTTATTTCTGAGAAGTTTTGATCATTTATATCTTTTGCAGGTGCTATCCAACTTCCACCCACACAACTCACATTTACTAACGATAGCCATTCTGAGGCTGTCTCATAAGATATGCCTCCAGTCGGGCAAAATTTCAAATTTGGTAGTGGACTAACCAGTGATTTTATGAATGGTATTCCACCGGCTGCAGATGCTGGAAAAAATTTTATTTCTGAAAACCCTGCCTCACTTAATGTCAGCATTTCGTAGACTGTGCTGGCGCCAGGTAATAAAGATATATTACATTCATCACAGGCATCAATAATGGAAGACGTAGTTCCAGGGCTAACACAAAATTTGGCGCCAGAATTTTTAGCTTGAGTAGCATTTTCTTTGGTAAGAATGGTGCCAGCTCCAACATAAATTTCAGGTAAATGTTTTGCCAATTGTTCTATAGCATTAAGTGCTGCTGATGTTCGTAAAGTAATTTCAATTGTTTTTATTCCTCCAGTTAATAATGCCTCGCCTAATGGAATTGCGTGATTAGCCTGTTCTATTACAATTACAGGCATAACTGGACCTAATGATAAAATTTTTGAAATATTCATTTATTCTGTCCTAAATTAATACTAATTCCACCACCAGCTTCGGCATTAGCGGATTGGCTTCTCATCTGTGCAAAAAGCGATCTTCCAAAACTGTTTGGATTGTCCTTGGAGGCAATTGAGAACGGAGCTCTGCTTGAAATTTCTTCTTTAACCTCAAGCTTTCCTGAATTTGCATCTACATTAATAATGTCACCATTTTTAATACGACCAATATTACCACCATTGACCGCTTCAGGAAATACATGAATTGCAGCAGGAATTTTTCCTGATGCTCCTGACATTCTTCCGTCTGTAACAAGAGCAACCTTAAATCCCTTGTCTTGTAGGTTAGCAAGTATTGGCGTAAGACTATGTAATTCAGGCATTCCATTAGCTTGCGGACCCTGCGCAAGAACAACTACTACAACATCTTTGTTTAGCTCGCCATTATTGTAGGCAATTTTTACATCTGCTTCGTTTGAAAAAACCTGAGCTGGAGCAGTTATCACCCTATTATTTTCAGAAACGGCTGATATTTTTATAACTGCTTTACCAAGGTTGCCTGATAACATTTTTAATCCGCCATTAGGCTGATGTGGTTTATTTATCGGTCTCAAAATACTTAAATCAGAAGAATTCAGGGGGGCAGCGCGCCACTCAAGTTTACCATCTTTGAGAATAGGTTCAGATGCATAATCTTTAATAGTTTTCCCCCAGACAGATGCAGCGCTGCCATCAAGTAGTCCATTTTCAAGTAATTCCCTTATGACAAAACTTAATCCTCCAGCAGCATGAAATTGGTTAACATCAGCGCTTCCATTAGGATATATACGAGTTAATAATGGGATAATATTAGATAAGTCAGAAAAATCTTCCCAGGTTATTTTAATACCAGCTGCAGCGGCCATTGCTGGCAAATGCAGAGTATGATTTGTAGATCCTCCAGTGGCGTGAAGACCAATAATAGCATTAACAAAGCTTCGCTCATCCAATATTTTTCCAATTGGACGATAGTCATTAGATTTTCTGTTAATAAGGACAGCCTGTTCAGTTGATGCCACAGTTAAGGCATGTCGAATATCGCTATGTGGGTGAAGAAAGGCAGCACCTGGTAGATGCAGACCCATAATCTCCATTAACATCTGGTTTGAATTTGCTGTGCCATAAAATGTACAGGTTCCTGCTCCATGATAAGCACTAGATTCAGCTTTTAGTAGAGCATCCCTGTCTACTTCACCTTTAGCAAAAGCTTTTCTTACAGCTGCTTTTTCATCATTGGGGAGTCCTGAACTCATTGGTCCTGCGGGTACAAAAACACAGGGCAAATGACCAAAAGATAAGGCGCCAATAACCAAACCCGGCACAATTTTATCACAAACCCCTAGACATAAAGCAGCATCGTAAACCCCGTGGCTTAAGCTAACAGCAGTAGACATCGCAATTACGTCTCTTGAAAGTAATGAAAGTTCCATACCAGGGCGTCCTTGGGTTATCCCATCACACATGGCTGGTACACCACCAGCAACTTGTGCCGTTGCTTCAACTGTTCTTGCGGCAGCTTTTATTATGGCTGGAAATGTCTCAAATGGCTGATGAGCTGAAAGCATATCATTATAAGAGGTGACAATTCCAATATTGGGCTTATTGCTGGTAAGAAAATCTTTTTGGTCAACACCTGCAGCAGCACCAGCGTGAGCAATGTTTGAGCAAGACACAACGGCTCTATCTTGGTCTTTGTTCTTATCCATTTCATCAATAGCAGCCAGATAGGTGGTTCTGCTATTTTTGCTTCTTAATTTAATACGCTCTAATACCTCTAATATCTTTGGATGTAAGTCTGACATTTTTACAAACTTTCTATTTCGATTGGTACATGGGTTTGTTTTAATAAATGGTAAATAGGAAGCATTTTATCTTTTTCTGCTGATTTCAGAACTGCTTGTTTCTCTTTTCCATTTGCCAACAGTATTATCCGTTTACTCTTCAAAATGAGGCTTAAATTCATTGAAATCCTGGGTAATTTTGGGTTTCCAAGCGCCGGCGTAGTTATAATTGAAGGTTCTGCTGAAACTTCAAATTCCAAATTATTTTTGGGAGAATTCTTTGTTTGTGCAAGCATTTCAGGAAATAATGAGGCAAAATGACCGTCGTTACCCATTCCCAATAGCATAACGGTAAATATATCGGGCATAAGGTTTCTTGACATTAAATCAGTTGAAAGGGGGGTAAAAATAGATTTCTTTGCTTTATTTTTGAGCAGGTGAGTTTTCAGAAGCTTCTGATTGCTAAATTCAGATTGTGGTTTAATTAATCTATCATCTACTAGAAAAATTTTAACAAAATGCCAGTCAATCTTAATTGAATTTAAATATTCAAAAATTTTTATTGGGCTTGAGCCACCGCACACTACCAAAGATGCAGAGCCATACTCTGATATCTCAGATTGCAGAGTTTTGCCAATCGATTGGGCAATGGATTGAGCCCTCAATGTCATTCTTTTTGTTCCAATATTGGGTCAAACCAATACCTTCCTTCTTTTATAAGTATTTTATCCTCAGGTCCCATTGAGTCAGCAGAATATATTTCAGGGCTTTTTTTGCGAACCTTTTCAATTACTGGGTCGATATAATCCCATGCTGCTAAAACCTCGTCGGAACGCATGAATAAAGTTTGATTTCCGCGTGCAATATCCATAAGAAGTCGTTCATAAGCATCAGGCAATCGTTCTGCAAAGGTTTCATCAAAGGAAAGATTTAACTCTGAGGGAAATAATCTCATCCCTCCGGGTCCTGGTTTTTTTGATGTTAGATGTAATCTTAATCCCTCGTGAGGTTGCACGCGTATTACAAGTCGATTAGGAAACTCATCATTTGCATTTTCTCCCTGTTCAGAAAAAATATCATGTGGTCGATTTTTAAAAGTAATTACAATTTCACTTGCACGCAAACCTAACTTTTTTCCTGTACGTATGTAAAAGGGCACACCAGCCCAACGCCAATTATCTATATTTACTCTCATTGCAACATATGTTTCCGTGTTGCTCTGAGCATTTAATTCTTGTGTGTAATTTTCATATTGACCAATTTGTATTTCATCATCCTCTATTTTTCGAAGCGCTTGCAGAACTCTCAATTTTTCATTTCTGACTTGGTCGGCGTTAAAACGGGAAGGCGGTTCCATTGCTACAAGACATAATAATTGTAACATATGGTTTTGAACCATATCACGCAAAGCACCATAAGAATCATAATAAGAAGCGCGTTGTTCTACCCCAACTGTTTCCGCGGTAGTTATTTGTACATGTTCTATGTAGCGATTGTTCCATTGGGACTCAAAAATAACATTCGCGAATCTTAAAGCCATAAGATTTTGGACTGTTTCTTTGCCTAAATAATGGTCTATTCGATATATTTGCCCCTCATCAAATACGTTTAGAATTTCTTGATTTAAAGCAAGTGCAGACTTTTTATCATGGCCAAATGGTTTCTCTACCACCACTCGACTTTGTGGTAGAACCAATTTATTCTTTTTGAGAAGAAGACAGCTCGTACCAAATAATTTGGGGGCTACCGCAAGATAGAATACACATGGTCTTTCCTTGGAGAGTTTAGGCCTGAGAGTATTATATAGGTTATCGGCTCCAATTTCGTTGATGATATCTAATTCTAATATCTGGATGAGTTCAAGAAAACTCTCCCAGCTCGCAGCATTCGCAAACTGACTTTTTAGAGCTTCTTCACAAAAAGGGCGTAATTTATCTGCAAATTCCTTTTTTGTTAAAACGTTTCTCATACATGATATTAATCGAAAGTTGTGTGTTATTTGACCATTTAAAAATCGCCAAAAAAGAGCTGGAAAAATCTTTCGAATAGATAGGTCACCGCTACCACCAAATATTATGAAGTCACTATCATGTGTAATGGCAGATTCTGGTAACGCTTGATTCATACTTATAAGCTTTCACAATTTTTTGGCAAAATATAGGCTAAAATGCTTGATATTTCTAGTACTATACAAGGATGAAGGAACAAAAATACCAACAGTTATTTCCTTTTGTTACAATAAACAAAATTAATTTCACACCTGTATCAAATCAATATTCTAGATTTTTTCCTCTTTATTATCATTTAAAAATAGGAACTTAACAATTTCCAATAAAAAGATATTACTCAAAAGAGAAGTTGTGATTTAAGTCAATTTCTATTAAATCCATTTTTGAAAGTCATAATTTATTGTCTCTCTCACCTACGTTGCGAGTATTGCTAAAGGCATTTTCTTTGCAAGTTTCTCAGCATGTCTTGGTGGCACTACCTTTGTGTTCACACGCATGATCATGCCGCAAACTGATGCGGCGACATTAAGTTTTTTACGCTACGGTATTGTTGGAATTATTCTCTTTTTCTTTTGTGCAAGAAGTATGCTGAGCATTTGACCTTCGAGAAATGACCTAATTGGAATTATGTTCATAGGACTTGGCATGTTTGCTATTTTACCGTTTTTCATGGCATACGGATTGAGTTACACCACAGCATCTAGAGCCGGCTTATTATACGCAATAATGCCGCTTGCAACGACTACTATTGCCTCATTTTTTAGAGTTGAACAAGCAAATCTTATGAAAGTCTTTTTCGTTTTTTTTGGCCATGATAGGGATAGCCGTAGCAATGAGTACATAACTAACACCAGATAACTTGATCTTATTAAAAGGGGATTTGATGGTTATGGTAGGCGTCTTGGGGGCAGCTGTATTTACAGTGTTTTCTGGTAGCTATATGGAAAAATATGGTAATTTGCCAGTTATGGTTTTATCAGCTGTATCTGGTGTTTCAATTACCTTTATATTATCGTTATTTTTTGGCGAGCCCTTTTATGGCTCATTATCATTTGATGGGTTTGGATGGTTTGCTATATTTATGCTAGCAGTTCCAGGAGGTGCGTTGATGATGTACTCCTGGGTACGTGCTTTATTGATCATGACGCCCACGCAAGGTGCCGTTGCATTAGGATTTAATCCTCTAACAGCTATGTTTTTAGGTTTTTTATTAATTGGAGAGGAGATAACAATAAGGTTTCTAGCCGGATTTATAATGGTAGTTAGTGCTGTAGTACTCACTAATATTTAATTTTTACAGGTTAAAAACTTAAAACAAACAGAAAAATATTTCTTTTTAATAGCTAAAGGCACTAAGTCAAAAAAGGTTTTATAAGTGGACTAGATTTATGGTAACGGGCAAATTAAACTGACACTGTAAAAAATTATTATTCAATTTACTCTTAGGGGAGACAATACCAAAATGGCTTTGCAAAAAATTTGGAAATTAAAGGGTTTTGGAGGTTCTGACAAACTTGAATTATCACAAGCTGAGATTCCAAACGCATCTGAAGATCAGGTAATCATAAAAAATGAAGCAATAGGACTTAATTATTTAGATATTTATTTTCGGACTGCATTATATCCATGGCCAAATCAGGAAGAAATCAAAATACTAGGCTCAGAGGCCGCAGGTACGGTGACCGAAATTGGTGTCGGTGTGAAACATCTCAAAGTGGGCGACAGAGTTGTTTATGTTGTGCCCGTGGGTGCTTATGCTGAATATGTAAGTGTTCACTCAAAGCATGTTGCAAAAATTCCAGACCCTGTCTCATTTGATACAGCGGCGGCAAGTTTACTAAAGGGAATTACAGCGTATTATCTTTTGCATGATACGTTCTCTTTGAAATCTGGGCAGACTGCACTTGTTCATGCTGCAGCAGGGGGTGTTGGCCAACTTTTGGGGCAGTGGGGCTCTGAGATTGGTGCAATAATGATTGGCACAGCTGGTGGAAAAGATAAATGCAAGACTGCTAGTGCAGCAAAATATGACCATGTGATAGATTATAATGCGCAGGATTTTGTAGCGGAGGTAATGCGGATTACAAATAATCAAAAAGTTCATGTTGCTTATGACAGTGTAGCAAAGTCAGTTTTCCCGGGCACAATGGATTGTATTAAACCGCGGGGTTTATGGGTTGTTTTTGGGCAGGCTTCAGGACCAATTACAGATTTTAATATTGGTATGTTGGCGCCAAAAGGTTCTCTATTTGTAACTAGGCCAGCACTATTTAACCACATCGCAACTCAAGAGGAATTTATAAAAGCCTCTGATGCATTATTCAGTAGGATAGCTGATGGTAGATTAGTAACTGGTGTTCATGGTGAAATGTCTTTCGATGAAATCCCAAAAGCGCATGATATGTTAGAAAGTCGTCAAACAACAGGTTCAGTTATTTTCAAATTTTAATTCATGCAGATAGAAGAGAGTTTCAGATGATTGATTTTTATACATGGTTTACACCAAACGGCAGAAAAGTAGCGTTGATGCTTGAGGAAACAGGTATTGAATATACAACTTTCCCTATTAACATTAATAACAAAGAGCAGTTTCAACCACATTTTTTAGCAATATCTCCGAACAACCGTATCCCTGCAATTGTTGATAGAAACAACAATGATTATTCTCTTTTTGAGTCAGGAGCAATTTTGTTGTATCTTGCTGAGAAGTCAGGACAATTTTTAAATACCTCAGACCCCAATGTTTATTGGCGAACAATGGAATGGTTAATGTGGCAAATGGGCGGAGTTGGCCCAATGTTTGGTCAGGTTCATCACTTTACAAAATATAATAAAGGTATTTCTGAATACGCAGAAAATCGATATCAAAATGAAGCAAAAAGACTTTATGGAGTGATGAATAAGCGTCTTGGAGAGAGTGAATTTATTGTTGGTGAAGATTATTCTATAGCAGACATGTCAATTTGGCCGTGGGTTGCGCGATTTAATTGGCAGGAAATAGACTTGAATGAATTTGATAATGTAAAGCGTTGGTATAAAGAAATTTTGGTAAGGCCAGCGGTTAAACGTGCTTGGAATGTGCCAGAGAATGAGCAACCTCTCCCAGACCCAGATGACTCTTCATCATATTAATATGGTTCCTATGTGTTTATATTAATTATGAAAGTGGGATAATTATGGCACGTCGTTTTGTAGATCTATCAGTAGCATTAGAGGCGGGCATTGCTTCTGATCCTCCTTTTATGTTGCCTAAAATAGAGTATCATCGTCATAGGGATACAGCCTCAGAGATGATAAGTTTTTTTCCTGGTTTGAGTGAGAGTGAACTACCTGATGGGGAGGGCTGGGCAATGGAAACGATGACTGTTAGTACCCATAATGGAACTCACATGGATGCCCCTTATCATTTCCATTCCACAATGAGTGGTGGGAAGAGAGCAATTACTATTGACGAAGTACCACTGCATTGGTGTTTTAACCCTGGTGTTAAATTAGATTTCAGACATTTTGAAGATGGATACGTGGTTCAGGTTTCTGATATCGAAGCTGAGCTAGACCGAATATCATATGTATTGCAGCCACTTGACATAGTGCTGATAAATACGTCAGCAGAGGGGCACTATGGCTCTGATGACTTCGTTTCTAAGGGATGTGGTATTGGAAGGAAAGCTACTGTTTATCTTCTAGATAAAGGTGTGCGATTAACAGGAACAGATGGCTGGAGTTGGGATGCTCCCTTTGTGCACACAGCTAAAAAATATGCCGATACAAAGGATGCGGGGCTCATTTGGGAAGGCCACAGAGCAGGCATGCATGAAGGATACTCTCATATCGAAAAATTATCCAATCTTAGTGCGTTACCAAGTCACGGGTTTATGATTTCCGCATTTCCATTTAAAATAAAAAATGCATCAGCAGGCTTTACACGAGTAGTTGCTATTTTTGACGATTAACCTTTTTTAATTATTTGGCTTTCCGTAAATTATATCAGCTGTTTTCTGGCCAATTAACACTGCTATCGGTCGCATTGACAGTATCGCAAAGAAACCAACAATTGAGGCTATTAACCAGTTTTGAGGCCAGATAGACAAAAAAAGTGATTTCTGTTCTAAAGATAAAAAAGTGACAATAGCGCTGATAAACATAGTTACCAATATTGCTGATAATAATGTTATGAAAAGCAAGGAAAATAGCGAACGTGACATGAATATATCCTAATTTTATATTTATTTTGATTTTATGTCTTGAGAAAATTAAATATAACATAAAAAAACAGGCGGTTTTTACCGCCTGTTTTGTAATAAATAAGAGGTATTTTACAGCTTTGAGAATTGATACCTTACGGGCCATTCATGACCCTCGGCTTCCATCATATCCATATATTCATCCATGATTTTGATACCATCCACGCCATATTCATTCATGATGTCATTCGCACGAGTGTTAGGCCAATCTTTGATAGTTTCTGCCCATTTTTGTTTTTCTTCCATTGGAAGATAATAAACAGTATCTTTTAAACCTTTCTCTTCTCCAACTGCAACAAGCTTTTCCAAGCCTTTGGTATATCCAGCCCAAACATCCTCATTAACAGCCTTAGAATAAACTTGTGCCTCTTCTTCAATGATTTTTATCACGTCAGCTGGAAGTTTAGCTGCTGTATCAGCATTCATAGTGAAGATATTCTGGTTCATTGCGCCGAACCCAACAACTGTCCAGTATGGAGCAACCTCATAGAATTTATATCCACCACCATGAGCTGTTGGGAATATAACTGTTCCTTCTGCAACACCGGTTGCCATATCATTATACATTGTTGGAAGCGTTGATGTAACTGGTATTGCTCCAAACAATGATACCCAAGGAAGATTTGGACCAGCTGCAACAATTTTGCGCCCTTTTAACTCTTCTGCTTTTTTCCAGGGCTCAACAGTTCCTATTCCGTAGTCATCAAAAGCAGATAATCCAGGTAGGTAAACTTGGTTATATTTTTCTGGGAGCACTGCTGTTAACTCTGGATACTTTTCTATTAACTCTGCTTTTACTTTATTTACAATCCTAGGATCAGCACTTGTAAATGGTACAAAGTAATCAAAATTTAGTGGTAGAAGTTTCGCTGTTTCAAAGCATACACAATACGCACCTAGGTCAAGAAGACCTTTTTCAACAGCTTCAAGTGTTTCATGTACTTTTGCAATTTTACCGCCATAGGCCTCAATAAATTTCACTTTATGTTCAGTTTCAGCAGCAACTCTTTTAACTACATTTGGCACAAATACATTTTCTAGGTTTCTCACATAAGGTGTTGGAGCAGATGGGTGTCCAGACCCTATTCTAAGAGTAAAGCTGTCTGCCATCGCGCTTGACATGAATGCAGTTGATGCCAAAGCAGCTGCACCTACCAAACTAAAAAGACTTTTTTTCATTTAATCCTCCCAAAGGTTTATTCTAAAGTCATTAAAAAAACCGGTCTTTACTAATTTAAGGAAACTACCTTATACAAAAGTTGTCAACCAGCTAGCTAATCCAGGAAAAATAACCACAAGTATCATGACAACTAACATCATGAGCCAATAAGGTATTGAACCTGAAAAAATTTGATTAAGGGGTACGTCGTGGCCCGTTCCAGATAAAACGCCTTTTACCGTGTAGACGATTAGACCAAACGGGGGTGTAAGTAATCCAGCTTCGATGGCTAAAATACCAAATATCGCAAAAGCATATGGGTCCATTCCACTACTTAAGGTCATAAATAACGGCACTGTTAATAAGATGATAGAGATCGAATCTAATAACATACCCAGTAGCAGCCATATAATAACCATTACTACAAGCCCCATTGCCCCGTCTAATCCGGCGGAAGTCATCGCCCCGATAATAAGTGAATCAATGTCTGCTAGCGATAAAAATCTTGAGTACATCCCAGCGGTAATTAGCAAAATCATAATTGGAGCAGATGTCTTGCCTGCATCAATGATGCAGTCTACGAGCTCCTTAAATCTTAGGCCTTTGGCGATAGCAATGCACATGCCTGCTAATGCTCCAACACCTGCTGCTTCTGTAGCTGTAAAAAAGCCACCCCATATTCCACCTAAAACGAGAAATATTAGTCCAATTATAGACGCTCCAGAGTAAATTTGACTTTTAGTAAGAGGGGCAACGTCTCCCATTGCATCAGGTTCTGGTGCAATTGAAGGATTCATTTTAGCGGTAAACATATTGTAGGCAGCAAAAAACCCAGCTAATAAAACGCCAGGTATCACTCCTGCTACAAATAATTTACCGATGGAATCTTCGGTAATTATACCCCATACGATCAATAGAACACTTGGGGGGATAAGCATACCAAGACATGCACTCCCAGCAATTGAGCCAAGTGCAAAAGAATGCTTGTAACCTGCGGCTTTCATTTCCGGCCATGCAATTCTTGTGAAAGCGGCGGCTGATGCTATTGAAGTTCCAGTAACAGCGGCAAATGCTGCATTACCTGTAACGGTTGCAACACCAAGTCTTCCTGGCACGCCTTTTAATCCTTTATTAATTAGTGTGTAAAGGTCAGCAGCTGCACCACTTTTTGATAGAAAATCACCCATCAGAACAAAAAGTGGGATCGTCATAAAAACATGGTCTCTAATCAACTCATAAGCTGCACCTCCGACCTGACTCGCTGCTAAGTACGTATCACCAAAAATAAAATAGGTACCTATCATAGCAGTGGCGCCGAGTGCCAATGCAATATGAACGCCTAACACGATTGCTGCAAGCATACCCAGAAGGGTTAGAAGCATGAGTGTATCTAGATCCATATTTTTTTCCTTAAATTATTCAATTCATAAAAAACGGTTTTTTCGAACATCTAAAATAATATTTTAGTCTTGTGCTAATGGCGTTGTATCAGTTCCAGTTAAAGCTCGAAATGCTAAATTTAGGTATATAAATGAAACAATAATGGAACATACCACAATGACTGTCCGTATGATGTATACAGGAAATTCAATTGCTCCAATCCCCTGATATTCTTTAATCTCCCATCCACGAATCATATCTGTCCACCCGCCAACTGCTATCCCAACAAAAAGTGCAATACCTATAATGTAAGATACAAAGTTTATACTTAGACGAAATCTACGTTTAACCAATCCAAAAATTAGGGTTGTTCGTAGCATAGTTCCAGCTGCAATGGCGAATGGAACCTGCAAAAACACGATCGCAGGCACGGAATTCTGAACAATCTGGTCTGCGCCTAAAAATAATCCCAAATTTCGAAAAGCAACCTCAGCAAATATTGTTAGAGCAACAAAAATTAACCAGATTGCAGCAATCGCTTGAAGAATTTCGGTAGAGCGGCGTATTAACCCATCCATAATTTTACCCTTTTTTATCTAAGAATACATACTATTCAAAATATCGCATATAATTAATAGAGTTAAAAAATATAAAAAATTATTCTTTCAAATAGTCAATAGAAACATTAGGATTGAATCAACTAAAATATCGATAAAGTTAATTTTTTCCAATATGTAAAAGATTCTGTTCTGGAGGAATTTATGGCAAAACCAAAAAAAGTAATTATTACTTGCGCTGTTACAGGTGCGATACACACCCCTAGTATGTCTCCGTATCTGCCAATCACCCCGAGTGAAATAATTAATGATGCCTTAAATGCTGCCGAAGCTGGTGCTGCTATTTTACACGTTCACGCGCGTGATCCAGAAACTGGAAAACCAGACCAAACCCCAGAGGCCTTTGGAAGATTTTTACCCCAAATGAAACAAGCCACTAGTGCTGCTATAAACATTACCACAGGTGGCAGTCCATATATGAGAGTAGAAGAACGAGTGAAGCCAGCAGAGATGTTTAAACCCGAAGTGGCTTCATTAAATATGGGGTCAATTAATTTCGGGCTTTATATGATGTTAAATCGATATAAGGAATTTAAACATGATTGGGAACCAGAATTTCTAGAAAGCACAAGAGATCTTGTGTTTAGAAATTCTTTTAAAGATATCGAGTACATTCTGACTACATGTTATGAGAATAACACTCGGTTTGAGTTTGAATGCTATGATATAGCCCATCTGTATAATCTAAAACATTTTCTTGATAGAGGTTTAGTTAAACCACCTCTGTTTATTCAGTCTGTATTTGGGATTTTAGGTGGTATAGGAACTCATGCCGAAGATGTAGCTCATATGAAGAGAACAGCAGATAGGCTTTTTGGTGATCAGTATGAATGGTCCGTATTGGGCGCTGGTTCTGCACAAATGAGAATAGCTGCACAGGCCGCCTCTATGGGAGCTAACGTCCGTGTTGGTCTTGAAGATTCTCTATGGGCTGGGCCTGGAAAACTGGCAACGTCTAATGCTGACCAGGTAAAAAGTGCAAGGCAAATTCTTGAGGGTATTGGACTTGAAATTGCGAGTCCTGAAGAAGCACGTGAAATACTGCAACTAAAGGGAAGTGATAAAGTTAATTTTTAGTGAGAAGATGTATTAATGAGTGAAGAAATTAAAAGATTCGATGTCGTTTTTGAATGCGATGCTGTCAATCCTGGAAGAATGAGAACAGATATGCAAGTTCGAATGCTTGAGCCAGACCCCTTCGAATGCGAGCTTGCTACAGATGAGATGGGATTTCATGGAGGTGACGGCTCAGCTCCAACACCTTTAATGTTGTTCTCTGGAGGTCTAGCAGCATGCCTTATGACACAATTAAGAGCGTTCTCAAAGAGACTAAAAGTAGATGTGGGAGAGATTAAACTAGCTACTCGTTTGCATTGGCAGGGTGTTCAGAAAGGAAGAGAACCTTACGAAACCGAGCCAGTAAGCTTTGAAATAGATATAGACATGGAAGGCTCAGCAACAACGCAACAACGAATTGAACTAATAGAGGCAGCCAAAAAAGGTTGTTTTGTAGAGCAAACTTTGATGCGCCCGAACTTGATAGGGCACCGTTTGAAAGTTGGTAATGATTGGGTACAGGTGTAGGCAATGGCGTTAATAAATTTACACGTGAACGGCAAAAATATGTCCGTTGATACGGAAACTGATACACCACTAATCTATGTTTTAAGAAATGATTTTGATTTTAAAGGGGCAAAATTAGGGTGCGCTTTGGAACAATGTGGTGCTTGTATGGTTTTAGTTGATGGTGAGCCCACAAATAGTTGTGTCCGTGCCGCGGCAGAGTTTGAAGGAAGGCAAATCGAAACGGTTGAGAGTTTTGGAAACCCTGAGAAGATGAGTGACATTCAGCAAATTTTTGCTGAAGAAAATGTAGCGCAATGCGGATATTGTACCGCCGGTATTGTATGTAGCGTGACCTCTTTATTTCGAAAAACAAAAACACCTTCAGACGAACAAATAAAGGATACACTTAATCGTCATCTTTGCAGGTGTGGATCTCATTCTAGGATTTTAGATGCAGTTTACCGGATTAGAGAGGTGGCAATAAGATGAGCAAGCATTCAAGTCTTTCTAATAGCCCTAAGATAAGTGAATGGCTCGATTTTTCTCAGGAAGGAGAGTTAACTTTGCATACTGGGAAGGTTGATATAGGACAACGTATTACCACTGCTTTAGCCTTGATTGCGGCAGAGGAATTGAGCATCCCATTTGACCAGATTAGCGTAAGAAAAACTAAAACAGATGTCGATCCCAACGAGGGTTACACCGCCGGAAGCTTCTCTATGCAACATTCAGGTTACGCCATAAAAAAAGCAACAGCAACAGCGCGTAAAATTTTTACTCAAAAAGCTGCCGAAAAACTAAATATTTCGGAAGATAAATTAGAAGTTAGTGATGGTCAAATTCGTGCTAAGGGAACCAACCAATCTTTAACTTACTGGGAATTAATGTCTGATGTAAATCTAGAAATAGATGTTGACGAAGATGTGCAAACTAAAAATACATCGGATTATTCAATACAGAACAAAAAACATATTGCTAAAGGTATGGCTGAAATCATGACTGGAAAGTATCAATTCCTACAAGATTTAAAGTTTGAAAATATGTTGCATGCAAGAATCGTAAGGCCACCACATTATCATTGTGAATTAGAAAAATTAGACCCAGATGTTATAAGCCGTCTTGAGAAAGAAAACATCTTTGTTATTAGGGATGGTAGTTTTTTAGCCGTCGCCGCAAAACAGGAATATA
Organism: uncultured SAR116 cluster alpha proteobacterium; assembly: GCA_902622515.1. Lineage (GTDB taxonomy): Bacteria > Pseudomonadota > Alphaproteobacteria > Puniceispirillales > Puniceispirillaceae > UBA5951. The sequence goes on from CACNQE010000010.1 coordinate 17,167, forward strand.
AGGCGGTTAAGGCTGCAAGGCGTATTTCACTAGCTGCTAAATGGAAAGTTGAAAAACAATTATCAGAAGAAAATATATACTCTCAATTAACTGCGAATAGGAAAGATAGGTTTTTTGTAGAAAAGGGTTGTGTGCCTTCTACCACTCGAGAAATACCAGAGCTTACGACAATGAATGAAGATGAACATATCACCGTAAATGCAGTTTATCAAAAACCTTATCATATGCATGCTTCAATTGGACCATCAGCTGGTTGTGCTCATTTTGATGGCCAATCGTTGCAGGTTTGGACCCACAATCAAGGTGTTTATCCTCTTAGAGCAGCTATTACTGAGGCATTTGACATGAGTAAAGAAAACGTTTCCGTTCAATTCATTCCTGGTGCGGGTGTATATGGTCATAATGGTGCAGACGATGCCGCATTTGATGCGGTTATAATTGCAAGGCATATCCCTAAATATTCTATTTTACTTAAGTGGACAAGGGATGATGAGAATAGCTGGGAGCCTTACGGCTCTGCCATGCATTGTGAAATACAAGCAAGCATAAATAAGAAAGGAAAAATTAGCTCGTGGTCGCATGAGACTTATGCGGATACTTTTTTAACGCGCCCTATAACTGGAAAAAAGCCAGCAACGAGAATGCTCTCCTCTCATTATTTAGAAAATGCTCTACCTTGGCCTGTCGCAGAGCCGATGATGGTACCACATGGCGGCATACATCGTAATATGGAAATGTTATATGAAATGCCCGAACCGCGGCTTGTTAAAAATAGAGTTTATGACTTGCCCTTGCGCACATCAGCACTCCGGACCTTAGGAGCATATGGGAACGTCTTTGCAAATGAGTCGATGATAAACGAACTCGCTGAACGAGCAAATATCGACCCATTCACCTTCAGATTAAATCATCTAAAGGATGAGAGAGCCATAAATGTTCTGAAAAAATTACAACAAGTGATGGAAAAAGACACTCCAGAAGATGAACAAATGGGTAAAGGCATTGGTTTTGCTCGATATAAAAATTCGGCAGCTTATTGTGCTATCGGAGTATCGCTAACAGTAACTGAGGCCGCTGAGGTTTTATTACATCATGCTTATATTGTATGTGATGCTGGCGAAATTGTTGACCTAGAAGGGGTGCGTGCGCAGCTCGAAGGTGGTTTCATTCAGGCTGCAAGTTGGACACTATATGAGCAAGTTTTATATGAGCGCGATGGTATTGTGAGTAGAGATTGGGATACCTATCCAATTATTACCTTTGATAATATTCCAAAAATGCATACTTATTTAATCGAAAATCCAGGCAAACCATATCTTGGAGCGGGCGAGGGTGCAGCAGGGCCTGCAGCGGCAGCTATAAGTAATGCGCTAAAAGATGCAACGGGACTTTCATTAAGAAAAATGCCATTCAATTCAGATACTATAATGGAAGCTGCGTTGGAAGGATAATTAAGAAATAGGATATAAATAAAAATGAGGAGAAAAAAATGTCACAAGTAGAATTCCCGGTATTAGATTTAGAGCCATTTTTCAATGGTAAAGAGAACGCTGATATAAAGCTTGCCAATCAGTTAAAAGAGGTATGTGAGACCATTGGTTTTTTCTTTTTGAAAAACCATCAAATTTCACAATCTATAATAGATGATATGTTTGCTAAAACTAGAGCGTTCCATGATTTATCCATGGATGAAAAACTTGCAATTGCGATAAACAAAAATCAGCGTGGTTACATAAAGCCTGGAGCTACTTTGGTTTCGCATTCAACATATAACAAGAATACTAAATATGACAGTAATGAAACACTTGTATTCGCGACAGATTATGCATCAGATGATGAATTTGTAAAAACCGGAAAACGTTTTTATGGAGAAAATCAATGGCCTTCAAATATGCCGGAACTAAAGCCAGCTGTACAAGAATTCATGTCTGAGATAGAACAACTAGGAAAAAAATTATTACCAATTTGGGCTCTTGCTCTTGGGCTAAAACCAGATTTTTTTGAGCCATATTTTCATAAACCACATAATTACTTGCGTCTTGCTCATTATCCGCCAGTACCTGAACTTGGCGAGAATGAGTTTGGACTTGGGCCCCATGCTGATACAGGATTTATGACCTTTCTTCCGCAAGCTGATGTGGAGGGTTTAGAAGTTTTACTTACAGATGGCAGTTGGATTAGACCTCCAAGAATGGATGATGCTATTCTTGTAAATACGGGACAATTCTTGGAGCGCTGGACAAACGAAAAATTTAGAGCTAGTCCTCATAGAGTAATACCTCCTAAAAATAGACATCGTTTCTCAATCGCCGCTTTTATTAATCCCTCATTTGAGCCAGTTTGCCACCCCATCGAAACATGCATATCTGATGAAAATCCTGCAAAATATCCGTCTCAATCCTATTGGGATTTTTACAACTGGTATATGATTAACACTTATCCTCACTATGAGGAGTTCGATGCACCAAAGGAAGCTAGTTCGAATTAATTTTATTGTGAGGTAAATAGCTCTCTGAAATGGATTACCTTTTCCCACTCAGAGGCTAAGTAAGGCTGAGATTTAATAAAATTTTCAGGGGGCTCGCTTCTTTTCATTTTCTGGCTTTTTATCAGTTTAGTTTCTTTTTTGTTTACTAAACTCACTGCAAGCTTTGAATTTGTGAGTTCCTTTTCATCGCTCACTGTTATATTGGGATAGCTTGTGGGACCGATGCTAACTTTTTCTGGCTGTATTAAACTTTCTGAGATTTTAATGCTAGAGGATGCGGTCGTTGGTTCTACAATTGGTTGTGGGTGGTTCTTCCAAACAGCATTTACTTTTTGTAGATAAGGTATATTTTTTTTTGTGTCAGCTGAGTGATAATATTTGATTGCTAATTCCCAATCACCATGAGTCTGATATAATTCCTCGAGAAAAACAGCTGCGTAGGCGATATTTGTATAAGGGTCAAGCATTGACTCTGGTGAGCTGAAAGCGTGTGAATGCCATTTTACGCTTATTTGCATGCATCCTATGTCTATATGAGTATTATCAAATTCCTTCTGCTTGATGATATAGTCAACAGCAGATTTATGAGTATCAAAAAAAAGACCTTTCCCATTATCATTTATCGTCCAAGGCCATGCTCTGTAAACACCAGTATCCGTTTTCCGACCCGACTCAACCCTTGCAATAGATGTAAGAATTCCACTTGGTAGATTAAAAGCATTTTCTGCCTCCACTGCCACCGTTTCACACACATTGAGGTCAGAAAAATGCGTGCTTGCATGTAATTTCGAACTTAAAAGGAACAAAAACAAAAGTAGGAAGTTGAATGTATCAAGCAATTTATTTTGATATTTTTTTTTCAATACGGCCTCTTATTATTAGAAATATAGGATGATTTTTCTTCTTATTTTCTAAGCAAGCAGTATGCCAAAATTGTTTTCCAATTTTTTAGTTATTAAGAATATTGATAATGATTTCTGATTATTTAGTGCTGAATGTCTCATTCATTGATTTGAAAACATTCATCATGCGTTCTGGAACATTACAGTATGATTTAAGAGTTACATATGGGGCAACAGGTTCTAAGTCACCGTCATAGCTTACATTCTTAAAAGCAGGGTTAGTCACTAAACGAACTCTTTGGTCAGACATTGCAGTTATTTGGGCGATTCCACCCTTGAAAACAGCTGTAGCCCCAGTTTCATATACCTCCAGTGCGAAAGTACTTTCATGAAATTCACAACCATTATCTAATTTTGCTGTAACAAAAACCATTTTTGGAGGTTCCGGTTTTAGGATCAACTCCCATAAGAAAAATAGAGAAACGCTGGCTAAAAATAAAGCAACAATTGTGATACTGGCTTTTTTCATTTTTTGTGACTAATTTTTTGTTTCTTAAAATTAACCTTTTTGAAGTTTTGAAATACTACCACTGACCTCTGCGCCAACATCTATCGCAAGTTCATCAGTTAGAATAGAACCTTCAAACTTTGCTGAACTTGTCAGTTTAAGACTTTTCGTTTGGATATCGCCATTAACTTTTCCACCAATCTCGGTTGATTGAGCAAAGATCTTTCCGTTAAAAGTGCTTCCAGATTCCAACTTTACATCAACAGCGCGCATTTCTCCTTTGTAGTGACCAGCTAAAACGACTGTTGAACCTTTTGCAGAAGTTACGTCTAGTATGCCGTCCATTTTGATTTCGGGTGAGATATAAGTTACGTCTGCCATGATTTATGCCTTTTCTGCTGATGTTTGTTTATTATTAGAGTCGGAGGCCTTTTGTTCTTCGGACTCAGCCACTTCTTGTTCGGGTATAACCTTTTCATCCCAGTTTTGTATAACTCGGCAATTTAGAGCAGCTCCTCTATCTAATTGCAGAGATTTATATTTTATTTCACCGCTAACACGCGAAGAGGGCATCAGCCAGACACTATCTGCATTCATATTTCCATCATAGCTCCCTGAGACGACTACTAGCTTGGAGTTGATTGACCCTCCGAATTTTCCAGTTTCATTAATTGTCAACTTTTCTGTTGTAACATCTGCCTCTACAATTCCACTAACTTCTATGGTAGAAGCGTTTGAAATTTTCCCTTTGAAGTGTGCTCCTGCACCAATGGTGGTCATTTTTTCAGCCATTTTATTTTTCTTTCATTCTAGTTATCATAAAATCGAGTTACCCTTTAAGGTTTTATATTTTGATCACTTTTGATTTTTCTATAAGAGTTGATTATCTCCTTTAGTCGATTTGGATACAGTTTCTCCAGTTTTTGGTTTTGTATGATTTCGAGCTTTTTCGCCTGACGGGTCATGATTGAGTTTTGCTTCTAGGTTAGCTCCCGAATCAATTGCGATTCGCTCATAAAACACTTCACCATTAAAAGATGCGTTGCTACTTATCTCAAGTGCTTCTGTTTTTATTGTCCCGCTGACATTGCCACCGATGCTGACTGAATTTGCTGAAATTGTAGCTTTTACGATTGCATCCTCTTCTACAATAAGGTCACTACAGTTGATAGTTCCCTTAAGTTTACCAACCACACGCATGATTCCATTACATTTTATGTCCCCAACAACTTCCATCTCTGATCCAATAACGGATTCAGACATTCTGTTTTGGGTAGAATTTTTATCTAACTTCGCCATAGTATTTTAAACCTATAAAAGTGAATCCATAATTATAAATAAATAATTTTGTCTGTCGTTATTTAATATAGAAAACAAATGATATATTATTAAATTGTTTCTAACATAAAAGTTGTACGTCAAAAACTCTTATAACGTTGCAACGATTATGCCAAGTATTCACAAATGAATATTTGTTTTGGAAACTCTTCTGAAAGCCAAAGGGTGGTTGATGTGTCTAATGATGTAATTGATATTCGTGAACGAATTGAGAAGATAAGAGAAGCAGTGGAAAATAATCCTGTTGGTAAAACTGGCACTGATACGATAATTCCAGTTTCAAATACGGTTGAACTAGACTCGATAGTAACAGATAATCAGAGACAACTTAAGGCAGATGTGAACACTCAAATGTTGCAATCATCAGCAACTGAAATGTTGTCATCAGTGGATAGTTCAACTTCCAAAAAACAACAATCTTCATATCCTTCAATTAAACTTGATATAAGCAACCAGTCCCGTAACATAGGCCTTTATCTAATGCTTGGTATTCAGATACTGACTAATATGATTTTGATTTTTCTTTTGTATAGAATGAGCTTGTAATGAGAAGTTGGCTTTGGTCAAAAATCGAACAACGCTTGCCTCGTATTATTGATAGTACACAGGTCAACCATGCCGTGGTAGGACAGGACAAGCCATGGTACTTTTCAGAGAGACGATTCTTAGTTTTTGGCAAGAAAGGTCCATGGGAACTTGTAATAAAGCCAAGACATGTTGGAATTTCCGCATTATTGTTTTCTAGCTTCATTTTTACTTTGGGGTATTTTTCTGTGCAAACAATTAATACTGCTCTAAGTGTTGCTAATCAGGAATTAATCAGTCCAGCAGATGCGAGTTTAATTGCAACCCAAAAGCATTCAATCGAATTAGAAAAATTGCAGGACAAACCGCTTATATCAAATGTTGTGTCAACTTTTGGCCCTCTAAAAAAAGACAATTCAATCGCAAATTATCTTTTTTCAATGAAGGTAAAAGATATAAAAAATACAATAGAAAAACTTAACAATACGAAAAATATCGACAATTGGCACGATCAACCTCTTGAGGCTATTTATGAAAATTTTGAATCAAGCAATATTTTACTCGAAACAAAAAAAATAAGGGAACAAATGCTGTCATCTTTTGAACAGAAAGAATCAAACCCAATGTACCAAGAGATACAGATTGTTATCAACGTTCCCAAGTTAAATGAAAAGTCTAAACCAAGTATGGTAAACAATAACTCTGATGACAACTTAAGCCACTCAAATAAGTCTGCTTTTGATATTGAAACTAAAGCTCCCTCAATAAATGGTGCACCACAAAATTTTGATGGTATGGTTGAATCTAAACCCTATTTCATGAACTCTGAAGCCGTATCAATTACAAAAGAAAATTTGGGACCAAATAACATACCCACGATATTGGATGACACAATCCGAGGAGCAAGGTTTTTGAAATCGATAGACCGTGAGGTAGAAGTTATAGAAAAGGTTTTTAATGAATTAGGTATTAAACTGTCTGTTCCAGAATCAGCTGAAATTCAATTAGCTAATTTCAATTGGCCTATGGAACCAGGGTCAATAGATTATTTGGAATACATGAGGAAACAATTTATTAGATTAGATGTATATAGAGATGCATTAACATCACTACCTCTTCATTCCCCGATGAAATATTATTATATTTCAAGTAAATATGGAAAGAGAAAACATCCAGTTACAAAAAAATGGGCGATGCATCATGGGATTGATTTAGCCGGCACCTGGCAAGAAAAAGTGAGAGCAACTGCCGACGGAACAGTTATTTCCTCTGGATGGGAAGGGTCTTTTGGGAGAGTTGTAAGAGTTCAACATCGATTTGGTATTGAGACTGTTTATGCACATCTAGCACGTTTAAATGTTAAAAAAGGTGACTATATAACCGCGGGCGATATTGTTGGTTCCATGGGGTCAAGTGGAAGGTCTGATGGGGCACACTTGCATTATGAGATTAGGGTGAATAACAAATCTAAAAATCCAAAACAATTTTTTGACGTAGGACAATCTTTATTAAGTCCAAGTAGTTTGCGACCTTCAGCTTTTTAAAAAATAAAGATAATCGCTAAAAGTTAGGTTAATTGAAGAATTAAAATTTATTAAATTTTCCTAAATAAAATTTTTTTTTTGCCGTACTCATTTAGTTCATAAATTGAATGGGAATGAGGTAAAGATAATGGGTTCTGTAATATATTTGCATGAAAGATATAAAACGATTAATGCTGAATTTGAAGATATTGCCTCTGATGATGTGCTTGAACAAAGACGTTTAGAGTCAATCAGAGACGGAGTTGAATCTATGTTAAGTTTGATTTCTGGCATCCGAAAGGATCCTGAAGCAGTAGCTTTATCATCCGCGAGATTTGGAATTATGCGTATGTGCCAGCTTTATGGGCGTGCTGAAACCATTGCATTCGTTGGTAGATGTATTGATACAGTAGAAATGGCTGAAGATGCCTTGAATTACACTCCCTGAAATCTTGATGCAAAATTTATAATGAGAATTTTTTTCATTGAGCGTGGATTTTAGACAGTGACTATGTTCTTGAATGAAAATTTTGTATAAAAACAATTTTGAATTCAAAAAATTGGCATAGGAAATGCAAGCTTCTTTCTGTAAAAATGTAAGAAGGAAAATACTTTGCAAAATCAATTAAAAGGTTTTATTGCCCCTACAAGAAACAAAAAAAATCATATCGAGAATAATAATTTTTTAAATTTGGAACCAAGCCGTATAGGGATTCAGTTGGTAAGATTCGATGAAAATAATAAGCGTACTTCGTCAGCAAAAGTGGCTATGACTCACTTCCTAGCTCCAGTAAGCCAATCTTCGCCAATGTTTGAGTAAAATTAATCTATTTAAAATTTAACACCTTGGAGTCTGTTTGAAAACTAGTTTTCAATTTATAAAGATTTACATATTTTTTTGTTGCCCTTTTTAACTTTTCTTTAATTCAAGTTGTAAATAATCGTTGTTGTTCTATCTCTAATTTTAGATAGCCATATTTAACTTTGCTCTGCGTCTGCGCTCTGACGATGGAGGAATTTTCATCATTTCTCGATATTTTGCAACTGTGCGACGCGCTAATTTAATTCCTTTTTGGCAAACTAAAGCCGCTATAGCATCATCGCTTAATGGTTTTTTTGGGTTTTCATTTGATATAACTGTTTTTATTAAATGACGAACAGCTGCTGCTGCAGTTCCATCACCAGATTCTGTTCTAGCTATTGAAACGCTAAAAAAAGATTTTAATGTAAAACATCCTTTTGGTGTTGACATTAAAAGTCCGCTGGTAACTCGGCTCACAGTGCTCTCGTGCATATTTACAGCCGCAGCCACATCTTTTAAAGACAGTGGTTTTAAACCTGACAAACCTTCTTTGAAAAAATCAGTTTGTTGATTAACAATTTCTCCAGCAATTTTTAATGTCGTATTATTGCGTTGCTCTAATGAGCGCTTCAGCCATCTTGCCGAACTAACTGAGTCTGAAGCAAAAGATTTCACTTCTTCGTCTTTCTTATTTCGTGCAGAACTATTTATTTGCTTGGCATATTTTTCGTTTATGACTAAAGAGGGCAAAGTTGAACGATTTAAATCTACGATAAATCCATCAGAGCTCTCGCTTACAATAATATCGGGCGCATTTACAGATAAATATTCTGTGTCGAACGTAGCTGCTGGTTTTGGATTAAAACTTCGTATAATTTTGAGTCTTTTTGATATTTCCCCTATTTCTGTGTTTGCTTTCTTCGCTATGATTGCAAGCTCACCTTTGCCTAACAATTCCAAATTTTCAAGAATGGTTGCCATTATTCTATCATAGCAATCTTGCTCTTTTGCTTGCAGCGTTAGACACTCTGATAAATTCCTTGCAAAAAGCCCGGCCGGCTCAAAAGCTTGTAATTTTTGGAGTACAATTTCAATTTGTTCAACATCACATTTACAAATAGAGGCTATCTCCAAACAAGTTTTTCCTAGCCATCCAGATGCTTCAATGGCATCTGCAAGCATGCAGGCAATAAACTTTTCTTTTGTATTCTTTATATTAAGCTCAATCTGTCGCAATATATGAGTGTTTAGATTATCAGTCTGAGTTGGAACATTTGATATGATGTCATCCCAATTAGAGTCAGCAATTTGATTTTTGGGTTTGCTATTTCCCAGGTCTAGCGCGGAAGAACTGTATCGATTGTCAAAATCTTTGTTTTCAGTTGGATCATCTCCAACTGCTGCGATAACATTGTCTGCTGACTCAATATCTGTTTGCTTCCCAGAGTTTTCTAAACTCTCTGAAGACGGCGTTTCTCTTATAATAGTATCCTCACAGGAAACCTCCAAAAATGGATTTTCTAGAACTTCATTCTCTAAATAATTTTTTATATCCAAGTTTGTCATTTGCAACAATTTAATAGCTTGTTGCAGCTGCGGTGTCATAACCAGTGATTGTTTTTGTTTCTGACCTAATGATGGAATTAATTGCATCGGTTCCTCCTATTCATGGATCTACCCTAGATAAATTCAAAACAATAAATCAAAACCTTAATTTGACATTGAGGATGGTTAGTTTTTTGACAAAAAAATATATGAATAACAGTAGTTTATACCCTATAAGTTTTTTAAGAATTTTGCTGATGTCAAATATCAGACAAATTAATTGAGGATAATGCGACGTTTGGCATAGATTTTGATTTGAGATAGCTTTACAAAACAAAGAAGTTATTTAAAGATTAACTTTTATGCAAAAAAGGAACGATGGTTTTTATATGATTACGTCAAGCAAACATTCAGGTGAAAGAAATGGTGGTTGCAGAAGGTGCAGAATAATAAGGTTATATATTATTGCTACAGTATCTATTGTGATTTTAGGATTGATTGGTGGTGATAAATTGCGCTTCTTAAGCTTAGTTACACCAGAGGGAGTTGCTATGACAATATGGGGTGTTGGAACATTATTTTTTATTGGTAAATTTTCTGTTTGGTTGTTTCAAAAAGCAAAAAGCAAAAAGCAAAATTAACGATCCCGAACAAGTCTAATTACAAGGTCTTGAAATGGCATAAATCTTCCATAAGTATGCCCTGTAAAAAAATTCACAGACCACACATGGCGAGGTGAATACGGGTTTTGCTCACCTGTCCAAAATGGTTCTGCAGGGGTATTTGGAAAAATAGATTTATCAATCTTAGGCCTATCACAATCATGACATACAATATTTTCTAGTTCCTTGCGTGTGGGCAAACGCCAATTACCCCCTAATTGTTCGTTTGCCAATTTAATTGCTTGACCTGCCATCTCTTGGTTGAGTTTAACAATCTCACCTATGCATTCGGCGCCATTCCATCGTTGGCCAACACTGCATCTAAGCCATTCAACCCCAGATTTAAGGTCAATTACAATATGTTCCTTTGCAATGAATTGTGCGTCGTTGGCAAAGACTGGCATATTTACATTGGAAAAGAATGTTAGGATAAAAAAACTTATAATAAATTTTATCGTGTAGAAAGCAGGCATGCTTGCATCCTTTTTGTAAAACTTACATACTCTAATAAAAAATATAATATGTCGTAAATATAAACGATATCAAAAATTAATATGATTATCGGATTTTGGTATCGAATTTGCAAGTTTAATACGGAATTAGGTACAAGAGGTTTTTTTTTATTATGGATATAGCTTCGCTCGTTGGACTGCTTGGTGCTGTTGGAATGATTATCTACGCTATGATAAGTGGAGGCGGTGTAGGTCCATTTTGGAACGCTCCATCTGTCCTTATCGTTTTTGGGGGCACTTTCTTTGCCGTGATGTATATGGCGCCCATGGGAGTTTTTCTTGGAAGTTTTGGTTCAATGGCTAAGGCCTTTATGCCAGGGCTTGGGAAACAAGAAGATTTAATTACTCGAATGGTAGAGTTGGCTGGAATTGCGCGAAAAGACGGGATGATGGCACTTGAAGGACAGGACGTTCCAGATAAATTCTTTGCAAAAGGGTTACAAATGCTTGTTGATGGAGCGGATGAAGGAAAGTTGATAGCGCAGCTGAATCAAGAAATAAAAGCTATGAAAATAAGACATGAATCAGGTCAGTCGGTAGTTAAAGCATGGGTTGATACTGCACCTGCGATGGGAATGATTGGAACGCTGATAGGATTGGTGTTGATGCTTGGTAATATGGCTGACCCAAAAGCAATTGGACCTGCTATGGCTGTTGCTCTTTTAACAACATTATATGGAGCTTTTATTGCAAACGTTATATTTGGTCCTATGCTTACTAAATTAGAAAATTACACCTCATATGAGGTGGTTTATCGCGAAATGGTGGTGCTTGGTTTGAGAAGTATATCAAGAGGTGAGTCACCAAGGAATATACAAGACATTATGGCAGCAAACCTCTCACCAAAGGTTCAAGAAGCTCTTGAAGCTGCATGATGTTGTATCGACATAAATTTAAAGAGTGAAAAAGCCTTTTAAAGCGAGGTAAGAATGGCTGAAGCCGCTGAAAATGAAACTGAGGTTGAAGAAGAAGAGGAAGAATGTCCTAAATGTCCTCCGGTAGGAGCGCCGGCTTGGATGGCTACGTTCGCTGATATGGCCACACTTTTGATGGCTTTTTTCGTCCTTATTTTGTCCTTTGCAGAATTTAATGTACCAAAATTCAAACAAATTGCTGGAGAATTGAAAAATGCATTTGGTGTTCAGCGCGTTGTTCCAGTTATGGAACCACCTAAAGGTACAACGGTAATTTCATTAAGTTTTAGTCCATCTCCCGATCCATCACTCACGAAAAATATGACTCAGCAAACAACAGAGACTTTAAAACCAGAAATAGAAAAGAGGATGGAAGAGGGTCAGGGTGACCAAGGTGGTGAAGCTGGTGGTGAAAGCGAAGGAACAGGCAAATCTCAAGAAACCGCTGAATTAGCAGCTCAACTACAATCTGCTATAGAGCGAGGAGATGTAGAAATAGAGTCAATCGGTGAGAATGTTGTAGTCAACTTTAAATCTAACGACCAGTCAGCTGAAGAATTACAGCAGATGGTCAAGGAAACCCTTGAAGCTATAGAGAAAGTAAAAAGTGCAACTGGTAAAGTCGAGCAAGAAATTCTATTTGGTGGTTTAGAGGAAAAGTTAGAGCAACTAGCAGCTACTACTCAAAAACCGGCCTCGGAGCAGCAGATATCGGATGTTGACTCAGACCAAGAACAGCAGCGGGAGAAAGAACAAAAAGCTGAATTAGCAGAAGAAGAGTTGCAAGTTGCGTTAAAGCAACAGATTGACCAAGGGTTGGTAGCGGTTGAGCGTATTGAAGATAAAGTAATTGTGACTGTTGGTGCCGGCGGAGCATTCCCATCTGGCTCTGCGGAATTAACAAATGAAGCAAAAGAAATTATGTCACAAATCGCCAACGTTAGCGCAGACGGAACAAGTACGATTGATGTGTCAGGACATACAGATAATGTTCCGTTGATTTTTGGTTCAAGATTTAGAGATAACTGGGACCTCGCAGCAGCACGGGCATCAAGTGTGGTTCAATCACTAGAAGCAACTAAACTTGTATCCGCTGATAGAATGCAGGCAGTGAGTTTTGGAGAGTCTCAGCCTGTTGAAACCAATGAAACTGCAGCTGGCCGAGCTAAAAACAGACGTATAGAAATTGTTATAAATTATTAAATAGTTAAGCTAGACACATTTTTTGCCTAAAAGTTATACAAATCAGACAATTATGCTATTTTAATGATTATCATTAATATTAATAAAATAGCTCTCTTTTATTATTTGTGTATTCATTTTTATAAAGATAGCTTACTTCTTTTTCATATCCATTGAATAGTTGGGTAGGAATGGTACCACCTCCAAGCATTCTTTCTCTATCTTGAGGCCATCTAGGGTGAGGCACCCATGGATTTACATTAGCCCAAAAACCATACTCTTTTGGACTCAACAACTCCCAAAAACTGCGCGGCCTTTCATCTGTAAATGTAAACCGTGTTATTGATTTGATAGATTTGAACCCATATTTCCAAGGAACAACTAACCTTAAAGGCGCACCATTTTGGTTCAGAAGCGGTTTCCCATAAAGACCAACAGCGAGAAATGCTAGTTCATTCCTTGCTTCGTTTATAGTTAGACCTTCTACGTAGGGCCATGGATACCAACTTTGTTTTTGACCTGGTGCAATTGCTGGTTGAAAAAACGTTTCCATGCGGATGTATTTAGCCCCTATCTTTGGACTAGCGAATTTAACTAAGTTTGAAAGTGGAAAACCTGCCCATGGTACTGCCATAGACCATGCTTCGACGCAACGGTGACGATACAATCGCTCTTCCAAGCCACCAAGCTTTTTAGTCAGTTCACCTGCATCAATCTTCATTGGATAATCAACCAAACCATCTATTGTAACAATCCAGGGGTCAGTATTTAATTTTTTTGCCTTTCTCCATATATTTTTAGAGGAACCAAATTCATAAAAATTAGTGTAGGTAGTAGCATCTTGTTCTGAGGTAAGAGCCCTATCTAATGTATATTCAGTATTACGAACTGGCGGGAAACCTCCTATTGGGACAGCGTATATTGGCGTGCTCCCCATTATCAGGCCGAATCCTGCCAGTCCTGTTTGCTGAATCAGTTTACGTCTAGTTAAGTAAACTGATTCAGGGGTAACTTTGTTTTCTGACAATTCCCAAGATTTTTTTTGCCTAATATACATTTTGTTCCCTTATTTAGTGTTTAGCCTCAGGCTGAAAAAGACATAAGCCAGAAGATTGAAAAGTCAATGAGGTAAAGATTTACCTTAACTTGGTTGTCGCACGCTCAATTCTATTTAGTGCGTCTTTGAGAAGTTCATCGGATGTGGCGTAGGAAATTCTAAAGTACGGTGAGAGTCCAAATGCTGTTCCTTGAACACATGCAACGCCCTCTGCTTCTAAAAGGTAGGTTACATAATCAGTATCTGTTTCAAGCAGTTGACCATCAGGAGTTTTTTTACCCATTACCCCAGCACAGCTTGGAAATACGTAAAAAGCTCCATCTGGTACAGTGCAATTTAGGCCATCTATCTCATTTAGCCTAGAGACAACAAAATTTCGCCTACGCTTGAAAGCAGCATTGTTATCAGCAATAAAATCTATAGGACCCTTTAATGCTGCAAGAGCCGCATATTGTGCAATTGTATTTGGATTAGTGGTTGACTGGGACTGAATTTTGGCGATCCCTTTGATGAGCGCTTTTGGACCAGTCGCATAGCCGATGCGCCAACCTGTCATACAATAAGCTTTAGACACCCCATTACAAGTTAGAGTTCTTTCTTGCAGGTCTGGTGCAATTTCAACAAGTGTAGAAAAATTAAAATTATCATAAACAAGGTATTCATACATATCATCTGTCATAATGTATACATGGGGATACTTTCGTAAAACTTCTGCTATTGAACTTAGTTCATCCTTTTCATATCCAACGCCTGTCGGATTTGAAGGACTGTTTAAGATAACCCATTTAGTTTTCTCTGTAATAACTCCCTCAAGAATGTTAGCTGTAATTTTAAAATTATGATCTTGGCCACATTCGACAATAATGGGAGTGCCCTCAGCCAGTTGCACCATGTCCGGATATGATACCCAAAAAGGGGCAGGTATAATTACTTCATCCCTAGGGTTTAATGAAGCCATTAGTGCATTAAATAAAACCTGTTTTCCGCCAGTTCCAACTGTGACCATGTCAGGGGTGCATGAAATATTATTATCATTTTTAAATTTTTCACAGATTGCCAACTTTAATTCTACTATACCATCAACAGCAGTATAGCGTGTTTTATTGTCTGTCATTGCTTTGATTGCTGCCTGCTTTATATGTTCTGGCGTGTTAAAATCAGGCTCACCTGCACCAAGTCCTATCACATCGTTCCCAGCGGCTTTAAGTTCATTTGCCTTAGCGGTGACAGCAACAGTAGGAGATGGTCTAATACGAGATAAACGGTCGGCTAGCATAAATTTTCCTATACTTTTAAAATCTGTATTAGATCTTAAAATACTCTTTCATTCTTTCAATTGTCTATAAATTTCTTTCCAATCATAAAAAGAAATTTACTTGGTCATGTAAAAAAATTTCTCATAATAGCTACTAGCAAAAATTATTTACAAGACCTACCTTATAGCTATGGATAATCACATTGACGTATCGTACCAAAATAGGCCTCAAAAACCAGCAAATTTCAAGCTGGTTTCCAAATTTAAGCCAAACGGCGACCAACCGGGCGCTATTCAATCCTTACTAAGTGGTATTAAAGAAAATGAAAAAGACCAAATTTTGCTAGGTGTTACAGGTTCTGGAAAAACTTTTACAATCGCTCATGTAATAGAACAAACAAAAAGGCCTACCCTTATTCTTGCACCTAATAAAACATTGGCAGCCCAGTTATATGGAGAGATGAAAGCGCTATTTCCGCAAAATGCCGTTGAATATTTTGTTTCTTATTATGATTACTACCAGCCAGAGGCGTATGTACCACGTTCTGATTTATTTATCGAAAAAGAATCATCCATTAATGAACAAATAGATAGACTTCGTCATTCAGCCACGCGTTCTCTTCTTGAGCGAGATGACGTTATTATTGTTGCTTCGGTTTCCTGTATTTACGGCATTGGCTCAGTTGAAACATATTCAGAGATGACATTAAGACTTCAAACAAACGGTGAGTTAGAGAGGCAAAAATTTCTTCGTCGATTAACTGAGCTTCAATATAAGCGCAACGATATGAACTTTGTAAGAGGAACATTCCGTGTGAGAGGAGATAATATCGAATTGTTTCCTGCTCACCTTGAAGATAGAGCTTGGCGGATATCATTATTTGGTAATGAAATAGAGGAGATATGGGAATTTGATCCTCTAACAGGAGAAAAAACCAACAGTTTAGAAAAAATAACAATATTTGCCAATTCTCATTATGTAACACCGAGACCAACTCTTCAACAGGCAGTCAAATTAATTGCATCTGAGCTTCAACAGAGATTGGTTGAATTTAATGTTGCTAATAAGTTACTTGAAGCGCAACGCATAGAACAAAGAACCCAATTTGATATTGAAATGATTGAAGCTACAGGTAGTTGTAACGGGATAGAAAATTATTCCAGATATTTATCCGGAAGAAAACAAGGTGAGCCACCACCGACATTGTTTGAATATTTACCTGAAAATGCACTTCTTATTGTAGATGAAAGCCATGTAACAGTACCACAAATTGGCGCCATGTATAAAGGAGACTTTGCTAGGAAATCAACTTTGGCTGATTATGGTTTTCGTCTCCCATCCTGTCTTGATAATAGGCCATTAAAATTTGAAGAATGGGAGAGTTTTCGACCACAAACAATCTTTGTATCTGCGACACCCGGTAAATGGGAATTAGAACAAACAGGAGGTGTATTTATTGAGCAGGTGGTGCGACCTACAGGGCTTGTTGACCCAGAATGCATAGTTAGACCAATTGAAACTCAGGTAGATGATATTATTGCTGAGGCAAGAAACGCTGCAAATAACGGTACACGCGTCCTAGTTACCACTCTGACAAAAAAAATGGCAGAAGCTCTTACGGAATATATGTATGAGGCTGGAATAAAGGTGAGATATGTCCATTCAGATGTAGACACACTCGAACGCATAGAAATTATCCGTGATTTAAGGCTTGGGCTTTTTGATGTTTTGATAGGTATAAATTTATTAAGAGAAGGTCTTGATATACCAGAATGTGCTTTAGTTGCGATTTTAGATGCTGATAAGGAAGGCTACTTGCGTTCAAGAACGTCTTTAATACAAACCATTGGAAGGGCTGCTAGAAATGCAGAAGGACGTGTAATTTTGTATGCAGACAAAGTAACAGAATCTATGCGTTATGCGATTGATGAGACGAACAGACGTCGAAGTAAACAGACCTTATGGAATGAAGCTAATAACATTACTCCTGTGACAATTAAAAAGGATATTAACGATATTCTTGAGTCCGTTTATGAGAAATCAGATAAGGTAAAAGAAAAGGTGAAAAGTGGTGATATAACTCTGAAGGAAAAAGATATCGCAACCATTATTGCCGAGTTAGAAACAAAAATGCGTGATGCAGCAGCAAATCTTGAATTTGAAGAAGCAGCAAAATTGCGTGATGAGCTTAGACGAATAGAAAATAAACAGCTTGGTATAGAAAAGTTAGGACAAGCAATTTCTTGAAAAACAAAAGGTCAATTAGCTAGAACTAATGGTTTATTTTATTCTGTTATAAGCAGGCAATTTGTAATAAAAGCACAAACTTGCTAATTTAAGAGGGAATTATTCTCAAGATTTATTCGATATAATTAGCATTTCCGATTGTTTTAGCGGTAATGACTGCTTCTATAAATAATTTTTTTTTATTGCTGATTTCGGCCATTTCTATTTTTTCAAATACTGTTGTCTTAAGCTTCTTAGCTCCAGCTTTGATGGCTCTTTGTTTTGATAATTTTTGAGCCTCATATCTGGTGCTTTCAAGAGCTTCTTCTAACGATTTAAAATCTTTTATTCCCTCTATTAAATGCACTCTAAAAACTCCTTCTTGTGGTTGCGTAATCGTAATAGAGCTTTGCTGATGAATATTGCCAATAGCAGCACCAATAGCCCCTGCGACCTCTGCATACTTTGGAATATTTAATTTAGTATTTAATCGTTTTGCAATATCTGGATAATGTGTTCTTGCGGATGCACCGAGTGCGATTATTGGGACTGATAATTCAATATTATGTTGTAATAAGCTGGATTCTTGGGATAGATTGGAAAGGGCTTCTTTTATTGCATGTGTGTTGGAAGCGGTACCCTGTGTACCAGTATCTTTTTCAATAGATACATCAGCTATTTTTATAGCAGATGCTGAGCATAGTTGATTTATGCATAATTGTGAGAGCTCTTCTGCAGTGGTGGCAATTACCTCACCTTTGTTATTTTTCTGCCTTGCGCATAAAAGTGCTCCTAAATAAGCAGCTTTTTCATTATATTTATTAAACTTACCCAAAACATGTACAGCATCAGTGGGTGTAAAACAACTTAGTTGTGCGAGTCCTTTGCTGATAAGCCTGTCAATTGCGCCATAGGCAACTCGAGTATCTGCAATATCAGCTAACGCTGAAATACCACATTTGATAAGACGCTCTGCCATTCTTGCATCCGACCTTGCAAGCCAGCTGGGAGCTTTTCCAGTCATTAATGGAATAATAAACCTTCCATCTGTAGATAATGGTATCGGCGCCGATAGTTGCTTTTTCATGATATCTAAACAGGATGGAAATTGATTACTAAGTAAAGATAGTGGTAATGCCCTTCTAGGGCCAAGTTGAACTGAGTTAAGAGTGGGCTCACTATCAATATACATCTCTGAGTCTCCACCAAGTCCGCTTGTGGATATTTTTATCGTCTCAACCATTGTGTTCCACCCACTAATTTTAGCACCATTCGAACTTAAATCAATAGAACCGTCTTTAAGTAACGCAATATCTGTTGTTGTTCCACCTATATCACAAACAATAGCCGTATTCTCATTTGCTAGGTATGCTGCACCAGAGACGCTTGCTGCTGGTCCAGATAAAATAGTTTCAACTGGCCGTTCTTTTGCAAATTCTGCAGAAACAAGAGAACCATCTCCTTTAACGACCATTAATTTACAATTCAGTCCAATTTTTTGCATTTGTTGTCTTGTCGCATTTATCAGAGTGTCAAGTAGACTAATAAGCCTAGAATTTAAAAATGCAGTTAATGCTCTTTTCGGGCCACCAAGTGATGCCGAAAGTTCATAGCTACAGCTTACAGGCATGCCTACATATTTTCGTATATATTCACGAGCTATTATTTCATGTTCTGGATTTCTAGTAGCGAAGTAACTTGCTACAGCAAAAGCAGATACTTTTGGGGCTTTCGCTTTTATCTCTTTTAATAGATTTTTAGTATCAAGAGGAAACTGCAATGTGCCATCAGACTTATGACCACCCTTAATAAAAATTACCGGATTTTGACCGATTGCTTTTGCTAATTTACTAAGTTTAAGGGTCTCTTGATCAAATCCAATGAGAATTAAAGCAACATTAGACCCTGCATTCTCAACCATTGAATTGGTAGCAAGTGTTGTAGATAAACTCACAAGGTTTATACTCTGTGCCGTTATTTTATTTTGGGAGCCGGAGGAATAACATAAAGTGTCATTTGCTGACTCAATACCAAGCGCGAGTTTCATGGCATGGCCAACTCCGACAGATAAATCATGTCTTGTGGTAAGAGATTTTGAAGTCCTAATAACAGAAAAGTTATCAGAATCAATTATAGCTGCATCCGTAAAAGTTCCGCCTGTATCTAGACCAAGTATATTGCCCATTTTTATTTCACTTTTGAGATTGATATGCGTTATCCAAACTTATTTGTTTAGACAGATTTACAACTTAAATCATGGAGAACATAACAAATTAACTATCCATTGACCGACAATGGTGCCATCATTCGGGTTTGAGAGAGAGTTTAGAGCCAAATTTGTTTTTCTTATCCCGATACTATCAGTGCGTAACATTATCAAATCTTTTACAAATTCATTGGAAAACTCTGGATGGCCTTGCATTGATAATATATGTTCACCAACTGTAAAAGCTGAAAATGGACAGAAATTGTCTCCACTTAGTAACACTGCAGACTCAGGTAACTTAACAACTTGATCTTGATGCATATATATGAGTTGAAGGTTGCTGACATATGGTGTCATCCAGTCCTTTTTACTTTTAACCGCGTGTTTTTTTATGCCTGCACCCCAACCTTTTTCTGATTTTATAACTTTGCCACCAAGTGCAACGGCGATTGCTTGATGACCAAAGCAAAATCCAGCTATTTTTTTCTTTTTCTCATGCGCAACTCTAATAAAAGCAAATAATTCTTTCATCCATTCTGTTTTCTCATAAACTCCTGAAGCTGAACCTGTGATAATAAAGCCATCGAATCTATCTATATGAGGGAAAAACGATCCCTCTAACACCGGAAAGCTAACAAGCTCAATCATTGGCGTGGCTTGTGCCTTTCCAATTAGAGTTCTGAACATGCTTGGATAGTCTGGATAATGTGCAGAAAGATTTGGGTTATTTACCCCTGTTTGAAGAATAGCCACACGTTTCATTTTTACGTATTTACCGAAATTTAATTCTTGTTCATTTGAAATTAGCGTAGGTTGACAATTAATTATGGGCAAGGGCAAAAATATCAATTTTTAAAATAATTGAGTACAAAAATACGAATAGCACTGGACAATCCAGTTTTTATTTCTGAACTTCTATTTGTGTCAATTTCAGCCACCAGCGATGCGATAGAAATGTCTCGTTTTTTGGCTATCTCATTCAAAGCATCCCAAAATACTGTTTCAAGCGAAATTGAGGTTGAATGACCTTTTATTGTTATCGATCGCTTTATAATCATACCATTTAATTCTTAATATTTAGGACCACCATCCTCTTATCAAAAATTTATTTTTTTATAAAGTTTCCAATTAATTCACTGTGTGTTGTCCAGCTAAACTGGTCTATTAGTGTTATTTTTTGTAACTGATACCCAGCTCCAATTAATATTTGTGCATCATTAATAAAACTCAAGGGGTTGCAGGAAACATAGGTAACTGACGGACAATTAGACATAGAAATTTGCTTAATTTGTTCATTTGCACCACTTCTCGGAGGGTCTAGTATGATACCGTCAAAATAGTTTAAGAAACTAGACATTACTGGTGCATTAATTAAGTCGCGTATCTCGACTTTGAGTAAATTGTCCTGTTTAAAATTCTTATAACCAGCTTCATAGGCTTTAAGACATTCTATTTGAGTGTCTATAGCTGTTATTTTAACTTTTTGTGTAAGCAGATTAGCGCTTAACGTTCCACAACCTGCAAATAAATCCAAGCAATGTTTTGCATTTTTGTAGGCTGAAAATATTTCTCTTTGCAATATTTTCTCACCAAATAACGTTGGTTGTAAAAAACTACCGGGCGGAGGTGAAATGATAATACCGCCCCAGATTATTGAAGGGGGGGTATCCTGATAAATTAAGTTTGCTTTTAATTCACCAGTATAAGAAAGTGAAATCCTTTTAATATCTGTACCAGAGGCCCATGCTGCTAACTCTGTTTGAACTTCCTTAGATACTTTTTTTTCTGGTATTATCAATATATCACTTCCTGTATCATATTGATTTATCTTAATAGATAAACTGGCCCCAATGGGAAAAATTTTATCTAGCCCTTGCAGGATTTTTTGTTTCGTTTTTAATAATTCTGGACATATTACAATGCAGCCTTCTAGCTCAATAATTTGATGTGATTTACTTGCGTAAAAACCAATAAAGCTTTTTTCCTTTGTTCGTTTGAACTTGAAACTTGCTCTACGCCTTTGCTGCAGCTTTGATGTAAAAAATCCCCCGAATTCTTTTAGAGGTATGTTTGATTTTTGAAACAGATTAAATATAGTTTGTTGTTTCCACTCTAGGTAGGCATCATAGGTCATATGTTGTAATTGACATCCACCACAATTAAGATACGCATTACATTTTGGTGATTGTCTCTCAGAAGAAGGTGTGACTAGCTCAATTAGTTCTGCCTCTAAACCTTTTCCTGTTTTTTTCGTTGGATGTACGCGAACCACTTCTCCTGGGAGAGTATTTGGCACATAAACCTTATTTTTCTCATATTTTTCCTTATCTTGCTGACTTATATATCCAACACCCACTCCCTTGCTTGAGAGCTGATGAATCTTTACTTCTATGTTTGATATGTTTTTTGGGAGTTTTTGGCTGTTTGACTTTATCTTTGCTTTACCAAAACGACGTTTTTTTGAGGAAGTTGAGTAATGTGAAAAGACCATTGAAGCACTCCATCTGTATCTATTTGTCTCGTAGACAGGCAAATTTTGCAGCCTCGATAAGAGCACCTTTCAAACTTGAGTTTGGAATAACAGAGATAGAATTTATTGCTTTTTCTACTTCAACTTTTGCATAATCGAGAGCGCGCTCAATACAATTATATTTAGATATGATTTCTTTTGCTTTTTGAAAATCACCCTCTTTTTGTTTTCCTTCACGAAACGTACGCTCCCAAAATTTTTGTTCTTCAACTGTACTATCATGCCAAGCTAGGATGATTGGAAGTGTGACTTTCATTTCTGAAAAATCATCTCCAAGATCTTTCCCAATTTGCCCATTTGAAGCGCCATAATCTAGTGCGTCATCCATTATCTGGAAGGCATTACCAAGTGCTAAGCCATAATTATAAAATGCTTCGCATAAATCATTATCTCCTTTGCCTACTTTTGAACCGGTTTGTGCGGCCGCTGCAAATAATACTCCTGTTTTTCCTTTGATTACAGAAAAATAATCCGATTTTTGACTATCGGGTTGCCCTTGCATTGACATTTGTTTGACTTCACCCTCTGTTATCTGAGCTGCCGCTAGTGATAGTTTTTCAAGCACCCAAATATCATTTGTTTCGACCATAAGTTCGAAGGCGCGTGCAAAAAGAAAATCTCCAACCAAAACACTAGCTTCATTTCCCCACAAGGCATTCGCAGTTTGTTTCCCCCTTCTTTGATTGGAAGCGTCAATTACATCATCATGCAACAACGTGGCGTTATGAATAAACTCAACGGATGCTGAGAGATATAATGCAGCCTTAGGGGCTTTTTTTAAATTTTGTGAACTTACCATAGATGAGGCGATACAAAGCATGGGTCTTAATCTTTTGCCTCCTGCTGCAATTAGATGACCAGCTAACTGAGGTATAAGAGGGACATCTGATTGCAGCCTTTCCAAGATAATATTATTCACCTCAGACATTGCATGTTGTGTTAATTCAATGAGTGGATTTATCGAAGGCTCGTCTGCCATTTACATCCCCCTGACTTATAGTCATTTTCTATTTGCAGATTTAGAGATTTGTCCTCAATTGGGCAAGTGGTTATTTTAAAGTAAGCTTTGGTAATTAATTTATTTACCCTAAAGTTTTCTTTGCTAAGATCAATTAATGGTAGAATTAATCAAAACAACAAATGTGGTAAGATTGACATATCTTCAGGCATTGCTTGATGATGCCAATATTCCGTTTTTTGTATTTGATGAGCATATTTCAATGCTGGAAGCTGGAATAGGTGCCTTTCCAAGGCGGATTATAGTTAAGGAGGGTTTTTTGCTTGCTGCTAAGACTGTTTTGCAAGATGCTCAAGAATTTTATAATGATTAGAAGACATGATTTTCGCCTTGGAACTTCAAAAAAATATGGGAAAATTAGAAAATGAAAACTGAAAGTTCAAATGATAATAAAGAACTTTTTTCAGTAGATTATATATTTGGAAAGCAGGTTCAATTAAAACAAATGAAAACTGGCTACCGCTTTGGTAGTGATGCTGTTTTGTTAGCATCCTATATACGCGCCAATAATGGAGATTTATTGGATCTTGGTGCAGGAGTGGGAGCTGTATCTCTGGGGATTGCTTGGCGTTATCCCAAATGCAAGATTATAGCAGTTGAAAAAGATCCTGAAATAGCAAAGCTGCTGCGAGAAAATGTAATAAGAAATGATTTATCTAACCAGGTAGTTGTAGGACAAAGTTCTATTGAACATTTGCCCTCAAGCTTTATTTCAAAATTTGACCATGTTGTGGCAAACCCTCCGTTTCATAAAATGACTGGAACAAGGTCTCGTAATTCGCATAGAAACCTCGCTCATAAGGGGGATGGATTAACATTAGTGGATTGGTTGATAAAAGCTGTCTGGGCGTGCAAGCCAAAAGGATATGTTAGCTTTATGATTCGTGCCGATAGAGCAGATGAAGCTGTTTCTATTTTGCATAATAATAAAATGGGAGAAATTACATTATTTCCTATATGGCCCGTTCAAGGAACTCCTGCCAATAGGATCATAGTAACTGCTAAAAAGGAAAGTAAAACAGGTTGTATAATTCTTCCTGGAATAACTTTGCATAATATAGATGGCTCTTTGACTTCAAATGCTACCCTTGCTATGAAGGGTCAAGGTATAGAGCGATAATACACTTTGTTATATTCAGCCTAGTTTAAAAAAATATTTCATCAAAAAAGGAGGAAAAATGTCTTTGTTATCAAAACTTATGTTTTGGAGAACTGATGCCCCTAGGGTGAGTGTTTTACGGCTATCTGGAGTAATTGCCTCTGGCGGAAGTCCACTGCGGAAAAATTTAAATTATGATTCTTTGGAGCCAGTTATCAAAAAAGCTTTTCAAGATAAAAAACAAAGTGCAGTAGTTTTATGCATAAATTCTCCTGGTGGCTCTCCTGTGCAATCAGCACTGATTGGAAAACGTATACGCCAGTTGGCAGATAAAAATAAGATACCTATTATTGCGTTTTGTGAGGATGTCGCTGCCTCTGGTGGGTATTGGCTTGCTTCTTGTGCAGATGAAATCTATGCAGATGAATCCTCTATTATTGGTTCTATTGGTGTAATATCTGCTGGTTTTGGTTTTACTGAAGCAATTTCAAAGCTTGGGATTGAAAGACGCGTTTATACAAGCGGTGAATCTAAAAGCGTATTAGACCCGTTCAAGAAGGAAAGTCCAAAAGATGTGGTGCGATTAAGAGGCTTACAGAACGATATTCATGAACATTTTATCGAACATGTAAAGTCAAGAAGAGGCAAGAAATTAAACGAAGAAGAACCATTGTTCACAGGGTTATTCTGGACTGGTAAAAAAGCTGAAAAATTAGGATTGATAGATGGGACCGGTGCCATGCAAGATGTATTAACGGAGAAATTCGGTGATGATGTAAAGATAAAACAAATAACTCAAAAGAAAGGATTATTCTCAGTAGCAGGCAGTTCTAGTAGATTAGGGGCCGCTATTTCCTATGAGCTTATAGAACATTTAGAACATAGACATCTTTGGGCGCGATTTGGGTTATAGGGAAGGTTAATTAATGTTCACAATTACTAAACTATTTTGGCTTTTCATTATCCTACTGGCCGTGTGGAATTTATTCCGCATAATAGAGAAAAGGCAAGCACTCAAAGATAGAAATGATGATTATTCTAACAAAGAAAGTAGTAAGTCAGATGCTGAATCTGAGCCTATAGCAGCAATTTATTGCGCCACATGCGCTACCTTTGCGGCGGTGGAGGGCTGTGACCGCACAGATTGTGGAATTGCTGATTAATCAAATGGTTGATTTAGCAGAGTGATCTGATGTAGTTTTGCGTCAAACATATAAAAATACCGCCGGTCAATGCAAAAAGATTTTCAATCCATTATTTTGAATTTACAATCATATTGGGCAAAACAAGGATGTGTAATCCTGCAGCCATATGATTTAGAGGTGGGTGCTGGAACGTTTCATCCTGCTACAACGCTTCGCTCTCTTGGACCAGATTTTAATTGGAAGGCAGCATATGTTCAGCCTTCAAGACGTCCTACAGACGGCCGATATGGAGAAAACCCCAATAGACTTCAACATTATTATCAGTTCCAAACAATTATCAAACCCTCTCCTCCAAACTCGCAAGAACTTTATCTTGGCTCATTAAAAGCAATTGGCTTGGATATTCAAAAACACGATATTCGATTTGTAGAGGACGATTGGGAATCGCCCACACTCGGAGCATGGGGTCTTGGCTGGGAGGTCTGGTGTGATGGAATGGAGATATCTCAATTTACATACTTTCAACAAGTTGGAGGAATTGAATGCAGTCCTGTACCTCTGGAACTAACCTATGGGTTAGAGCGATTAGCTATGTTTGTTCAAGAGATTGAAAATGTTTATGATCTCGATTGGGATGGTGTACCAGTTTCTCAAGGGGGTAAGCTATATGGGGATATTTTTAATCTTGCAGAGAGAGAATTCTCTAAATGGAATTTCGAGTTAGCAGATACATCAGCTTTGTTTTCTCACTTCAATAATGCTGAGGAAGAGTGTAAAAAGCTCCTAATGGTAAAACCAGCACTTCCATTACCTGCTTACGACCAATGCATGAAAGCTAGTCATTTGTTTAATTTACTTGATGCGAGAGGTGTGATTTCTGTAACAGAACGTCAAAGTTATATTGGTAGGGTTAGACAACTTGCAAAAGGTTGCTGTGAGGCCTGGGTAGCTAAAACAATTGTGAGCAATTCATGATGAGTGAGCTGTTTGTTGAATTTATTTGTGAAGAAATTCCGGCACGCATGCAAAAAGGTGCCATTGCTCACATGAAACAATTCCTTTTGAATTCTTTATCTGAACACGGACTGTTGAATACATCCTCGTTGTGTAAAACAAAATTTGCAATTGGTCCAAGACACATGGCTGTTGGTTTATCATCTGTGATTAAACAACAGGAAGATAAAGTTATTGAAAAAAGGGGTCCTAAGGTTGATGCCCCAAAGCAAGCTATAGATGGATTCTGCAAAAGTAATGATATTTCATTTGAGCAGCTTGTTCAAAAATTGACAGATAAGGGCGAGTTTTATTTTGCTGAAATAGAAGAAAAAGGAAAGCGGATAGAGACTATTATTCCCGGAATTATTCATCAATTAGTGTCAGAGTTTCCATGGCCAAAAAGTCAACGTTGGGGCACTTCTAAAGTGAATTGGGTTCGCCCATTGCATTATATAAATGTGGTTCTAGATGGAAAAATATTACAGGGTAGTATGGACCTGGGTGGTGATATGTTTATTGATTTCACCAATATGGGTTTTGGACATTCCTTCTATCATAAGGATAGCTTTGAAATTTCTGGATTTGACGCCTATGTTTCCAGAATGCGTGAATTAGATGTTTTGGTCGACGTAGAAGAAAGAAGAAGTGTGATCCTGAATAAAGCTAATAAAATAGCAGAACACAAGGGATTGCGCTTACGAAGTGATGAGATATTACTGGAAGAAGTTTGTGGATTAGTAGAATGTCCAAATGTTTTATGCGGAGAAATTGACCCGAAATTTATGAGCTTACCTGATGAAGTTTTAGCAACATCAATGAGAGTGCATCAGAAATATTTTGTTCTAGAAGAAACTAGTGGTAGAATTGCTCCATTTTTTTTAATGATTACTAACCGAAAGCCAAATAAGCAAAAAGATGCATTGATAAAAAAAGGTAATGAACGGGTTTTGCGAGCTCGACTATCAGACGCCCTATTTTTTTGGGAAGTTGACCAAACTCAAACATTGAAAGCTTATCGTGAGAAACTCAGTTCTATAATATTTTATAAAGGACTAGGGCAATTAAGCCAAAAGGTTGAGCGAATGGAAGAATTAGCCGCCTTAATAGCAACCTATATTCCTGAATGTAGCAGTCTTGATGCTTCGCAGGCAGCTAGTTTTTCAAAATCGGATTTAGTCACAGGGATGGTTAGTGAATTTCCTGAATTGCAGGGTATAATGGGAAGTTATTATGCTATTGCACAGTCTATACCATACTCTCAGGCACTTGCAATTCGAGATCATTATCTTCCAAAGGGTATTGAAGATAAATTACCTGAAACAGCAGAGGGAATAGCTGTATCTATGGCTGATAAAATAGATACTTTAGTTGG
Source organism: uncultured SAR116 cluster alpha proteobacterium (assembly GCA_902622515.1). Classification (GTDB taxonomy): domain Bacteria; phylum Pseudomonadota; class Alphaproteobacteria; order Puniceispirillales; family Puniceispirillaceae; genus UBA5951. Next base: position 44,913 of record CACNQE010000010.1, read on the forward strand.
TTTCTTTTGTCTCGATATAAAACCTACCGGATCAAAGGATCCATTTGCATTACGTCGTGCTGCACTTGCCATCCTAAGAATGATAGATGAGCGCTCTATTTCTATACCATTAAACAAGATTTTTGAGAAGGCAGCTTACCTTTATGGTTTCAAACAGTGTGATGATGAACTTGCTTTGTTTATAACTGAAAGATTAAAAGTTAGGTTAAGGGATGAAGGCATTTCTCATGACATTGTCTCAGCTGCGATTATTGATGGTGAAATTGAAAATATTCCTAAACAAATTGAAAAGGTAAAAGCAATTGATAAGATGCTTAATACGCCGCCGGGAATTAAGTTGCTTGAAGGTTATAAGAGAGCTGCTAACCTTCTTTCAGCTGAGACAAAACAGAAAAAAATAAAAGTTCAACAAGTGAAGTCTTTTTTAGAATTAGTAAATGATGCGGGAGTCGATAAAAATTTATTTAAACTTCCCGCAGAGAGAGAATTATTTCAAGCATTAGCAGCGCTACCAAATGAAATTGGGGAAACTCAAAACCTAATTTCTCAAACAATAGAGAGATTTAGCTTTTTAAATGAGCCTATTACAGCATTTTTTGAGACTGTAAAAGTAAACGACGATGATAGTGAAATGCGAGGTAACAGACTAAATTTATTGTCACTTGTATGTAAAAAAATTGAGTTGATTGCTGATTTTAAAAAAATTGAGAGATAAGGAAAAATTAATATAAAAAACTAAATTTACGAATTTTATAGGAGTTATAGGAATGTCAGATAATAAATGGGTTTATGCGTTTGGCCCAAAAAATTGTGATGGGGATGCTAGCATGCGCAACCTACTGGGAGGAAAAGGTGCAAATCTTGCCGAAATGGCTTCTATTGGTCTTCCTGTTCCACCAGGATTTACAATTACAACAGAGGTTTGTACTTATTATTATGATAATAACGAAACTTACCCACAAGAACTTAAACAGCAAGTTCTTGATTGTTTGAAAGAAATTGAACAGCAAACAAATTTAAATTTTGCTAACGCAGCCAACCCCTTGCTTTTGTCTGTTCGTTCTGGCGCTAGAGCATCAATGCCTGGAATGATGGATACGGTTTTAAATCTTGGATTAAATGACGAGGTAGTGGCGGGTCTTGCTGAGTCATCTGGAGACCCCCGTTTTGCCTATGATAGTTATCGTCGCTTTATTCAAATGTATGGTGATGTAGTTCTAGAGGTAGATCATGATTTATTTGAAGATATTCTTGAAAACGCAAAACATAGAGCAAATGTTGAAGAGGATACTGAACTTACTGGAGATGATTTGAAGCAATTAGTAATACAATTTAAACAGCTAGTTGAACAAGAAAGTGGTGAATTGTTTCCGCAAGATCCTCATGAACAAATATGGGGAGCAATTGGAGCTGTATTTAAAAGTTGGATGAACCAACGTGCGATAACTTATAGACGTTTGAATCAAATCCCTGTTAGTTGGGGTACTGCTGTAAATGTGCAAGCAATGGTTTTTGGAAACTTAGGCGATGATTGTGCTACAGGTGTTGCCTTCACACGGAATCCATCTACAGGAAGTAAGGAATTCTTTGGCGAATATTTAATTAATGCGCAAGGCGAGGATGTAGTTGCTGGAATTAGAACGCCATTCCCACTTACAAAAATGTCAAGTAGTGGAAATGGTCAGTCCATGGAAGAGAAAATGCCCAAGGTCTACAAACAGTTAGATGATGTCAGAAGGAAACTAGAAATACACTATAAAGACATGCAAGATCTCGAGTTTACAGTTCAGAAGAACACATTATATATGCTACAAACAAGATCTGGTAAGCGCACCGCGGAGGCTTCAGTTACTATTGCGGTTGATTTGGCCAATGAGGGTATCATAACAAAAAAAGAGGCAATTAGTAGGATAGAACCAGAAACACTAGACCAACTTCTACACCCCACATTAGACCCAAATGCCCCAAAACAGCTTCTGATCAGAGGTCTGCCAGCGAGTCCAGGTGCAGCTTCAGGAGAAATCGTCCTCGATGCAGATACTGCAGAGGCTATTGCAAATCAAGGCCGTAAAGTTATTCTACTCCGCGTTGAGACGAGTCCTGAAGATATACACGGTATGCACGCTGCAGCAGGGATTTTAACAGCGAGGGGCGGTATGACAAGTCATGCTGCTGTTGTAGCACGGGGTATGGGAAGACCATGTGTCTCAGGTGCTGGTGAACTCAGAATTGATATTGAAGCTGGTCGTGTATTCATGGGTAGCGAGGAGCTTGCTAAAGGAGATATTATAACGATCGATGGTATAACAGGACAAGTATTCAAAGGGCAAGTTGCAACAATAAAGCCACAATTATCAGATGCTTTCGCAACGTTGATGAAATGGGCAGATGCAGAACGCAGGATGTTAGTGCGTACAAATGCAGAAACAATTGAAGATACAAGGGTCGCTCGTGAATTTGGTGCAGAGGGCATTGGTTTATGTCGCACGGAACATATGTTTTTCGATGCTGATCGTATAGTGTCAATGAGAGAAATGATTATCGCCGATAGTAAAGAAGGTAGGTCTATCGCTTTATCAAAATTATTGCCAATGCAAAGAGGTGACTTTGTTTCTCTTTTTGAAATAATGTCCGGTCTGCCAGTCACAATAAGATTATTAGACCCTCCGCTACACGAATTTTTACCTCACACGGATGAGGAACTGGCAGATGTTGCAAAAGCAGCTGGTGTAGATATGGAAACAGCGAGGGCACGTGCACTACGTCTCGCTGAGTCTAATCCAATGTTGGGGCATCGTGGCTGCAGACTAGCAATAACTTACCCTGAAATTTGTGAAATGCAAGCTAGGGCAATCATGGAGGCAGCTGTGGAAGTTTCTAAAAAATCAGCCCCTCCTATTCCAGAGATTATGATACCACTGGCAGCAACAGCGCGAGAGATTGAAATTTGTAAAGAAATAATTGACCGCGTTGCTCAGCAAGTCATGAAAGACTTTGGACAGAAAATAGATTATTTGGTAGGCACTATGGTAGAATTACCTCGCGCTGCGCTCAAGGCGGATGATTTGGCAGGTCTAGCTGAATTCTTTAGTTTTGGAACTAATGATTTAACTCAAACGACACTAGGCATTAGTAGAGATGATGCAGGTAGCTTTTTGAAAGATTATTCTGAGGCAGAAATTTACCCAGTTGACCCTTTTATCTCTATTGATGTTGAAGGTGTTGGGATGCTTATTGAAATGGCTGCGCAAAAAGGACGAAAAATCCGCCCAAATATAAAACTTGGTATTTGTGGTGAGCATGGCGGTGATCCAAGGTCGATTAGTTTTTGTGAAACAATCAAGCTCGACTATGTCTCTTGTTCTCCATTTAGGGTTCCTATTGCTAGGTTAGCAGCCGCGCAGGCAACTATAAAACTAAACTCTTAAGTTAAAGCGATTTAATTTTTAGAGTAATTTTAGCACAGGACGGCAAGAAAAACCGCCCTGTATCTTCATATTTTTTAGATTAATGCACATTTTTCTCAAGAACATTCTGGTTATCAATAGTTATTTTTCTAGGCTTCATTTTCTCTGGAACTTCTCTTTTTAAGTTTATGTGCAAAAGTCCATTATTTAAGCTTGCGCTCTTGATTTCGATAAAATCGGCAAGTTGGAAGCGCCTTTCGAATTGCCTTCCTGCAATTCCTCGATACAAGAATGTTTTGTCGTCATCCACTGACTCTTGCTCAGAACGCCCGACCACTATTAAGGTACCTTCATGAATCGTTACATCAAGCTCATTTTCCGAGAATCCAGCTACCGCCATTGTGATCCTGTAATCAGTTTCACCGATCTTTTCGATATTATAAGGCGGAAAGTTTGAATTGCTAGAGTCAGATGTTTGAAACAAATTATCGACTAGATTAGCCATGCGGTCAAAGCCAATAGCACTTCGATAAAAGGGGGTTAAGTCTATACGTGTCATTTGTTTTCTCCTAATATTTAGCAAGAATTGATGCGGCTCCCTAATTGGCGAGCCTTTGAAAATAGAAATGTATCTCTACCATTTCATAAACTAAAGGTGGGGATGAAAAATATTTAATCAAGAGTTATCAATAAAATTAGTAAATTCAAGATAGTTATTGGACGAATTTATAATTTATAATAGATTTTGGCTATGTCTTAATTTTTAACGCCTAAACCTGAAAAGCGTTTGTTAAAACGAGCAACTTGACCTTCACTATTAAGAACGCGTTGTTGACCAGTCCAGGCCGGATGATTTAATGGGTCCACAGATAGTTTCATAACGTCACCTTCCTTTCCCCACGTTGAACGTACCGTGCGCTCACTACCATCTGTCATTACAATTTTTATTTCATGGTAGTCTGGGTGAATATCTTTTTTCATCTGATAGCTCCACTTGCCAAATATAAGGCAATGCGCGATTATACGCGTAAAAATTTCGTTAATGGTCTTGGTAATACCTTGCTTCGAGTTAGGATGCAAGCCTCCTTTGGATAAAAGATGATAAAATCACTCAAACAAAAGGAATTTAGTAACAATAGAGTAGGCAAATCAATATCAGCTTTGCAGACTTTAATACCTTACATCCGTCCATATCGTTGGCGATTATTTGGGGCTGCTTTTGCTCTATTGATGATAACCATTGCTATGCTGTCCCTCGGTAGGGGTCTTGCTTTTATAGTAGATGAGGGACTTGCTGGCAATAATCCAGCTTTTTTGAGTGTTTCAATTATACTTACAATAGCAATTGCTTTGATTTTGGCTATAGGAAGTTACTTTAGGGCTAATTTGATTAATCAAATTGGTGAGAGTGTTATTGCAGATATCAGAGTTAAATTATTTAGTCATATTTTGTCTCAGTCTACCGCTTGGTTTGAAAGTGCAAAATCTGGTGATATACTTAGCAGACTTACAGTAGATACATCAATCGTCCAGACTGTGCTTGGCTCCACTTTATCTATGGCTATTCGCAATATAATCTTATTGATAGGTGGTCTTGTACTAGTAATAGTCTCAAGTCCAAAAATGTCTTTTGTCTTAGCTGTAATCATACCATTAATTGTATTCCCCTTAGTATTTCTCGCCCGTAGCTTGAGGCAAGCATCAAAAGTAGCACAGGAAAAAATATCTGATTTAACGGTGCTAGCGGAGGAATCAATCTCAGGGATACGGTCTGTTCAGGCTTTTTCACAAGAATCATTTTTAGAAAGTAAGTTTAAACAAACAACAGAAGAAGCTGTTTTAGCGGCCATTGCAAGAGCTCGACTGAGAGGTTTACTAAGTGGTTTAATTATATTTTTAGTTATCTCTGGAATTGGGTGTTTATTATATATTGGAGGACAAGATTTACAAAAAGGTGCCATAACTCCGGGTGAGCTGACATCTTTCGTCTTTTATGCGTTTCTCGTTGCAGCAGCAGTTGGTGCTTTATCCGAGCTCGGTGGAGAGTTGCAGCGTGCTATTGGAGCTTTAGAGCGGATTATAGATATATTTGAAAAACCCCCGCAATTTCCTGTCCCTAAAGTGGCCGCAGATACGTTATTACTGCAGGGTTCAGATATTTTATTTAAAGATGTATCCTTCAATTATGAGTCAAGACCAGATTTGCCAGTATTAAAGAAAGTCAATTTTTCCATAAAGTCAGGTGAAAATGTGGCATTAGTTGGCCCCAGCGGCGCTGGAAAAACGACTTTATTTCACTTGCTATTGCGTTTTTATGTGCCTTGTGAAGGCCACATAAGTATTGGTGGCACACCCATAAATCAAATGACTAATAGTGTACTTAGGAGCCATTTTGGGTTTGTACCGCAAGATGTTGCTTTGTTTTCACAATCAATATTAGAAAATATTTCATTTGGAAGTCCTAATACTAGTTTTACAGAAATTGAACAGGCAGCAAAGCAGGCTGAGGCACACCAATTTATTATCGAACTTCCTGAGGGCTACGATACTCTGGTGGGTGAAAAGGGTGTGCGTCTGTCGGGTGGTCAAAGACAAAGGATAGCAATTGCTCGTTCAATTTTGAGAGAACCCCCTATCATGTTATTGGATGAGGCAACGAGTGCATTAGATAGTCAAAGTGAGGCGCTTGTGCAAAAAGCTCTGCGTAAACTTTGTTCAGATAAAACAAGTATAGTGGTAGCACACAGACTTTCAACGGTAATAGATGCAGACCGAATATTTGTTATGGACAAAGGAAAAATAGTAGCTGAAGGGAGTCATGAAAAATTGCTTGCGCATTCAGAATTATATCACCAGCTTGCAAAAAATCAGCTATTATCGGATTGAAACAAATAATTATGTTTATTTGAATTTTTAAGGGGTAACTCTTTGTGTCAATTTAAGCTCTATTCTTCTATTTCTTTGTTTGGAGGCAGCTGAATTTCCGCTATCAATTGGCTGAAACTCCCCATATCCAGCTGCTGCAAGACGATTTGCAGAAATACCCTCAGACCTCAAAAAACGCACAACTGAAAGAGCTCTTTCTGTTGATAAATCCCAGTTATCTCTAAAAACGGAGCTATTTGCTATGGGGTCACTGTCTGTATGCCCTTCTATTTGCAAAATCCACGGGATATTCTTAGGAATTGATTTTTCTATTTCTCGTAAGGCAGAGGCAATATCCGCGAGCTGTTCTTTTCCGGCAGCACTAACATTAGATTGACCAGTTGCAAAAATCACCTCTGATTGAAATATAAAGCGGTCACCAACGACGCGAACCTCTGATCGATTTTCGAGAATCTCACGCAACTGTCCAAAGAATTCAGAACGGAATTTCTGTAAATCTTGAACTCGAGAAGCAAGAGCTGAATTCAGTTTCTTTCCTAAATCAGCTATAGCTATTTTATCATTAATTGACTCGCGTTCTTTTTCTGCTAGGAGACTATTCAATTTTTGAATTTCTTGACGCAATGTATTCGTATTAATTAACAATTTACTTATCTCTGCTTTAGCCTCATTGCTTGAGTTATTTGCAGCTGCTAATTCTTCTGCTTTTTTAAGTAATGCTTTCTCTGCAATTAGTAATAATTTTTCTTTTTCTGCCAGATCGGCTGCATTAAAGTTATTTTGTTCAGATAGGTCGCTTATTTCAGATTTTAGAGTTGAGATAAGCGCGGTATTTTCTTCTATTAATTCAAGATTTTTTTTCAATTCGATTTGCTGTTTTTTAAAGGCGGTTGATTTTTCATCGAGCTCCTTTTCGTTGGCTGTAAGACGAAGAATTAAACTTTTAATTTCGTCACCACGCTGTTCTGAGATAGCGCGCGCAGCATTTAGATTATCCTCAAGCTCAAACAATTGCGAACTTAAAGAACTTATGTCCGCTTCTTTGGCTATGATTATTTCCTCTTTGTCTGAGAGTTCTTCCTGCAAGATTGTAATTTGAGATAATAATTGTTTGTTATCCGTCTCAAGCGCACTCAGGAGCACCTTTGTATCTGATAATTCAGATAATAATTGTGAATTTGTTTCACGCTCAATATTAAGAATATTTCCAAGCTCAAGCAAATCCCTCTGAAGGGCTGTGATACGGGTATCTTGTCCCGATATTCGGAAGGCGAGGTTTGCTTGAATTATAACAAAAACCATTAAAACAAATACAAATACCATTAAGAGGCTGGCAAGCCCATCTACGAAACCAGGCCATGTAAAATCACTTAGTCTGCTGCGATTTCCTAATCGAGAAAGTGACATAAATTATTTCTCACCCTTAATTTTTTTTGAAACTAAACGGTCTATTGACCCTGCAAGAGAACGCAAATCGGTGCTAATTGCGTTTTGTTGCTCTTTAGATATATTGATAATCTGGCTTCCTAATGTTTCTAGTCTGCTATTTAGCAGTATCAATTGGTCTCTAATTCGTTTGTCATCTGTGATTTGTTCTGAAAGTAAGCTTAAATGCATATTAAGTTTATCCAATTGAGCCTCAGTTGCCTCCCTAGATTTTTCCGAGCGTTCTATAGCTCGTGCTAGATGTAAGAGCGCCCTTGCCCCTTCCTCATTCAGTCCCTCTGACATCAAACGACTATCCATGGACGAATGATTTTCTTTTCCTTGAATATCATTATATCTTGCAAATGAAGATAACCAATCCTCCACTTCGTTAAAAAACCGACCCATTGCTTGTCCAAGTTGCAAATCAAGGAAACCAAGAATCAAAGACCCTGTTAAACCAAATAATGAAGATGAAAAAGCAGTTGCCATGCCGGACAAAGGGGCATCTAAACCAGACCTTAACTGTTCCATCATTTTATCAAAGTTGGCATTACTACTGCTTAATCCATCAACGACATTTCCAACTGCTCCTATTGTTTGCAACAAGCCCCAGAAAGTTCCTAGAAGACCTAAAAATATTAGTAATCCAATCATATATCTGGAAATTTCCCTTCCCTCATCCAGACGCGCTGCCACTCCATCTAATACGGATCTTAAAGATAAGGCTGATAATTGGCGTTCATTTGATTGGTCAGCTAGCATCACGTTTACTGTTGCAAGCAGATTTGGTTTTATTTTCCCTTTTGTAAGAGTTCTAGTTCGCTGTACATTACTAAGCCATTTAACCTCAGGAACGAGGAGTAGAACTTGCCTAAAAATATAAATTATGCCGATTAAAGCAGTAGCTATGATAGTGCCGTTAAGTATCGGATTTCCCATAAAACTAGTGTAAATCTGCTCATAAAGAAACCCACAAATAATCACAAAAACGCCTAGGACAGAAATCATCCGAATTAGAAAGGATCTAGGATCTGTCATTTTAATATCCTCCTTGATAATCTAAAACGCCAATTTTTTGCAGCTAATAGGTTTTAACCAACATTATTTATTGATGTTAACATGTATCATCATAATGGCAGGAATAAGACCAAAATTTAATAGCAGTTTAAAATACATCAATTTAAACTAATGGCAGATTTTAAAAAAAGCTTATGTAAAAAAATAGTTAATTTAGAGCTTTTTCTCCCTCTTTCAGCATCTTCAACAATGGGATATGCAAACCTGCGTTTGCAGCTACAATATTTCCATTTTGTAATACAGTATCTCGTGAGGAAAAGTCTGAGACAAACCCTCCAGCTTCTCTTACTATTAAAGTGCCGGCTGCAATGTCCCACAATTTGAGACCATATTCCCAAAATCCATCATATCTTCCTGCAGCCACCCAAGCAAGATCTAGAGCAGCAGAACCAAATCGTCTTATTCCTGAGCATCTTGGCATTATGTGATTTAACTGGTTTATAAATATAATTTCCTTCTCAGGAGTGGTTTTCCCCTTGAACGGTATGCCTGTTGCAAATAAAGCTGTTTCAACCTGCTTTCTTCCAGAAACCCTAATTCTACGATCATTCAAATAGGCCCCTTTTCCATGCTCAGCAAAGAAAAATTCATCTTTTAAAGGGTCTAAAATACCAGCCGCTAATAATTTTTTATTTTCCAAAACCGCGATCGAAATCGCAAAATGCGGAATTCCGTGAAGAAAATTCGTTGTTCCGTCTAGTGGATCAATTATCCAAGTTGGTGCGTCAATTAATGTTCCTCTGATTTTTCCTTTCTCTTCTGATATAATATTCCATTCGGGCCGCCCTATTTGAAGCTCATTAATCAATGTTTGCTCCGCTGATAAATCAGCTTGACTAACAAAATCAGCAGCCCCTTTTCTACTTACTTGCAAATTTTCGACTTCCCCAAAATCTCGTACCATACGCCTTGCTGCTTTACTAGCTGCGTTGAAAATTACATTAATAAGCGCTGAACGTAATGCCATTTGAATTAATCTTTTGCTCGTTCTACATAGGTGGAATCTTCTATTTTTACCACTACTCTTGTTCCTGTCTCGATAAAAGGTGGGACCATTATGCGTACCCCATTGTCAGCAATTGCGGGTTTGTATGAAGATGAAGCTGTTTGGCCTTTCACTACTGCATCAGCTTCGATAATAGTAACTGTGGTTTGTTCGGGCAGAGTTGCAGAAATAGGTTCATCCTCATATGTAGCAACAGAAACTGCCATCCCGTCTTGAAGAAACGCTACGGCATCACCGATCATTTCAGATGCTATAGATATTTGTTCAAATGTTTCGGAATGCATAAATATGTGTGCGTCCCCATCTGAATAAAGATAAGTACATTCAATTTCTTCCAAAATAACGCGTTCAACACTCTCGGTTGCACGAAAACGCTCATTTAACTTTGTGCCATCTCGAATGTCGCGTAATTCTACTTGAGCGAAAGCACCTCCTTTTCCAGGTTTTACATGGTTTGTTTTTACGGCAACCCATAAGCGGCTATTATGGCTAATCACATTACCTGGTTTTATTGCATTTCCATTTATTTTCATAATTATATCTCCTTTTTTGGACTCCAATCAATATAAGACCAATATGATAATTATGGTTGTTTGAGTTTGTTTTTAGCTAGATCAATAATTGCCTGGGATGTGATGCCAAAATATTTGTATAATATTTCACCAGGTGCTGAAGCTCCAAAGCTATTCATACCAATAAAATGACCATTTAAACCAATTATTTTAGACCACCCGTTCTCTACGCCTGCCTCTATTGCTATTATTACTTTTGACGGACCGCGTAATTTTTCGATAAAAGAGTGACTTTGTTTTAAAAGTCTGTCCAGACAAGGCACAGATACTAGTCTGGTGGGAACGCTTATTGATTCGAGGTTCGTGCGTGCCTCCTCTGCAATCATAACTTCAGACCCACTTGCCATCAATGTGACGATTGGATCCTTGGCAGGCTCACTAAGTATGTATCCTCCAGCTTCTGATAAGTTTTCTTTTCTATTTTCAATTCTTAATTGAGGCAGTCCTTGACGGGATAATGCTATAATAGAAGGTGTTTTTTTAGATAGACATGCTAGTTCCCAGGCCTCTGCTGTTTCCACTATATCGCATGGTCTAAATACATCCAAATTCGGTATTAAGCGTAAAGACGCTAAATGTTCTATGGGTTGATGAGTTGGACCGTCTTCACCAAGACCGATGCTATCATGTGTCATTACGTAAATTACTTTTTGCTTCATTAAAGCAGAAAGTCTAATAGCTGGCCTACAATAATCAGTAAATACGAGAAAGGTTCCACCGAAGGGAGTTACACCTCCATGTAAAGCAAGTCCATTCATCGCGGCAGCCATTGCATGCTCTCGCACTCCATAATGTATATAGTTTCCATTATAATTCGATGCTGAAAAAATTGTATGCTCAGCAACTTTCGTATTATTAGAACCTGTTAGATCTGAAGACCCGCCAAAAAGATTAGGGTATATTTGTATCAGTTTTTCTATAGATTTTTGGCTTGCAACCCTAGTTGCTACTTTCTGTGGTTCTTTACTTAATTCAGATTTAAATTCAGATATCACTCGATTAATATCTTCCTCATAGTCATCATTCAGGCGTTGTAAGAGCTCCTCTCCATTGTGTTCTGATTTAGCTCGCTGTTCCCAGTTTATATACTCTAGTTCACCTTTAGTTCCTGTTTTTCGCCAATCTTCTAATGTCGAGTCTGGAAGCTCAAATGGCTTAAAATTCCAGTTCAGTACTTTTTTTGTAAGCTTTGTTTCTTCTTTGCCAAGAGGTGCTCCGTGAACTTTGGCTGTGCCCGCTAAGTTAGGCGAACCAAAACCAATGCTTGTTTTGCATCTTATAAGGGATGGTTCTTCTGTGTTGGCCTTTGCAAGCTCGATTGCTTTATTTATCTGTTCGTGATCATGACCGTCACAATTAAGCACTTGCCAATTATATGATAAAAATCTCTGGGTTATATCATCTGATGTAGCTAAATCTGTCTTCCCGTCAATCGAAATGCCATTATCATCAAATAAAACAATTAGTTTGCTGAGCTTTAAGTGTCCTGCAAGTGAGGCGGCTTCATGGCTAATTCCCTCCATTAAACAACCATCTCCTGCAATCACATAAGTCATATGATTAACAAGATTATTTCCAAATTCTGCATTTAAGTGTCTTTCTGCCATTGCAAATCCAACAGCATTAGCGAAACCCTGACCCAATGGGCCAGTAGTAGTTTCTATTCCCAATGCGTGGCCATGTTCTGGATGCCCTGCAGTTTTTGAACCGAGTTGACGGAAATTTTTAATTTCATCAATGGTCATCCCAGGATATCCTGTGAGATGTAAAATTGAGTATAACAGCATTGATCCATGCCCAGCAGAAAGAATAAACCTGTCTCTATCTGGCCAGTTAGGATGTGTCGAACAAAATTTTAGATGATTTGAATATAAAACAGTAGCAACATCAGCCATGCCCATTGGCATTCCTGGATGCCCAGAATTTGCCTCTTCCACTGCATCCATTGAGAGTGCGCGAATTGCATTTGCCATTGAAGTTAATTTAGCAGTATTAGACATAATTGATTTTCCTTTTGTTTTTGTCGTGTTTAAAAGTTAAACCATCACTTATAGGCTTATAAAATTCTTAAATTATAGAAAAACCGCATAAAGGTATTCTGGATATGCCTGATTAAGTATCTACACGTCAAATGCTAGTTATTTTTTGGTTACGAAAAAACTAAATAAAATCTAAATTTGTTGCGTATTAAATTGAATATCAGGTTTTACGTCATGGTAAGACTAATGCGCAACTAATTGAGGTATTTATTTTTTTAATTAAAGAGGATAATATAAATCAAGAGTAAGAAAAAGGTTTTTTGTTCAAAATGAGTGAAATTGAACGAGCACTAGCAAGGCTTAGCAAGGCAGTAGATGTTTTGAAAGATAATCTTAATAAAGATTTTTCTTCCGATTCATTGTATGAATCACCCGAGGTAAAGCAGAAAGTTTCATCATTGCAACAAAGTGAAATTGCTGAATTAAACACTATAAGAAATCAAGTTTCAAATGCAATATTCCTCATTGAGCAGAAATTATATGATAACAAAGATACTGTTCGACAGAATTCTGAACATCTTGATAAAGATCATAAATCAGGAGAAGAGTGATGAGCCAATCAACCGTGACAGTTCAAATCAATGGTCAAACATACCAAATGGGTTGTGATGCAGGTCAAGAACGCCATATTGAGGAAATGGGAAAAAATGTAGATGCGATTGTTCAGCAGTTAGTCAGTTCAGTTGGTCAAATCGGTGATACTAGGTTGTTAGCAATGGCTGGTTTAATTTTATCAGACCAAGTTCAAGCAGCAAATAAACAAATGAGTTCTTCCTCAAAAGAATTTTCAAGTAAAGATGATGATTCTTTTCCAGCTATTAAATCTGATGATATCATATTAACAAAGCAGCAAATGGAGAACCTTGTCGATCAAATTAAAACAATGGCTCTAACTATAGAGAACCTTGCACAAATTGGAGACAAAGAGTAAAAAATCATTGATAGCTGGATGGTTCGCCAGGTTTTTCAATCCCTGGGACCATAATCGTCTGTAGGGAATTGCCGCTGAGAAAGTCGAGGCTTTTTTATGTGATGCCCACCTGTAAACCAGGTCACAGAGGATGAAATCAGACCAGCGGCTATTCCGGCTATCTCAATTTGTTTTTTATAAGCTGAAAAAATAATTGATATGCTCTTATGATTCTTTGTGAATATTGAAAATTGCGTCTGAATTTAGAAAACAATTATGCAAGATAAACTAATCGTTCAGGAAAAAAGGCTGGCAAGGGAAAAAGCAAGGCTTATTCGAAGAAAGCTACACAAAAAATACTGTCATACTGCTTCAAAACAACTTTTAAAATTTGTGCCAGATATACTCGAGAAATTTGGACGTTCTATTGTTGCCGGCTTTTTGCCTATTAAGACGGAAATAAATATTATCCCTTTGTTGCATGAATTAGTAACAGAACAATGTCAATTATGTCTTCCTGTAACTCCAAAAGAACCAGGTTGCCTTTTATTTCGAACTTTTTCTTTCGGACAGAATCTTGAATCAGGTCCATATAACACCAAACATCCAAATGAAGGCTCTTTTCAGGTGGTTCCAGATTTAGTTTTAGTGCCTTTACTCACTTTTGATAAAAACTATTATAGACTTGGATATGGAGGAGGTTTTTATGATAGAACGATTAGTAAATTTAGAACAACTAAGCAAAAAGTTTGGTTTGTAGGGGTTGCTTATTCGGGTCAAGCCGTCGATAAAGTGCCTATAACGTCAACCGATGAACCAATGGATGGTATTTTAACACCCTCTGGATTAATCTTGCGTTGAAATAGGGTTAAGTTAAACGAAGAAGGCCTTTCTAATGCGAATTTTGTTTCTTGGAGATATTGTAGGACGAGCAGCAAGGAACAAAGCTTTGTCTCAAACTGCAGGACTTAAAGAAAAACATAAATGTGATTTTGTGGTTACAAACTGTGAGAATGCTGCAGGCGGATTTGGGGTAACAGCTGAGATTTGCAATGCATTATTTGATGCAGGCAACGATGTTCTCACAAGCGGAAATCATATCTGGGATAAATCAGAAATTTCTAGTTATATTGCCACCGAACCAAGATTAATACGTCCATTAAACATGAAAGAAGGTTTCCCAGGTGATGGCTTTGTAATTACTTCAAATATGGAGGGAAGACGTCTTGCTGTTTTGAATGTAATTACTAATTTATTCATGTCAGATTATTTAAATGTATTTTCTTCGCTAGAAGATTTTCTTGGACGAGTAAAGTTAGGAAGAGATGCTGATGCAATTTTGGTGGATGTCCATGGTGAGGCTACTTCTGAAAAAATGGCAATAGGCCACTTCTTAGACGGAAGAGTTTCATGTGTGGTTGGGACACATACCCATGTGCCTACAGCAGATTATCAAATTCTTGAAGGAGGAACTGCATACCAAACAGATGCTGGTATGTGTGGTGATTACAATTCTGTAATTGGAATGAGTAAAGAGGTTGCAACAAGCAGATTTCGTCAGGATGTATCCGGTAGGTTGACAGTTGCAACAGGTGAAATCACCTTGTGTGGTATAATTGTTGATATAGATGATGAAACAGGTCTTGCAATTGCAATTCAGCCATTAAGAAAGGGAGGCAGGTTGGCAGAAACACTCTAATCTCTCGATATGATAAGCGGATATTTTTTTCATTCTAATGTTGGAATCAGACCATTTTAATGGTTTTTTGGGTAGTTTTCTGATATGTAGTCTTCCAGAAATATTTCATTAAGAAAAATATTTCAGCCTACTCTGGTTTTCTAAGAACGATTAGACGAGAAAAAATGGTTACAAAGAGAAAAATTAATGGCAGGGCATTCTAAATTTAAAAATATACAGCATCGCAAAGGTGCCCAGGACAAAAAACGAGCAAAAATATTTACAAGATTAATTAAAGAATTATCTGTTGCAGCTCGTTCCAGCACTGACCCCGCGAGTAATCCTAGATTGCGAAGTGCGCTTGCTGCTGCTCGGTCTGCTAATATGCCGAAGGACAATATCGATCGCGTTTTAAAGAAAGCAGAGGGAGGTGAAGGCGAGGCCTATGAAGAAATAAGATATGAGGGCTATGGACCAGGTGGGGTAGCCTTTATTGTAGAAGCAATGACTGATAACCGAAATCGGACGGCATCTGAAATTCGTTCTTATTTCTCTAAATTTGGCGGTGCACTTGCAGAGACGGGGTCTGTGAGTTTTATGTTCGATAAAGTAGGACAAATTATTTATCCAATATCAGTGGCTAATAATGAATCGATGTTTGATACTGCATTGGAGGCTGGAGCTGACAATCTAGAAACAGACGATGATAGCTACGTCTTAACGACTACTCCAGAGGATTTTAATTCAGTACGAGAAAATATGGAGCGATATTATTCTGCCCCCGAAGAAGCTAGTTTAGTTTGGCGACCCCAAAATACTATTTTAGTGGAGGAAGCAAATGCGTCTACACTTCTAAAGCTATATGATGCATTAGATGAAAATGATGATGTTCAAAATGTATTTTCTAATTTTGAAATTTCAGATGAGATTATGGCTAAACTGGATGGATAGCATTTGTGGTAATTTCAAAAGGTAATAGGCTTGAAACAAAAATGCTTGGCATCGACCCTGGTCTGCAGCGTACAGGATGGGGCATCGTTCTTCAATCCGGTTCAAAACTCACGCACGTAGCTCATGGAACGATAAAAACCAAAACTACTTGGACATCTGCTAACAGGTTGGACGTGATTCATTGCAGTTTGAACGAGGTGATTACAAACTGGCGCCCTAACAAAGCTGCTGTAGAACAGATATTTGTTGCAAAAGGCGCTGAATCGGCTTTGAAACTTGGTATGGCTAGAGGTGTAGCAATGCAAACTTGCGCTGGAAAAGGACTAGATTTGACGGAAATTTCCGCAAGGCAAGTTAAAAAGGCAGTTACAGGCACAGGAGCTGCAGATAAAACACAAGTAGCGGCAATGGTTGAAAAATTATTAAATATTAAACCAGAAGGGCTAGACGCATCAGATGCGCTTGCGATAGCAATTTCTGGAATTAATATGTGGCCGAATTATAGTGTCGATAGAACAAACTTGCCGACAGGTAATGGACTTAAAAGTGCGATAGAAGCCGCTCTTATAAAAGAACAACGGAGATAGCATTATTATGATTGCAAGATTAAGAGGACAAATTGTGGAGCAAAATGCCAATCAGTTGATTCTTGATGTTCATGGTGTTGGATACCTCATTACAGTTTCCTCATTTACATTAACAAGGATTAATAGGGAAACAGGTGATATTTCATTATTGATAGAGATGTTTGTGCGTGAAGACTCAATAACCTTATATGGGTTCTATACAAGTGAGGAAAAATCTGCCTTTATTTTACTTAATTCTGTGCAGGGTGTGGGTGCAAAAGCTGCCATTTCCCTGTTATCAGCTCTAACGCCAGATGATTTGAAACAGGCAATATTAACATCTGATAAGGCGATGGTGAGCCGAGCAGATGGGGTTGGTCCGAAATTAGCCCAAAGAATTGTAAATGAATTAGCTGAAAAAATAGGAAAATTACCATCTAATTTGAGTAATCCTGAGACTATGGCGGTTCCAACTGGCTCAACCCAATCATCCACTGGGGAAGATGCTGCATCTGCTCTAACAAATTTAGGATATTCACGTAACGAAGCTTGGATAGCTATTCAGAGGGCCTCCACAAAATCAGATACTCAGGATCTTAAACAATTATTGAATCAAGCGCTAAAAGAGATTGGTCAAAAATAATGAATGATAAAACAAGTATTCAGAAAGATGAACGCTTAATAAGCCCAGAAAATACAGAGAATTATGACCCCGCTTTAAGACCAAGAAAACTTCAAGATTTCATAGGTCAGGGTATTGGAAGACAAAACTTAGAGACATTTATTGCTGCATCAGTTCAACGACAAGATGCGTTAGACCACACCCTGCTTCATGGGCCACCTGGACTTGGTAAGACAACGATGGCGCAAATAATCTCAACAGAGTTGGGTGTAGGTTTTCGTGCAACTTCAGGCCCCGTCATCGCTAGGTCAGGTGATTTAGCTGCTTTACTTACAAACTTGACCGCTAGAGATATATTGTTCATTGATGAGATTCATCGTCTTAACCCCGCCGTAGAAGAAATACTCTATCCCGCTATGGAAGATTTTCAGCTTGATCTTATTATAGGGGAAGGGCCATCCGCACGTTCAGTTAGGATTGATTTGCCCCAATTTACTTTGGTGGGAGCCACAACAAGAGCGGGTTTACTCACTACTCCTCTGAGAGACCGATTTGGAATTCAAATGCGGATGCAATTCTATTCAAATGAGGAATTAGTGGAAATCCTATTGCGCCAATCAAAAACAATGAGCGTAGCACTTGCAGATGACGGTGCCGTTGAAATCGCTAGACGGGCGAGAGGAACGCCAAGAGTTGCAGGAAGATTATTAAGGCGCGTTAGAGATATTGTTGCTGTAGATGGGGAACCCTTAATTACAAAACAGTTAGCTGATGCAGCACTAACAAGATTGGAGGTAGATCAAAAGGGATTAGATCAAATGGATCGTCGTTATTTAAAAAGTCTTGCTAAAAATTATGGTGGTGGTCCAGTTGGAATAGAAACTCTTGCGGCTGTACTCGCCGAACAGCGTGATATGTTAGAGGAGGTAATTGAGCCGTTTTTGTTACAAACTGGACTATTAATGAGAACTCCTAGGGGCCGCTGTTTATCTAAATTAGGCTGGGAATATATAGGGTTTGAGCCGCCAGAAGGAGCAGCCAAACAACTAGAATTTTTAAGTCAGGAGCTACACCATGAAAATGAATAAGAACATTGATTTAATCAATGATAAAATATTTCTTTAATTTATCTAAATCTATTTCCCAAATTTTTATAACTTCAATATGGATGTCTAAATGGTCGAATTAGAGATAAATTTGAATGGAAATATTGCAGAAAAAAAACACCTTTATACTCTAATTGTTCAATATGAAGATACAGATGCTGGGGGAGTTGTTTACCATTCAAATTACCTAAATTATGCAGAGCGGGGAAGGTCAGCTTTCTTGCGTTGCCTTGGGATAGATTTAAACAAATATTTGAAAGATGAGGGTAAAACGATTTTAATTACTCGGATTGAAATTGATTATTTGGTCTCTGCACAATTAAATAATTATCTTATAGTTGAAACATCTATATGTAAAATCGGGAAAACCCGTTTAGATTTAAAACAAATTATTAAAAAAAAAGAAGATGGACATATTTTTGCCAGACTTCAAGTGCAAGCCGTTTGGGTTGAGCTTAACAAAGGAGCCCGAAGATTACCTCAATTCTTAATTAAAAAATTGGAAAACATATGAAATAACAATAAAACTAGAGAGATGGAAATATAAATGAAATAATTTATGAAATAAATAAGTCAAAAAAGCTTATAAAAAAATTGTAGTTTTTAGGAATATAATAAATGGAAACAGCAGAATTAGCGGCTTCAGGTTCCCCAGAATTATCTATATTTGGGTTATTCTTGGCAGCAGACCTTCTTGTTAAGAGTGTAATGTTAACATTAGTTGTAGCATCCATTTGGAGCTGGTCGATAATGATACAGAAATCGCGCACATTTAGAGCGCAGAGGAAGCAAACTAGTTTTTTTGAGGAACGATTTTGGTCACAGGAATCTTTAGATGATTTCTACGATCAACTTGGAAATGATCCTGATGGGGCGATGGCAAAAGTATTTAGCGTCGGAATGCTTGAATGGCGAATGGCTTCTTCAAAAGGTGTGTCCCGTTCACTCGGTAGAGAACTCAGAACGTCTCTCGTTGGGAGAATTGAAAAATCAATGTCCTTAGTAATATCAAAAGAAATGGATGGGCTTGAAAAGGGTATTCCATTTTTAGCATCTGTTGGTTCTGTGGCACCATTTATAGGCCTATTTGGCACGGTTTGGGGTATTATGAATTCCTTTGCTGCAATTGCTGAGTCAAAAAATACTAGTCTTGCTGTAGTTGCTCCGGGGATTGCAGAGGCTCTTTTTGCAACTGCACTTGGACTAGCAGCTGCCATTCCCGCTGTTGTAGCCTACAATAAATTTTCAGGTGATTTAGAGAAGATTGGAAATAGTCTTGAGTCATTTGCAACTGAATTTATCAATTTAATTGCAAGACAACTGGATGAGGATACAAGTTAAATGGGAATGATGATGTCGCCAAGAGGAAAAGGAAAAAGATACAAACCAGTAGCGGAAATTAATGTTACGCCTTTCGTTGACGTAATGCTGGTTTTGCTTATAATTTTCATGGTTACAGCACCATTATTAGCAGTTGGTGTACCTGTTGATTTGCCTAAAACAAAGGCTAGTCAAATCTCCTCCGAAGAACCGCCTCTTGTTATTTCATTACAAAATTCTGGTAAAATTTATCTGCAAGAAGTTCAAATAGCACCCAACCAGATCATACCGCGTTTAGCAGCTATCCAGAAGGCAAACCCAAATCTACGAATTTTTGTGAGAGGAGATAGGCTTGTTGCTTATGGTGAAGTTATTGAATTAATGGGACGCATTCAGTCAGCTGGTTTTGAAAGAGTGGCTTTAGTAGCACAATTACCCCAATAAAAAGAATAAAGAATATTTACTGGAAACTGGGAAAACTAGCCGTAAAAATGAAATTTAGAAAAAGATACCAGAAATGCTGATTTCAACTTTTTTTTCATTAATTTTACATGTCATTGTTGTCACTATTTTTGTGCTGGGGATCCCTTTTCTTGAACGTGATCTGAAGGATGCCGAGCCGCTAGTTTTTGTTTCAGTTGTTGATAAGGTGCCTGAAACTAATCAGCCTCAACCTTCAGCAAAAGCTAAAACGCAGACTGACGAAATTCAGGTTGCTAGTAAAACACCGCCCTCACCGTCACAGTCCTCATCAGCTATATTACCTTCACCAAGGAGAGAACTAACTCAGGAAACAAATGAAACTGTTGAAAAACAGCTTTCTAATGATCAGTCTGAAACGTCGTCATTGCAAGAAACACAGAAGAATGTAGGAGTTGTGCTTCCAGAAACTTCCAGGCAAGTTGATGGGCAAGAATTACCAATCGCTAAGCCTAGATCCGTACCAGAGAAATTAGTAATTGCATCTCCTGTAAAACGTCCTAAAGTCCCAATTACGCAGAAAAAGCCTATATCTCGACCAGAAGTAAAACCATCAAAAAAAGAGCGAGACAAACCCGTAACCCCGAAACCCGAAGCTCCTGAGGTTGCTCAGAGTCCTAAGATAACAACAAGAAATTTATTGAAGCCACTTATTGATAATAAAATTACTCCAAAACCAAAACCACAAAATTCTAAAGATAAATTACAGACGACTAAAATGTCTAATGCAAAGCGTGATAACACTATGAGTGGAGTGCTACAAAATCTTGCTAAAGCGACCGCTTCAACTGGAGAAAAATCACGTTCCAAAGCCCCAGAAGAGGCTAAAAATACGTTGGATGCGCAAGAAATTAATTCCAATTTACATAGTTCAATGCAATTAAAACCTAATCGGTCTTTGAGGTTGGGTGCTAGTGAAATCGATAGATTAAGAGCACATATTTCGCAATGTTGGTCACCCCCAGCAGCTGCACCTGAGGCTGAGAAACTAATAGTAGATGTCAGAGTACGTGCAGATAGAGATGGGACAGTCACATCCGTTGAGTCTTTAGACCCAGGAAGATTTCAGATAGATGGATTTTATCGAACAGCAGCCAGAGCAGCTGTTCGTGCAGTTCAGGAATGCAGTCCGTTGCCCTTGCCATCAGAAAAACATGAGGTTTGGAAAGATTTCAAATTTCGTTTCGATCCAAAATTTATCAATGGCTAGTTTTTTTAAATCTGCCTCATTCAGAACATAAAAGTACATTATTTATTTTTTTATTAGATTTTTTTTCTGAATACGGGCGAAGTGTAATTTTATTCAAAGGCTAAGTCATATATAGGTTTAAAGATGTTAAGAATTTATTTTGTAATTTGTTTGTTAGTTAAATGTCTGATACCCAGCGTTTCATTTCCTCAAACAACCACAATCGAAATTACAGATGGGGAGGTTACACCAATCCCTATTGCAATAGCGGACTTTACTGGACCGGATGGCACGGCTAACGCTGAAGGACGTCAGATAAGTAAGATCATTTCTGATAACCTGAGAAATTCAGGTTTATTTGCTCCAGTAGACTCTGCGGCATTTATTAATCCACCATCATCACCAGATATTATGCCTGATTTTGCTAATTGGTCACCATTAGGAGTAGAGGGCCTTGTTATAGGGTCCGCTTATTTTGATGATGATGATGTTTTACAGCTTGAATTTAAACTTTGGGATGTAGTGACACAAAAGGCTTTAACAGAAGGAGGTGGTTCGGCTGACCCTGCAGGGTTGAGAAGGATTGCTCATAAAGTTGCTGATTTCATATATGTGGAATTTACGGGTGACAAAAAATATTTTGATACGAAAATAGTATATATTTCGGAATCTGGCCCACAAGAAAAGCGTATTAAAAGACTGGCTATAATGGACCAAGATGGTCACAATCATCGGTTTTTGACTTCTGGAAGAGATCTGGTTTTAACACCTAGATTTTCTCCAACAGCACATGAAATAGCATATCTTAACTATTTTAATGATGAACCTAATATCTATCTTTTTGAAATAGCAACAGGTAGAACAGAAAAATTAGGCTCTTTTCCTGGAATGACCTTTGCACCACGATTTCACCCAGATGGCAACAAGCTTATCATGTCACTGGCCGAAGATGGCTCGACAAATATTTTTGAGATGGATTTGCTTACGCGAAATACAAAACAGCTTACAAGGACTGTTCATATAGATACGGCGCCCTCTTATTCCCCTGATGGATCAAAGGTAGTATTTGAGTCCGATCGTGATGGCAGGCAACAACTCTTTATAATGGATAGCAACGGGGAAAATGTAAAACGAATAAGTTATAATGAAGGAAGATATGCAACCCCTGTATGGTCTCCAAGAGGGGATGTTATAGCTTTTACGAAAATGTTAGGAGGTGAATTTTTTATAGGTATAATGAGAACGGATGGCACAGCAGAGAGATTACTTGCAAAAGGTTTTTTGGTAGAAGGTCCAACTTGGGCTCCAAATGGTCGTGTGTTGATGTACTACAAGCAAGACAGGTTTAAGGAAGATGGCACTGGCGGTAAAACCAGATTACATAAGATAGATATAACCGGTTTTAATGAAATAATCATCACTACACCTGCTGATGCGAGCGATCCAGCGTGGTCGCCGTTGCTTGCAGGCAGCAAATAGAATCTTTAATTTAATGAATCGAAAATTAGTTAAATTATTGACACAATTAATTGCTATTTTGACTAAGTTAGCCTCATAATGAGCTAAAAAGCTTTACTACTCTTTAAAATCACGCTAAACAGTGCTATCGTTAACGATTTTACGGGTGTAAAAACACTAATCGAATGAATGTTGTCAGTAAAAAAGAGTGAGCATTCGTTTTAAAGAAAAAAAAGAATTATTTACCTAATCTGAATGGGGATTTCCATGATAAAACGCCTTTTAACAATATGTGCCGCAACTTTTCTTCTCGCTGCTTGTGAAACTGCATCGACCGACTCTAATGAGGTTGTAGGTTCCTCAAGTGGTGCATCATCAGGATCAGGAGCTGCAGCATCTGCTTCATCTAACACCTCTGGTAACACCTCCGGTAGCACCTCTGGTAGCACCTCTAGTGATGCTGGTGGAACGACTTCTGCTGGTGGCGCATCATCAATAGGTAGTATTAGAACTCCTGATGAGCTTCTTGCAAAGGTTGGATCAACAGTTTACTTCGATTATGATCAATCGTCTTTGACATCCGAAGCTCAGGCAACCCTTGACCGTCAAGCAGCGTTTCTAAAGGCTAGCCCAAGTTTTCGACTTGTTATTGAAGGACATTGTGATGAGCGTGGAACACGCGAATACAACTTAGCGCTGGGAGATAGGCGTGCATCTGCTGTCCGTGATTACTTGGTCGCCAAAGGGATAAATGCTTCCCGCCTTTCAACCATATCATATGGTAAAGAAAGGCCGAGTGTTGGTGGTTCAAACGATACATCATATGCGTTAAACCGTCGTTCTGTATCTAGAATCGACTCTTAAATCAGCAATACTGAGAAAGGCTTTGGATTTCCAAAGCCTTTTTTGTCTAATTTTAGCCTTAAAGTTAATATAGAAGAAGATCTGATTGTATCTTGTTACTTGATACTGTTGATTCGGAGTGACATATGAAAACAGATTTTTTGTTTCCCGTTTTTATTACCTGTTTCTTTCTGGCATTGTTTTTAATAATGTCACCTGTATATGCCCAAGATTCGGGACCTAGTGGTTCCAATTTGCTTGTTCGTCAACAAATTAAAACTCAACAAATTGAAGACGAACTTCGTGATTTGAGGGGCAGTATGTCAGACGATATGCAAGATGTGCGCGCCCGTTTATTAGATATATCCTCTAGGTTGGATGACCAAACAGGAGATGAAAAGCAATCTATTCAAAAAATGTTGTCTTCTATAGCTTCATTGGAAGATACAATAAGTTTATTAGAACAAAGGATGCGTAGAACAATAGAAATGTCTTCAGACCTCGACTTTAGGATTATCCGTCTTGAGAATAAAATTCAAACTTTGTTGAATTTGTCATCAGAAAATTCCGCCTCTGCCATTCTCGATTCACCAAAAACGCCATTACAGTCGAAAGAATTAGATGATCCAATAAATCAAACAAATTTAGCTGAGTCAGGGGGTTCTAGTTGGTTAATTGGTCAGCAACAGCTCGATGAAAAATTACAGCAAGTTACAGAAGAGGCCTTCCCCACGGCCAATAGTGTTGAAGATATTTCTGATGCAAAAAACTTTTTGAATGCTAAATCTGACAAAAACTCAAACATTATTGGCACCTCAGATAATGTTTCAAAAAAAATATTAGATGTTGAATCTATTACAAATGAAATGGAATTGGAGGAATATATTCTCCCCGAAGGTACAATAGAAGACCAATATCAATTCGCTGTCAAGCTTGCGCTTTCAAAAAACCTTGATGAGGCGGCACAAGCGTTCGAAAGGATAAACACCTTATATCCAGATGAGCCCAGAGCTGCAGATGCTCTGTTTTTTCTTGGCAGGGTGCAGTATATGCAAAAACAATTTGAACTAGCTGCATATAGTTTTTCTGAATTTAATATGAATTATCCAAATGACTCTAGATTAGTTGACTCAACTTTGTTTTTAGCAAAATCTGTTGGAGAATTTGCAGCGGCTGAACAGGCCTGTCCTATTTTTAAATCACTTCCTGAACTCTTAGAAGAGAAACCCCAAAATTTCTTAGAAGAAATGCAAATACTATCAGAAAAAAAACAATGTAAAAACCAAAGTTGATTTTATTCCCTAAATATCACTACATGAGTACTTATCCTAATTGTCTTGAACAAGTTTTTTCTCAATCGTTATTCGAACTTGGTATAAAAACGGATGACAGGGTTGTAATTGGAGTATCGGGAGGGCCTGACAGTCTAGCTTTAGCAGCATTGTATGCCAATTGGTCGAAAAATCCTCATTTAAATTGCTTTGCGATAATAATAGACCATGGCTTGCGGACGAATTCAGATAGGGAAGCTATTTTAGCTCAAAATGAGCTAAAAAAATTACATCTAAATTCAAAAATTGCTAAAATTGGTAAGGTGCCGCCTAAAGGAAATATTCAAAATTGGGCTAGGACTCAACGTTTTGAGATTTTAATATCGGAGGCCCGCTCGCTAAATGCTTTATTGATGTTAGCTCATCACCAGGATGATCAGATTGAAACTATTTATATGCGTTTAGGGCACAATAGTGGTCTTATTGGTCTTGCTGGGATTAAGAAACAGCGTTTATTTCAGGGAATCAAACTCATAAGGCCGTTGTTGGGTCAAAAAAAGTTAGATTTGGTTAACTACTGTCGTGATAAGAAAATCAAATATACAGAAGATCCGAGTAATTATGCAATGAAATATGAAAGGGTGAGAGCAAGAGCGCATTTGAAAGCAGATAAAAGATTATCAAAACAACTTCTCCAACTAGGTCAATATGCAGAAAAAATTGCTAGTATGTTTCAAAAATATTGCTCTGTGTGGTGTGCTAAACATATTCAAGTTGAACTTCCGGTCTACGCATCTATCCCATTAGATGAATTTGTTGGCCTTCCTGAAATTATGAAAATTAATATTCTTCAGCAATTGTTGTGGCAAATAGGAGCGGGAGCATATCCGGCCAATAATAATTCAATAAAAGATGGACTTAAAAAAATTAACGCCAGACTCAAATTTACTTTGTCCGGCTGTATCTTAGTCACCAAAAAGGAAACATTAGAAATCCATGCAGAACGAAAAAGACCTAACAATAAACCCATAAAAATTAGCGTAAATGAGCCTTTGATAATAGATAATCGATGGCTTGTTATTTCAGATAAAGTAATATTCCTACATCAAATGAGTGATGAACAATATCAATTTGCAAATCAGGATTTGAAATTTAACCACTTTATTAAAAAATGGCGTTATCCAGGAAGATTATGTATTCCATTATTACTAGACCTTGACGATAGACTAGTTCAACCCCACATTACAAAGGAACAGTTTGATTGGGCAAAATTCGAAAATAATAAATCGGTAACTGAAATTGTTACGCTGGTGCCGCTAAGACAAACTCCTTTTTGGGTTGAATAATAGCAATGATTGTAAAAAAACCGTAAACTAATTTTATGAATAAGCATTATTTTTATCCTAAATTAAAACCGTTTAAGTGACAAAGGACAAACACTTATGAACAATTTGGTAAGAAATATTTTGATTTGGTTGATTATTGGCGCTGCATTGATGGCATTATTCAATATGTTTCAGGGCGGTGCATCGACTGCACCTTCAACTAAAATTGCTTATTCTGATTTTCTTGAGCAGGCACAGAACGGCGGAATTTCAGAGGTTTTAATAGAGGGTCAAAACTTAACTGGGCTTACCTCTGATGGTAGGCGTGTGAGCAGTTATATGCCAGAAGGTACCGATATTGTTGACGCACTTTCTTCAAGTGATGTTCGCATAAATGCTCAGGCAGATGAAAGTAATATGCCGGGGATTTTTTCCATTCTTCTGAGTTGGTTTCCAATGTTATTGTTTATTGGTGTTTGGATCTTTTTTATGCGTCAGATGCAAGGCGGTGGTCGAGGTGGTGCTATGGGATTTGGTAAGTCACGGGCTAAACTATTAACAGAACACACCGGTCGCATTACCTTTAATGACGTTGCTGGAATTGACGAGGCGAAGACAGAATTAGAGGAGGTGGTTGAATTCTTGAAAGATCCTGGAAAGTTTCAGAGACTTGGTGGTAAAATCCCAAAGGGAGTTCTTTTAGTTGGTCCCCCAGGAACAGGTAAAACGCTTTTGGCGAGAGCTATTGCAGGCGAGGCTAATGTTCCGTTTTTTACTATATCAGGGTCTGACTTTGTTGAAATGTTTGTAGGTGTTGGTGCAAGCCGGGTACGAGATATGTTTGAACAAGGCAAAAAAAATGCTCCTTGTATTATTTTTATTGATGAGATCGACGCAGTAGGCAGGCACCGAGGAGCAGGTCTAGGCGGAGGTAATGATGAGCGTGAACAGACGCTGAATCAAATGCTGGTAGAGATGGATGGATTTGAGGCAAACGAGGGCGTTATTCTTATTGCTGCTACTAACCGGCCAGATGTCTTGGACCCGGCTTTGCTTCGCCCTGGTAGATTTGATCGACAGGTAGTTGTGCCTAATCCAGACGTTATTGGGAGAGAGAAAATTTTAAAAGTACACATGCGGAAAACGCCATTGGCTGGTGATGTTGAACCTCGAATTATTGCCAGAGGAACTCCTGGTTTCTCTGGTGCTGATTTAGCAAACTTAGTTAATGAAGCAGCTCTATTGGCCGCGAGAAAGGGACGTAGAACGGTATCTATGGCAGAATTTGAGGAAGCTAAAGATAAAGTGATGATGGGGTCAGAACGACGTTCAATGGTCATGACAGAGGAAGAAAAAAAACTTACTGCTTATCACGAAGCAGGTCATGCTATAGTTGCATTGCATTGTCCGGCTTCCGACCCAATACATAAGGCCACTATTATACCAAGGGGGCGGGCACTCGGGATGGTGATGAGACTTCCAGAGGGTGATCGTGTATCTATGGCGGTTGATAAACTTTGCGCGGATCTTCGTGTTGGCTGTGGAGGACGAATAGCTGAAGAATTGATATTCGGTGCTGAGAAAATAACTACGGGCGCATCCTCAGACATTAGGATGGTAACTGATATGGCTCGTCGAATGGTGACTGAATGGGGAATGTCAGAAAAACTTGGATTTTTGGCTTATAGTGGAGATGAACAAGAAGTTTTTTTAGGTCGGTCTGTGACACAATCTAAGAACATTTCGGATAAAACGGCTGATGTTATAGATGCAGAAATTAGACGCATTGTAGATGAAGCTTATTCTGACTCTGAGAAGATATTGAAAAAAAATAACATTGAGTTAGAACGATTAGCCCTAGGATTGCTAGAGTACGAAACACTTAACGGTGAAGAGATAAAAATTATAGTTGAGGGTGGTAGTTTATCACGAAATGAAAACGATGACGATGTAGCTCCAACCCCAAGACAGAAACGTCCAAGAACTGGCTTGCCAACTGGCAGAAGAAGCCGAAAACACGATGAATCACCTGGAACAGAACCTATTTAATTTTGTCAAATAAACATTGATGCGGCAACATGTCGGCACGCTTTCAAATAAATTACTGCACTTCTCTTGGTATGGTAGAAAATAATGATTACTGGGTAAAACCGGTTCCACTTGATAAGGTTGCTTGCTTAAACATAACTAATTCAGAGATATTTTCCTTAGCCGGTGGAAATATAAAATTCAAAGAGGTGGATATTTTTTCATACAAGCACTCCTCAAAAAGTGTCAGTGTATGGCGTGGCTGCGTATCAAGTTGGCTGCGGGAAACCAAAAATAGGCAGGCTGCTGAAGATAAACTTCACCAACTAGTGTTATCAAGACCAAAATTTGCAGGATTAAATATGTCAGATATGCATCTGATGGGTGTTGTTAACGTAACGCCAGATAGCTTCTCTGACGGTGGTCAATTCTTAAATACAGAAAAGGCTATCAAGCATGCAAAAATACTGGTTAGAGAAGGTGCCTCAATAATCGATATTGGCGGTGAATCTACTAGGCCAGGTGCAAGTAAGATTAATCCGTTAGAAGAACAGAAAAGAGTGATTCCTGTAATAAGAGAATTATCTAAGAAGGATAAATTAATCTCTGTAGATACGCGAAATCCAGAGGTTATGCGAAAAGCCCTATCCAATGGTGCTAAGATCATAAATGATGTTTCTGGTTTTAGAAATAATGAAACAGTTGAAGTCATAATTGAAGCATTTAAGAATAACGTCAATCCATATATTGTTATTATGCATATGCAGGGTGAACCGGGTACGATGCAAGTG
Source organism: uncultured SAR116 cluster alpha proteobacterium (assembly GCA_902622515.1). Classification (GTDB taxonomy): domain Bacteria; phylum Pseudomonadota; class Alphaproteobacteria; order Puniceispirillales; family Puniceispirillaceae; genus UBA5951. The sequence goes on from CACNQE010000010.1 coordinate 73,866, forward strand.
TCCCCAAGTTATAATTTTGCGCCCATAGATATTTACACATATTTAGAGGAGCGTATAAATTTCCTTATTTTTAGGGGCATACCAAAGCGCTATATAGCAATTGATGTTGGATTTGGGTTTGGCAAGACAGTCTCAGATAATCTGAGCTTAGTTGACTGGATGCCTTTGTTTCATGGATTAGGTGTTCCAATAATTATTGGTGTTTCTCGCAAATCTACTATCGCGAAAATAGATAATAATGCTCCAGTTGATAAAAGAATAGGTGGCTCAATCGCTCTTACGCTTAAGTCCATAGATTCTGGTGTTCAGATAGTGCGCTCACACGATATACAAGAAACAAGACAAGCAATTAAACTTTGGCATGCTTGTTAGCGTCATTACTTGCACATAAAGCGTATGGCGCCTATAATTTACCAGATATTTTATTTTATAGTTGGAAAATATGATAGGAATATTTGGTACAGATGGTGTTCGCTCTCGCATAAACACAGGTCCGATGAGAGCAGAATACATAGTAAGACTAGCCCTGGCGGCTGGTGAGTATTTCATTTCAAAAAATAACAGTTTCAACAAATCTTCTAAGCCTATTGTTGTTATAGGAAAAGACACCAGATTGTCCGGATATATGCTTGAGGCTGCACTTGTTTCTGGATTTACCTCCATCGGCATGGATTGCAGATTGCTTGGTCCTATACCTACTGCTGGAGTTGCCTATCTAACCCATTCTTTAAGAGCTGAACTTGGTGTTATGATTTCTGCAAGCCATAATCCACACTTTGATAATGGTATAAAATTATTTGGTCCAGATGGATTTAAATTAGATGATGATATCGAATTACAAATTTCTAATTTATTACAAGGATCCATTTCTTTAGCTGAACCTGCATTACTGGGAAGAGCTAAAAGGATGTTTGACTCAGTGGCTCGCTATGTAGAATTTTCTAAAGCAAAATTTTCACCTAAACTTAGTCTAAACTCCTTAAAGATTGTTTTAGATTGTGCGAACGGGGCAGCTTACAAAACTGGGCCAAATACTCTTCGAGAATTAGGGGCTACCGTTATCCCTATTTCTGTTGAACCAAATGGTTTAAATATTAATGCGAGTTGTGGTGCAACAGAGCCAGAAAATTTAGTGAATGCGGTAAAAGTTCATTCAGCCGATATTGGTATTTCTCTCGACGGAGATGCAGATAGGGTAATTTTGTGTGATGAAAGGGGTGTCATTCACGATGGTGATACTCTGCTCGCTATATTAGCTCTAGATATGCACTACAATAGGACTTTAACTGGACCAGTGGTTGGAACAGTAATGACTAATCTTGCTCTTGAAAGACTTTTTGATAGTCATAAGATTGCTTTCAAAAGGGCTAGTGTTGGAGATAGATATATTCTTGAAAAGTTAAAGAAGGATGGAGGAAATTTAGGTGGAGAGCCCTCTGGCCATATTCTTTTGCCAGAAATTACACGCTGTGGAGATGGTTTGATAGCAGCTTTAAAAATCCTTGAGCTTCTTGTACTAAGTCAAAAACCTGCAAGTGAGTTTTTACATTTATTTACACCAATACCACAAAAGCTTGTTAATGTACCAAACGTTGATAAAGCAGTTCTTAAAAGTGATCTTGTAAAAACCAAAATCCAAGATATAGAAAAGCGGCTTGCAGACAAGGGAAGACTTTTGATACGACCATCTGGGACCGAGCCTGTCATTAGAGTTATGGTTGAAGCTGAAAATGCAAAAGTGATAGAGAAAACTATAGATGAAGTTTGTAGTATTTTCACTTAGATATAATTCTTCGTAAGAGCGAATAAAATTATCTGACTAATACAGCAATGCATTTTGACGGTGAAATGTTATTATTCATCCTTGACATTTTTGTTTTACAGCATATGTTCGCGAGTGGGCAGTCAT
>CACNQE010000011.1 GCA_902622515.1 uncultured SAR116 cluster alpha proteobacterium
TCTGCCATCTCCCACATTGGGTCTAGACTTCTATCTGATAATTCAGAACCGTTGACTGAACCAAGTACCTGAAATCCTTTTAATCCTAATTCTTTGACTCCTCGTTCCATCTCTTTAGCAGCAGCATCTCCGTCTTGCAGCGGCAAATGCCCAAGAGCTAAAAATCTATCGGGACGAGATTGAGCAATTGAGGATAATTTATTGTTAATTATTTGTATGGCTTTATGCCCAACAGAATTTCGAACTGAATAATATGCCTGAAAGGGAACGGGAATAAGCACCTGCATATCGATACCTTGTCTATCCATATCGCGAAGACGTTGGTCTAAATCTGTTAGGTGGACGATTCTATCTTCTTGGTTTTGTTTTACATTTTGAGCGGTAGTGCGCGGATTTGAATATCTAACAGCCGGTATAGCCATCGGATTTAAAATCCCGTCAACTAAATCATGTGCTTCCTGAACGTGTAGATGACAATGTGCATCAATTGTAAGACGTGAAGGGCGTGTTTCAGCTCCTGACTTGCCATGCTCTCTGGCAGCGGTTGCGCCATAAGGTCTTAATTCCATTTTTATCCTCCGAAAAAACCAAAAAGTATGCTATTTCTATTCTTTGCTTGAATGACAAAAGAAAAAGCCTACTAATATTTACCTGCATTAAATGTGAAGCCTCAAGTATTCACATCTAGAAAAATATCGATAATATGCTACAAACAACACACATAAAACAACAAATATTTTGCATAAAACAAAATAAAAATCATATTTTATAAAAATGTAATCTTGATTTAGCAATATGTTTATGGCGTCATCTGAAAATGGTAGATAAAATAATGACTGCTCAACAAGCAGTAAAAAAATACATAAATAATTCTGATATGGTTTTTGTCGGTGGTTTTGGTCATGCAATTCCATTTTCAATAGCACAGGAAATCGTTCGTCAAAAAAAACATGGCCTGCACTTGATAAAAACTGGCGCTGATATTGTCTTCGATATGCTGGTTGCAGGTGGTTGTGCGCAAGGTTTAACATGTGGTTGGTATGGCAATCCAGGCATGGGCATGAGTAATGTTATTAGACAGGAGGTTGAGTCAGGCACACTTGAATTGACCGAAAGCACTAATTTTTCAATGATGTTGCGATTACATGCAGGAAAACTTGGCGTACCGTTTATTCCCTCTCCAATTCTTTCCAATGGTGATCTCGCACACACAGTTTCAGAAATAAAATCTATAACGTGTCCCTTTACGAATGCTGAAATCCAAGCTCACGGTTCATTAAATCCAGATGTTGCTATCGTTCATGCACAACGCTCTGATGTAAACGGCAACGTACAACTATGGGGCTCTATTGGCGATACTGTAGATGGATGCGAGGCGTCAAAAAAAATTATTTGTTCCGTTGAAGAAATTTGCCAAGATGATGAAATTTCTCTTACACCTCATCTTACAAAATTACCAGCACATAAAGTTGTTGCCGTTATAAAGCAGCCCTTTGGGGCCTATCCTTCCTATTTACATAGTTTTTATCAAAGAGATGAAAAATATTATGCAGACCATAGCAACAATACCAAAGATGCTTTAAAAACTGAGGAATGGCTTCAATCAACTATTTACAATCATAATGATTTTAACAGCTATCTTCACAGCCTACCAGAAGACTTATTGAAAAAGCTAGAATGGAATAATTCATGAAACGTAAGGTAGTGAACGAAGGTGCTCAGAAACAAACTATATCAGATGACTCGATTTCACAAGCAAGAGCAGCTTTCATGGCATCCAGTGAAATCTCTGATTGTAAAACGATTTTTGTTGGTATTGGATTGCCCTGTTTAGTTGCCCACATAACCCAGAATTATACCTCACCAAACTGTCACCTTGTGTTTGAGTCAGGACTAATGGAGGTAATATGCAAAACACAACCTTTATCTACCGCAAGCGCAAATATTGCAAAAGCTTCAAAAATGCATGGTTCTATGCTGGATGTATTCAGTATGCTCCAGCGAGGCGAGATTGATGTTGGATTATTATCTGCAGCTCAAATAGATGTTAACGGAAACCTTAACAGCAGCAAGCTCAACACAAAATCTGGAAAAACTATATCACTACCAGGTTCAGGAGGGGCTCACGATATTTCAGTGTTGGCAAATAAAGTAGTTGTTGTTATGCCATCCGACCCAAGACGCTTTGTAAACAATGTCAATTTCATCACTTCACCAAATATACCGTATGGTAACAGAAAGGGTGTAGTTGGCGTTGCTATGCCAGATGCTTATTTCAGCTTTAAAACAGGAAAGGCTGTCCTGCAAAAAATTTATTCTGACAGGACTACTGAGGAAATCAGATCTTCTTTAAATTGGGATATGGAAATTTCGTCTACACTAGAAAGGATTAATCCACCGTCAAATAGAATACTGGAGGGTGCTGATATATTTTTACAGAATAATTAAAATATTATTGAATTTTAAACTAACTTAAAAAGATAAATAGATTTCTATGGACAAATTTTTCATTATAGTTACACCGTAACAAAGAAATTATCGATAAATTAATTAATGTTAAGCATAATAAATTTTGGAGAGAGTTATGACTATCAAAGATTGTATAGCGCCAGATAGAAACCCAAGAAAACCCAACATAACCCTGCCGAAAGGTAGCATCGATACACATGTACATATTTTTGAGAGTCATTTCCCCTTGTTTGAAGGAAGAGGATACAATCCACCAGATTCTACATTAGAAGATTTAATACATCTCCACCAAACACTTGGGATAGATAGAGTTGTTTTTACACAGCCATCCGTTTATGGAGTGGATAACTCGGCCATTTTAAAAGGAATGAACGTATTGAACAAAAAGATTGCAAATAAAGCACGTGGTGTTTGTGCCATTAAAATGGATGCTTCTGAAAATTTCCTTCAGGAATTGCATGAACAGGGCATCAGAGGAGTTAGACTTAATCTAGATAACAAGGGCGGAATGCCGCTTGAACTAAAAGAGATTTCAAAACTTGAAGATAAAATAAAAGGCCTTGGTTGGCATTTAGAGTATTTGTTTCCAGGCAAAGATATTGTGGAACTAGAGCCGGTGCTGTCAAATGCATCCGTTCCCATATCGATAGGTCACTTTGCATATCAACCTGCTACAGCTGGTATCAATTCAGATGGTTTCAAAACATTGTTGAAACTTGTAAAAGATGGAAATACATGGATTAAAATATCAGGAGCTAACCGCGTGAGTGAGACAGACCTTCCACCTTATGATGATGTTTTGCCAATGGCCAGAGCGCTCGTGGAAGCTAACTCTGGTAATGTAATGTGGGGTACAGACTGGCCTCATCCAAATAAGTATGAAGTAAATCCAAATGATGGAGACCTTGTTAATTGGTTTGGTGAATGGATAACTGATGATACCATGCGAAAACAAATTATGGTTACCAATTCAGAATTATTTTATGATTTTGGTGATTATCAGGGGTAGATAAATTAATAAATTTCATTGTAACATAACTTTTTTAAATAAGCCGGTGTGTTCTTCATAAAATTGGAGCAAATTAATGAACCAAACTCAAATAAAGGTCGCGCTTATTACTGGAGGTGGGACAGGCATTGGTAGATCAGCAGCAATAGCTCTGCAAAATGATAATTTTAATGTTATCGTTTGTGGGAGAAGAAAGGAACAGCTTGAAGAAACCGCATCCATTGGCGCGACTGATAAGCCAAAAATTCGTGCCATTGTTGCAGATGTTACCGATAGTAGCTCAGTTAATTCAGTATTTGCAGAAATAGAAAAAAACTATGGTAGATTAGATGTGCTATTTAATAATGCAGGTATGGGTGCCCCTCGCGTTGAACTAGACGAATTAGGTGAAGAGGCTTGGCGTCAATGTGTTGATGTAAATCTCACTGGTAGTTTTTTGTGCGCAAAGGCGGCTTTTAAGTTAATGAAATTTCAATCTCCGCAAGGAGGAAGAATAATAAATAATGGTTCAATAAGTGCCCACTCACCAAGGCCTAATACAATTGCATATACAGCAACTAAACATGCCATTACAGGAATGACGAAAACAATAGCCCTAGACGGACGGCGTTACTCTATCGCATGCTCACAACTCGACATAGGTAATGCTGACACAGCGATTGGGAATAGATTTACCAAAGGAGTTCCTCAAGCTAATGGTGACATTATGGTTGAGCCAGTAATAGAATCAGATGAGTGTGGCCGCGCGGTAGCTTATATGGCAAACCTTCCACTTGATACAAATATTCTTAATATGACTATTATGGCAACTAACATGCCTTTTGTTGGCAGAGGATGAAAATACAGAAAAACTTAAAGTTGTGTTTGCAAAAAGTTCAACTCATTAGAACAGAGAAATTTTAATATGGATGATAAAAAAACTGGGATAAGACAAAATTTAACAAATTACGGGGATCTCGGTTTTTCCACATTTTTGCGTAAATCATTTATTAAGGGTCTTGGTTATTCTGATGAAATGCTTGATAAGCCCATTGTCGGAATAATAAATACTTTTAGCAATTACAATTCATGCCATGGAAATGTCCCTGACCTTATTCAAAGTTTAAGAGCTGGTGTTTTAGCTAAGGGCGCTATACCTTTAGAATTCCCAACAATCTCAGTCCATGAAGCCTTTACATATCCAACTTCCATGTATCTTCGCAATCTTATGGCAATGGATACCGAGGAAATGATTAGAGCACAACCAATGGATTCATGTGTTCTCATTGGTGGCTGTGACAAAACAGTTCCTGCCCAATTGATGGGTGCATTGAGTGTAGATATGCCGATAGTGCAATTGGTAACTGGCCCCATGCTCACTGGCTCTCATAGGGGAGAACGTGTCGGTGCCTGTACAGATTGCAGGAGACTATGGGCTAAATTTCGAGCGGAGGAAATTGACCAAGCAGAGATAGCGGAAGCAAATAATCAGCTGGTGCCAACTGTCGGGACATGTGGTGTAATGGGTACAGCAAGCACAATGGCGATGATCGCTGAAACACTTGGGTTGATGCCATCGGATTCTTCCTGTGCGCCTGCTGTCTCTTCTGAAAGGCGCAGAATTGCAGAGCATACCGGGGAAATAGCAGTTGAAATCGCAACTCTGAAACGAAGGCCAAGTGGTATTCTAAGTGCAAAATCATTCGAAAATGCCTTAATTGTTCTTCTTGCGATTGGCGGTTCTACAAATGGATTAGTTCATCTAACAGCGATTGCGGGACGAATGGGTATCCAACTGGATATGGATTCGTTTGACGCCCTATCAAGGGATATCCCGGTAATAGTAGACTTAAAACCCTCTGGTGAGGGTTATATGGAGGACTTGCACAAAGCTGGCGGACTTCCAAGAATACTCATGGAATTAAAAGATAAGTTGCATCTAGACACACACACTATTACGGGAAAAACTTTGGGAGAAATTATTGAGGAAACTAATTTTTCTTGGGAACAAAAAATTGTAAAATCTGCAGGGAGCCCCGTATACCGAGAGGGTGGGATAGCTGTTCTTAAAGGAAATCTTGCACCCAATACCGCTATTATAAAGCAATCAGCGGCAAGCGAGTCATTGCTCACCCACACAGGAAGGGCGGTTGTATTTGATGGACTTGAAGATTTAGCAAACAGAATAGATAGTGAAGACTTGGATGTAAATGAAGATGATATTCTTGTTTTAAGATACATTGGACCAAAAGGAGCACCTGGGATGCCGGAGGCAGGATTAATTCCAATTCCTAAAAAGCTTGCTAAAAGAGGTATAAAAGATATGGTACGAATTTCAGATGGTCGAATGAGCGGTACCGCGTCTGGAACCATAATTCTGCATGTTTGTCCTGAAGCAGCAGATGGTGGACCACTTGCACTCGTAAAAAGTGGAGATATCATTAGCCTTGATGTGGCTGCCAGAAATTTGCACCTTCACGTAGATGAGCAAGAACTTGAAAAACGAAATAGGTCTCTTGACCTTAGCAAATTTATAGCAAAACGGGGCTATCATAAATTATATATGGACCATGTTTTGCAAGCGGACAAAGGAGTCGATTTTGATTTTCTTATTTAAGTACTCCTCCTGGGGTTGAAACTATATCAAAAATCGGCATGAAATCGGATAAAATTATAGGTGCTTTATGGATGGTGGTCACGACCATTTGTTTTTCACTTACGCTGACGTTTGTAAGATATATTGGTACTGATATGCCAGCCACCCAAGCTGCTTTCATCAGGTATTTATCAGGCGCAATAATGCTAGCACCTTTTTGGGTGCCTGTAGTGCGCCGATTATTAATCACCGGAAAAAACCAAACAGAAGAGGCTCAGAAGATAAAAAGAAAAAGTCTAGGGTTCTTTATTTTAAGGGGCGCTATTCATAGTATAGCTGTAATTTTATGGTTTTATGCCACAATGCATATCCCAATAGCTGAAGTCACTGCAATCGGATATTCAATTCCGCTATATGTAACCATTGGAGCTGCTTTATTTTTTGGAGAGCATATAAAGCCTTATCATTTTATGGCACTTGCCATGGGGTTTATTGGAGCTCTAATTATAATCAGACCAGGATTTCAAGAAGTCTCGCTTGGACAATTAGCTCAAATAGTTGCATCTCCTATTTTCGCTGCATCTTATCTAATGGCAAAGAAACTTTCTTTTAAGGAAAGCTCAATAGTGATTATTGGCATGCTAAGTCTATTTGTTTCTATGATTCAAATACCAATGGTTCTATTAGTGTGGGTACCACCTAATTTTTTTGATGTAATGTGTCTTGGGTTTGTTGCTATTCTTGCTACAATAGGTCATTACGCTATGACACAATCCTTTCGTCTTACACCTATGACAATCAGCCAACCAGTGACTTATTTACAGCTAGTCTGGGCTACTATTATGGGAATATATCTATTTGGCGATATGTTTGATATTTATGTAATTATAGGTGGAGCTATGATAACACTGTCAGCAACGGTAATTGCGTATTTGGATACCAGAAATGTCAGCGAATCAATCTAATTCACTGCAAAAAGGCTTTTAAACTGTTCCCTTAAGACATTTTTCTGCACTTTTCCCATACTATTTCTAGGGAGATTAGATGTGAATGCGACATGTTTTGGGCGTTTATAATTTACAAGTTGGCTCGAAACATATCCAATTATATCTTCCTCTGTTAATGATGCTTGTTCTTCTTTCACCACAACAGCTACCACTGCCTCTCCAAAATCTGCATGATAAACCCCTATAATAGCACTCTCTATCACATCGGGTAACTCATCTAAAACGGCTTCAATCTCCTTAGGATAAATATTAAATCCACCAGAAATAATAAGGTCTTTTTCCCTTCCTACGATAGAGATATAACCATCGTTATCACGGCAAGCTAAATCACCAGAGATAAAATACCCATCCTTACGAAATTCTGAGGCCGTCTTCTCTGGATTTTGCCAATAACCGGTGAATAAATTTGAACCTTTGATTTCAAGACTGCCTACTTGCCCTTCACTAACCTCTTCCATTGTTTCCTGGGAGGTAATACGAACTTTAATATCCTCAAGTGGTATGCCGACAGTTCCTGCCTTTCTAATACCTTTATAAGGGTTTGAAGTAACCATATTCGCCTCTGTCATACCATAACGTTCTAAAATTGCATGACCTGTCTTTTCCTTCCATTCTTCGTGAGTTTGCGCCAATAAAGGTGCTGACCCAGAAATAAACAGTCGCATATGTTCGGCGGCGATAGATAAATCAGCATGCTGCAGAAGCCGTGTGTAGAAAGTAGGAACACCCATTAGTGATGTGGCAAATGGCATTGCTTTAATAATTTTATCTGAGTCAAATTTATCTAAGAATAAAAGCTTCGCACCACTTACAAGAGCGACATTTGTTGCAACAAATAATCCATGGGTATGAAAAACCGGCAGTGCATGAATAAGCACATCTTGACTAGTAAAACGCCATTCTTTGCGTAGTATTAATGCATTCGAACTTAATGCCCTATGAGAGATCATTGCACCTTTAGGTTTTCCTGTGGTGCCAGAAGTGTACAAAATTGCCGCTATATCCTCCTCATCTCTTGGAACGGCTTCCGTGAATTTGGCATCGCCTAAATGAACTTCTTTATGAAATGTGCCTATATCTTTTGTGCCAATCGTATAAGTAAAGGGTACATCTGATTCGCTTGCAATTTTCATCAATGACTTTGCTCGTTCCGGCATACAAATAAATATGGTCGGTTTAGAGTCATTTAAATAATAGGATACCTCTGCGTCTGTAAAATCCGGATTCAACGGTATGTATATACCACCAGCCATTATCGCAGAGATATATAAGCATAAACTATCTGTAGTTTTTGGTGATTGGACTACTATCCTATCGCCAGGTTTGATTCCGATTTCCAAAAAAAATGCACAAAAACACTCGCATCTAGAGAAAAAAGCCTTCCTCGTTATCTGTGTGTCACTATCTAAAAATCTAATAAAGGACTCATCTGGCGAACTATCTAAACCAATGGATAGGATATTTAGAAGTGCATTAGAAGAATAAAAAGAAGATGATGACATGGGAACGTTTTTTGAAAACTTTTATTTAAGAAATTTATACCGATACTATTTATAAGTTTAAATGTTCATTTTTTACAATATAACGATATATAATTACGATACCTAAATAAAATACTTTTTCTTTATTTCCTGTAAAAATAAAAACCTAGTTACTTTTTTCAAAAATATTCCATTTTATAGTTGATCTACTGGAATGCAGTGCTAAACTTTTTTATCGATAATCTTGGTTTTTCAGACCTAGATAATTCTTTAAGGGGGAAAATATGGCTGCTACAGCTAAGAAAAAAGCGAAGAACTCATCATTTGGCCAGACTGTTATAGACGGAAAAAACGTAACAAAGATTTTTGGTGAAACAGTTACCGCACTTGAAGGAGCTGACTTCAACATTAGAGCAGGCGAATTCATCTCTCTCGTAGGCCCCAGCGGATGCGGAAAATCCACCCTTCTTCGTTTAGTGGCAGGATTAATCGAAAAAACTAGTGGTGACTTAACCGTTAATAACGAGGTTGTAACAAAACCACGAACAGATATTGGAATGATGTTTCAGAAAGCTGTCCTGCTTGATTGGAGAACCGCTATTGAAAACGTTCTTCTTCCGTCAGAAATTCAGCACCGAATCACACAAGATGACAAGAATAAAGCAATGGCATCGCTAGATTTAGTGGGCCTAAAAGGTTTTGAATTTCACTTTCCCAAACAATTGTCCGGTGGAATGCAGCAACGTGTTGCACTTGCACGACTTATCCAAACTGGCGCAAATATTATGTTGATGGACGAGCCCTTTGGAGCACTAGACGAATTCACTAGGGAGCGTCTGAATATTGAGTTAGAGCGTATTGTTGGCGAATTAAAAGCAACAACCCTATTTGTTACACACAATATTCAAGAAGCAATTTTTCTAGCTGATAGGGTATTAGTCATGACACCCCGGCCAGGAAGAATTGCAAAGATTATTGATGTAGAATTTGACCGACCAAGAGATATCTCCATACAGACTAGCCGTGATTTTAATATCATTGTTGAAGAAGTCAGAGATACACTCGGAGGACATTAAAACATGTCATATTCAACTACAGACCAGACTAAACATATTAGTATTTTTAAAACACTCCCATTCCATTTGCTAATTTTCGCTGGTCTTATCTTTTTATGGGAAATGGTTAATCTTTATGGGTTTGAAGACCAAATTCAAGCGGACATGATAGCTCCTAGGCCAACTAATATCGTACTAGCCATGATTGATATTTTTATCATTGACCAAACAGTTTGGAAACACCTCATATCTACATTTCAAAAAGCTCTGCTTGGAGCTAGTATTGGAACAGCAATCGGGATGGGGCTGGCAATATCAGCCACCTTAAGTTTAACATTTAGGAAATACATCAAGCCATGGATTATCCTTATGGAAGCCACACCTAGAATCGCTGTTGGTCCGATTTTTGTAGCTCTGTTGGGTTTCGGTTTATGGGCTGCTGTAGCTTTGGCTGCCCTGGTCGCCTTTTTCGGTCCCTTTGTAAATACCTTCCAGGGCCTTATGGAGATAGATGAAGAAGCCGAAGAAATGTTTCGTTCTATGGGCGCTTCACGATTTCAAACATTCTGGAAACTTAGATTCGCATCTGCCATGGAATTGATTTCAGCTGGTTGGAAGCTTGCAACTGCCTCTGCTTTCGGGGGGGCATTAGTTGCAGAATTTATTCAAGCCAGTGAAGGCATGGGAGTTTTAATTTCTCAATATGTCATAATGATAACTATGGATTATGCATTCGCCGCACTACTTTCAGTAACGATCTTTGGTTTCATTTTATTTAAGATAATGGATTTTTTAGATTATCGTCTGATTTTTTGGAAAAATGATCTTCTTCTGCTTAAAGAAAGTGAAAAGAGAAGAAAGAAAGCGGGTGTTGTATCATGAAAACAATGAACTTTGTAATATCGTTTTTAAAATACTCCCTTAGCTTTGTCATTGTATTAGGATTATGGGAAGCATACGCACGTTATGGGGGACTTAATGAATTATTCTTGCCACGACCATCCAAAATTGGTGATAAACTTTATAATTTATTTTTCAAATTTGAAATTATAGAACAGGGTACTATCTATTGGCACTTCTTTGCAACATTAGCACAGATGTCAATTGGCTTTTGTTATGGAATAATTATAGGAAATACTCTCGCCATTATAGCGGCTTTTAATGAGACTTTTAGAAGATATATAGCGCCATATGCAGTTGTATTTAATGTTACCCCAGGCATTGCTGTTCTGCCTTTGATAATTGCGTGGTTCGGATTTGGATGGGAGTCAAAAATTGCTTTAGCAACATTAGTTTGTTTTTTTCCACCTTTTATTAATACATTGACTGGTTTATTGAAAAAAAATGATGAGGCTATTGAATTATTTCAAACAATTGGCGCAACTCATTCACAATATTTTTGGAAGCAACAGCTTCCAAACGCCCTTCCAGAAATTTTTGCTGGGCTTAAACTTGCGATTACCACAGCATTACTTGGAACTATTGTAGCCCAATTTGGGTCAGCTACAGAGGGTGTTGGAATTCTAATGCAGCGATTTGCGTTCCGGCTAGATATGGCTGGTTCATTTGCTTCATTAGTTACAATGGCAATCATGGGACTTTTAGTTTTCACTATTGCAGAGGTCTTGGATAGACGTATTGTTTTTTGGAGAGATACCAAGGGATTAGAGCGTGTTTCCAGAAAGAAGCAAAGAAAGCTATCGTCCAATGATTAGTCATTATAAGGGGAAGCCTTATTGTAAGGCTTTGTAATTGAGCGTAAAGGGAGAGAAATATGCTTAAAAAACTATTGGCGACAGCATTAGCTGTTGCTGTTATCTCGCCTATGTCAGCTATGGCTGGTGGGCATTTAGATAAAATCACTATTATCCAACCATCTTATCCTTCAATGATTTTCTGGCCGTCACATATTAGTGCACAGCTTGGTTTTTATGAAGAAATGGGTGTGGATCCAACCTATCTTGATGGTGACACAACAGTACCGTATCAGGCTTTTCTTTTAAACGGACAAGCTGACTTTGCAATGCTCGACGGACCTCAAGTGTTCCAAGGTGCTTCCGCTGAGATGGGTCTAAAGACTGTTTATTCTGTTCACAGTTCAGCACCAGAAGGTGTTTATGTTAGTGCCGATAGCCCACTTCAGAGTGTAACAGAACTTAAGGGTAAGACTGTTGGTCTTGCATCTGACCGTGACCTTGCATCTCTTAAAGTTGCAATGGCCCACGCTGATTCAAACATTGATGGTGTAAGCACTGTTGTTGTTGGTGATGCCGGCCCAACATTGGCAAACGTGTTCCTAAAAGGAACAGCTGCTGCATTTGCTGGCTCCATCTCAGACCTTGCTGCACTTGCAACTAAAGGCGTTGTGGTTAGAGATATCACACCTCCATCTGCAAAAGTCGCTCCTGCAAACACATATGCGGTAAATGGTGCAACAATGATGGATAATTATGATAAGTATTGTCGTTTCTTAAAGGCATACTCAATGGGTGTTCACGTTGGTAAGTACAACTTGGATATTATTGCAGCTATGTCAAAAGCAAAAGATGGCGCACCTCATCAGTGGGAAGTTGAAGAAGTGGGTAATTCATACCTACAGGCAGTTGCTAAGCTTCAATTGCCACCAGAAGGCGATACTTCATATGGTCTAGTTGCTGAGTCAGCATGGCTAACAGTTAACAATGACATGAAGATGATCGGTGCTGTGGATGCAGACTATGACACCAATGACTATCTTTCACACGTTTTCGAAGGCTGTGCAAACAACTTTGACCGTGCAGCAGTTGAAGCAGCTGCTGATGCATGGATGGCTAAAAACGGCTAATTCATATAATTAAAATATTAGGGCGTCTTAGTTTATACTAAGGCGCCCTTTTTTATGAGAGTAATTTAATCTTTTTATTACTTATCAAATAACTGGATTTGTCAAAGAACCTAATCCGGTAACATTGATGGTAACTTTATCCCCTGATTTTAAAAACTTTGGTGGTGAAAAACCTATGCCCACACCAACTGGCGTTCCAGTTGCAATTATATCACCTGCGAGCAACGTGCCTGTTAGAGTTAGTGTTTCAATTAATGTTGGTATATCAAAAATTAGGTCCCGGACTTCTGCCTGCTGCCGGACCTCATCATTTACAAGCGTCTGGATCTGCATAGATGGTAGGTCGTCAATTTCATCTTTAGTAACTATATAAGGTCCCATCGGCCCAAAGGTGTCCAGACCTTTACCTATTGTCCATTGATTGTGTTTTTTTTGTAATTCTCGCGAAGTTACATCATTAATTATAACATATCCAAAAACATAATCCTGCCAATCGTTTTTAGCGACACGACGCGCGGTCTTACTAATTACCACACCAAGCTCTCCCTCATAATCAACTGAACCAGTTGGATCTATTGATGTGTCAATAGCATCATCTGGACCAATTAGGGATGTCATAGCCTTAGTAAAAATTATGGGCTCTGATGGAATAGTCTCTTTCTGGGTTGCATCAAAACCTGAATCAAAAAACTCCTTGGCATGAGCATAATAATTTTTACCTACGCAAATCATATCTCGCAACAAGTAAGGTATTGGCGACAGTAATTTTATTTCACTTAGTTTCTTCCTAGGAGCTTTATCTAACATTGCTTGCCATTCAGAGATATTACCAGAACTTATCATAGCTAAAACAGCTGTATTTGCATTTTTGCCCTCATCACAGCAGATAAACTCTTCTCCCACTATCATTCCTGCTTTAATTTTACCATTATCAGATATAGTTGCGAGTTTCATGATGCTCCTTCCCTTAATTATTTTACTATAAACACTCTAGCCAATTATCGATAAATGTGAAAATAATAATGTTCTCGATCAGGGTTTTAATAGATAAATTAAACATCAACCTCAAATTAAACAACGGAGTAATCATGAGTGTAGGAATAATAGGGCTTGGTGCAATGGGTGGAGCTTATGCGCGTAACTTATTGGCTGGCGGAATCGCTGTTCATGGATTTGATCCAGATCCATCAGCACAAAAAATGCTAACAGAGGCTGGTGGAACTCCTCAATCCGATTATGGAGACTGGTTGCGTGACTGTGAGATGATTATATTATCAATAGCAAGCACTCAGATTCTTACTGATTCAATTAATAAACTTTGTAAAATACTGAAACCAGGTCAGGTTGTTCTTGAAACGGGTACTTTTACTCTTGATACAAAGCAAGCAGCAAAAAATGACTTAGATAACTGTGGCGCAGTCTTACTTGATTGTCCAGTAAGCGGAACTGGTGCTCAAGCCGCAGTCGCTGACCTTGTTATGATGGCAAGCGGTCCTGAAAATAGCTATTTAAAAATAGCTCCCTTACTAGAGCATTTTACGAAAAAAGTAATTTATGCTGGTCCATTTGGAAATGGATCAAAGTTAAAATTTGTAGCAAACCATGCTGTCTATGTTCATAATTGTGCTGCTGCAGAGAGTTTAAATTACGGGGTTTCACTCGGCCTAGATCCCAAAATGATATTTAATTTACTATCAAACGGAGCTGGGCAGTCAAAAATGTCCGATTTGCGTATGCCACTAATGATAGATCATGCTTACGAACCAGCCACAGCTAATATGCCGATTGCGTATAAAGATATATCTGTAATAAGTGAAGATATTAAGAGTAATAATTGCTCTACACCACTTTTTGATGCTACCCAAAAACTATATGACATAGCTAAGGAAAATGTTCCAGCTACATATGATACTGGTGCAGTTTACGAAGTTTATAGGCAAAAATTAGTTTAATGGTTTTTGAACCATATGGTCACTTGACTATAGCCTCAATAATGTTTGCCTTAGTGCTTTCTGGAAGTGTGAAGGGAATATTCGGAATTGGTTTTCCTGTTGTTGCCATGGCAACACTACCTTTATTCATTACTCCCATTACAGCCATAACAGTGATTGCATTGCCAATTGTTGTAACTAATATCCAGCAGCTTTTTTCCGAAAAAAAATGGAAACACATCATTTATAAATATAGGTATATGGCAATTTTTATGATGTTAGCTAGTTTCTTATCTAGTCAAATACTAACCCATATATCGGTGGATCTCATCACTGCTATAATTGGTTTTGCTCTTGCATTATTTGCAATTTACAGTTTGTTCAATTTCACACTTCCAATCAACACCCAACCCATTTGGCAGATCTTCGCTGGAGCTAGTTCTGGACTTCTAAGCGGAATGACTGGCATTCAGTCTACTGCTATCATTTATTTTGCCTCATTAGATATAGGCAGGGATGAATTTGTTGGTGCCGTTGGGTATATTTTTTTGGTAGGTGGATTGGGCCTTAGCATCGGTCTTATCAACAATAATATGCTCAATTCAAATTCAGCTGTTCTTAGTATAGGAGCTATTTTGTTTAGCGTAGTAGGATTCAAATTAGGCTCCCTACTACGCCCTTATATTGGGTCAGAATTATTTAAAAAAATGCTTTTTGTTATGATGCTTTTAATCGGCATCAAACAAATATATCAGTTTTTTGTTTAATTCCTTTTTTACTTATTATAACTCAACAACCTCCCCTTTTTCGGCGGATTTGATAATCGCATTTAGAACTTCTATATTATGCATCATTTCAAAATTTTTATTTAAATATTCTGTGCCATTAGTAATTGCTGAAGCCCAATTCTCAAGATTAGCTGATACAGAATCCGACCAATCATAACGTGTTGTATTTGTATCTTCCAGAGAATGATAAACCTGCAAATCTGCTACACCTGAGGTTTCATCAGGATGGGTACTATTTCTAACTTCTGCCCACATCTTTGACCCAAAAATATGTGTTCTTAGGAAATGAGGAGTATGAAGAATAGCCTGTATATTTGCTGTCATGCCAGCTTCAAATAATATCTGAACAACCACAACATCGCCGGTCTCCCATCCAAGAGAGCGACTTGAGGTATTGGCATAAACTGATTTCACTTTTCCAAAATACCAAATTAAAATATCCGTAAGATGAATGCCCATCTGCGTCATGCCAGCAGCTGGGGCAAATTCTTTTGTTGTTCTCCAGCTTCCAGGTGGAAGATGGATTAATTTATCATGGCTAAATGCTAATTCAGCATGCATTATGTTTCCAAATGCATTTTCATCTAGAAGACGTTTAATTTCCATAACAGCTGGTTCAAATCTGCGCTCATGACCAATTCCCAAGACGAGCCCTGCCTCTTCACACGCTTTTACACTCTTTTGAGCACCCTCAAACGTAAGTGAAAGCGGCTTTTCGCAAAAAACATGTTTTCCTTCCGCGACGCATTGCGCAATTTGTGTGTCATGAAAATCATTTGGTGATGTAAGAATAAGGGCGCTCACGTTTTTCATTTTTACAGTTTCGTCAAAATCTAAAATAGGTTTTAACCCCATCTCTTTAATGTCGCTATGTACATCTGAATTTGGTTCAACAACACACACTAATTCAAACAAACTATTTTCTTTTAGTCGAGAGGCTATGGTTCGACCCCACCAACCAAACCCAACAAGTGCTACTGATAACATTTAAAATCCTTTCTTAAAATTTACTGCTACGCCAAGCGGCTAGCAAAGAGGCGTCATGGACTGCCCAACCATCCTCTGCTGCATCTTCAGCAGTTTTGCGTGCCGCATCAATAATAGGGCTTTCAAAACCCATCGATTGAGCAGTTCCAACCATTAGTTTCATGTCTTTAATCGCGTTTAACATCGTAAAGTTTGAGGCTGCTGACTGGCCTTCTTGAATCATTTCTAAGATTGGCTGGCATCTTATTTTTGCTGCTCCAATAGCCCCTGAACTATCTACCAATATGCTCATAGCCTGTTCTGTGGGAATATCTTTTTTTGTTGCCATCGCTACAGCTTCTCCTAAAGCCCCCCAGTAGACCATCAAGGGTAAATTAATTGCTAGTTTCATAGCAGCAGCAGCACCAGTATCACCGAGATACTCTATTCTTCTGGTGAGTTGCTTTAAAATAGGTTCAGCACGGTTAAATGCATCCTTGTCCCCTGCCACCAGCCCTAATAGCGTTCCTTCTCTTGCAGGCTTGACAGTTCCTCCCACAGGGGCTTCAACAAATTGCCCACCTTTTTCTTTAACCGAATTTTCAAGCTCAACAGCACGTTCTGGCGAGGTTGTACATATTTCAATTATCAATTTTCCGTGAAGTGATATGCTAGTTAAACCACCCTCATCAAAATAAGCTGCCTGAGTCGCATTATCATTTGCTAAAATGGAAATAATTATATCTGCAGATGATGCGACTTCTGCAGGATTGGAGGCAACTGTAACACCTTTTAGGTCAGATATTTTTTCTAAAGAACGGTTCCAAACTATAAGCTTGTTACCTGTTTCCATAAGACGCTCACAAATTGCACGCCCCATCTTACCAACGCCTATTAATCCGAGTAACATAGTTTAAACTCCTTGTTTAATAACAAATAAAAATATACTAATTTGTAAAGCTAATTGGAAACATAAAGATAAAAAAATTTTATATAGTTTTTTTATTTTTAGGGGAATTTATTACACTGCCATCAAAGATGAAGCTGACTTTTGCTTCGCAACTTGATTGCTATGCTATTCAAAAGCGTTTAATACAACATAACAGATATAAATTATTGATAATTTATGAATTCATGAAACTATAGCCTTAAATTATGCAGACCAGCAAAGATAACATAATTAAGGTTACACAAAAGAGAACTGAATGACACAATTTGATACTAGAAAATTACGAAATGCTTTTGGTTGTTTCCCTTCAGGAGTAACAATCGTTTCTCTTAAAGATGAGGAACAAAACCCAACAGGTATTACCGTGAGCTCGTTTTCATCCCTTAGCCTTTACCCACCTTTATGCCTTTTTTCAATTGGAAAGGAGCAGGCAAGCAGGCCTTTATTTGAGAGAAGCAACCACTTTGTAATTAATGTGCTATGTGCAGAACAAGAAAATATAGCTTGGCAATTTGCAAAGCCTATTGAAAACAAATTTGAAAATGTATCCTATACTGAAAACGCAAACGGCATGCCTGTTATTGATGGTAATTTGGCCTATTTTTCTTGCAAGAAATGGGCTCTTTATGAAGGTGGTGATCATATTATAATCGTAGGTGAAGTATTAGATTTTAAGCAAACAGATTTGGATGCACTCATTTTCTTTAAAGGGAAAATTGATACCATTTCTAACCCACATTCAAATTAAAGAAAGTTCAGATTATTATGACACAGGCAAGATTACCTGACCTTGATTTAAGCACCTTTTCGGAAAAGCAGGCAGAGGTTTATAAAACTATTGAAAACGGTCCAAGGGGTCGTGTCGCTGGCCCATTGCGCATTTGGATGCGAAATCCAGAATTAGCCGAACACGCACAAGCGCTTGGTCGATATGCACGTTTTGATAGCTGTCTTCCACCACGATTATCAGAATTAGCTATCTTAGTGACAGCCCGATATTGGTCTGCGCAATTTGAATGGGTACATCATGTGCCTTCTGCAAGGAAGGCAGAAATAGCAGATGATATAATAAACGCTATTTCATATGCAAAAAGGCCACATTTTAGTGACTCTTCTATGCAGGCTGTTTTTGACTACTGTGCCGAATTACATCGAGATAAACTTATTTCAGACAATAATTATGAAAATGCAATTTCATGCCTTGGAACCGCAGGTGTTATTGATTTAACAGCTATATGTGGGTATTACACACTCATATCAATGACCATCAAAGCATTTAATATTGAAGATATTTCAGATATAATATTACCAGATATCACGCTTGATCAAAGCGACTACTTTTTATCAGACTACTGAATTATTTAATCTTTTAATTTAGCCATTTCACCTGTATACCAATCACCGATTTCAGATGCTGTCATGAAAACTGCTTCGTCATGTTCCATTACATAATCCAATAAGGCTTCAAGATATTTAATCCTATGTGGTACACCTGTAATATAAGGGTGTACAGATATCACCATAATTCTTGCATTATGTTCAGCTTCTTCATAAAGCCTATCAAATTGTCCCTTCCCTCTATTTAAAAATTCATCTGATTTATGCTGTTGCAGTGCGTATATGGTAATATCATTTGTCTCAACCGAATAAGGAACTGTAGTGATGGTGCCAAAAGGAGTTGCTATTTCCTGTGGAAGGTCATCAATTACCCAATCAGCGACATACTCAATTCCAGCGGCTCGCAAGAAGTCAAGTGTTTCTTCTGTTTCCGTTAAACCAGGGCTTTCCCAAGAGCGTGGCTGCTCACCAACAAAATTTGCTATTGAATCCACAGCACGCTGGATAGTCTCTTTCTGGTAGGTAAGTCTGTGCGTGGGGCCTTGCAAAAAACCATGGCCCATAAATTCCCACCCTGCTTCTTTTGCAAAGCTTGCCACTCGAGGATATGAATTACAAACATTTCCATTAATTGCAACCGTAGCTCTAATATTTCTGTCCGTAAGGGCTTTAAATTGTCGCCAAACGCCTGCACGCATTCCATATTCGTGCCAAGACCAATTTGGTACATCAGGGAGCAATGGCTGACCCATCGGAGGAGATAGCACCATGCGAGGCATAGGTCCTTCTATTCTCCACTCTTCTATGTTTACACATACCCAAACTGCCATTCTTTTTCCATTTGGCAATTTTAATTTTGGTCTGTCCACAATGGCTTGGTAGGGAATTCTATCAGAGAGTGCCATAATATATCCTCACTATTTTAAACTCTAAGCACACATATTATGTTACGCATTTCTAGCACCAAATAAATAGATTTCTGACTTATTTTTAGAAAAAGGATAGATTTCAATGCTAACATAATTGTTAAAAATTACTAATATTGACGAACAGGGTCTACAATATTTTTTGGCACGCGACCAGACTTAATAGCATGAATTGCCTCTATAACTTGTTCCACTGCAGTTTCTGGATTCGTTTGTGCTCCTACATGCGGCCATATTGATATTTTTTTCTCCTCCCAAAATGGATGGGATACTGGCAAAGGCTCTTCACAAAAAACATCGAGCGCAGCTCCAGATAAATGTTCGATGCGCACAGCGTCCAGCAGAGCTATCTCATCCACCTGCTCACCTCTCCCAGCATTTATAAAATATGCACCCTTAGGCATTTTCATAAATGCCTCTTTATTAAATAATTTCTTTGTGCTTAAAGTTAGAGGCAACAAACAAATATGAATGAGATTATTCGAAAGTAAATTTTGAAAACCTTCAGTTCCAATTTCCTGTTTGAACAAAATTTGTGGTTTTCTCGTCTGTGCCCAACCAGTCACTTCAAAATCAAAATTTCTTAATTTATTGGCAACAACTGAACCAATGGCTCCAATGCCGTAGACAGCCGTTTTCATTGCATAAGTACTGCGTTGGGGTAATTTATTAAATTCGCGTTTTTCTCTATTCTGGCGATAAAACGACCCATCCCTTAAAAAATCAAGAAGAACTGCCACCACCCACTGGCTCAGAGCATGAGACATATTAGTATCTACTAATCTAATAATTGGAATAGATAAGGGTATGAACCTATCTTTCCACAAGTGATCTACACCCTGACCGAGTGAGCAGATTAATTTTAAGTTTTTTAATTCTGCTAATCTTCCCTCTGGGGGATTCCAAACAAGAGCTATTTCTGCTTTATCTGATTGCTTTTCAATCAGTGATACAAAGGAAAGCTTTTTGTTGAGCTTTCTAGCCCAATATTTCCATTCAACTAGACTGGAGTTATTCACGCCGTCATGGAAAGCAATTAATGTCATTACCCAACATTCCTATACTTTTTAACTACAGTAATGAAAGCGCGCTCGCATGAAGTTTAGGGGTAGAAGCCGCTAGTATCTCACCTGCATTTTGAGTTTTTATCGGCTGACCAGACCAGTCGGTTACTATAGCGCCTGAAGCAAGGAGGATTGGTACTAAGGCCATCATATCATACGGAGATAATTTATGCTCCATAACTATGTCTAAATGGCCAGAAGCAAGTAACGCATAGTTATGACAATCACCTCCATAATAAGTGTCTTTACATTTTTCTGAAATTTTTTGAAATTTTTGGAAGCCTTCTTTAGAAAAGGCATTTGGAGAGGATGTGGCAATAAACGCATCTGATAAATCAATTTTTTTTGATGCGGAAATAAATTTTCCGTTCATCTTCACAGAAGATAAATTTTGAACCTCATCAAAAAAACCAATGTAAAGCTCATCCAAACAAGGCATATCAATTGAACCTATTATAGGTTTTTCATTGCTGCATAAAGCAATAAGCGTTCCAAATATAGGTTTTCCCGCTATGAAGGCTCTAGTGCCGTCGATTGGGTCAATACACCAACCTATTTTTTTATCTAGACTTCCACCATACTCCTCCCCAAAGATAGGATGAGATGGGAACTCGAAATTTAATTGTTCTCTTATTTTTTCTTCAATTAGCTTATCAGCAATTGTAACTGGCGAGTTATCAATTTTCATATCAACGTTATTGATATTACGAAAGTATTTGATAGCTATTGGTCTTGTTAAAGCAGATACTCCTTCTAGGAAGCAAGCTAACTTTTCTATGTTTAAATCTAACTGTTCAAGTGGGTCTTTAATTTATTTTTTCCACTTCATATTTTCAATATTCAACTAAACTTGGAGTTTCTGCAATTATTTTTCTGCATCTATTTGCTCTTGAGACGGCAATGCGACGGGTGAAGCAGAGAGACTTCTTAAATATGCGATCATATTAGCCCTATCAGATGGTTTCTTCAAACCAGCAAAATTCATTTTTGTTCCTTTTATGTAAGCCTTTGGCTTGTACAAAAAAGCGTTTAATGATTCATAATCCCATTGGCCTCCCATACCAACCAAAGCGTCAGAGTACTGAAAACCGTCCTTTTTACCTTTACCTGCATCTACAATATTCCATAACATCGGCCCTGTTTTATTCTTTCCATCCTCGCTAAATTCGTGACAAGCTGTACATTTTTTTGCTAACTTCATGCCTGCTTGAATATCTGCTGAGGAAAGTAGAGCTAAAATCGGCTCTGGACCCTGGTCAGTAGGTGCTGCACTGTTACCTTCGGTCGACACTTGTTTTACCTCTATAGGATAAGCATTTTCAGCTAGCTCTTCATGTGGAACTAATATTTCCGCAATTTTTCCGCCACCCATTGCCAAAAGACCTGCTAGCAAAAATGCCGCCAGAATTTTATTTGTCTTTAGATTATCCATGCGAAACCCCCAATATCACAGTTATATCTATTAAACACACTAGAGCCTACTTGAAAATAAACACCAATTTTGTTTTATATTTCACACTTTGTGATACCCTAAACTATCATCTCTCTCAAGCCCTAGAGAGTTGACAATTGCTGAATTCTTTTGCTGGATACACCGAATTATGAAAAAAAACGATATGCCTAATAAAAATAACTTCATTACTGTTATTCCTGCTCGAATGAAATCTATCCGTTTGCCTAATAAGCCTATGCAAATTATTGCAGGCGAGCCAATGGTTATTCATGTCTGGAAACGAGCTGTGGCCGCCAATTTAGGACCCGTTTTGGTTGCATGTGATGATGATAGTATCCTTAAAGCTATCCAAAAAGAAGGAGGAACCGCCTTATTAACTGATAGTAATCTGCCGTCTGGCTCAGATAGAATTTTTGAAGCTTTATGCGAATTTGACCCAGATGAGACATATCGACGCATAATAAATTTACAGGGTGACCTCCCAGATATTCCAATAAACTATCTAACGCTGTTAGCAAATATGCTGTATCAAGATAAGTTTGATTTATGCACATTGGTAGCGCCATGCAAAAGAGACGAAATTAATGCACCACAGGTGGTGAAAGCTATAATGAGTTGGAAGTCAGAATATTCTAATTCAGACTTTACAATAGGTAGGGCACATTATTTTAGTAGGGCGCCAATTCCATTTGGTAGTGATATATTTTGGCATCACATCGGGGTATATGGATGGAAACGAGATGCGCTAAAAAGATTTGTTGAAAGTTCTCCATCGGACCTAGAACAGACTGAAAAGTTAGAACAGCTCAGGGCTCTTGAGCTAGGTTTGACCATTGGAGCAGGGAGAGTCGATAAACCTGCTGTTGGAATTGATACTCCACAGGATTTGATAGACATTCGAAAAAGAATTAGTGGCCATTTAAAAAGAGGTAATAATGAGTAATTTACAGAAGATAGCATTTCAAGGTGTTCCAGGTGCATACTCTCATCTTTCCTGCCAGGCATTTTGCCCCGACTGGGAGCCTGTAGCTTATGATAGTTTTTCTGGAATGTTAAGAGCTGTACAAAACGGTGAATGCTCTTACGCTATGGTGCCAGTTGAAAACTCAACGGCTGGCCGTGTTGCTGATATTCATCATATGTTACCTGAATCTGGATTACATATCATTGCAGAACATTTTCAACCTGTAAAACACCATTTACTTGGTATTAAAGGAACTAAAATATCTTATATTAAAGAGGTGCATAGCCACGAGCAGGGTTTAGCACAATGCAGAAAAACGCTTGAAAGACTTGGTATAGAGCCTGTTATTCATTCAGACACAGCAGGTGCGGCGCGTGATGTTTCAAGTTGGAATGACCCATCTAAAGCTGCGATAGCTTCAAAATTAGCAGCTGATATTTACGGCCTAGAGATATTAATGGATGAAATTACAGATATGACACTTAACACGACTAGGTTCCTAATTATGCAAAAACAAATTAAGATTCCTGATACTAAGTTTGATAACACACATTGTACATTCGTCTTTTCTCTTCGATCCGTGCCAGCGGCGCTGTATAAAGCACTCGGTGGATTTGCAACTAACGGAATAAATTTAACTAAAATCGAATCTTATATGTATGGTAATCAAATGCAAGCTGTACAGTTTTATGTGGATTGCGAAGGACATATAGAACAAGAGAATATGCAACTTGCCTTAGAGGAATTAAAATTTTACTGCCTCCCTAATGCAGTTCGTGTTCTTGGCTGTTATCCTTCAAGCCCATATCGGCAAAATATCAAATAAGAAATAATTATCTTTCTGACTCTAAAAAAGCTTGTTTGTTGTGATGCTATGTTCCATATTCTGCTATGAAAGGTTGAATGGACGGTTTGTTCTGCACAACAGGTCAGGTCCGAAAGGAAGCAGCCACCGTAGTTTATAATTGGGTTGTTCAACCTTTCGCTTTACCTATAGCTATATACGTTGAAATACTCTTTACTAAGTTAGTTTCAACATTAAATAATTGAAGATTTCCGAGAGGATAGCATTTAAGTAAGGAAAATTATTTTCAATAAATTATAGAGTTAGCATTGTTGAGAGTAAACATTCATGGAACAAAGAAACTCTTCCATATATAGAGTTTTAGCACGAAAATATCGTCCAGATAATTTCGATTCGTTAATAGGTCAAGAAGCGTTAGTTCAAACACTTACTAACGCTATAGAATTAAATAGGCTAGCACATGCCTTTATTTTAACCGGTGTTCGTGGAGTTGGGAAAACAACTACAGCAAGAATATTAGCTAAAGGTCTAAACTGTATCGGGCCTGACAGCACTGCAAAGCCCAACATAAACCCTTGTAATCAATGCGAACCATGCAAAGCGATTCAAATGGGCAACCATATAGACGTCCTAGAAATGGATGCTGCCTCAAATACCGGGGTAGATGATATTCGTGAAATCATTGATGGTAGCGTCTACCGTCCTGTTTCTGCAAGATATAAAATCTATATAATAGACGAAGTGCATATGCTGTCAAAAAATGCATTTAATGCCTTGTTGAAAACATTAGAAGAACCGCCGGACACAGTAAAATTTATCTTTGCTACTACTGAAATTCGTAAGGTTCCTATAACAATTTTATCGCGTTGTCAGAGATTTGACCTAAGACGCGTACCTATGGATTTACTAATTACACACCTATCAAATATCGCTACTGTTGAAAATATACAAACAGAGCCAGAAGCCATCCGCCTTATAGCATATGCTGCCGAAGGATCTGTTCGTGACTGTTTATCCCTACTCGACCAGGCCTGTTCGCTTGGAGCAAATAATATCACTACATCTGTAATTGAAAATATGCTTGGCCACGCCAATTCAAATGCTTTGTTGGATTTACTTCAAAGTTGCCTTGAAGGAGATATTCAAATAGCACTATCATCCTTAAAAAAGGCTGTTGATATAGGTGCTGAACCGGAGCAAATTATATCTGACTTGATGGATTTTACCCATCAGGCATCACTTATTGCAAGCAACTCTGATTTACCGGATATCAGTGACTCTGCACGTGAAAAAATTTCAATTCTTGCAAAATTAGGCATCCCACAACTAGCAAGATGTTGGCAAATATTACTTAAGGGTTATCAGGAAATAAAATTTGCTCCTAGACCAGAAGCAGCTGCAGAAATGTTGATTATCAGACTAGCTCATACATCTCCAATGCCTACCCCTTCTGAAATTTTAGAAAAACTTCCAAAAGCGCCCACACAAACAGCGCGAGAGCCAGACAAAAATAGTGAACTTCTTTCTTCTTTGAAGGATGATGACAAAACAGTTAACCAATCAAATAATTCTGATACATCAACTCATGAGGAATCCAATATTAAAAAGATTGTTAGCGAACGAAGCCTATCTGGAAAAACAGGCGCCGAACACGACCAGTTTGTTAAATCTCTGAATAAACGAAACAATTCACCATTAGGAAATCTGCGCGATATTGCAGAATATTGCGAAAAAAAAGGGGCTCTTATTCTTGCCGCTGATATCCGTAATTACGTTGAATTGGTTAATTTCAATAATACAAGCTTAGAAATTCAATTAGTAGAGGGAGCATCAGAAGACCTTCCTGTAAAAATTATGCAATTTTTGAACGCTAATACGGATAAAAATTGGCAGATTTCTATCAGCGATAAACCTGCCAACCCCACCCTTCAAGAGGAAGATAAACAAGTAAGGAAAAAACAATTGTATCGAGCATCTAAACATCCTGTCGCACAAGAGGTGTTAAAAGCATTTCCAGGCGCAAGGGTTATAGATGTTGTTGAACCCACTCAATCAGAACGTTCTTCCTCATCATCATCTATGGAAACGTCAAAGTTTATTACTAATTTAAATCAGTCTGGTTTACAAAAACCTGGAAACAGACAGGAGGAAATGTAAAATGCGAAATCTGGGTGGAATGATGAAAAAAGTGCAAGAAATGCAATCTCAGATAGAAAAAATGCAGAATGAAATAGCAAGCCGTCATTTCTCAGCTACGTCTGGCGGAGGTGCGGTTTCAGTAACAATTACAGGAAAAGGAAAAGTTATTTCAGTCTCCATCACGGAAGATGTTGTAAATCCAAAAGATATAGAGACGTTAGAGGATTTAATACAGCTAGCAGTAAATAATGCTAAAGATGAAGCAGACAAGGTTTTAACCTCAGAAATGAGTAAGCTGACTGGGGGGCTCCCCTTACCACCTGGTATGAAATTCCCATTTTAATATGGAAGAAGATAACTTAAAGAATCTAATTAAAAGGCTTAGTAAGTTGCCGGGACTCGGGCCTCGCTCTGCCCAGAGAGCTGCCCTTTTTCTTATTAAAAATAAAGAAAAGGACATGCTCCCACTTTCGAAGGCCCTATATGACGTCGCTCATTATTATAAGCCCTGCGTACAGTGTAACAATCTAACTGAATCCGATAAATGTTCAATTTGTGACGACCCACGAAGACACCAAAACCGTTTATGCGTTGTTGAGGATATATCTGATTTATGGGCAATAGAAAGGTCAGGTGTTTTTCAAGGAAAATATTTTGTTTTGGGAGGCAATTTGAATATTATGGATGGACGAGGTCCAAGTGAGCTAGGAATCGACAAATTGGTTAAATACGTAAGTTTGATGTGTGACACACATACTAGTAATGAAATAATTCTTGCAACTTCCGCAACTGTGGAGGGCCAGACAACCGCCCACTATATTGCTGAAAGACTTCAGGAATTTTCTATTATTATTTCAAGACTTGCCCATGGTGTGCCAGTAGGCGGTGAGCTAAATTACCTAGATGATGGTACTCTTGCACTGGCAATGAAAGCTAGAACGCCTGTTGGTTAATTAACAAGCTTGAAAAATTAGACTTCATCATCTGTTTCTTTTGACGATCCAGCCACGGTTTGAATTTCTGAGCTTATAACAGAAATATTTTCGTCTTCGGGTACTTCTAATTCTGTAATCCTATAGCTTCTTTTTGAAATACGTGAAGTAGAGGTTTGAATTTCTGATATGTCTTTTTGTACTTGTGAAAAATGCCTATTTAAATTTTCTACTCTCGCATCCAATCTTGATACATCCTCAATTAATTTAAGCATTTCAGACTGAATTATTGCCGTTTGCTCTCTTAGCCTTGCATCACGCAAAACCGCCCTCACTGTATTGAGCGTTGCCATCATTGTAGTAGGTGACACTATCCACACCCTAGCTTTATAGGAGGCATCGATAACGTCTGGCAAATTGGCATGTAATTCTGCGTATACTGCCTCTGAAGGCAAAAATAAACAGGCTGATTCCGCCGTACTGCCCGCAATAATGTATTTATCTTGAATATCTTTTACATGACCCCTAACAGAAATAGCAAGCTGTCTCCTGGCAGCTACTTGTTGTTCCTTTGTTTCTGAATTCTGCAAATTATACCACGCATCGAGTGGAAATTTAGAATCTATAACAATATCACCTGGTGGGTTTGGCAGCTTTAAAATACAATCAGCCCTTTTTTGATTCGGAAGCGTAACTTGAAAAGCATAGGAATTTGGTGGTAATACTGTTTTTACTAAATTTTCTAGCTGCACTTCACCAAAAGCTCCACGCTCAGTTTTATTCGCTAAAATATTATGAAGTTGTGTAACTTGTCCTGTTAATTCAGTAATCTGGCTGTTCGCCCTATCAATGATAGCTAATCTTTCAGATAATTTTGTGAGATTATCATGAGTGGATTGTGTTTGTTGCTGGAGTGAATTACCTAGTTGCTGTCGAAAATTTGAGAGCGTTTGTTCCATTCTAGCAGATTGCTCAGAAAGTTGACTTGTAATATTTTGTTGTTGCTGACTTGAAGCCTGCACCATGTGTGACAATTGACCTTTCAATTCTGCCATTGAATCAGATTGTATATTAGATGATTTTTTTCTGCTGATTATAAATAACAATGCAATGATAAGGCAGATTGCTACAATCAATAAAATACCAAAATATAGGTTTGTAGGAAGCATAATTTTTTCTTTTTATTTTGCTCGTAATTTCAGCTCGCTTGACCTTTATTCTGCCAGTAGCTATTTAATTTTAACAACTCCGTGAAATAATAAAAACAATTTATGTATAAAATTCCAAAAACCTTAACACAAGCATGATTACGAGCTAACTAAAATTAGAAAATATAATGGCTATTAAACCAATTCAGTTTGTTCCAGACCCTGTGCTCCGCAAAAGTGCGTTGCCTGTTGAAAACATCACAGCTAAAACTCTTCAACTGCTAGATGATATGGCGGAAACAATGTATGACGCGCCTGGAATTGGGCTTGCAGGGCCTCAAATTGGTGAGTTGAAGCGATTGATTGTAATGGATTGTAGCCGGGATGATGAAAAAAGAGAACTATGGCAAATGATAAACCCAGAGGTTATTGAATTATCAGAAGATAATTCAACTCTTGAAGAAGGCTGTTTGTCTATTCCAGGTCATACAGCAGACGTTTCAAGACCAGATTGGATTAAGTTACGTTTCACTAATATAAAAGGTAAAGAACAGCAAATTAAAGCTGAGGGTTTACTTGCTGCTTGTATACAACATGAAATTGACCATCTTAATGGTATATTGTTTATTGATCATATATCAAAATTAAAAAGAGATATGATTTGGCGAAAAGTGCTAAAGGAGGCACGCCAGACTTAGTTTTTTGATTTTATTTGGTGAACCTCATGCGTATAATATTTATGGGAAGTCCTATATTTGCAGTCAAAAGCCTTGACGCCCTTCATCGACATCATGAAGTCCTCTCTGTTTATACTCAGCCACCACGCCCTTCAGGTCGTGGAATGCAGGTAAGACCAACGGCAGTTGCTGAATATGCCAAAATCAATAACATTACCTGTTATGTGCCCGCGTCACTTAAATTAGAGAATGAGATAAGCAGGCTAAATCAAGCTAAACCTGATTTAATAATCGTAGTCGCTTATGGACTAATTCTATCAAAAGCCGTTTTGGATATTCCTCGTTTTGGATGTATTAACGGGCACGCTTCACTACTACCACGATGGAGAGGTGCAGCACCAATTCAACGTGCCCTTGAAGCTGGAGATAAACAATCTGGAGTAACTAGTATGCAAATGCAGACAGGTCTTGATACAGGCCCTATGCTACATCAAATTTCAACAAAGATAAACCACTTTGATACTTTTCAAACATTACATGACAGGCTGGCAATCTTGACTGCGGAGAGCTTAATTCACACAATTCAACTAATCGAAAAAAATAATGTAAATCCGATTATCCAGCATGAATCTGGAGTTCGCTATGCAAATAAGATTTCTAAATCAGAAGCTGAGCTAGACCTTACACAACCTGCACAGTTAATAAGTAATAAAATTAGAGCTTTTAGTCCAATTCCTGGATGTTGGTTACGTCTAAGAAATGGAAATAGGGTAAAAATTCTTAAAGCAAACATTAAAGAAGGTGGATCAGAGCTTCCTCTCGGAACTGCCGTTATATTAGATGGGCGAAAGAAATTTGGAATTGCTATGTCAGATAAAAAAGTTCTATTTCTTGATGAATTGCAACCTGCTGGTAAAAAGCCAATGAATTGCGCCGATTTTTTAAATGGGTATACGATTGAGAGTGGAGAAATTATTTGGGAATATGGTAACAGTTAAAATGAACCGTATGCTATTAAGAATTGAATATGATGGAACCCCTTTTGTTGGCTGGCAAACTCAGGAAAATGGTATTTCTATCCAGAAAGAACTAGAGGTTGCTGCTCAAAAACTTATTGGAGAACCAATTCATATTCAAGGGGCTGGAAGAACCGACTCTGGTGTACACGCAGTAGGACAAGCTGCCCATTTAGATGTTCCATTAAACTATTCAACTCACTCTGTTATGATGGGACTAAACAGCTATCTTAAAGGGCTACCTATTTCCGTTTTATCTGCAACTAAAGTGGGTGGTGAATTCAGCGCACGTTTTGATGCCATCGAAAGACATTATCTTTATAGGATCTTAATTAGAAGAGCCCCTCCTAGTCTTAACGCATTTCGCGTTTGGCACTTAAAAAATGAGTTAGATTATGAAGCAATGAATATTGCGGCACAATACCTTGTTGGCAAACATGATTTTACTAGTTTCAGAGCATCTCAATGTCAGGCACTCTCACCCATTAGAACAATGAAGACTCTTAAAATAAATAAGGTTGATGATGAAATACACGTTATAGCGATTGCAAAGTCCTTCCTTCATAATCAAATTCGAAATATCACCGGAACTCTAGTTGAGATTGGAAAGAGGAAATGGATGCCAGAGAAACTAAAAGATATACTTCAAGCAAAAAATAGGCAGGCAGCAGGCCCCAGCGCGCCTCCTCACGGCTTATATTTAAAAGATGTTATTTATCCAGAGAGTTCTTTTATTAAGGAAAATTAACCTATTGAAAAACTTATTCCAGCTGTTATTCCTAAAATAGTCTCTATAAGAAATTTACCTGCAAGAAACCCAAATGCAACCAAGCGGCTTACATTTAATTGTTGCCGAGCAATTCTAATTAACCAATATAAAACCCAGATTAAGGCAGGGATTGAAAAAATACTGAATGCGCTTACACCTGTAACAACTGAAAAAAGTGTTATAACTGCAAAAAATATCATTTGCATTGTGCTGAGCCACAAATAAGGGACCATGAACTTTAGGTACAAATTGCTCTTACTTATGCGTAATAAAAAATAATAAACCAGAATTACAAATAAAAGCAACGATACTAGGGCCGTCGATAGGAATAAAGGGAAAAAATTCCAACCAATTGTCTGCATAGGAATAATCGATACGAGTCCAGAAATGATCCAGCTCACAAATATAGCCTGCCATAGTCCATTTTCTGATATATCAAAAGAAGCTTCTGGAGATTGTTTGCCAAGCATCATTTTAAAAGTAGCTTGAAGATACTTAACAACTGTAAAAGGACTAATATTCATTATGTGCATCAAACCTATGTAGTATATCTTCATATATGTTGGTTAAGACATCAATATCTTTTATAGATACATTTTCGTCAATTTGATGCATTGTTTTTCCAACCAAACCAAATTCTGCGACAGGACAAAGTTTGGTTATAAATCGTGCATCAGAAGTGCCTCCAATCGTAGAAAGTTCCGGCACTCGTCTCGTTAGCTTTTTTATTGACTGACTCAAAAGTTCTGTTAGCTCACCTTCTTGGGTAACAAAGGGGTCTGCATTTGATTTCCACTCTATCTCCAATTGAACACTATATTCACTTGCTGCTTTAATGAAATGCTGTTCCAACTGGGCTATAAGAGTTTCCTTTGAATGTTCCGTATTAAACCTGATATTGAACATCGCTGCCGCGCTTAATGGAATTACATTCGTAACATTTGATGAAGTAGATAAGCCTGTAACCTCTGCGGTTGTAGGTCCAAAATAACTGTTTCCTGTATCCAATTTTTTACTTGAAACGACCGATAACATTTTTATTAAGGCTGATGTTGGGTTTCGAGCTAAATGGGGATAAGCAACATGCCCCTGTTTACCTTTAACAATCAAACTGCCGGATAAGGAGCCACGCCTACCATTTCTAATATTATCGCCTATTTCCAGTTGGCTAGTTGGTTCAGCAACAATACACATATCTGGAAGAATATTTTTTTTCTTCATCCATTCTACAATTTTAGCGGTCCCATTAATAGCGTCTGCTTCTTCATCACCTGTAATAATAAGGCTAATTTTTGTATTTGATCTTGAAGTTTGCTGCCACTTTTTTATGGCTGAAACGAACGCAGCAATACCAGTTTTCATATCTGATGCGCCACGACCGTATAGTGTTCCATCCTTAATTTCTGCATCAAAAGGAGAAAACTTCCAATCTGTAACACTTCCGATTGGTACAACATCAACATGCCCAGCGAATGCAAAATGGGATGGCCCATTTCCAAATTCTGCATACAAGTTTTCAATTCTCTCTAATCCCTCACCAAATGAAAGTCTTGTGCATTGAAAATCCATCTGCTTTAGCTCTTTTTCTAATAAATCCAGGGCCCCCGCCTGCTTAGGAGTAACAGAGGGACACCGTATTAGTTTTTGAGCTAATTGCACCGCATAAGAAAATTCACTCATTTAATTCTTAATCCCTAAGCAAATCATTAAGTGATGTTTTAGACCTGGTTTTCTCGTCGACCCGTTTAATTATAACAGCGCATGATAAAGAAGGCCCAGGACTCCCGTCTGGTAAATTTGGACCAGGAAGGCTCCCAGGTACAACTACCGAATAGGAGGGCACTCGGCCAATAAAAATCTCACCTGTTGCCCTATCAATTATTTTTGTAGATTGACCAATAAAAACACCCATAGAAATCACAGAGCCTTGTTCTATCACCACACCCTCAACAA
Source organism: uncultured SAR116 cluster alpha proteobacterium (assembly GCA_902622515.1). Taxonomy (GTDB): domain Bacteria; phylum Pseudomonadota; class Alphaproteobacteria; order Puniceispirillales; family Puniceispirillaceae; genus UBA5951. The sequence goes on from CACNQE010000011.1 coordinate 32,239, forward strand.
TCTCAGAGCGTGCGCCAATAAAACAATCATCTTCAATTATTACGGGGCCTGCTTGTAAAGGCTCTAATACACCTCCGATACCTGCTCCACCGGATAAATGCACATTTTTCCCTATTTGAGCACAAGAACCGACTGTAGCCCATGTGTCAACCATCACACCGCTGTCAACATATGCTCCAAGATTTACAAAGCTTGGCATCAATATCACAGAAGGTGCGATGTAGGCTGAATGCCTAACATAGCATCCAGGCACTGCTCTAAATCCAGCCTTTGAAAATGTTTCAGCATCCCAACCTGCAAATTTAGAGGGAACTTTATCCCACCAAGCTGAAACCCCCTGCTCATTATGGTCAGCACCACTGATAATAACTTGCATTGGATTTAATCGAAAAGATAATAATACGGCTTTTTTTAACCATTGATTTACCTTCCATTCATGGTTACCTGTTGTCTCTGCAACCCTCACTTGTCCTTTATCAAGCAATCTTAGAGCCTCCTCTACAGCATCTCTTACCTCGCCAATAGTGTCCTGCGTAATTGAATCCCGTACATCAAAAGCGTCATTAATAGTATTAGTTAGTGTTGAGTATGTCATATAAGTTCTCCGTCAAATCTTCATTGGTAACTTAGACTAGTTGGTAAGCCCTTGTTTTACGCCTGATAAAAATTGCTTAAGGTCCTTAGCTATGAAGTGCACATAAGGTTCTGTTGCACCTTTTTTTGCCCAGCTATGGTCAGCCATCAACCACACTGTTTTCATGCCAAGTTCAGCTGCTGGTTGAAGGTTACGAGCCATATCCTCTATCATCACTGCCTTTTTTGGATCTACTTTGCTTTTTATCAAGAAATCTTGATATGGCCGCATAGCCGGTTTTGGTAAATGGTTTGATGCAAATATATCAAAAATCAGTTCAAAATGATGTTCAATTCCAAAAGCCTCTAATATCCGCCTTGCGTGCAATACAGTTCCATTAGTATAAATATATTTTTTACCTGGCAAAGCACGTATTCCTAAATCAAGCTCTTCATCATAAGAAAGATCAGACAAGTCAATATCATGGACGTAAGATAGAAAATCTTCTGGATCGACTGCATATTCAGAAGAGAGCCCGTTAATAGTTGTGCCGTATTCTAAGAAAAGACGATTCTTTAGTTCCTCAGCTTTTTTTCTGTCTAGATTAAAGTTCTTCTCAATCCATTCAATCATGCGACTAGCTACTCTTGGGAACAAACTCTGATGTGCTGGATAAATTGTATTATCTAAATCAAAAACCCATGCAGAAATCTTAGATACATCAAGTTTCCCAGGGTCTTTTTCTTTTAACATCAAGTCAGTGATTTCAGTCATGACATTTTCCATTTTTAACTTGGTTCAATTAGGGCTAATCGGATATTCAATATAAATTTAACTAGAATTACTCGTCTGCATGAATTAATGTACCAATTCCGTGTTCAGTGAATAATTCTACCAAAACCGCGTGTTTTTTTCTTCCATCTAGAATAACAGCAGCGCCTGCTCCAGCCTGTACAGCTTGAATACATGTCTCAACTTTTGGAATCATGCCTCCCTTTATCACTCCATTCAGAATTAGCTTTCTTGCCTGTCCAATAGACAGCCGAGGAATTAGTTTACCAGTATCATCCAGAACACCGTCCACATCTGTCAGCATTAAAAGCCTTGAAGCATTTAATGCACTCGCAATAGACCCGGCGGCAGTATCTGCATTAATATTATATGTCTTGCCATCTGCTCCAAGACCGAGCGGTGCAACGACAGGGATCATATTTACCCCCAATAGGGCATCGAGTACTTGTTTATCTACTTTATCGGGTATACCCACATATCCAAGGTCTACGAGATTTTCGATAGCGCTATCTGTATCTTTAGTTCTATGGTTAAGTTTTTTAGCAATAATTAGATTCCCATCTTTACCTGAAATGCCCACTGACATGCCGCCAGCTGCAGAAATAGAGGCAACAAGAGATTTATTTATAGCACCAGCTAACACCATTTCCACTATCGAGATAGTTTGCTGATCTGTTACACGCAGACCATCAATAAAATTAGATTCCATTTCCAATCTTGCAAGCATTGAGCCTATTTGTGGTCCACCCCCATGTACCACAACAGGCTTAGCACCTACTTGTTGAAGTAATACAATATCGCTTGCAAAGGCCTCAATGGAAGCCTGTTCGCCCATTGCGTGCCCCCCAAATTTTATAACTACAGAAAGACCAGAATATTGCTTCATATATGGTAGTGACTCAATTAGAGTTGCTACCTTTTCAAGCCACATATCCGATTTAGAGCTATTCGACTGCATTAATTTATTTTCCGTTTTATTTGATTTCTGACTTCTTAAACTATGTGCCCTATTTTGTTTTTCTAATCTAGCATTGTTTTTCGGTATTTATTTAAACAGTAGCATGTTTTTTTTTAATGAGTTAAGGCGAGCCCCGCAATATGCGCTCTAAGCTCTGTTATGCCAATATCTTTTTCAGAAGAAGTTACCCAAATTTTTGGGAAGGCAGCAACCTGTTTAGCAGTTTTTTGCTCCGTATTCTTAAGTAACTTATTCATCTCTGGCATTTTGAGTTTATCTGCCTTAGTTATTACAACTGCAAAACTAACTGCCGTCTTATTTAAAAGAGCCATGACATCCTCATCTGCTGTACCTATTCCACGCCGTGAATCTATGAGAAGGAAAACACGTTGCAAAGATTGCCTGCCAGAGAGAAACTGACGCGTAAGTTTTGTCCATGCTTTTATATCAGCTTTCGGAGCAGATGCGTACCCATATCCTGGAAGATCAACTAGATCTATTCTATCAGCGAGGTTAAAAAAAATGAGTTGTCTTGTTCTACCGGGTGTCTGACTAGTTCTTGCTAGCATTCTACGGCCCGTTAGCGCATTCACAAGTGATGATTTACCAACGTTTGATCGTCCCGCAAACGCGATCTCAGGTCGTGTCATTTCAGGTAATGCCCGCAAATTGTTCGCTGCAGCAACAAATTGACACGGCCTTGCAAAAAGCAGTCTGCCCGCCTCTAAATCATCCTGTTCCACCGTCTCCTCCGATAGTTTAAGCTTTCTTTTCACCCATACTGCGCATAATCCACCACTGTTGCACAATTGACAGTAGGTTATTCCAAGTCCAATAAATCACTAAACCAGCTGGAAACGTTGCTAATAGAAAAGTAAAAAATATTGGCATGTATTGGAAAATCTTTGCTTGAATAGGGTCTGGAGGGGGTGGGTTCAATCGCATTTGTAGATGCATTGTAATTCCCATCATAACTGGCCAAAGCCCAATTGACAAAAAGGCCGGAAGAAAATCAACAGAGTAAGGTAATAATCCAAATAAATTAAATATTGATGTCGGATCAATAGCCGATAAATCTAAAATCCAACCATAGAATGGTGCATGTCTCATTTCTATGGAAACGTAAAGTACTTTATAAAGTGCAAAAAAAACAGGTATCTGTAATAAAATTGGAAGGCAACCCGCAGCAGGATTCACTTTTTCCTTTTTATATAATGCCATCATCTCTTGATTCATTTTAGCTCTATCATCGCCTGCATTCTCACGAAGCACTTGAATTTTTGGAGCTAATTCCCGCATCTTCCCCATAGACCGGTACGATTTGTTCGCAAGTGGAAACAGCACTAACCTGACAATAATTGTAAATGCAATAATAGCTAAACCAAAATTTCCTAGTAAACTATTTAAATAGGTTATGGCATAAAAGAATGGTTTCGTCAGAAAATAGAACCACCCAAAATCAATAGCTAAATCAAAATGAGTAACACCAAGTTCCTCCTCATATTTATCAAGCAAGTCAACGTTTTTTGCTCCTGCAAATAAATATCCAGACCATTGTACCTCACCTCCTGGTGGAACAGTTACAGCACTCCCTAAAAAATCAGCTTGATATCTATCCTCACCTCCAGATAAAGCACGCATACTAAAATTAACTTTTTCAGATTGCTCAGGCATTATGGCTGCAAGCCAATATTTGTCTGTAATGCCCGCCCAACCACCTGGTTCTTCAGAGTTGTGATTGAATCCTTCTTGATTGTCATCTTGTAAATCAGAATAAGTCCACTCTTTAAGGGTTTTATCAAATACACCCAATAGACCTTCATGTAAGATCCACATTCCTTGCGTTGAAGGAGTGCCGATGCGCCTTACTAACCCATAGGGATTTAAGGAAATAGATTTGTTCAAACTTGATCTAATTGTATCTTTAATTTTAATAAGGTAATCATCATTTATAGAAATGGTGCGTAAAAAAATAAGACCGTTCCTATTATCCCAGCTCAACTGAACAGGTGTTTGCGGTGTTAAATCAGAACTCAACACCTTCCATATTGTTTTCCCAGAAGGCATAGGTTGACCATCGGCTTGACTGACCCACCCAAATTCCGAAAAATATGGATTAGCTGATGATACTGGTTCGAAAAGCTTTACGCTTTCTGAATCTTCAGAAAGTGAAATACGATAATTCTTAAGTATCAAATCATCAATTCTAGCCCCTCTGCTTGTAATAGAACCTTCTAACAATGGTGCTGAAATTGTTATCCTAGGGACATCTTCAAGAGGCCGCTCAGGCTTTTCTATCTGAAGTTGTCCTCCATTATTTTCTTGGGCTAAACGCGGAGTTCCATCAGAGTCTAAATCTTTCGAGAGAGTTTGCGATTGCTGCTCTGCTTGCCTTTGAGGCTCAACAAAAAAACTTTGCCATAAGACAAGTATCGCCATTGAGACGGCCATAGCTAATATTAAATTTCGATTTTCTGGGCTCATTATTTATTCCTGTCAAAACCAATCAAACGGACTTAAACTATTTTTCATTTTTCTAGGTTTTCTTATTCACACTTTTTTTTAATTTTTTTTCACGAGTTAAGTTTTCAGGGACGGGTCGATATCCAATTCCGCCCCATGGATGACATGATGCTATACGTTTAACGGCTAATAAGGTTCCTTGCAATGGTCCATGTGACTTAATTGCATCGATTGCATAAGCTGAGCATGTTGGCTGGTAACGGCATGCCGCAGGTAAAAAAGGAGAAATAAACCATTTGTAAAAAAAAATTAGAGCTAATAGAAAATACGAAATTAATGCTAATACTATTTTCATTTACTATGTCTCCGTGACATGCAATCAACTGTACAAGTAAGAAGTGCCGTCATTTTTGTTCAAAAATACTCTTGTTAAAATGTTTTAGGGCTCTCATAATTTCACTCTCAATTAAATAAAACTTTTTATTTAAAATAGCCTGTCTCGCTATAAATACATAATCAAAAGAGCTGGCAAGCTCATTGCTTTGCCTATACACAAGGGAACGCATTAGTCGTTTGGCATAGTTTCGTTTAACAGCGTTTCCAATCTTTTTTGAGGCTGTAAATCCCACCCGAGTGCTAAATTTTCCTCGAATATCATTCGGTATTAACTGAATTACCACACTTGAAGTAATATATTTTAGACTTCCTTGCTGAGCTCGAAGGAAATCCCCGCGCTTTGTCATCCTTTTAAAGTGCTGCAAGCAGGAACACCAAACTTACGCTGAAAGTCGCGTTCTACCCTTAGCACGTCTTGCGCGGATAATTCTGCGTCCTCCTACAGTTGCCATACGAGACCGGAATCCATGTCGACGCTTTCGAACAAGTACACTAGGTTGATACGTGCGCTTCATAATCCAAACTTCCCTTTTCTAGCTTCTGCTTTAAAAACGCGTTTTTAGGAATTTTTCATAATAATGTCAATTAATTTTTAGATTGATAAAGCCTATAAATCAAATCGTTAATTTATCTCCATCAATATCAGAAAAAATTAAAAACTAATCAATTCGACCAACAAGAGGCGCGTACAAGCAATTTTCTGTTTTGAGCTTATTTGTGTAAACCAACAATCGGCTGTGAAGGTTGTGGTTCTAAATCCCATGGAAAATATATCCAGGTATCTTGTGAAACTTCAGTTACATATGTATCTACAATAGGTCTTCCTAGAGGTTTTGCATAAACGGTAGCAAAATGAGCTTTTGGCATTATTTGGCGAAGTACTTTTCCAGTTTCGCCAGTATCCACCAGATCGTCTACGATAAGCCAACCGGTTCCATCACCCACGCTCTGTGGAGCTTTTAAAACTTCCACTTCACTTTGCGATTTGCCGTGATAGGACGCCAAGCAAGCTGTATCAATCAATCTCACCTCTAATTCGCGAGCAATGATGGCTGCTGGAACTAACCCTCCTCTCGTAACCGCAACAATACCTTCGAACGGACCTATTTCTAGCACTCGCCATGCAAGTGCCTTCGATGTTCTGTGTAATTCTTCCCACGAAACAGGGAAAGATTTTTTTGCTAGATTCATTATTTACGCTTGCTAAAAAAATAAATTTGCTAATTTTTAGAAGACTACCTATTTAACAAATAATTTGGAAGCGATAATTGCATTTGTTAAATATCATATCTTTACAGCCATTTGGAAATGTAAAATGTTCAGCAAGATATAAAAAACTTTTTTAAACTAAAAATCTTGTTTTTAGACAAAAACTTAGATATCAAATGCTTTTAAGCGCTCGTAGCTCAGCTGGATAGAGCACTAGACTACGAATCTAGGGGTCAGGAGTTCGAATCTTCTCGAGCGCGCCATTTTTCCTTCATTAATTCAGTCTGTTATCGTTTAAGGTAATAGATTGGTTTGTGTAAAATGCAGTTTTTGACACAGATTTGACACAGTAAAAGGTCAAGTCAATGGGAAGTGTGCGTAAAAGGGGTAAAACTTGGAATGCTCAAGTAAGGATCTCAGGTTGGAGAAGTTTTACTAAATCATTTAAGTCTAAATCAGACGCATTATGCTGGATTAAAGCATTAGAAAGTAATCTAAAAAGCACCGATATGCCCAAAGTAAATATTGGAAATATTACACTCAAAGATCTGCTGCAAAGATACGCTACAGAGATGTCATTACATCTAAAAGGGTCTGAGGTACAAATATATGTTCTAAAATTTTATGCAAGGCACCCTATCTCTCAAATGAAACTTTCAGACCTAACTGAACGCCATTTTGAGTATCTACGTGATGAAAGATTAAAACAGGTTAAACACGGAACCGTACATGCTCAATTAATGCTTCTCAAAAGGGTATTTAGGACTGCTATTTACAAGTGGGGTTATGGAATTCCTAAAAACCCCATTGAGCACTTACAACTCCCCCCTACTCATAAATCACGCAAACGAAGGTTGGCAAGCAATGAAAAAAAACGCCTACTCTCTGCCGCTTGCTCTCAGAAAAATATCTATATTGCCTTTATTATTGAATTCGCTGTCGAGACGGGAATGCGTCGTTCTGAAATACTAAAACTTAGATGGCGTGATATTGATTTTAAAAATGGGTTTGCTTTTCTTTTTGACACTAAAAATGGTGAAGATAGAAAAGTACCTCTCACTACAAGGTGCATGAGACTCCTTCAAAAGGTGCCTAAGAGTCATTAAAAAATATTTCCTATTACTGCGAACTGTTTACGCCTTGCATGGGGCAGAGCACGTGCAAAAGCAGAAATAAAGGATTTGCGATTTCATGATTTAAGGCATGAGGCGATCTCCAGATTCTTCGAGATGGGAATGTCGGTTCCAGAAGTTGCACTCATATCTGGGCATAAAGATGTGCGGCAGTTGCTACGATACACTCACTTGAACCCAACTAATATATTTAAGAAGTATGAAGATTTTTAGTCATGTGCCAAATCTACTATCAAATTGACCCGCCTCTCCAAGTTCATGCTATCAATAGCAGAGAACGCTATCCGATTTAATTGACTCTTCAACTAGTTTATCAGGCATTGCAAACTCTGCTTTATATCCATTTAGAAGTGACTCATCGTAACCTCTTGCCTTAGCAGACATTCCTGAGACAAATATAGTTACATTTGTATTTTTTAAATTTTCAAGATGTTCGTATAAGTCCCCAGTACCTTGACCGACTATCTCACCAGCACTTTTGCAATTAAGTATGTGTACTCCGTCTGCAGCGAGAAAAATAGTTACTTCATGCCCACTTTTTTCTGCAGCAAGAGCAACCATTAAACCTAAAGTCACTTTGTTTTTAAATTCCAAATCACTGTGAATATGAACGAGTACTTTAGACATTTTCTCTCCTCAAAATTTTAAAATGCTTGTTTATAGTATGGTATCATATTTTACGTTGACGGAAAACAAAGAGCATAATCTTGCCATTTTATTAGCAAATAATTTAAAAAAATTTAGAGGGTAAAATGGCAAATTCTGGAATTTATTGGATAGATATAACTTTTGATTACTGCGTTAGACTTCTTTATCAAGTTGCAGGTATGATGGGCATTACTTACGAAGAAATAAATGTTTGGTTGTTTGTGATAATTTTACCCGCTATTTTGCTATTTTCTTTGACCTTGAATTTGTATTTTATTTTACGACTTAATCAAAAAAATAAGTTAAATGATGCTTAAACCAATAGGTGATTTTAAAATTGGTTGGGAAAAGTCCTACTTTAAACTAGATAGTTTTCATGGAGAGGTGACAGAGTGGTTGAATGTGGCGGTCTCGAAAACCGTTGTACGTGAAAGCGTACCGAGGGTTCGAATCCCTCTCTCTCCGCCAGTTAAAAACATGATAAAATATTATTTTTATTTTTTAACATTCGATCCAATTTGATATTCTTCAGACTGAAAACTATAAATACAGAGACTTATCCATGCCTAGAAATATTGTTAAGATTCTTGAAAAAAACTTTAGTGATATGAAAGCAGGGGAAAAAATGCTTATTTCATCTCCTGAAGTTATTTCTAGTTACATTTCTAGAATTCCGGTGGGAACAACTATAACACCCAAAGAGATGAGACATGCGCTTGCAAAAGAAAAAGGTGCAGACAATACCTGCCCAGTGACTACAGGTATATTTCTCAGAATAGCAATAGAAGAAGTTTTAGATGTTTTTAAGGTAGATGACGCCCCAATTCCGTTTTGGAGGGTCATAGATGAAAAGCACCCCATTCTCAAAAAACTTGGTATCGCCCCATCTGAAATCACTCGCATGAGACAGAAAGAAGCATCACAAAACTAGCACACCCATCATTTGTATCTGCTTACATAATGCAAAAGATATTAAACTGTCTTGAGTTTCTTCATTCGCGTATAAAGTATGAAACAGATGAGTGAATATCATGGGGAGTATTTTTTTAAATGAGTTCTAAATTTCTTTGACGTGGTTTTTTATGAGTGTTTCAATCAAAAAACGAACAGACGATGTTTTTCAGGTCACTGTTGCAGACAGCATAACCACTACTCATGAGGTGACTGTCAATGACCAAAGTCTCACTGACCTTACCGACGACAAAGTGACGAAGGAACAATTGTTAGAGTTTTCCTTCAATTTCCTTCTCGATAGAGAACCAAACACATCCATCCTGTCAAAATTTGATATCAACGTAATTTCAAAATACTTCTCAGACTACAGAGATGAAGTCAAACGATGGTGCAATGAGAGTCAGAATTAAGGAATGTTATGTCTGTAATGATGCAAAGCAAGTCCTGTATCGGTGTCGATACGACGATTTAAAGGATTGGGTGTTTCTGTGCGGAAAGTGTCTAATTGGGGTTAAATCACGATTTGAAGAGACCTACCAATACGGTGGCACTTGGAAGAGTAGGAAGAAATAGGCGATTATTGCAGTCGCCAATTATGCAATAGAGACGTCCTCAAAAACAAAACCAACTCATCTCTCAACAAAATACCTTATTATCATATATTAGTGGTTTAGGGATTGGAGTAAGTTCCACCAATAATGTCTTATTGAAGAGATTAAAAGGTAGTATGGTATCAAAAAGGAAATAAGATACTGTAATATCATACAAAATATACAAAAGTGGTATGATTTTGAAACTGATTATAGAAGATATAAACTATAACGACTTTTCCTAAATTATTCAAATTATTCAATAAATTACAACCATTAAAATATATCCATTTATAACTGATTATATTTTAATAAATTCGTATTTAATTATAATTAGATTTTGATACAGTTAAGGTATGAGAAAAGAATTAAAATTATTTTATAAAGTGATTAGTTTTGAAACTTTAATTTGGATTATCCTATTCGTAGGGTTTTTCTATTTTTTTTGAGTACGTTTAAGTGAGTGATGAAAAAGAAGAGAAAGAACCTTTACATAAGAAGTTTTTTGTAAAGGTAATTTTCTTAAATTGTATTGGTGGTTTTTACTTTTTGATGTCTCCATATCAAAACTGTTTGAGAAATTATAAAGAGGGTTCTTCAAAAATCAGAAAATGTACTGAGAAAACTAATTGGTAATCAAACTTAATAATAAATTAGATTTAATTATCCTTCATTTTCTTTAAAAAATCATAGTCGGATTTTTGTTGTACCTTTTCTGTTTTAATTTTTTGATATTATAAATTTTTTCCATAAAGTCATTTGCGTTATGTTGTTCACATAGGTGGGTAAATTTGTATTGTCTATAAGTATCTTTGTACCCATGAACAAATAAACTTTTTCTATCTAACATATGATCCTTCCAATGAATAGAATTTTCATCTGTTTTGTAATCATAATTGTGTTTATCTATGAAAACATCATTTTTTGATTGTATAAATTGGTAATGAACCAACATATTATCTTCAAAAAGAAAACCTTCGAAAGGTAATTCAAAATGGGAACGTTCATACTCTTTACAAATGAATCCTTTACCATCTAATGAACCACCAAAAGAGGGAAAGGATTGAAGAATAAATATTAGGGTAACGAGAAGTATTTTTTCATTTTTCATATTAAATCATAAATTCAAATAAATCAGATTAAATTTACCACTTTCCTCTGACTTTCACTATCACTTTCAATATACCTTTGAGTGGTTTGAAGAGATGAGTGACCCACCATCATCTGAATATCTCTGAGAGAACCACCTACTAAATGGATAGTTTTCACTATATGTTTGATCAGGGTGAAATTAACGAACTCAGCACCTTTTTGATCTCATGAGTATATATACAAAAAGCATTGAGTTTTTGATGAAATATAGGAAAAATATTTTGAAATTAATTGATTTTTGCCATTAGATATAATCTGCTTTTATATCAAAAAGGAATAAATGTTTTGTATTGTAACGTAATAAAAGCAAACCTTAAGGATGAAAGTGCTTTAAAATCCCTTTTAAATTATACGGATAAGGGCGCTGATCATGATAGATTCGAAAAATTTGGGGCATTGCTGAAATTTTGGGTAAAAATATCTCCTAGTACTGGCATATTCATAATAATTTATCCTTCAGAAAAACTTTTCATGAACGCAAAGAATGAGTTTAGTTCTATAATAAAATCTCTAGAATTAACTGGAAGTAAACTAGAAACATTTTCTGGCGCAATCGAGAATTTGAGTTACAATAAAATTTTTTATGATGCCCTGAGAAAGATTGGGACCGAATTTTCCTTGGACTAATTATACAAAAAGCATTGAGTTTTTGATGACATGTAGGAAAAAACTTTAATTATTTTTACCCTTTTTATACACATAAAGTGCATCCGATGTATGACACAGTATTGACACAGTGCATCAGTCGAGTATGCTATATTCATAAATAGGATCTGTTTAAAAACAAGTACTTAAATGGAAAAATGGATAGAGCACTAGACTACGAATCTGGGGGTCAGAAGTTCGAATCTTCTCGAGCGCATTACCATCGTCAAATTTTAGCCTTAATTCAATCATCAAATTAGGCTACTGAGGTTTTCAAACGATTGATGTTAATTTTTATGAAAACATTTAAAACAACTATTATTGGAATTGCAATATTGCTAGCGACAGTTTTACAAGCGCATGAAATTACACTGCCATACAAGAGTTCTGATTGGACCTCAGCAAAAAATTTAAGTAATCAAGTAAAGTTTACAGAGCTTGAAAACATAGTAAACATAAAATCAAACGGTATTCCCAATCATAAAACTGGAATTTTTCCAACACGGGGAAATCCGCACAAAATACAGGAACAAACACATTCCTTATATTTTACTAAATACCCTCAGAAAAGCGATTACATAACACCTAGCAAATTTTTTGGTGTCGCTTTGAATGGTGTAATGTTTGTACCTCAGACAGCGGAATGCTGGAGTCCTGAGAAACAACAAGCTTACTTAAAAACGAATAAACGACCTTCTTTAATAATTAGAATCGAACCACAGATAAGGACCAAGGGACATTGTGATTGGCGTGAAGAAGCAATTGTTTTGGACAAAAAAAGACTAGGCTTAGACATGAATAATGCTCATGTGCAGCCAAATGGAATGTATCATTACCATGGATTACCTACCGGTCTAATTGAAACACAAATTACACCTAATGACTTAATTCATGTAGGTTTCGCTGGTGATGGGTTTAAAATTTTTGTATCTTTAAACGACGATTTTAAATCAAGTTATCGACTTAAAAATGGTGCTAGAAATAGCGGGCCAGATGGCTTGCATGACGGAACCTATACACAAGACTTTGAGTTTTTAAATGGTAAAGGTGACTTAGATGAGTGTAACGGAATAGATACCAATGCACATGGCTACATTTACTTAATTACAAAAGAGTTTCCTTTTATACCAAGATGCTGGAAAGGCTATCCCCACCCCTCGTTTAAGTCTCGCCCGTGACGAAGCGTTTTTATAATTCATATTTACTTGATAACATAAATTTAGCTGGGTAGAGTGGCGGACCACAAGCTTAGTTATCAAGAGTTCAAATGTTCTCCAGCGGATCTATTTTTAAATTATTTCGATATCATTTAATAAGGTATTAACATAATAATTGCTTAAATGGTTTGAAAGAGAACACAAAGGAGAAAACTATAATGTCAAATTTAAAGAAGTTTTTGTTTATGATACCTCTATTTGTTTTACCTTTTTCTACAACCGCTGAAACTGCTGAAATTGATAGCATTGCGGCATGCGCAGGTGTGGTTATTGGAAATGGCGCTGTTGACTTTTACATGGGAGACGAGGAGGCCTTCGATGTTGCAGCAGACATTGCTTATACTGCTTACTTGTCAATTGTTTTTGAGGGGCAGTACTCACAGGAAGATTTACAAATCGCTGACCAAATACTTGCCGTTAACTTAGATAAAATTATTGCTGCTTACAATAGCGAAACCTTTGATGATGTTATGTATGAAGAAGTAGTCAGATGTTATAGGGTTTTGTCTTCACAATTAATAGTGAGCAGTCAGACTATCATTGATAATTATCAAAATTGGGAACAGGTAAAACAATCATCTTTAACCACTATAAAAAGAGTTTTAAATGCTAGCTAGCAAATAGCAGCAGATTTTCAATCTTTTCATTTCCGTTTGAATAAATAAATTGGTAAAAGCGCAAAGTTACAAATAATAAAGTATAGGAATTTAAATTTAAAGGTTATGAGTTTTAATTTTCAGTAACAAACTTTTTTTAGTCTTGTTAATTATTTTTCGTTTATTACAATTTGATGATATAAGTTAACAAAATTTTTGAAAGAGATTCTCAAATGATATCAGATCAGGATGTGGCAAGCTATATTTCAAGTCTTAAAGGTAGAAAAGCTTACGAACAAAAAAAATCTAAAAAACTAGGCTTTCATTCTTTCGAAGATTATATTGAAAACAAACTTCTGCAAAGGCTACAAACTCATGTTAACATAGATGAGGAATTCGCAAAAAGTGACCAAAATAAAATGATAAAGAAAGAAAAAACAGCTTCTAAAAGTAGCTGTGGCTGCTGCAACCATTAGAAATTGATATAAATTTAAGCGCCTGTAGCTCAGCTGGATAGAGCACTAGACTTCGAATCTAGGGGTCAGGGGTTCGAATCCTCTCGGGCGCGCCATTTCTCAATAAAAACAATGAGTTAAAAAACCTATTAATACCCAAAACGAAGTAAACATTTTCGGGGGATCAAATAGGGGGTAACTTTCGTATTGTCAAAGGAGTATTTGAGCGCTAAAATTTTGGTTAGATCAACCTTATAAAAGTCAAACAAAGCCTCGATTTCTTGTGTCTTTGTTTTTTTAATTTAATAATATGGTCAATTACTAGAAGCAAGTCTCTCTTTTTGTGCTAAAATTACGACGAACACCATTAATTTTTCGATTGGTATGTTTTTATCTAATCATAATAATTAGAATAAGATTTTTCTTCAACTAAATCAGATTTAAGAGTGTTATTTATTTCTCGTTTTATTCGTGAACGTTCATCATTAAAAATATATACACTTCTGGCGAGCTCAATAAATTCAGAGTCAAATAATCTAATTTTTTCTTTATCTCTAATCTTATCCTCAATTTTCCAAAGTTTCTGATTGATAAGTTTTAACTTTATCATAAGCTGATTTGCTCCATTATTGCCTGAAAAATCTTTTTTATAAATTGCTAATAGAAGATTGTATTCCCGGTTTACGTTCTTTAAAGCTCTTTTATTAGTAATCTGTTCTAGTTTTATCTCCAGGATTGTAATTTTATCAAACAATTCTCCCAAAGAGATTGGTATCATTGGAGTTTCTACTAATTTCTTTTCATCTCTAAACATAACTTCAGATCTCTTCGCATACTGTCAAAAACATGTTGCCAATCACCTTGTTTTCTTTGTCGGTACAATTTGACTGTAGGATACCATGGATTGCTATCTCCCTCTAACATCCAGCGCCAGTCAGGAATATATTTTAGTGCAACCCAAGTAGGTTTTCCTAGGGCACCAGCTAAATGTGCAATTGCTGTATCGGATGAGATGATCAGGTCACAACTTACCATAACGGCTGTTGTATCAATAAATGAATCTTCTCCAATGTCAAAATCATCACCTAAGGTAGTTAAATTGAACTTAATATCACTTATCTGTTTTTCTCCTTCTCCTTTGTGAAGGCTAACAAGTTCTACGTTCTCTAGTCTTGAGATACCCTCAAATAACGAAAGGGGAAAAGATCTTCCAACATCAATTTTGTTTTTACTGCCTTGCCAACAGACACCCACTTTAAAGTTTTCTTCATTAAAACTTTTACTCCATAACTCAGCTTTTTTCGGATTAGCAAATAAGTAAGGTATTTTGTTAGGAATTGTTTTTATAGTGGTATTAAGTAAATAAGGTAGGCTCATCAAAGGCGCTTCGAAATCTAATTCTTTTTCATCAGGTAAGCTACTAGTTAGCTTAAGATCACCATCCATAGTTTGAATTAGGGAGTGTAGTTTTTTTGTTACTTGAAACGATAAATCAGCCCCCATTTTTCTTAGCAAAGGTAAATATCTACAGAATTGTATAATATCTCCTAGCCCTTGCTCCTCATAAACTAGAAATCTTTTGCCTTTAATAGGTTCCAACCCGTTCCAACAAAGCTTTTCTCTTGGTGCTCTAGTACGAATCTCTCTTTTCTTCCGATATCTCCATTCGTACAGCTTAAGTCCTTTTTCTAATTTGCCGTTTAAAAGATAAACTAGAGATAAATTATAATTTGCCTCAACATAATCTGGTCTGAGTGATATTGCTTTTTTATAAGTTTGGATTGCTTCGTTTAATTTTCTTTGTTCTTTAAGTGTGTTTGCAACGTTATAGTATGCATCCGCAAAATTGGGTTTAATAGAAAACGCTTTTTTGTAGCATTCAATTGCCTCGGTCAAAGCGCCCTCCTCTTGGAAAGCAACACCTAAATTATTATGTGCTTCTGCATAATTTAGTCTGAGTGATATTGCTTTTTTATAGGCTTTAATAGCTTCTTTCAAATTACCTTCATCTTTGAGAGCATTCCCCAAATTATTATGCGCATCCGCAAAATCGGGTTTAATAGAAAGAGCTTTTTTGTAGCAGTTGATTGCCTCTCCAAATCTTCTGATGCTTTGGAGAGTAAGTCCAAGATTGTTGAAACCATCAGCATAATCAGGATTTAATTCTGTAACTTTTTTAAAGGCTACAAGTGCATTTGAAGTTTGATTTAAACTTATGTTTGCAGCCCCAAGCAAATTCCATAATATAAATTGATCAGGATAGTTTTTTATAAGTTCCTGTGCAAGGCTAACTGTTTTTGGCATTTGTCCTCGTTTATAAAAGCTCATTAGCTGTTCAATTTTGTCTTGAGGAACATTCTTGGGTCCAAAATTTTGATTAATTCTGTTCAAATTAGCTAAACCCTCTTGAGCTCTTCTATTGCTGGGAAATGCTTTTAAAATTTGCTGATATATATTTTTTGCCTCTTCAATTCTTCCTTTTTTTACACAAGATTTGGCTTTTATGATTGACTGACTAACAGATAGTTTTGACATGATAAAACCCAATTGTTTTCCAATAATATTCCTCAAAAAAAATATGATATTCTCTACCCTATTGCAAACCCCAAAACTCGACCCGGTGTTCCAAAACCCTCGATTAACGTTTTCTAAATTTAAAAATACTATTTTTATTTAAAAGGTCTGCGTTTAAGGTCAGTTTATTTAAATTTTATTGCGCCTAATCTTTTATTTTTGGGAATATATGTAGAGAATTACTAGCTAAAGAAATACTAATATTAGTCCCTAGCTCGTATTTGCCTATATCATCATGATCTACTACAGAAGTAAGTACCTGACCACTCTCATGCTCCGTTTTCACTATGGCGCGAGGCCCGAGCAGTTCAATATTTGTCACCATTACTCTTACTATGTTTTCATTCGGTTTTCTTTTTAGGTCAGCAAGCTTGATTTTTTCCGGTCGAATTCCGACATCTACGTGCTCACCTAAGTTTAAGGTAGTATTCACCTTAATGTTTCCAATAGGTAGTTTGAGTTCTGAATTATTAGAAATTTCACCTTTAATAAAATTCATGCTCGGATTACCAATGAAACCCGCTACCATGCGTGTCTTTGGCTGAAAATAAATTTCCGTTGGCGTTCCAACCTGCTCAATTAGTCCTTTATCCATAATCACGATCCTATCGGCCATTGCCATAGCCTCTTCCTGATCATGAGTTACAAAAATAGTGGTTGCACCTAATTCTCTATGCAATTTCATTATTTCAGCCCTCATTTCTAAACGCAAGTTTGCATCGAGATTGGATAATGGTTCATCAAACAAAAAAACTTTTGGCTTTCGGACTATTGCTCTGCCGATAGCTACCCTTTGCTGTTGTCCTCCTGAAAGAGCATTAGGTTTTCTATTTAGAAGATGTGTTAGCCCCAATAAATCAGCTACTTCGTTGACTTTTTCTTTAATTAATTTAGGAGACATTTTTTTAGCTTTGAGGCCGAATCCCATATTTTGTTCCACTGTCATTGTTGGATAAAGTGCATAATTCTGAAAAACCATCGCTATATCGCGATCACGAGGCTCAAGCTCGGTAACGTCGCAACCATCAATAGAGATTGTTCCACTCGAAACTGTTTCTAAACCTGCAAGTAGGCGCAAGGTTGTAGATTTACCGCATCCGGAAGGTCCAAGCAAAACTAGGAATTCAGAATTATATATTTCTAAGTTAAGCCCATCAATAATGTTTGTAGAACCAAAGGACTTTCTGAGATTTTTAAAATCAACTCGACCCATTACAAACAAATCTCTCTAATATTTGACACCACTACCCCCGATTCCTCTTATAAGATGCTTTTGAATCGAATAGGATAAAATTAAGACTGGAATTACTGCAATAAGAATAGCAACTGCCATTTTGCCTAGCTCGATTCCCCGAAACGTCCAAAAACCAGCAATTGCAACTGGCAATGTGCGGCTCTCAGCACCAGTGAGCAGTAACGAATAAAACAAATCATTCCAGGAAAGAACAAAGCCGAAGATGCCAGCCGCTGCAAGACCAGGCCTTACTACTGGAAGTATTACTTTGTAAAATGCTTGAAACCTTGTGTAACCATCAATCATAGCCTGGTCTTCTAAGTCTTTTGGCACTTCATCAAAAAACCCAATTAGAAACCAAGTAACTACCGGAACCACAAAAGTGAGGTGTGCAGTTATTACTCCGACACGACTATCTATTAACTCTAATTTATAAAGAAGCAGGAAAAGCGGAAGAATTAAAATTGCAGGAGGCATCATCTCCGCCGCGAGAATTGAGTATCTTGCCCCCTGAAAGCCACGAAAACGAGAGAATGCATACGCCGCAGGTGCTCCACATATCAATGAAATAACCACCGTAATTAATGCGATAAAAAACGAATTCAAGATATTGAGTGGAACGTTACTATTAAACACAATCTCGCCCCAATTTTCCCATGATGGTTCAAAACGCCAAATATCTGGTCTCCCACCTAGTGAAGGTGGTTTTATAGACTCTAAAAATATCCAAAAAAAGGGAAATAGTACCAATATAATCGCAATAAAAATTGCTGTTGTGCCAAGAAAACGCGACAATCGATTTTCAAATGATACAATCACTTTATCACCTTTGGTCGAGACAAGTTCACGATTAAAATTACGAAAACTAAAATAAATATAATCAGCAAAATAGACGCGGCAGCAGCTTCACCCATGCGGAAAAAACGAAAACCTGTTTGATAAATATAATACATAATGGTCTCTGTAGAATTACCTGGTCCACCTCGGGTAATGGCAAATACATATTCAAAAACTTTAAATGCATCCAATGCTCTTATGATTAGTGCAACTACTATAACAGGCCGTAACATAGGTAACGTAATTGAAAAGAAGGTTAACCATCGTCCTGCACCATCGACACGAGCAGCCTCAAATGGTGTTTTGGGTAAGGCCTCCAAACCAGCAAGAAACATTAAAAGCATGAATGGTGTCCACTGCCATACGTCGATAAGAACTATCGAAAATAATGCTAACTCTGGACCAAACCAATCTAATGAAACTCCGACCCTTAATAGGTAAAAAGGTATTATACCGATTTCTGAGTTTAGTAAAAAACGAAACATTAAGCCTACTGCGATAGGAGTTATAAACATGGGGGCAAGCAATATTGATCGAACTAATCCTTTGAAAATGACTAACTTTTGAATGAGAAGGGCAAGTGAGAGTCCTAAAATTAACTCAAATATTACAGCACTAGCTACAAAGCTTATGGTATTCCCCATTGCGTTTAGAAAACTTTGGTCAGTTGCGATAAAGCCAAAGTTTTCGAAACCCACAAACTGAACGTCATTTATTCTTGTAAGCCGATAATCTTGAAGCGATAGCCATAAAGAAAATATGAACGGGTATAGCATTATGCCAGACAGGAGAAAAACCAATGGTAAAATTAGCTTATATTTAATATGCATTTGGGCTGCATTCGTTATTATTAAGGGGTAGCGCATAAAACGCTACCCCTCCATGTAACATTATTTAATTGCTCTTTCCACACCATTTGCTGCTGCATCTAATGCTTCTTTTACACTCTTTTGGCCAGTAACAGCAGCACTCAATTCGGTACCAACTATTTCTATCAATTCCTCGGCGTTGTTTCCAGAGGACAACGGTGCCGAGCCATCCAGAATATCAGCTAGCGCGGTGTAGTAGGCCTTCCCATAACCCTTTTCCCAAACTTCTGAACTATTCATTACGCTGTTGCGGACTGGTGCGCCACCCATAATAGCTCTTTGTTTTGCAACCTCTGGACTAGAAATCCATGAAATGAACGTCCAAGCATCATCTTTATTGTCTGAGTTTGCAGTAATTCCCCATGACCAAAGCCCTAAAACAGACTTACCACCAGGGACTTCATGAAGAGTAAAATTACCTGCAAGGTCACCAGACATTCCACCTTTCGCGTTCAACGCTGGAAGCATCCAGTTGTAAGAAAGCATTGTGGCAGCTTTACCTGAGGACACGGAGCGCAAAGCTTCATCAAAGCCCCAGTTTGCAGAGTTAGGTGGAGCAGCCTGACTATGGGTCTCGATATACTGATTTAGCGCATCAATAGCAGCTTGGTTGTTAATAATCACATTGCCTGCATCATCGAACAATTCGCCACCGTTAGCATATAACCAGTTTTTCCATTCCTCCATAATTTTATAACCTTTTTGAGGTTGCATAGCAGCGCCGTACATACCATCAGTCGTTAATGATTTTACAACGCTCATGTAATCTTCAATTGATTTCGGAATTGCTAAACCTTTCGAGTCGAAAATATCCTGACGAACTATTAAACCAAGAGCATAGTTATAATATGGAACACCATAAATAGAACCGTCGACCTTGCTTATGTCAGCAAGAGCTGGAACGAAATCATCATATGCATAGCCATCTTGGCTAGAAATTAGTGAGTCTAATGGCTCTAAGAAGCCAGCTCTTGCAAACTCGTCAGTCCAAGGGTTATCAATTATAATGACGTCATAAGTCGCTGAAGGTGCTAATGATGATGTCATAATCTTATCGCGCATAGCATCAAACGGCATGGCGTCAAAATTTACTGTAATCCCTGGGTTCTGCTCAGTGAATTGATCAGTGAGCTTTGCTACAATATCATAATCTGGAACTTCTTCCATAATAATATTAATTTCACCAGCGTGAACAACTTGGGATGTACTAATTGTAGCCCAAGCAATTGCTGCGATAGCAGTACTTAATTTAAGTTTTTTCATATTTATCTCCCATTTGTTAAATTTATAATGTGACATGTTATCCCATATACACGCCACCAGTTACGTTGATGCCTTGTCCAGTCATGAACCGAGCTTTATCGGAAGCAAGAAAAACGACAACATCAGCAACATCTTCTGCAGTTTCGATCCGGCCAAGTGGAGTTTGATCAATGTAAGATTGAAACACGTCAGTGGGAGTGGAGCCGAGCAAATCGGCCTCCCATTTAACTTCACGATCTTGCATTCCTGTCTTAACGAAGCCCGGACAAACAGCGTTAACCCGTATTCCATCCCCAGCATGCTCTCGAGCGAGCGACTGTGTCCATCCTAACACAGCAAATTTTGATGCTGAATAATGCGCCAAAAAAGGAGCACCTACTTTGGCAGCTAAAGACGCAGTATTCACAATGACTCCTTTATTTTGGTGTTTCAAAAAATGCCGTATCGCAGCCTGATTGGAAAGAAAAACACCCTTAGCATTAACATTGAAGTTAAAGTCCCAATCCTCTTCGGTCAGATCCAAAGCTCGTTTCATGCTTGATACACCTGCATTAGCATGCAAAACATCAATTTGACCGAAAACTCGCTCTCCTTCTTTAAACGCAACATAAATAGAAGTTTGATCGCAAACGTCGAGTTTTATAGCTAAGGTTGGGCCCTTTATGGTATTGGCAGCATCCTGCACAACCTTTTGTTCTAAGTCTGTGAGGACAACATTATATCCAGCTTTTGAAAACGCTTTTGCGCTTGCAAGCCCAATACCTGTTGCTCCTCCAGTTATAAGAGCTGTTCTTTGAAAAGTACCCATTATTTTTTAGGCTCCAATATCCCACAATTAATTCACATAATATAACAATATTCAACAAAAAAATGGTACTTTTTCATAAAAAGGTTGAGAATTTTGTTTGTTTATGATTTTTATTGTTAAAAATAATGATCAGGGAACAATATATGACCTCAAAAAAATTTCATGCCTCTCAGCGTCGTGATATGATTCTTTCCTCCCTTGAAGAAGAAGGGCTAGTAACAGTTCCTATGATCGCTAAGCTCTGCGACACTTCAGAGATGACTATTCGTCGAGATTTTGATTTTTTAGAAGGGCTAGGACTACTAGCTCGCACACACGGTGGTGCAATTCTACCTAATAGTCCATCGGCAAAAAAGTTTGATACAATAGAACCTAGCCTTGACCGCCGAAACGTTTTAAACCAACGGGCAAAATTTGCTATTGCTGCTTTAGCAGCACAACAAATTGGACCAAATCAAACAATTGCATTAGACGTAGGCTCTACTGTGTTTGCTCTAGCGGATCGTATCAAAGAAATGCCTATTCGAGTTTTTTCCACCTCACTACCAATTGCCCGTCACCTCGGACAATCCGGTGCTAAGGTGTATGTGCCCGGCGGCGAAGTTCAGGGCTCAGAACCATCAATAGTGGGTGTAAAAGCAGTTGAGGATTTAAGGCGCTTCCACTTTGACATCTCTTTCCTTGGTGTTTCGGGATTGGCGGAAGACGGATTCTACGATTATTCAATAGAAGAAACAGAAATAAAAGCTGCAATGGTCTCGCAATCTAAACGCAATATTGTTTTAATGGATAGTTCTAAATTTGGTAGAGTATCGGTTGCAAGAGTTTCTGAACTTACTAATATCAGCATGCTTATAACAGAGAAAATACCGCCTGAACCTCTGCTAGAATCTTTAGAAGCAGCTGGTGTCGAAATTCTAATTGCATCGAGTGTCGTTACTAAAATGAGAAAGGAGATTTATAATGGTTTTTGACTTCTTTGGAGAGAAGAAAAAGGTGGTGATTTCCATGGCACACATTGGTGCTCTGCCAGGCTCGCCACTTTTTGACGCTGACGGCGGAATAGATAAGCTAATTGAAGACGTTTCAATAGACATTGAACAGCTACAATCTGGGGGGGTCGATTCAATAATGTTTGGCAATGAAAATGATCGGCCATATGTTCTTAAAGCGACACCCGAAAGCATTGCAGCTATGACAATGATTGTATCGACACTTAAGCCAATGTTGAAAGTACCATTCGGTGTAAACTATTTATGGGATCCGACTGCTACTGTTGCTATTGGTTCTGTGACGGGTGCATCATTTGTTCGCGAAATCTTTACAGGAGTATTTGCTTCTGACATGGGTGTTTGGGCTCCAGACTGTGCACAAGCAAGCCGACTTCGTTCCAGTCTAAACAAAAATGATATGAAAATGTTTTTTAATATAAATGCCGAATTTGCCCATTCTTTAGACCAGCGAAATATTGAATTAAGGGCAAAATCTGCCATATTTTCGTCTTTAGCTGACGCCATCCTAGTATCAGGTCCGATCACAGGCCAACCTGCGGATAGCTCTGACCTTCAAAAAGTTGCCGAGGCTGTCGGAGATTTAGTACCAGTTTTTGCAAATACGGGAGTGAATATAGACAATGTAAATAAAGTCATGTCAGTTGCATCCGGTTGCGTTATAGGAACACATTTTAAGGTTGACGGCAATACATGGAATAAGGTCGACGGTGAACGTGTAAAACGATTTATGGATGTAGTAAATAGGCTACGCGGATGAGTTACGTAATTGGGCTTGATATTGGAACTACATCTACAATAGGCATTTTGCTTAGTTTACCTGATAAAATTTTAGGTCACGCCACTCGACCTGTAAAACTGAGCTCCCCATTCCCAGGATGGGCAGAGGAAAATCCAGACGAATGGTGGAAGAATGTTGTTGAAATCATTCCTGAACTCATATCAAAAGCGAAAATTAATCCAGAGGAAATCCATGCTGTAGGTGTAACAGGGATGCTCCCAGCTGTGGTATTACTCGACTCTTTAGGTAGAGTACTTCGTCCTTCTATCCAACAAAGTGACGGTCGTTGTGGTGAGCAAGTTCAGGAGATAAAATTAGAGTTTGAAGAACAAGAATTCATCAAAAAAACGGGAAATGGTATTAATCAGCAATTAGTTGCTGCAAAATTGCGTTGGATAGAAAAACATGAACCTGAGATATTTGTACAAATCAGTACAGTTTTTGGTTCTTACGACTTCATCAACTGGAAACTCACTGGTGAAAAAGCAGTTGAACAAAACTGGGCACTTGAAGCAGGGTTTGTCGATACTGCTACTGGTTTGATTTCTGATGACTTGGTCTCTTTAGGACACATCCCCCGTTCTGCTATACCTCGCAAAATTGCCTCTCATTCTGTTCTCGGAAAAATAAATGAGGACTCTGCAAAGGCAACTGGACTTTCGAAAAGTACATTGGTTGTTGGGGGTGCAGCTGATCATATAGCATCAGCTTATGTTGCTGGAGTAAACCAACCTGGAGACGTTTTGCTTAAGTTTGGTGGAGCGACTGACATTATGATTGCTACTGACAAACTGAAACCTGACCCTCGTATGTTTCTTGACCTCCATTTAATACCTGGTCTGTATATGCCAAATGGTTGTATGGCATCTGGTGGCTCTGCTCTTAACTGGTTTGTTGATAAGTTAGCCAAAGGTGAGAGAGAAAATGCACAGTCATGCGGGATTACACTACATCAATACCTTGACAAAATCGCTACTGAAACACTTCCTGGGTCCGAGGGTGTCCAGATTATTCCTTATTTCTTAGGTGAAAAGACACCAATACATGACCCATATGCTCGTGGAATTATTCGCGGAATCAGTTTAAACCATGACATACGACATTTGTGGCGCGCACTGCTTGAGGGTTTTGGATATGCGTTCCGACACCATATAGAGGTTTTTAATGAGATGGGCCATCCAACTACACGTTTTCTGGCCTCAGATGGTGGCTCTAATTCAAATCTTTGGATGCAAATTTGTGCTGACATATTGCAACAACCTATTCAATTGTTGAGAGGACACCCAGGTTCCTGTCTTGGGGCGGCTTGGATGGCAGTTATTGGGTCAAAAATGAGTGATGACTGGTTTGGCATTACAGCTTTTGTTTCTTACAGTAACCTTATTGAACCTAATACCCAAAATGCTGAACTTTATAACAAAGGATACCGCACCTTCCGTCAAACATATCAAGCCTTAGTTGAAGTATAAATTATGATAAAGGCAGTAGCCTGGGATATAGATGGAACACTCGTAGATAGCGAACCTCTTCATTTAAAATCACTAATATTGGTTTGTGAGAAATACAACGTTGATATTTCTGACCTCCCAAATGAATATTTCATCGGTGTAAATCTCCACGGTGTTTGGGAGGCACTACAAAAGCGCTTCCCTGTTGGCCTTAAATTTGAAGAATGGGCACACCAAATCAATAATTTTTATTTAGCTAATAGTTCAACTTTAATTACGATGCCGCATGCTTCAGATATTATAAAAGAGCTGCACATTATGGATATTTCACAAGTAGCTGTTTCAAACTCTAACCGGCTGGTAGTAGACATTAATCTTGCAGCTCTAGGAGTATCAAAAATTTTTAATTTTTCTCTCTCTCTGGACGATGTAAAAATAGGTAAACCAGATCCAACTCCTTATAAAATAGCTGCAAAGAAACTGGGGCTCAAACCATATGAAATTTTAGCTGTTGAAGACAGCATCTCAGGCATCGTCTCAGCACAAAAAGCAGGACTGGTGGTTGCTGCATTAAATGTTCGTGGAAACCACGAGAAAGCTGCAGATTTTTCAATAACCTCACTAAAGGAGATGATTAATTTAATAACAAAAAAAATATGATTTTGCAGAATTAATTTAAGTCTAGATCTTATAAATCCTAATAGAAAATATTTAAAAATTACTATACGAAATTAAAATATAAATTGAGATTTTATTAGTGGCTTAAGCTCTACTTACTTTAATGTAATTGATTTAATT
Organism: uncultured SAR116 cluster alpha proteobacterium; assembly: GCA_902622515.1. Classification (GTDB taxonomy): domain Bacteria; phylum Pseudomonadota; class Alphaproteobacteria; order Puniceispirillales; family Puniceispirillaceae; genus UBA5951. The sequence continues at coordinate 57,643 of CACNQE010000011.1, forward strand.
AAAGTTCGACCTAAACCAGTGAAAAAATAGTTTTTGTCTTGAAACATCAATGAAATTTTTCTCCTCAATAGAGCAGTTAAATTTATCAAATGATAGGCAGCAATAAATATGGAATATTCTTTTCTGAAAAGTGAAGCGATATTCTTTTTCCAAAAACATCCAGTGGTCTGTCATTAGGGTCGTTATGTAAAAACGGGCCACAACCCGAAAATTTATTCATATTAGGAAGTGTACTGCCTCCACCAGATTGATTTACATAGTCTCTTCCTCTAATGGTAAGAGCTATTCTGTAATTCTTAGGTATTACTATTGAAGTTGGCCAAATCTCGATATCTAACTCATATATTTTTTGAGGCTCTAATGGCTGGATTTCGTCATGTGTATAATAGGGCCTATAAGGTTTGCTCATATTTGGATCTAGTTTTCTGTGAGACGCACGCAGCCATCCCTGTCCTACAGGGGTATTTGGGTCTAATGCACCGTTGAAAGTAATTTCTTTAAAATCTTCGGAGAACACTCGTACGACTAAAAATAAATCAGCATCCGTAGACTCAGATGAAATAAATAATTTTGATGCCATTGGGCCTGTTATTTCTGTTTCACCAGACAATGGCTTACTTACAAAAGTTATACCTTCTCCAAAACCATCATATTCAATTTTGGTTTTTTCAAATATTTGTTCTTCTGAAGAAAGCGAGCCGGTTGGTGTTAGATATAACTTGGTCCAATTTGTTCGCTTTAATGGCCACTCATTCTCTTTTCTCTCAACAAATTTATTGCCAGGATACCTTACCTGTAAAGTAACTCTGGGCTCATTTCTCCAATTATTATCTTCCCCTTTGAGATAATGTCCAAAAAACCTCTTCTGAATATTTACGCCATAATCAGTATAAAACTCTGTCCAATGCTCCAAGCCATGAACTTCAAGCCATTTCTCAGTAGAAGCAATTTTGTTAAAACCCTCAAAATTACCTCGAGAATGAAGTGATTGCCCCCCCCAATTTGCTGCTGATAAAACAGGCACGGTAATTTTTGAGAAATCTGGTATTCTTTCCTGCCAGTATTGGTCCGTAACTAATTTATTGCTGAACATATCTCTATTCATATTAGTGCGATTATAACCAAGTTCTTCATTTGATAAAGTGAGCGGCCCTGACACATAATCACCATTAATCCGAGCTTTATATCCGTTCACACCTAAACCATTTTGTCTTGGAATGCATCGCCCTTTATACCAATTACCGCCATATGTACAATATATACCACCATGATAAGCCCATTCTCTGTATAGATCATGCGCACCCTCCCAAATACACATTGCCGCAAGGTTGGGCGGCTGCAATTCAGCAACTTGCCACTGGTTAATTGCATAATAGGAAATTCCGTTCAAACCAATTTTTCCATTTGACCACTCTTGCTGGGCGGCCCATTCAATACAGTTATAAAAATCCTTAGTTTCACGTGGTGAAAATGGGTCTAAATAACCAGGTGAACGTCCTGCACCCCTCGAATCTATTCGCACACAAACGTAACCATCAGGAACCCATCTTTCAGGATCTACAACTTCCCAATTCTGATATTTGCAAGAAGAATTAGCCATAACTTCTGGAAACTTATCTACCATGATGTCCCATTGAGGCTTATAACCATCTCTAAAGTCGAGCCATTTACCATAAACCCCATAAGTCATAATTACTGGATACTTACCAACTTTTTCAGGAGAAAAAATATCTGCTCTTAATATGAGACCGTCATCCATTTCAATTGGATGATCCCAGTAAATTTTCATACCATCATTAAAAGTAATTTTTGTCATAAGATTAAATAACCCTGGCAATTATTGAATTCTTTAACTGTTGTATACAAAACAATAAAAGTCAAATTCAATAACGTGCTTGTCTGATAAGCTTAGTTTCTTTTTTTTAACTATTTGACACTATTTTTTAATTTTGCTCAGATTAAACTATTGGAATTAATTAAGGGGAAAGCCATGCAACGCGTTTCTAATTTAGAAAAAGAAGACTACACCACGTCAGAAAAAGAAATCTTTGACGCGGCAGAACAGTTTTTAGGCAGGACATCAAACCTTATGAAAATTCTAATTACACATACACCAGAGATTGCCCGGTGGTGGTTAGGATTTCTTGTATCTATTCGTCAAGATGGACTTGGCTCTAACTCTGATGTAAAGTTACGTGGACTAGCCTGCGTAAAAACTTCCATGACAAATGAATGTAACTATTGCACATCTCATACGAGAATTTACGCAAAAGGCATTGGTCTTAGTGATGAACAAATTATATCATTATCAACAGATGATTATAAGACATCTTCTTTATTTACAAATCGAGAAAAATTGGCTCTTGAATGGGCTGAAGCTGTTACTCTCAATCAATCTCGTGATAACCAAGAGCTTGCGGATAGAATGAAATCTGAGTTTTCAGATAGGGAAATTATAGAAATTACGCTCGCCTCTGGTTTGTTCAATCTTGGTAATAGATTAAATGATTCTTTTGTATCTGAACTAGAGAGTGAAACATATAACAAAAAACAATGGAATGCAGTTGGAAAATTATCTATTGATGCATTAGAGGATTTTGCTTCTAAATTTCCCAATCAAAAATTTCGAGATGTTGAGTAAAACTTATAAGTGAGAAATACCATAAAAAATATCTCTTTTATTTCTATTATTATATGTGTAACCAGCATCTTCTATCACCCTAGTCAAGCGAGAGAGATTTCTGGGACTACAGGCAGCAAGATTTTTGGAGAAATAATATCAACATTTAGCCAGCCTTGGGCCATATCTTTTATCAATAGCAATACCATGCTTGTTACAACAAAAGGTGGTACGTTATGGCTTGTGGATTCTTCTGGGTTTAAGAAATCAATTGCAAATATTCCTAAAGTATCAGTTGGAGGTCAAGGTGGTTTAGGGGATGTGATTGTTCACCCAGATTTTGCTTCTAATAATCTTATTTATCTATCTTATGTCTCATCGGATGATTTTGGGGTTTCAAAATTTGCCAAAGTTATTAGGGCAAAGTTAGAAATTACGGACGAACCTTACTTAACTGATGTAACTGATATATGGCTACAAACTCCAGCAACTATAGGAAATGGTCACTTCTCTTACAGAATGGTATTTGGACCCTCCGGTTCTGACTATGAGTTAGATTTATTTATAAGTTCTGGCGATAGGCAAAAAATGACCCCTGCCCAAAACTGGAATAGCGACTTGGGTAAAATTATAAGACTAAAAGAAGACGGAGCAATACCAAAGGATAACCCCTTTCAAGATAATGGTGACCGCGCAAAATCCTTTTGGACAATGGGGCATAGGAATGCTCTTGGTCTTGCTTTTGATAGTAACGACCAACTTTGGTCTACTGAAATGGGGCCAAAGAACGGTGATGAGCTTAATTTAATTCAAAAAGGTAAGAATTATGGTTGGCCAGTCGTATCTGAAGGAAGCCACTACAGTGGTATACCCATTCCCCCTCACGAAACACGGCCTGAATTTCAAGCTCCAATGGTATTTTGGAACCCGACAATTGCTCCTTCTGGCTTAGATTTTTATGAAGGAGATGAATTTCCATCTTGGCAGGGTAACGCGCTAATAGGTGGTTTGAGAAGTAGAGCGCTTATTAGAGTAGCGTTTGATGAAGATGGTCCAAAAGAAAAAGAGAGATTTCATTGGTCAAAAAGAGTTCGTGATGTAGAGGTGTGCCAGAAGGGTTTTATCTGGGTAATAGAAGATGGCAATGATGCAAAATTAATAAAATTCACTAATTCTAAAAAGAGCTAATCGATTTTTTCTTCAATAACTAAAGTTTTGATCTTTTAATAAGGTATTTTCTTATCTCTAAATCATTTTGCGATAAGGCTGATGTAATCGGGTCCCCCCAAACAGGTTGAGGCCATTTTGCATCATCCTTATGGCGTGCAATAACGTGTAAATGAAATTGAGATACAATATTCCCGATAGAGGCAATGTTTATTTTATCCGCATTTTGTGTTTGACTCAAAAACTGACTAAGTTTCCTTGTATAAATAAGCAGATTTTTTTCTACCTTTATTGGTAAATCATGCCAGTCTTTTAAGTCAGAAATTGTTGGAACAAGAATATACCAGAAATAGCGAGAATCATTAAATGCTCTAATTTGAATATCCTCAAAAATGTCAATCAAAAAACTATTATCTTCTAGCCTCTGATCTAATTTGAAATTAGACAAAAACACTCTCCTTTTTATTTTATTCTGCCAAAATAGTCATTATAGCTCATGCAACTTCACTTAATTCTGCTATTCTCTCTTTTCAGTATCCTAGACAAATATTTGGACTAGATACAATATGGCGTTTATTTATTAAGTTAAGAGGCGGATATGCTCAAAAAATTAACAAAGAACATAATTTTAGAGTGGTTTGGGGTTCTAACAGCTATTTTGTATTCCATGTTGATTGCGCTTAATATCGGAGCGGAGTTTCTTGGTTTTTCGTTATTATTAATTTCTGCTATTTCAATTGCTATCTGGGCATATCGCAATAATTTTAAAGGGATATTAGTATTACAAATTTTTTACGCCTCTGCAGGGCTTGTCGGCATGTTAAGATGGTTTTAAGCAAACAAAACTATTTTAAGTATTAAAATTCCAAATAGGATTTTCTTTTTTATGGTATAATTTGAGTGCTGGTTAATTTTGTTTGATAGAGAATAATATGTCACTTAAATCTTTTTTTTACGACAGATTGTTACTAATAGGTGTTTTGGTTACTGCTGCTTTAATTCTCTGGTGGTTGACTGATGATATAATTGTAGCGCTGGTATGTCTTTTTTCATTAATTATGATTTCTTTCATTGCACGATTATATCAGCCGTGGAATGAAGAAAAAGTAATTGAAGAATTAAACATTCAAAATAAAAAAAAACCAAAAAAGCCTTTTTCACAGGACCGATGATGCATCATTTTCTGGTTATGACAAAATTTTTTTTGGTAACAATGATATTTTTTTTCCCAGTCATAAAATACCTAGAAGCAGAGACTAAGACAGCCGAAATTTGGAATGGTGTTTGGTTTACATGCGAATTTTCTCAGCGCACAAGAGCGCCTGATGACAAATGCAATATGTTTGATAATGAAGGTTTTAGAGTCAACAATGGCATATTTACCTATCTTGAAATGATAAATTCTGCGGAAGAAAACTGTCGCGGCAACAAAAAAGGGCATTGCTTTAACAGCAATATGAATAGTATTTTCGTGAAAGAATCTCCCATTGGAAAGATTGATATTGGACCGGATTACTTATTTGTTAAATATCTTGGATGCAAACAACGCTTTTGGTTTAAGAAAGCAGAGAACTACTATGCTGTTATTCCAGATAAAAAAAATTGCTTTTGGGCATCAAAGCGACATTTTTACGTTGCACGTTATTTAGGAGAATTGTCTGTTAAGGATTAAGTTTATTTTCATCAAAATAACCGCCATATACTCACACGTCCAAAAGAGAGTGCGTTTGAGGGTGAAATAAATCTTCAGCTTGCACAGACTTAACTGCAATACCATCCATTACAGCATATCGTATCAGGGCAGTTATTTCTTCATGATTAGCAGATAGGCCGTATGGCCAAGGATTGCCTCCCATTAAATTAGCAAACTCTTTTTGAAGCTCATGTACCCATGGTAGCGAAACACGGAGCACGTTTCCTAGTGATAACTCATGTAAGCTAAATTCTTTTGCTTTCACAAATAATTGAAACAGGTGTTCTGGTAAATCAGGGTAGTTTGATAGGAGCGTTTTCTTGACTGCTAGACAGTGCATTATTGGGAAAAAACCTGTTCTTCTGCAATAATCGCGCTCTGCTGCACCTATATTATCATACATTCGTATCACTGGTGTGTCTGGGTCTAGTAAGCTATTGGGCTCCCTTGGAGAGAAAATCGCATCAATTTCGCCTTCACGGATCAGCTTATCAAGGTAATCATCTTTCTTAATTGATTGTACATTCATATGCTTTGGAAGCGTAATTTTCATTCGCTCACCAGGACCCGGGCTGTTTAATGCACCCACCTTCCATGATATCTCATCACTTTTTACTCCATACTCATCAGCCATCATCCCACGCAACCAAATACCTGCGGTCTGCTGAAATTCTGGCACACCAACGCGCATTCCCTTTAAATCTGTAAGAGAATTTATGCCTCTGTCGGAACGAATAAAAATCCCAGAATGCCTAAACGACCGAGATGGAAAAACAGGAATACCAATATATTCGGTATCCCCTCTTGCAGTCTTTGTAATATGGCTTCCCATCGATAATTCTGTGATATCATATCTTGCTTCTTGTAACGCAATTCTAAAAAGTTCTTCAGGTTCCCCAAAATGAAAATCAAATTCATATTTATTTGATTTTACATCTCCGTTTGATATGGGACGGCTTCTATCGGTAGCCACACAAGCGATTGAAAATTTCATAAGTCTCTTTCTTGATTACAACTAAAATTTACCTTTTAGCCCATACCATAAAAACCATGCTATGAATGTTGCAACTAACACAATACTAAAAATTATCATGAAACTGACTTTTAGACCAAAAAATACTAAAAAATACCCTATAAGTGGGTAAGTAATCAACCAACAGGCATGTGAAAGACTAAATTGTGCACCAAAAATGACTGTTCTATCTTTTATATCTGTTTCTTCTCTTAAGATTTGGCCCATTGGCACCAAGATAAAACTTGATAAAAATCCAAAAGATGCCCATGAAATTAGAAGCGCTTCATAAGATTGAATGAACGAAGAGCCTAGGCTAAGTAATGAGGTTAAAAATGCCCCTGCTAGCATGATGAGTTTATAATTTGAGATAGCACTTATTATAAAAACTATCATAGCAGAGAACGCAGCACCAATTCCATAATAAAGCATTGCTAAAACAAGTTTACTTTCAGATAGTCCAAAAATTCCCTGAATGATTGTGACACTATTTACAAGTATCATTGCACCAGATGTAGCAATGACCATATTTAAACTTAATATAGCGAGCAAATTTCGGTTTCTAAGAAATAAAACAATACCACTGGTAGCCTTTTTCCAAATGGGTGTGAACTCCATTTTTTTTACATGTATTTCTGGAAATTTAGTAACCAATATAAGTAATGCGGAGAATAAAAAACAAATTGTATTTCCTATGAAAAACCATGAATAATTCATGAATGAAAGCATCAATATAGCAAAAGTGGGGCTTAAAATATTTTCCAGATTATAAGCCACTCTGGATAAGGAGGAACCCCTTACAAATAAACTGTCCTCTTTTAAAATCTCTGAAGTTACTGACTGGTAAATAGGAGTAAACCCAGCAGATAATGCATGAAGGCAAAAAATAATTAAATAAATTTGCCATATAGAGTTAACAAAAAACAATAGAATTACGGCGCATGCACGCATTAGATCAAATACAATGAGATAAAGTTTTTTATAATTATTCCCAATTAGACCTGTAATGAGTGGAGAAATAAAAACATATGCTATCATCTTTATAGCTAGCGCTGTACCCAGCACGATACCTGCTTGATTTCCAGCGAGCTCAAATGCAAGCAATGCCAATGCGATTGTCGTCAGTCCAGTCCCAATCAAGGCAATAATTTGCGCAGCAAATAAAGTCCTAAATGCTGGTATGTAAAATAGCTCAAACATATAAAAAATATTTGTTATCTTGCTATTGATTTTGCAACAGCACGCTTCGCCAACTCTACGATTAAATGTGCTCTATAATCTGCCTCAGCATGTATATCACTCATTAGCCCATCAGCAGAAATATTAATTTCAGATAAAGATTCTGGCAGAAACTTCGCAGATAAAGCCGTTTCTATCTGCTGGCATCTGAATACACCCTCTTCTCCCGCGCCCGTAACAGCAACTCTTACCTCAGAGTCAAACTTTGCTACAAAAATACCAACAATAGCATATCGTGATGCTGGATTAGGAAATTTTTCATAGGCCGCTCTTTCTGGTTTAGGTAAACTGACTGAAGTAATTATTTCATCCTCTTCTAGAGCAGTTTCAAATAAATCAACAAAGAAGTTTTCTGCTTTTATATCTCGTTTAGTGGTATGAATTGTGCCTGACATAGCTAATATGGCAGCTGGATAGCATGCAGATGGGTCATTGTTCGCAAGAGACCCGCCGATGGTTCCACGATTGCGAACCTGTCTGTCGCCAATATGAGATGCAAGTTGAGCGATAGCAGGGTTCTCAGTCTTTACAAGAGCAGAGTTCGATACATCAAAATGAGTTACCATCGCGCCAATATTCAACAACCCTTCTCGTAAAATAATTTTATCGAGCCCACATTTTTCTAGGCCAATTAAATTGTCAATGCGCGCTAAACGCTGTTTTAATGTTGGAAGTAACGTCATGCCACCTGAAATCACTTTGTTATCATCTGACTCAGAGAGAAGGCTTTCTGCCTCCTTAATAGACCCTGGCTTAAGGTAGTTAAATGAATACATATTTAATTCCTATTGTTGTACATCGATTTTTATTACCTATTTGTTAAATTGTTCTCATTTTTTGCTGCTTCTTGAATTGATTTAACAATATTTTGGTAACCTGTACATCTACACAAATTACCCTCAAGCCCTTGCCTAATTTCCTGCTCAGTTATATCAGGTTTTCCCTTAATCAGTTCAATTGCGCTCATGATCATGCCAGGAGTGCAAAACCCACATTGTAGTCCATGGTTTTCATGAAATGCTCTCTGCATAGGATGCAACACATCTCCATCTGCAAGACCTTCAATTGTTAAAACATCACAACCGTCAGCCTGAACGGCTAACATTGTACAAGATTTTATGGACTTTCCATCTAAATGAATCACACATGCACCACATTGACTTGTATCACACCCAATATGTGTCCCCGTAAGTTTAAGCTTTTCTCTTATGAAGTCAGAAAGCAATACATGGTCAAACACATTCTGCGTATACTTTTTCCCATTAACTGTGAGTGTAACCTCTGTCACGTTATTTTCTCCATAAATTTTATTTCTTTACCCATAATTGCATATAACAAACAAGTTAAATAACTTGGCTCTATTAAGAAAGAATAATATTTTCCTTGTAAAAAAAAATACCGTAAGTATTTATACCGGATAAGTTATTATTTTTTAAAATAGTACGCCATAGAGAAAATGATATTTTGACTAATGATATTTCTAAATTAGGCAGACCTTCTTCTATCATAAATGCTGTGCAAAAGGTTTGGTATGATAGTCTAGCTGCATTATCTGAATTGTCTAAATTTGAGCGAATCTGGCGCATTTTTTGGATATTAGGGCCTTTTATTTTACTCATAGAGAGGAGTCCCGCGGATGCTTGGATATCACTTATCTGTATAGGATTTATTGTCCGCACAATTAAGTCAAAACAGACTAATTTCTTAAGCATATTTTGGGTACGAGCAGCGTTTGTTTTTTGGTTAGTGTGTCTGATATCAGCTGCGTTTTCTAAAATACCTTTTTATGCATTAACTGAGGCCTTTGTTTGGTTTCGCTTTCCATTATTTGCAATGGCATGCGTTTTTTGGCTTGGCACTGATAAAAGGCTTATATACGCAATGCTATCCACGACAGCTATCGCAATGCTTGTGATGTGTGTTATTTTAGCTGCCGAGCTATATTTTGTTGGTCAAGTGAACCAACGCCTTAGTTGGCCTTATGGCGACCTTACTTCTGGAAACTATCTCGCGAAAGTCGGCCTACCTGCATTTTTAGTAATGGTAGCACTCGCAGTTTCAGCACGCCACAATATTGCCAGTTTAGCAGCATTAGTATCCCTAATAACATTGATATTTAGCGTTTTAACCGGTGAACGAATAAATTTTATTTTGCGTGCCTGCGCGGGAATGCTAGCTGGTTTAATGTGGCGTCCAAAATGGAACAGATATTTAATCCTTATCGCAGTTGAAGTTACAGCAGTAGTTTTTTTATTCCACAACAGACCTGAAATGGCCGACCGATTTTTGACCACTTTTGTTGATCAATTACCTATTCATTCTGATAGCCCATATTATCGTTCAATGATGCCTGGAATTGTAGCGTTCCAACAGGCTCCAATATTAGGTGTTGGCACAGCAGCATTTAGAGAATTATGCCCAGAAATAATTTCGGATAGACAAGAATTAGACTGTCATCCCCATCCACATAATTTTTATATTCAGATGGCAGGAGAAACTGGTATAATCGGTCTTATAGCTGGCACAACATTTTTCATTTCAATTATATTTTTTTGCTATGTAGCCAGAAAACGAAATCCCGATAATGTTTTTGTTGCGGTTGCATTTATTATTCCTCTTAGCTTATTTTGGCCCATAGCATCCTCTAGTGACTTATTTGGCCAATGGAACAATTGCTTTATGTGGAGCGCTATATCTTTATCATTATGCTCATCTAACATTGAACCAGAAAAAGCTAAAAGTAAAAAAGACATATTAAATGATACTCGTAACAGAAATTAATCTATTAGCATGTTTATACGGATTTTTATCCGTTTTAGTTACATGTTTAATCATTTTGACTAGTAAAAAGTGGCATTTAAAGTATTCAAGTGATTCAAATGTTGGCCCACAGAAAATACATAAAGATCTGGTCCCACGAATTGGTGGTTTCTCATTATTAGCCGGTATCGTTACAGCAATTTTGTTTGAGATTCCATTTGCTGCCGGCTTTCTCATTGGTGGCCTACCGGTATTTTTAACAGGTATCACAGAAGATATTTCAAATAAAATTCCACCACTCTTTAGACTTGGCGCAAGTATTATTAGCGCTGTAATACTAGTATGGATATTTTCTCTGCAATTAACAGCCAATGGCATACCACTATTAAATAGTTTATTTAGCATCAAATTTATTGCCCTTATAATTACAATACTTTCAATTGCATTAATGGCTCAATCTATAAATATCATTGACGGATTAAACGGATTATCAATTGGGGCTACTTTAATTATGATTGCCTCCATCGGTATCATTGCTTTTATCAATGGAGATTCTGAACTTACGCAATTTAGTTGGTTCTTCTTTACATGCTTATTAGGATTATTTATTTTCAATTTTCCACGAGGGTTTCTTTTTGTTGGAGATGGTGGCGCATATTTATTAGGATGCATTATCGCAGTCATGGCTATTTTGTTAGCCGAGAGAAATTATAATGTGTCTTCGTTCGCGAGCCTGCTTATTGTTAGTTACCCTATTTATGAAACACTTCGCTCTTTTATTCGGCGAACTCTCGATAAGAATACTAACTTTTCAATTGCAGATGACAGGCACTTTCATAATTTTGTATATAAGTTTGTTTCAAAATTAATAAACTTAAACGACACCAATCAAAATAAAATATGGATGCCTAATGCAATAGCTGGAGCTAGCTGTTGTGCTTTACCCGCACTAACCGGCATCGTTGCAATAATTTTTCAGGCCAATATGCCTATACTTGTATCATGTCTTTTTGTTACACTCATCTTATATGAGATATGCTTATTTTTATTAAAGAGAGTATGATTACTCATCATCATTTATGACATCTAGAACAATCTTGCCTGTATGTTCACCTTTTTCTAAGCATTTATGGGCTTCTGCCGCTTGAAAGATAGAAAACCTCTGATAAATTGGGATTTTTATCTTTCCCTGTATAAATAGAGGCCATACATGTTTATAGAGCTGTTG
>CACNQE010000012.1 GCA_902622515.1 uncultured SAR116 cluster alpha proteobacterium
GTTAGTTCTAACAGCGGGTCAAAGAGCACGTGCAATTCAAAAAGGTGAAATTTTAACAATTGATAGGGATAATGATAAAAATCCCGTTGTTGCGTTACGAGAAATCGCAGCGGAAACAATTGATAAAACTAAAGTCCAAGACGCAATTATAAGGGGTCTACAAAGGTTAAATGATCGTGATGAAGAAATGCTCGCAGACGATGCCTCTGATGAAGCTCGAAACGAAATGGAGGCACTCTCTTCACAATATGAAGCTGATTTGTACGGTGAACAGTCAGGTATGCAGGTTGGTCATTCTAACGATATCGACTCGACCGGCTTCCAAGATGTTGACATTAATCTTCTTAAAAGCGACGATTAAAATAAGAATAAATATATCACTCATTTTGGGGTGTTGAAATGGTAGCTTCTGCTATTGTTGCACATAAGACTATTGAGGACGCTTTTAGCAGCCTCATCAATCGTATAAGGTCGTATAACCCCTTTGTAGACTTAGAAAGACTAAATGCTGCCTATTATACCGGCAAAAAAGCTCATAACGGCCAATTCAGAGCTTCGGGTGAAGAATATTTTTCTCATCCTATAGCTGTTGGCTATTTACTTGCTGACATGCATCTAGATACAGATACGATTATAACTGCTTTGCTTCATGATACAGTAGAAGACTGTGATATAACTTTGCAGGATATCTCAGAACAGTTTGGTAATCAAATTGCAAATTTGGTAGATGGAGTTACAAAATTAAGCCAAATTGAAAATCAGTCACCGGACAAGAGACAAGCTGAAAATTTTCGTAAACTCATGGTTGCTATTAGTCAGGACATAAGAGTTTTACTGGTAAAGTTAGCAGATAGGTTGCATAACATGCAAACTATAGAATCTATAAATAGTTTGGAAAAAAAAGAACGCATTGCAAAAGAAACATTGGAAATTTTTGTGCCATTGGCTGAGAGGTTAGGCATAACTCAATTTCAAACTGAATTAGAAGATACATCTTTTAAAATTTTACATCCAGAGATGAGAGAATCTATTCAGAACAGACTTGAATTTTTGGCAGCTGAATCCGAAAACATCTTCCCGAGAATTTGTCAGGAACTACAATCGTTAATTTTGAACTCAGGTATAGAATGTCAAGTATCTGGAAGACGCAAGACAGCGTATTCAATTTGGCGTAAAATGCAGCATCGCCAAGTTTCTATGGACCAACTTGCGGACATTATGGCTTTTAGAATAATTGTTCCAAATATTTCACAGTGTTATGAAGCCCTAGGGACTATTCATACAAGATATCCCATGGTAATGGGTAGAATGAAGGATTATATATCTACCCCGAAGAGGAATGGTTATCGGTCTATTCATACAGGTGTAATTGGTCCTCTTAACAGACGTATAGAAATTCAAATAAGAACTGCAGAAATGCATGATTTAGCCGAGCGAGGAGTTGCAGCCCATTGGGATTATAAAACTGGACGCTCTGAAAAATCAGAGGGTTCATTTGGCTGGGTTCAGGAGTTGATAAGTTTAATCGAAATGAATAGTGGACCAGATGAGTTTTTAGAAAATACAAAAATGGATATGTATGCTGACCAAGTTTTTTGTTTTACCCCAAGAGGTGATTTAATAGGATTACCCGCTGGAGCGACTGCCATAGATTTTGCATTTGCTGTGCACTCAAAAGTTGGAAGACATTGTTGTGGGGTAGAAATTAATGGTAAAAATAGACAATTAGCATCTGAACTTAATAACGGAGATCAGGTTTTTATTAAAACAGATACTCAAGCAAAGCCTAAAGCTGAATGGGAAGAGTTCGTGGCTACTGGTAGAGCCCGCTCTGCAATAAGGCGATTTATACGTGAAGAACATCTTGCAGAATTTAGCCGTGTTGGAAGAGCCCTATTGGAGAAAGAATATCGATTTCATAATGCCCCACTTCGGGAGACGGCCATTAGAGCATCTCTAAATTCTTTTAAAGTTTCTAGAACCGAGGAACTGTTTTCATTAATAGCAGAGGGTAAAATTAGTGTTTCAGAGGTAATGAATAGATTGAATCCAGAACTTGGAAAGTCAGAAAAATCTGCTAAGATTCTTAAAAGAAATAAAAGAAAAACAAATAAAGAACGCTCTGATACTTTTAATATTAGTGGTATGAATCCTGGAATGGCTTTGCATATTGCAAATTGCTGTCATCCAGTACCTGGCGATAAAATCATTGGTATTTTAACTACTGGTAAAGGCCTCACAATACATTCTAGGGAATGCTTAACACTTACCAAATACACAGATGCACCTGAATTATGGGTTAAAGTTGATTGGAAACGTAACGATAAAAAGCGCTTTGTTGGACGAATTAGAGTAATACTTCTAAATGAAGCAGGAGCTCTGGCAGCGCTTTCTACTATAATCGCACAACAGGCAGGGAATATTTCCTATATGCAAATTACGAAAAGAACAACAGATTTTTTTACATTATTTTTAGATGTTGAGGTTGTTAATTTAGCACAATTAAAGTCAATCATAACCGTTGTTAGGTCTTGCCAATTCGTTGAGTCTGTTGAACGTATAATGATTCAGTAAATTGTTTATAATGGGACTGTTATATGTTGTTTAAACGTAGAAAACCACTATCGATAATTGACAAATTGTCTCACTTTCTTCGTCCTCAAAAAGGTTATAGTAGGGCAATAGAGTATCTCAAAAAACGCTTTTACAGAATGACTGAGTCAAATTATTCTATGGCAATGGGTTTTACTTGTGGCGCAATGCTCAGTTTTACTCCATTTGTTGGGTTTCATTTTATTATAGCTGGTTTTATTGCATATTTGATAAATGCAAGTATTTTTATGGCAGCGATAGGTACACTAGTTGGTAATCCTTGGACCTTTCCAATAATGTGGTGGGGTAGTCTTGAACTTGGTAAATGGGTGTTGGGTTATGACTCTTCTGTTCAATTCGGACAAACATTTGGAATGGAGTCAATTTTTTATGATATTTATTCAATAATGATACCGTGGATGCTTGGGTCCCTTTTAATATCAACAATTTTGGGTCCTCCAATCTTTTTTTTAATGTACTGGTTGTTTAGAATTTTGCGTGAGCGATTTTATAAAAAATTGGGTGCTAAAAGAGATATTTCCAAAATTTAGTTTTTTTAGCCAATAATGAATAAAAAACATTTGAAATTTAAAAAAAAATTTATAATTTATGAAATTTGACAAGTTATTTACTTAAAGTTTTAAATCCTTTCATAATTAGGATTATTGGAGCCTTTAAATGAAAGAAATTCGATTAGGTGTGAATATCGATCATGTGGCAACACTGAGAAATGCTCGTGGAGGAATTCATCCTGACCCAATTCGTGCAGCTAAGATTGTAGAGGTTGCAGGAGCGGATGGAATCACTGTTCACTTAAGAGAAGATAGACGTCATATCAGAGATGAGGATGTAAAAAATATTATTAAAGAGACTATTCTTCCGGTTAATTTGGAACTGGCAGGCAATCAGCAAATGATTGAAATAGCATGTGCTTTAGAACCCAATGCGGTCTGTATTGTGCCGGAAAATAGACAAGAAGTCACTACAGAGGGTGGTCTTTCTGTGTCAGGCCATGAGATCAGGTTGGCACCCTTCATCGAGAAATTGAAAAGAAAAAAAATAAAGGTTTCTTTATTTGTAGATCCAAAAATTCAGGAAATAGAGGCGGCTGTGAATATCGGAGCAGATATTGTTGAATTTCATACTGGCCGTTATTGTGATGCAAAGGAACATAATAAAGAGAGGGAATTGACCTTTTTGGTTCAAGCTGCAAATGTTGCTAATAACTATGGAATAGAAGTTCATGCAGGACATGGTTTGAATTTTAACAATGTCGTACAAATATCAAAAATAAAACAGATTAAAGAATTAAATATTGGTCATTTTATTATTGGTGAGGCAATTTTCTTAGGTCTTAAAAATACAATACAAGAAATGCGTCGTATTATTTCGCATTCCAGAAAAATTGCATTGTTAAGAGAAATAAATTGATTTTAGGTATAGGTACAGATCTATGCAGCATTGAGCGCATAACGCGTGTCAGAAATCAATTCCCGATAAGATTTGAAGCAAAAATTCTTACCAAAAAAGAGCAAAAAGAGCTTTTTTTTCGTTCAGATAAAAATGCTTATCTTGCTAAGCGGTTCGCTGCTAAGGAAGCAATTTATAAAGCGTTTAGCTTTATTAAACAAAATAGTATTAGTTGGCAGGAATTAGAAATTCTGAATGATGCAAGAAGTGGAGCTCCTGCGGTGTCCGTTCAAGGAAATTGTCTTGAAAAATTCAACGCGTATTTGGGGAAAGGATATAAGGGTATTATTCATATTTCCTTAACAGACGAATATCCTTATGCTATGGCCTATGTCATAATTGAAAAAATTACCGAGAACTAAACCAAACTCTTCTTCAAACTAGGAAAAATTTAATGGCTAACAGAAAGCAAAATTATAAGGTGTCAAATTTAGCATCAAGCAGAAAAAATTCTGGAATTGCTGAAACGCTAAAGACAATTTTCTTTGCAGGTTTAATTGCATTGACATTTCGCTCTCTGGTGGCTGAGCCTTTTAATATTCCATCTGGTTCAATGATTCCTACATTGCTGGTTGGCGATTACCTGTTTGTTTCAAAATATTCATACGGCTATACAAAATACTCATTTCCGTTTGCGGCAGTACCAATTAGAGAAAGAGTTTTTTCAAGTTTTCCACAACGAGGAGATGTCGTAGTTTTTAGGTTACCTTCAGATGTCTCTATTGATTATATAAAGAGGGTTATTGGCATTCCAGGTGACAGAATACAGGTTGTTGATGGCATTTTACACATTAATGGAAAACAAGTCTCTAGACGGCAAATTGGAGAAGTTGACGTATTAAGTGGTATATCTAAAATGCGGGCTGTTCTTTATGAAGAGATATTACCGAATGGCCATAAACACGTCATTCAGGAATTAAGAGATGATTTATCTTTTGATAACACGCCAGAGTTCAAAGTTCCCGAAGGCCATCTATTCATGATGGGTGATAATAGAGATAATTCAAGAGATAGTAGGAGTCAGGCAGTTGGTTTCGTACCTATTGAAAACATAATTGGCCGGGCTGAATTTTTGTTTTTTAGTCACAATAATACTTCTAGTCTTTTTGAATTTTGGAAATGGCCATTTGCGATAAGATATGACAGGATTGGCAAAGGTATTTATTGATGGAAGTTGCAAGAGTTGATAAGTTACAAACGCTTCTCGGATATAAATTTAAAAATATATCTCTTTTGCACCAGGCCCTATCTCATCGAAGTATTTTTTCTAATGATTTATCATATGAGCGTCTTGAATTTTTGGGAGATAGAGTTCTTGGTTTAATACTAGCAAAACATCTTTTTGTAGAATTTGAAAGTGATGACCAAGGAGATCTTACAAAACGTTTTCACGCACAAGCAAAACAATCAAATTTAAGCGAAATAGCTATAAAAATTGGCTTACATAATTTTATCGTTGCTGAAAAAGGAATTGACCTTAGCTCTCAACCTTCAATTTTGGCAGATGTTGTGGAATCTTTGATTGCCGGTCTATATCTAGATGGAGGATTAGAAACAGCTGAAAACTTCGTACTAAAACATTGGGATTGGCATGGCAGAGTGCCAGAGGATACGTTACATAATCCAAAATCTGCATTGCAGGAATGGTCAGAAGCCAACGGACTAGGCTTACCTGTATATGAGCTCATAAAAAAGACTGGTCCAGATCATTTAGCGAGTTTTACAACTAGGGTTATGATTGAGGGTTACGGTCCTTCAATTGGCACAGGCTCATCAAAAAAAATGTCAGAACAAGATGCTGCAAAACAACTAATAACTTTTCTTGCCAAACAGAATACTAATTAAAATATGACCATAGAAAACCAATTCTTTTCAAACCAAAAAACCAGATCAGGTTTTGTAGCCATTATTGGTGCGCCAAATGCCGGAAAATCTACATTAATGAATTTCATAGTAGGAGCCAAAGTATCTATTGTTACGCCGAAGGTTCAAACGACCAGAACAAGAATAAAAGGAATAGCAATGGTCGCTGATTCTCAAATTATTTTTATTGATACACCCGGTATATTTGCTCCAAAACGCAGATTAGATAGGGCTATGGTAAATGCTGCTTGGCAGGGGACTGATGAAGCAGATATTATATTGTTGCTTCATGATAGTGCGCGTTCTTCTTCTGATGAGGAAACAGAAAATATTATTAATAGGATAGAGAATATTCAACGAGAATTCCCAAATCGGAAATTTGCACTAATCTTGAATAAAATAGATCTTATTAAGCCAGAAGATCTGCTTGGTAAGGCGTCAAAGCTGGCAAAGATTATTAACTTTGAAAAAATATTTATGATATCTGCGAAAAAAGGAAAGGGTATTAAAGACCTTGTGAGATGGCTTGCAGAGCAAATGCCACAAGGTCCATTTTTGTTTGATCCCAACGACTTATCAGATATGCCTCAGAGACAACTTGCCTCTGAAATATTACGAGAAAAATTATTTATTAATTTGCATCAAGAGTTACCATACCAGCTTACTGTTGAAACAGATAGGTGGCTAGAAAAAGAGGACGGTAGCGCTGAAATTCATATCAGTATTTACGTTGCAAGAGAAGGACATCGTGGTATTATATTAGGTAAAAAAGGGCAAACTATGGGGCGAATTGGAAAGGCTGCAAGACTTGAGTTGGAAAACATGTTTGAACGAAGAATTCATTTGTTTACACATGTTAAATTCCGTAAAGATTGGATGAATGACCCTGAGAGATACCTAAATTGGGAACTTGAATTTGATGCCTGAATGGCAAGATGAGGGAATTATTCTAAGTAACAAACCATATGGTGAACTGCATAGTGTTGCTTCTATCCTAACAAAAACACATGGTCGTCATGCGGGATTAGTCCAAGCCGGGCAATCTAGAAAGAGACTTTCTGACTTACAACCTGGTTGTTTTGTAGGGTTGGAGTGGCGAGCAAGATTGGAGGGACAACTAGGCACATTCAAGGTTGAGCTCTCGAAAAATTATTCTGCCTCGTTAATGGATACACCAATGCGCCTTTCCGCCTTATTAAGTCTTTGTAGTTTGCTTGAAATTACCCTCCCTGAGCGTGAGCCTCAAGAAAACCTATGGGATGCATCAAAAGCGCTATTGGAAATTTTATCACTTAGTGAAAACGAAAATGAATGGTTATCATTTTTTATTAGATGGGAATTAGGCTTATTACGTGAATTGGGGTTTGCACTGAAGCTTCAATGCTGTGGTGTAACTGGCTCAACTAATGAACTTGCATATGTTAGCCCAAAGACCGGAAGCGCAATTAGCAAGAACGCAGCAGGAGTCTATGCAGATAGATTACTGGTTTTGCCAATGTGTCTTGGGGGACATACCAAAACTAAAGAGGAATTTACAGCTGGAATAAAAATTACGGGGCATTTTTTGCAAAAATACATATTTAATACTATTAATAGAAATTTGCCCACTCCTCGAGAAAGACTCGCAAATATGGTAGAGTCTTTAAATTTGTGACACTACATATTGTATTATACCAGAGATAAAGTTAATAAGATAAAATGTCAGACTTCAAAAGCTTTATTACAGATGAAACTGGTGAGTTCGTAACCACCGAATTTACTTCAGCATTATCAGATCGCTATTTAGCCTATGCTTTATCTACTATTACATCTCGTTCGTTGCCTGATGTAAGAGATGGTCTAAAACCTGTTCATCGTAGACTATTATTTGCCATGCAACAGCTTAAACTTGATCCCGAAAAATCATTTAAAAAATCAGCTCGTGTGGTTGGTGATGTTATTGGTAAATATCATCCTCATGGCGATAGTGCTATATACGATGCAATGGTGAGATTGGCGCAAGAATTTGCAATGCGATATCCGCTAGTTGATGGGCAGGGAAATTTTGGTAATATTGACGGTGATAATGCCGCAGCTATGAGATATACTGAAGCTCGCCTTACTAAAGTATCTAGACTTCTTCTTAATGGTATTGATGAAAATGCGGTTGATTTCAGGCAGACATATGATGGCGAGTCGGAAGAACCTGTTTTATTACCCGCCGCTTTTCCAAATCTACTTGCAAATGGAGCTCAGGGTATTGCAGTTGGGATGGCAACCAGTATCCCGCCACATAACATAATTGAGCTCGTTGAGGCTGCAAAACATCTTGTTAAGCATCCCGGTTCATCAATTGAAACATTAATGAACTTTGTAAAAGGACCTGATTTTCCAACTGGGGGCGTTTTAGTAGAGCCAGAGAATTCAATATTGTCTTCTTATAAGACAGGAAAAGGAAGCTTTAGACTGAGAGCAAGCTATGAGGTCAAAAGAGAAAAAAATGGCCTATGGCGTATAATTGTAACACAAATACCTTTTCAAATTCAAAAGTCTCGTCTTATCGAAAAACTTGCAGATGCATTACAACAAAAAAAGTTGCCTATGCTCCAAGATATTAGAGATGAGTCGGCGGAAGATATAAGGATTTTATTGGAACCAAAATCTAGAAGCCTGTCACCTGAGGCTGTGATGGAAAGCCTGTTCCATGTCACAGACCTAGAGATAAGAATTCCATTGAATCTCAATGTGTTAGATTCTAATAATAAGCCAAATGTCATTAGTTTAAAAGAAGCATTGCAACAATGGCTTTTTCATAGGAAAGATGTGCTATTACGGCAATCTCAATTTAGATTAGATAAAATTCAGAAACGATTAGAAATTATTGAAGGCTATTTAATCGTATTTTTGAATTTGGATGAGGTTATTGAAATTATAAGAGAGGATGAGCATCCGCGTGATGAATTGATGCATCGATTTTCGTTAAACGAATTTCAAGCAAATACAGTCCTTGACATGCGACTTCGCTCTCTTAGAAAACTTGAAGAAGAAGGACTAAATAGCGAGCAGGAAACTTTAAAACAAGAGCAAGATGAATTATTTTTTCTGCAAAATAATGAGGAAACTCAATGGCAGAAAATATTAGTTGAGTTGAATAAATTAAAATCTGATTTCGTAAATAGTGATAGGCGAATGACCCAGATAAGTGTTCTACCGAAAATAGATTTTAATCCTATGGATATGCTAGTTGAAAAAGAGCCTCTCACAGTCATTTGCTCTGAAAAAGGTTGGATTAGAGCCATGAAAGGACACTTAGATTTAGGGGCAGATTATAAATTTAAGGAAGGAGACGGACCAAAGTTTATTTTACACGCAGAATCGACGAGCAAATTGCTTTTATTTAGTGATAATGGTCGTTTTTATACATTAGGGTGTGACTCATTGCCGAAAGGTCGTGGTTTTGGTGAACCCATAAATCTTTTCATTGATTTGCCAACAGAGCACACTATCGTTTCTATTCTTAAATCAGATGTTGAGCAATTATTGCTTGTCTCAAATAAAGGATATGGTTTGCGTATTCAAACGTCAAACGTGATAGCGCAAACAAAAAACGGCAAACAAATCTTGAAACTTAAATCAGATGAGAGAGCTCAAATTTGTGTGCCAGTCGAAACAGATATGTTAGCGAGTATAGGTAAAAATAGAAAATTACTAATATTTCCGGTATCTGAAGTGCCTCTAATAAATAGGGGTAGAGGTGTGATTCTACAACGATTTAAGGAAGGTGATTTAGCAGATTTGAAGCTTTTTGATAGTAAAATAGGTCTAACTTGGAAAACAAATGGTAATAGAACTCGCCATCTTACAGATTATGAGTTTTGGAGAGGGAAGAGGGGTGCTGCTGGAAAGTTACCACCAAATGGGTTTCCAAGACCGGCAAGATTCACTTAAATTCAAAAATTGTCCTAATCTTTTTCTACCCAATGACCATCAACGTAAAGTTCATAAGGTTTAAAACGAGCTTTATAAGCCATTTTTTGACTATTTTTTACTAAATATCCTAAATACAGCCACTTTTTTGAATATGATTTAGTCAACTGAATTGCATCGATTATAAGGAAAGTTCCAAGAGACTGTTGCTCAAGTCTTGGGTCAAAAAAACTGTAAACAGCACTAAACCCATCTCTTTGATTATCCATTAAAAGGCAAGCAACTAAATTATTATCCTCATTCCTATATTTTATTAAAAATGTATCAATGGGAGAATTATGGATCATTGAATGAAAATCAAATTGAGACATTGTTGCCATTTGACCATCATTATGCCTAGATTTTAGGTATGTTTTGAAAAGATTAAAAGCTTCTTCGTCTGCATCTTTGTTATCAAAGGATATTTGTAAATGATTGTTTTTTAGGAATATTCGTTTCAAATTTTTTGATAAAACGAAATTTTGTGCATCAACTCTTATCGGTATACATGAATTACAGTCAATACATACGGGCTTATAAACCCAGTTTTCAACTCTCCTGAAACCGCTTTCTGCTAATTGGTCATGTAATTGAGGCGCCTCGGAAATATCTGCTGCTAGTCTTTGCTCTTCTCTATTTTGAAGATATGCACATTCATGACTTCTAGTTATCCGAAGATTGAGGAGTTTATTATTAAATTTAATTTTCGTTTGATCCATAATTAAGTTTATCCGCCAATCTTAATGGATTTGCAAAATATTTTTTAAACCCACAAGTTTTTAAATAGATTATAAATAGCCCCAAAGGTCTACATAATTTTGAATTTCTCGTCTAACAATTGAACTTCAAAGCCATTATTTTTTAGACTTGATAAAATTTCATTTGCGTGTTCTGTATCTCTTGTTTCGATAACGACATCTATTTTTGCAAGCTTAGCAGGGACGTTATAAAATAATCTTTGGTGATACACCTCTATTATGTTGCCGTGGTTTGAGCTAATTGAGTGGGCAATTTTTGCCAGCATGCCTGGTTCATCACTAATGCCAATACGAATCCTTATAAGTCTTCCATCTGAAATTAGTGTTCTATTGAGTATGGTTCCTAGCAAGCGGGAATCGATATTTCCACCGCAGATAACTGTACCAACCCTTTTATTCTTAAAGGTATCATGTGAAGCATAAATTGCCGCTAGGCCGGCAGCACCTGCACCCTCTGCAATGATGCTTTGATGCTCTATAAGAGCACTAACAGCCCATTCAATTTGCTGTTCATTCACCAAAATAATTTTGTCAACTAGTTCCTCAACAATAGGCTTTGTTAGTTCCCCTGGAGTTTTAACAGCAATTCCTTCTGCTAA
This sequence comes from uncultured SAR116 cluster alpha proteobacterium, assembly GCA_902622515.1. Classification (GTDB taxonomy): domain Bacteria; phylum Pseudomonadota; class Alphaproteobacteria; order Puniceispirillales; family Puniceispirillaceae; genus UBA5951. The sequence goes on from CACNQE010000012.1 coordinate 11,228, forward strand.
AGTGTCCCCACCCGATTGGAGATTTAATCCAGCAAGTGATCGGCTCATCGAAGGATAGAGTTCACTTTCAACACCTATAATTTTTATATCAGGATTAATAGATTTAGCTGCTATGCTAATGCCAGATATCAAACCACCCCCACCGATTGGAATAACAAGATAGTCGAGATTGGGGACCTCGTCCATTATTTCTAGCCCAATTGTACCTTGACCAGCAATTATATGAGGGTCATCAAATGGATGAACCAGCTGAAAGCCATTTTCATTTATGAGTCGCTCGACTGTAAGTTTTGACTCATCTAAAGTTCTGCCAGTCAAAATAATTTCTGCTCCGTAAGCTTTTGTTTTAGAGATTTTTGTAAATGGTGTGTTTTCTGGCATAACGATAATTGATTTTATTCCTTGTTGCCGAGAACGAAAAGCCACTGCTTGCGCATGGTTACCGGCGGACATTGTAATAACTCCAATTTTTTTCTTTTTTTCATCGAGTTCGTGGAGCGCTATGAACGCACCTCTAGATTTGAAAGAAGAGGTAAATTGCAAATTCTCCAGTTTTAGATAAAGGGAACTCTCCAATAACTCAGATAATGAATGAGCAAATATTGTAGGAGTCGAGAGAATATTGCCTGAAAGCTTTTTGGAAGAATGTTTGATACGATTTATATTTATGCCGTGAAAATCTGGTTTTGCCATACCCATCTAGTACTCCTTTTTACTGGAATAATCTAAGAGAAAAGTATTAGGTCAACTTGTGATATCCGATCTACGACCATTAACAGGCAATTTACGATAGGTTTTAGTTAAAATATGCCGTCTTTTAAGCTTTTAGCAATTTTTGGCGCAAAATAGGTAAAAATTGCTGTAGCTCCAGCACGTTTAATTCCTATAAGAGACTCTTTTATAACATCATCTTCTGAAAGCCATCCATTTTTAATAGCAGCAATTAGCATACTATATTCCCCCGATACTTGATACGCGAAGCAAGGAATTTGGAATTTTTTGCTGATTTGACTAACAATATCCAGATAAGGCATTGCAGGTTTGACCATTATAATATCGGCACCCTCATTAATATCCAGAGATATTTCAGAAATTGCTTCTAAACTATTCCTTGGATCCATCTGATAGGTAGTTTTTCCTTTACTTCCTAGTAACAAACCCGAGCCAACAGCATCTCTAAATGGGCCATAAAAAGCAGAAGCATATTTTGCCGCATAGGATAAAATAATCATATCAACAAAGCCGTTATTTTCTAGAGCACTGCGTATTTTACCAATCCTCCCATCCATCATATCTGAGGGGGCAACGATATCACAGCCTGCTGTCGCCAGAGTTAACGCTTGTTTAACTAAACTATCATTTGTCTTATCATTTAATATTATGTCATTCTCAATAATTCCGTCATGACCATGGTCAGTGTATGGATCTAAGGCTACGTCACAAATAATAACTAGTTCAGGGAATTGTTTTTTTATCTCCCTGACGCAACGACAAATTAAATTATTACTGTTATAAGCGTCACTGCCAAATCTATCCTTTTTATCTTCCTCTAATTTTGGGAAAAGAGCTATCATAGAGATGCCATGCAGTGACGCTGTTTCACATTTTTGAAGGATTTGATCTATTGAATAGCGTTCAACTCCTGGCATTGAATTAATTGGTTGTTTTTGATTTTTACCTTCGATTACAAATAACGGCCAAATGAGATCTGATATCAAAAGATTAGTCTCAGAAATAACAGAACGAATAGACTCTGTTCGACGCAGTCTTCTCAATCTAGTTAAAGGAAATTGTCTTTTTATCATTTAAATGCTCATTAAATTTGAATTTAATCATATATTACTAAAAATAGGGTTGCAAATCGCTAAACAGAAGCAAAAAAGCTATTTTAAATTTATTTTTGGTAGCTAATGTTTATCATAAAATGCTTTTGGATATAAGACATTCATATGATTATATGATATAGAATTTCCAGAAATTAAATAAGGTCAATGAATATAAGATGTTAAAACTTGTTCAATTTTTGAAAATTGGTAATGCTGGGATTATAGAACTAGATAGACCAGAAGCTCTTAATGCTCTTAATATTGAAATGGTTAAGCTTATGGCGGAGCATCTTAAGCTTTGGGAGAAAGATAAGACTGTTGGTCATGTGATTATATGCTCTAGTAGTGGTAAAGCATTCTGTTCCGGAGGGGATGTTAGACAGGCCGTTTCTTTTATCAAAAAAGATCCTGAAGGACTTTCTGCAGAGCCTTACTTTAGAGCTGAATATAGTCTCGATGTCATTATAGCAACATATTCTAAACCAATCATATCACTTGTTAATGGAGTTGTAATGGGCGGTGGATTGGGACTGTGTCGTAATGGTTCCATAACAGTTGTAAGTGAGACGATTAAATGTGCTATGCCGGAAACAGCAATTGGTCTATTTCCAGACGTGGGAGCAAGCTTATTTTTACGTTTGCCAGGTGTTTCTATTGGTTTAATGCTCGGAATGACAGGCCAAGTTATTGGCGCCGGGGACGCAATACATTGGCAAATAGCCGATAGATGTGTCCCTTTCAAATCGTTTAATAAAATGAAGAAAGAATTATGTTTCTGTAGAAGTGAACACATTTCACTAGAGAATGTGATTGGTAAATTTGAGATTTCACCACCTGAGACTATTCTTGCAAAACAAGAAGATTTAATAAGAAAATTATTTCAGGGGTCTGTGCCACAAATTGTTAAAAACGTGAAACAATCTCGGGTTGTTAATGAATATGTAGAAGGCTGGTACAAAGCATTATCGACACGCTGCCCAACCTCTATACATGTTATTCATCACTTGCTTTCTGTGTTGCCACCATCAAATTCTTTATCTGAAGCTTTGCATATGGATTTTCAAATCGCATGTAAAATGATGCGCAGGGATGATTTTTCAGAGGGCGTTAGGGCTGTACTGATCGATAAAGACTATTCCCCAATCTGGTCTCCAGATAAGATAGATTCTATACCAGAAAATGAGATAGAAAATATTTTTCAATTTGATCAATCTTTAAGGTTGTATGATATGAAATAAAAATATTTGCTGTATATTGACTATTTGCAGAGGCAGAAACCCTAAGAGAAAAAAATGAAACTTTCGAATTATTTTTTACCTGTTCTTAAAGAAAACCCAAAAGAAGCACAAATTGTATCTCACAGATTAATGCTTCGCGCAGGCATGATCCAACAATCAAGTGCGGGTATTTATTCGTGGTTACCACTTGGCTTAAAAGTACTTAACAAAATAGAGCGAATAGTCCGTGAAGAGCAGGATAAAGCAGGTGCATTAGAAGTTAAGATGCCTACAATACAACCAGCTGAAATTTGGAAAGAGTCTGGCCGTTATGATGTATATGGTTTGGAAATGCTGCGTATTAAGGACCGACATAACAGAGATATGTTGTATGGCCCAACCAATGAGGAACAAGTTACAGATATTTGCCGTTCTCATATTAAAAGTTATCGTTCTTTACCATTGAATTTATATCATATTCAATGGAAATTTAGGGATGAGGTAAGGCCGAGGTTCGGAGTTATGAGGGGGCGTGAATTTTTAATGAAGGACGCATACTCCTTTGATTTATCCGCAGAGAACGCAAAAGTTGCCTATAATAAAATGTTCGTTTCTTATCTTAAAACATTTGCAAGGATGGAATTAACAGCAATTCCGATGGAAGCAGATACTGGACCAATTGGTGGAGATATGAGCCATGAATTTATTATTTTAGCTGATACAGGAGAATCGGGAGTGTGTTTCCATAAAGATTGGTTAGAAACAGATTTAATAGCCGATGTGGATTACTTTGCAGATTTAGAGCCTATTATAAACAAATTCACAAAAATTTATGCCAGAACTGAAGAAAAGCACAATCCAAATGATTGTCCAGTAAAAAAAGAGGACCTTGTCGAAAAACGGGGTGTTGAAGTGGGACATATATTCTATTTTGGGACAAAGTATTCTGAAACAATGGGAGCCACTGTTTCTGGTCCCGATGGTAATTCTTTAGAATTACATATGGGCTCATACGGCATAGGGGTTTCTAGGTTAGTTGGAGCTATTATTGAGGCCAGCCACGATGACAAAGGAATAATATGGCCAGAAGCAGTTTCGCCTTTCGACATAGCTATAATTAACCTCAAACCAGGAAACGAGACAGTTGATAATATGAGTGAGACTCTCTACCAAACAGGATTATTAAATAAACATGATTGTTTATATGACGATAGCGATGAAAGTGCTGGAACAAAATTAGCTGTAATGGATCTTATTGGTATACCTTGGCAATTAGTTGTTGGACCAAGAGGACTCAAGCAAAATATCATTGAATTGAAACATCGTAAATCAGGAAGAGTTTTAGAAATCTCTCCAGAAATGGCAATTGAGTTTATTTCAAAACAAGGAAACTTTATTATGCCAGACACTAGTTTTTTAAGAGGAACAAAGAAATAATGTTCTCCCCGCTTGAAAGGCTTCTGGCATTTAGATATTTGCGCTCAAGGAGATCTGAGGGATTTATTTCAGTCATCGCTTGGTTTTCATTTGCGGGTATTACTTTAGGGGTATCAACTTTAATAATAGTAATGTCTGTGATGAATGGTTTTAGAGCGGAATTGGTAAATCGTATTCTTGGACTAAATGGTCACCTTGGAATTTCTAGTATTTATGGAAGTGAGATTTCCGATTTTGACACCCTTACTGCAACCGTGGCAGAAAATCCAGATATATTGGCAGCAATCCCGCAAATAGAATCACAAGTTTTAATGTCTACAAATAACAATACCTTTGGTGGAATTGTTCGTGGAGTAATATGGTCTGATTTAGCTGTTAGAACTCCATTATGGGATAGTCTCGGTAGTGACGTTATCACTCGTTTTCGAGAAAAAGAAGTCATTCTTATTGGAAAAACTATGGCTCGTAATCTTAATTTAACTGAAGGCGATAGCCTCACTCTGCTTTCTCCAAAAGGAAAAAACACTGCATTTGGAACCTTACCATCTAGGAAGGTTTTTAAAATTGGTGGGGTATTTGATGTTGGAATGCATGAATATGACTCAAGTTTCGTATTTATGCCTCTTGCCTCAGCACAGGATTTCTTTGCTATGCCAAACAAAGTAAGTGGTGTGGAATTATACGTAAAAACCCCAAGCAAAGCTCGCGTTATAAAAGAAGAACTTAGTAAGAATTTAGCAGATCATTTAGCTATTTTCGATTGGATGGATAGAAATAAAAATTTTTTAAATGCGTTGCAGGTGGAAAGAAACGTCATGTTTCTTATCCTTACGCTAATAATATTGGTCGCTGCTTTTAATATTATATCGTCCATGATTATGCTTGTACGCTCAAAAAATGGAGATATAGCTGTTCTTAGAACAATGGGCTTAAGCAGGTTGAGCTTGCTTAAAATATTTCTTCTTACAGGTACCTCCATAGGTATAATTGGCACAATTTTTGGAGGTTTAATTGGACTTTTATTTTGTTGGAATATAGATAGAATAAAAGTAGCTATTGAAAATATCACTGGTTCAGATTTGTTCTCAGCAGAAATTTATTTCTTGTCAAAACTTCCCGCAGTTGTAGAACCAAAAGAGGTGGCGGTCATTATGGGTATGGCATTAATACTTAGTCTGCTAGCATCTATTTATCCAGCTTGGAGGGCCTCTTTTGTTGCTCCAGCGGAAGCGCTTCGCTATGAATAAGTCTCCACTAGAACTTTTCAGAATAAACCGACGTTTTAAGCAAGGTGAGGACTATCTTAATGTTCTTGACTCTATAAGTTTATCGCTTAAGCCAGGCAAACTTACGGCACTCGTTGGTCCATCTGGCTCTGGTAAGACAACACTCTTGAATATCGCTGGGTTGTTAGAGAGACCTAATAATGGTGAGGTATGGGTCAATGGAAAAAATGTTTCAAAATTGCCAGAATCTCACCGAACTATTTTTAGAAGAAAAAATATAGGCTTCGTGTTTCAGGTCCATCGTTTGCTTCCTGAATTCAATGCGTTAGAAAATATTGTGATTCCTCAAATGATCAATGGTTTAATTAGAAGTGCCGCTGAGAAAAGAGCTATTCAGCTTCTAAATATGGTAAATCTTGAAAACAGGAAATTGCATAGGCCAGGCCAGTTATCTGGTGGAGAGCAACAACGTATTTCTATAGCGCGTGCACTATCTAATGCACCAACTGTATTGCTCGCAGATGAACCCACAGGTAATTTAGATCCAGCAACTGCAGCAAATGTTTTTTCATATTTAAAACAAATTATTTATGCAACAAATACCGCTGCTTTAATAGTGACCCACAATATGAAGCTTGCTGCTAATATGGACGAAATGTTAGAAATGAGAAATGGCACCATTGTAAAAGTAATGGGTTAATGAAAAATAAATTTGTCCATCTGCGTGTACATACAGTTTATTCACTATCCGAGTCTACACTTCGAATTTCTGATTTAGCTAAGTTGGCTCAAGATGACTATCAGCCAGCTATGGCCATTACAGATAGTCAAAATCTTTTTGGTGCTTATGAATTTTCCAAAATAATGTCAGAGTCTGGCATACAACCTATAATTGGTTCTTCTGTCTTTATCAAAGACGAGTATGGTGAAGGTGAAGTTGTATTGCTTGCACAGAATGAAAGTGGTTATAAAAATCTTAGTAAGTTGTTATCAGATGCGTGGATAAAGAGTGACGGATCAGATAAACCGCGTATAGATGTAATTGAACTTATTCATTCTTCAGAGGGACTAATCCTACTAACAGGAGGAGTACAAGATGGTTTTATTCCTTGTTTAGCAGTTATTTCCCCAAAATTAGCTCAAGCTAGATTACGATTGCTATCTAACCAAATGAAAGGCCGTATTTATGTAGAGTTGCAAAGGCACAAACTAAAATTAGAGAGTGATATCGAAGAAAAGTTAATAGAGTTTGCTAATATTTTAGACTTACCTCTTATCGCGACAAATGATTGTCATTTTGATAAATTAGAGATGCATGTGCCACAAAAAATACTCACCTGTATTGCCACAAATCAGAGACTGGCTAGCATGAGTAGCTATAATCAAACAGAACATCATCGTTTTAAAACAGCGAAAGAGATGTTTGATTTGTTTCATGATGTTCCAGAGGCGGTTTTAAACAGTCTTACTGTGGCTCAAAGATGTTCTTTTATGATACAGGATAGACAACCTATTTTGCCTGAATTTTATAACCTAGAAGGACGTTCTCCTGAGCAGGTGCTTTGTTCGGATGCCGAAAACGGGTTGAAAAAGCGTTTAGGGGGGCTAAAAATCGCTGGAAATTTAGAGTTGATAGAAGATAAATATTTTGAACGATTGAGATACGAATTATCAATTATCATAAAAATGGGATTTACAGGATATTTTTTAATTGTTTCTGATTTTATAAATTGGGCAAAGGATAATAATATCGCTGTTGGACCTGGAAGAGGTTCAGGAGCCGGCTCTTTAGTTGCCTGGGCTTTAAGAATCACCAATTTAGATCCAATAAAATGGGGATTGCTTTTTGAGAGGTTTTTAAATCCAGAACGTATATCTATGCCTGACTTTGATATTGATTTCTGCCAGGATAGAAGAGATGAGGTTATCCAATATGTGCAGGAGAGATATGGCAAAGATAGGGTTGCACAAATTATTACATTTGGAAAATTACAGGCGCGTGCAGCAATAAGAGATGTTGGGCGCGTGCTTGATATGCCATATTCACAAGTGGATAAATTAGCAAAAATGATTCCAAATAATCCGGCAGCTCCAACAACAATTGCTCAAGCATTAGAAAACCAGGACGAGCTAGCAAAACTTTGTGAAGAAGATGAGTCGGCTAAATTTCTATTGCAAACCGCAATGAAGCTCGAGGGTTTATACAGACATGCATCTACACATGCTGCAGGCTTAGTTATTGGTGATAGATCGTTACAAGAATTAGTGCCAATTTATCGGGATCCCCGTTCTGAAATTCCGGTAACTCAATTTAATATGAAATATGTTGAAAAAGTGGGTTTAGTGAAGTTCGATTTCTTAGGCCTAAAAACTTTGACCGTGATAGAGAAAGCCATTGAACTAATTGAGCAAAGTGGGAGCTCTATTAATCTAGAAAATTTACCTCTTGATGATAAAACCACTTATGAAATGCTAGCAGAGGGAGATACCGTGGGAGTTTTTCAATTAGAATCATCGGGAATGAGAGATGTTCTTCGAGGTCTTAAACCAGACAGATTTGAAGATATTATCGCTGTTGTAGCACTTTATCGTCCAGGCCCCATGGATAATATTCCTGCATATATAAATAGAAAACATGGTCGAGAATCCGTTATTTACATGCATGAAAAGCTTGAGAGTATATTGTCTGAAACATACGGAATTATGATCTATCAAGAACAGGTTCAACAAGCGGCTCGTGATTTGGCAGGTTATACTCTCGGAAGCGCAGACATTCTTAGACGTGCAATGGGAAAAAAAATTCAATCGGAAATGGATTCACAACGTGCAAAATTTGTTGAGGGTGCGCTTAAAAATAATATCGACAATGAATTAGCATCTCAGATTTTTGACCAAATTTCTGCATTTGCAGGGTATGGGTTTAATAAATCACATGCTGCCGCCTATGCTTTGATCGCCTATCAAACAGCTTATTTAAAAGCAAATTACCCAGTTCAGTTCATGGCTGCTTTAATGGCCTTAGACTCAGGTAATGTGGATAAACTCTCCATATTTAAGCAAGATTGCATGAGGAAAAAAATTAAAATAATGCCGCCAGACATAAATTTTTCGCAAGCAACTTTTTCAGTCGAAAAGAGCGTTACTGGCTGTCTGGCCGTTCGTTATGGTCTTGGCGCAATAAAGAATGTTGGTGAAGAAGCTATGAGGGCTTTGTGTAAAGCACGCGATTCACTTGGTAAATTTAATTCTATTGAGGAATTTGCTCATCACTTGCCACAGGAGGTGTCTAACAAAAGACAATTAGAAAGTCTAATTCAGGCGGGTGTTTTTGACAATTTACATTTAAACAGAAACCAACTTTTGAGTTCAATAGACACAATTTTAGGCACATCGAATTTAGTTAGAAAAGAAAATAATTCACAGCAAGTTTCGCTATTTGCTAATTCCAGTATTGAGCCTGAATACGCAGCTATACGATTTATAGAATGTCCTGAATGGAGCCAACCAGAAAAAATAGCAAGAGAGTTTGAAGTTCTTGGCCTGTATTTGAGCGCACATCCACTTGACCAATATGAATATCAACTAAAAAAAATGAATATTAAGCCTTCTAATTCTTTGTATGACTTAGATGGACACGGGACAGGTCAGAGAATAACAATGGTTGGACAATTGACATCAGTTCAAGAACGTGTTTCTCAAAAAGGTAACAGGTTCGCATTTCTTCAGTTTACAGATAAAACCGGAGGATTTGAAGTCACATGTTTTTCAGACTTGTTGATTAGCAATAGAGATATCCTTCAATCAGGCAATATTTTGATTATTTATGTAGAAGCGAAAATTGAAAATGGTTTGGTGCGATTGCTTGCACAGAGAATAATACCACTAGAAGAAAAAATAGCATCGGCTCACAATGGGATAGGTATTTGGCTAGAAAACGCTGAATGCTTAGAAGATATAAAATTGATTCTAAGTGAAGATGGAGAAGGGAAGGCACCAGTCGAGATAAATATTAAAGATACTGCTGGTCAGATAAAGATTATACTACCCAATTGCTTTCAACTATCTGGAAAGTGTAGAAGAAAATTAAAATCAGTTCCTGGCATAATAAAAATTGAAGATATTTTGGAAAATGCTTAGGGCAATTAATTAATTTTCGTTGCATTTTTTTTACATTGAGGGTAGGAAGAAATCAGTTTTTAGTACACACATGAAGATCGCCTTTTGGCAAATTCCAACTCTAAAGGCTTTCCGGTGAGGGTATTTCTCTTTCACACTTCATGGAGGTTTAACCGGAGAACAGGAGGTTTGTTATGGCTCTCCCCACATTTACGATGAGACAGCTACTTGAAGCGGGTGTGCATTTTGGACATCATACGCGGAGATGGGATCCCAGAATGGGACCATTTATATATGGTGAACGCAATAATGTTCATATTTTAGATTTGCAACAAACTGTTCCATTATTACATCAAGCGATTAAAGCCCTTCGTGATACTACTTCAAAAGGTGGTAGAGTTTTGTTCGTTGGAACTAAAAGAGTAGCCTCCGAAAAAATAGCAGAAACTGCAAGAGAATGCGGTCAGTATTTTGTAAATCACAGATGGCTTGGAGGTATGTTAACAAACTGGTCAACTGTAACCCAGTCAATAAGACGTTTACGAGATTTAGAGAAACAGTTAGAAAGTGAAGAAATACAACAACTTACGAAAAAAGAGGTGCTTCAATTAACTCGAGAACGCGATAAGCTCGAATTAACATTAGGCGGCATTAAAGATATGGGTGGACTGCCTGATATGTTGTTCATCCTTGATACCAATAAAGAGGATATAGCAGTTGCTGAAGCCAATAAACTTGGAATACCAGTTGTTGCTGTCGTTGACAGCAATGCCAGCCCATTAGGTATAGATTTTCCTATTCCTGGAAATGACGATGCAATGCGCGCTATATCGCTATATTGTGAATTGGCCAGAGACGCAATTTTGGATGGGTTACAGCAAGAATTGGCGGCAAGTGGGCATGATATAGGAGGAGAAGCAGAGGCACCAGCTGAGGTATTTGAAGGAGATATATCCGCAAACATTTCAAAAGACACTCAGAAAAAAGATTTAAACAAATCGCAAGAAAAGAAGACCAAAAAGAAACCAATGGATATTGATGAAGAAAAAGAGGAAAACAGTCTGTCAGAAGAGATTACAGAGATAGAAAGTGTTGTGAAAGAAGAAAATTCTGATAATTCACTAACTTCTCAAGTGTCGGATAATGAAAGTAACGCTTCTTAAAATTTTGTTAGCTTATAAGTTTAAAAGCTAAAGGGTTTTTGGCTTAACCGTGCCTAGATGATTTTAACAGAAAAAGAAAAAAAGGATATTAAAAAAATGGCTGTTACTGCTGCATTAGTAAAGCAACTACGTGAGACGTCGGGAGCTGGTATGATGGATTGTAAAAAAGCACTTGAAGAAACGAATGCGGATATTGACGCAGCGGTTGATTGGCTTAGAACCAAAGGTTTAGCGACTGCAGAAAAAAAATCTGGGCGCATAGCATCTGAAGGACTTGTTGCAATTCACGTTCAAAGTAATTCAGCAGCAATGATTGAATTAAACGCTGAAACGGATTTTGTATCTCGAAATGATGATTTTAAATTTTTGGCTTCAAGTCTAGCTATGCTTGCAAATGATGCTGAAAATATAGATGAACTCATCACACTTCCGTTTCCAAATACCCAAAGGACAGTCAAGGAAGAAATTACACATAACATTGCTACTATTGGCGAGAATATGATGCTTAGACGCATGAAAAATATTAAAGTTAATAATGGTGTAATTGTGTCTTATGTGCATAACGCAACTGCAGACGGGATGGGACGTATTGGAGTTCTTGTGGCTTTAGAGTCAGACTTGAAAATAGACATATTACATGATCTCGGTAAAAAAATAGCCATGCACGTAGCAGCCGCAAAACCGGTTTCTCTCTCTGTTAAAGATCTGAACCCTTCGATAGTACAAAGAGAGCGCGAAGTGCTTATAGAGCAAGCTAAGCAATCAGGAAAACCACAAGAAATTGCAGAGAAAATGGTTGAGGGTAGGATTCGAAAATTCTACCAAGAAGTTGTGCTGTTGGAGCAAACTTTTGTTATTGATGGTGAGAGTAAAGTAGCAGATGTTTTAAAGAGAACGGCGCATGACGCCGGAGGTGAGATTGTTTTGAAAGAATTTTGTCTGTTTGTTTTAGGTGATGGTATAGAAAAAGAAGAAACTGATTTTGCAGCAGAGGTAGCCGCTCAATTGAATAAGTAAATTCATCAGTTAACATATGGTTTAATAAAGTCTATGGCGGAATTTAAATATAAACGTGTATTATTAAAAATATCAGGGGAATCTCTGATGGGCAATCAAGAATACGGCATAGATACAGCAATGGTGAGTCGAGTAGCCAGTGAAATTGCTGATGTTGTGTCCCAGAATATACAGGTTTGTCTTGTGATAGGTGGCGGCAATATTTTTAGAGGCATGTCTGCAGCTGCAGTCGGGATGGAACGGGCGACAGGCGATTACATGGGTATGTTAGCAACAGTAATGAATGCTCTCGCTATGCAAAATGCCTTGGAACAGCTAAAAATTGATACTCGCGTTCAATCAGCGTTACCAATAGATGCTGTTTGTGAGCCTTATATAAGGCGACGAGCCATGCGACATATGGAGAGGGGTAGGGTTGTTATATTTGCTGCTGGAACGGGGAATCCATTTTTTACGACTGATACAGCAGCTGCCTTGCGTGCCTCAGAAATGAATTGTAATGTTTTGATGAAAGGAACACGTGTCGATGGGGTTTATTCTGCAGACCCAGAAAAAGAAGCTGATGCGGTTCGATTTAAAAGCTTAAGTTATCTTGATGTTCTTTCTCAGGACTTAAAAGTGATGGATGCGACCGCAATTTCGTTAGCGCGTGAAAACAATATCCCGATTTTGGTGTTTTCCGTAACACAGACTGGAGGGTTTGATAGGGCTTTGAGACATAAAGGTGAATTCACGCTTATCAAATAAAAGTTTAGAGAAAAGGGGAAAAAAATGTCATCATTAGACATGGAAGATGTTAAACGCCGTATGGAGGGAGCGGTATCCAATCTCAGCGCTGAGTTTTCTGGGTTAAGGGCAGGAAGAGCTTCAGTTGCAATGCTAGATTCAGTTAGCGTTGATGCCTATGGTTCCAAAATGCCGTTAAATCAATTAAGTAATATTTCAGTACCCGAAGCTAGGTTACTCTCTGTTTCTGTATGGGACGCATCAGTGGTAGGTTCCGTTGAAAAAGCCATTAGAGAATCAGATCTGGGGCTCAATCCGCAAGTTGAAGGCGCAATTATTCGTGTTCCGGTCCCTGAATTATCAGAGGATAGACGTAAAGATATGGTTAAAGTCGCAGGTAAATATTCAGAGTCTGCTCGTATCTCTGTGCGTAATGTAAGGCGTGATGCAATTGAAACCATCCGTAAAGATGAAAAAGCAGGTCTTATTTCTGAAGATGAACGACATACTTATGAGGCTGATATTCAAAAAGTAACAGATGAATTCGTAGCTAATATCGATACTATGTTAGAAAAAAAAGAGATTGATATTACAAACATTTAAGGACTGCGCTTAAAGGTTTTTGAAAATTATGAAGCATTTAGCGATAATCATGGATGGAAATAGACGATGGGCTCATGAGAATGCGCTTTCGGCAATTTCAGGCCATGACAAAGGTGCACACACTTTGACAAAAATTGGTCGGGAGGTCGCACGTCTCAAAATCCCCTTTCTTACAGTATTTGCTTTCTCGGCAGAAAATTGGAGTCGGTCTAAGTCAGAAATAAAGGCTCTTTTTAGTTTGATGAAAAAATATCTGCAGCAGGAAACTGCAAATTTGATGTTGGAAGACATTAAGTTAAAAATAATTGGTGATGTAGCACCTTTTCCAGAAGATTTGCAAATTTTATTCAAAAATGCTGAAAATTTGACAGAAAATAATAAATCTATGACCTTAACGATTGCTGTAAATTATGGGGGGCTACAGGATATCGTTAATGCCGCCTCAAGGTATAATTTACTTAATGTTGATTTAACATCTAACGATATTATTCAGGACTTTAAATCTAAACTTATGACCTCATTTTTGCCTCCTGTGGATATGTTGATACGGACTGGAAAAGAAAAAAGGATTTCAAATTTTTTAATTTGGGATTGCGCGTATGCTGAACTCTATTTTTCAGATAGTTACTGGCCTGATTTCAGCCTAGATGAACTGCATGATGCTATAAAAGACTGGAATTCCAGGTTACGGCGATTTGGTGGAAGTGTTAACCTAAAAACATTGGAGATTGGTGAAGCATCTACTGGTATGACCCAAGAAAGAAAAAAAACAGCTAATGAAAGATAAACTTTCGGATATTAGTCGGAGAATGACTGGCACGATATTGCTGTTACCCCTGTTGGTTCTGTTCTTTTTCGGTGAGCCTTATTCTAAAATCACTGTTTTGATTTGTGCAGCATTTATGGTAATGGAATATTCCTTTCTAGTTACAAAAAATATTAATCTAAGAATTATTCTTATTGGAATAATAGGCTGTTTTGGGTCAACTAGTTTGTTTCTACTCGGACCTATCTATCACCTAGTTTTTTTGTTATTATTATTAGTGTTACTATTTAAATTTTTTTCCTATGGAACCATCATTATGGGAATTTTTCTGGCTATGCTTTTGTATAGTATTGGAAATTTGTCACACAATGAATCATTTCAGGAAATTATGACGTTTATAGTTTTTACAGTTATATCCGTGGACATAGGGGCTTATATTATTGGTCGCTGTGTGGGTGGACCTAAATTGATACCCCTTATAAGTCCAGCTAAAACGATATCAGGTGCAATTGGTGGACTCGTTGGTGGAACATCGGCAGGAATAGGCATTTTTTTTGTATTAAATTTTCAAATCACATTTTGGCTTTTTTTGTTAACTCTATTTGTTGCAGTATTAGCCCAGTTAGGAGATATAACGGCGTCTTTTTTTAAAAGGTCAATTGACACAAAAGATAGCGCAAAAACAATACCGGGACATGGGGGGTTTCTAGATAGATTTGATGGATATTTATATGTTATCCCCATCTTTGCACTTTTACCAATTAATGGATTATTTGTTTAATGAAAAAATTTGTTACAGTGCTTGGTGCAACGGGAACTGTTGGCTCTAAAACTCTTGAAATTATAAGAGAAAATAGAGAAAAATTCGAGATTGTAGGCATCTCTGCACACTCAAATGTTTCATTGTTAGTAAAATTTACCATCGAATTTCTACCTAAATACATAGTGCTTTCCAATTTACTTTTAGTACCTGAGTTAGAAAAGCAAGTAAGTCATCTTAATGTTGAAATACTTGAAGGAGAAGAGGGTTTATCCTGTTTAGCTTCAAAAAAAACTGATATATTGGTAGCTGCGATTACTGGTTTCGCAGGTTTTAAACCTATATTTCAAGCGATTAACTCTGGGATAGATGTTGCTCTTGCTAATAAAGAGGCACTTGTCGCTGGAGGGCATTTAATTATGCCTTTAGCCAAGGAAAAAGGTGTGAGAATATTTCCTATAGATTCTGAACATAACGCAATATTTCAATGTATGATGGGACAAAATTGGAGTGAGGTAGATAAAGTCACACTTACTGCATCTGGGGGGCCATTTGTATCAATGAGTAGAAATGAGACTTTTTATGTATCACCGAATAAAGCTCTCAAGCACCCAACTTGGAGTATGGGAAAAAAAATATCCATAGATAGTGCAACTATGATGAATAAGGGACTTGAAACAATTGAGGCTGCATGGCTTTTTAATATTGGAAAAGAAAAAATATCAGCAATTATTCATCCCCAGGCTATTGTGCATGGCATCGTTAAATTTAGAGACCAATCAGTTATTACACACATGGCACCAACTGATATGAAGGTTCCGATTTCTCAGGTATTAGCTTGGCCAAAGAGACTGAGTATTAAATTGAAGGAAATTGATTTTACCAAAATTGAAAACTTGGAATTTAAAGAAATAGATATTGTTCAATTTCCATGTTTTGGCCTTGCCTATCAATTAATAGATGAACATCCTTGTTATTCCATTGCTCTTAACGCAGCAAATGAGATAGCTGTTAATTTTTATTTAAATTATAAACTGGATTTCGGTAATATCTATACTTTGGTAGCAAAAACAATAGAACGAATTGAAATTAGTGAACTCAATGATTATCAATCTATAATTGACTATGACAAATACGCACGCAATATAGCCGAGTCAGTTAAATTATAACTATTGGAATAACCATTTAATTAGTTGCAGAGATTTTAAGTTTTTATGTTATCATTTGGATTTTTTGAAATATTATTATCATTTATCTTGGTTTTGACACCTATCGTTTTTATCCACGAGCTAGGACATTTTTGGGTAGCTAGAAAAACGGGCGTCGTCGTAGATGTATTCTCTGTTGGATTTGGTAGAGAGATATTTGGTTGGACTGATTCTCACGGAACTAGATGGCGTTTTGCATGGATTCCTCTTGGAGGTTATGTAAAAATGAGAGGTGATGAAAATGTAGCAGGTGGTAGCTCTTCAAATTCTAAAATATTAGAGGGTAGTTTTGCTAATGCACCACTTTTATCAAGAATTGCAATTGTTTCAGCGGGACCTATAGCAAATTTTATACTAGCATTTATTTTGTTTGTGGCACTCTACATTGGCGCAGGTAAATTATTTATTCCACCAATAATTGGCGAGGTTTTGCCTAATAGTGTAGCAGAGAGTTCAGGATTAAAATCAAATGATGTGGTCCTAAAAATTAATCAGAAGAAAGTCTCTGATTTTAATGATTTTAGGGTTTTTGTATTTGAGTCACCTGGCAAACCCATAAAATTAGAAATTGATAGATTTGGGACTATATTAGAGATTACAGCAACTCCCAAATCAATTTACTTGGAAGAATTAGATATATATGCAGGTCAATTGGGAATACGTTCTCCTGAGGGTGAATTCAGGAAACTAGGTATTTTTGAGGCAATGAGCGAATCAAGGCGGGAATGTTGGTCAATAACAGTTGGAATGATACGCGGTATCTCCAGAATTATATCAGGTGATGCTCAGATGGGTGAGATTGGTGGGCCTATTCGAATAGCTCAATTCTCTCGAGATGCAGCATTACAAGGATTGACTAGTTTAGTATTTTTTGTCGCTCTAATTTCGATTAATCTTGGATTAGTCAATTTAATGCCAATACCGGCCCTCGATGGGGGGCATCTAGTTTTTTTTATAATTGAGGGAATAATAGGAAAACCTTTGCCTGATTCTTGGCAAAATTTTTTATTGCGGGGAGGAATAGCCTTTCTGCTATCTTTAATGCTGTTTGTCACGATTTATGATATATTGAGGGGCATAAGCAACTAAAATAATTGTCTAGGTGTCAAACCTAGAATCTTAGTTGTAAAAGAAGAACATTTTAACTATTGAAAAAGGGATATTTATTATGACCAGAACTAAACAATTTCTGCAGAAAAGCTTTTTGTTTTTTCTGGTTTTATTGATTTATGTTTTTATATCTATACAAGCTTTTGGGGAACAGGTTTCTGATATTTCAATTAGCGGAAATCAACGAGTATCAGAGGGAACTATTAGGTCCTATCTTTCCTTAGATATAGGAGATGAAATATCTTCGGATGTATTAGACGGAGCCATAGATAGGTTATTTGATACAAATCTGTTTAATGATGTGAATATTTCAAGTGAAAATGGTCTTATAAAAATTATCGTGGCAGAAAATCCGATAATAAATAGAGTTATGGTTGAAGGAAATGATGTCTTAGACTCAGATATATTGATAGCTCAGTTAGGCATACAGCCACGTCGCGTTTATACCAAAAAAGTGGCTATCGATGGAATGCAAAAATTGCTTGAAATTTATGAACTATCAGGACGGTTCGGAGCTTCTATTGAACCCAATATAATAGAATTAGAAAATAATCGGGTAGATCTAATCTTTGAAATTAATGAGGGCCCTTTGATTAAAATTACCTCTATTCAGTTTAATGGTAATAAAAGCTTTTCTGACAGAAAGCTAAAACAGGTAATTGCTAGTAGAGAAAAAAGATGGTGGGCGTTACTTTCATCAACAGATAAGTATGATGAAAATAGGCTTAAATTTGACACACGCCTTCTTAGTCAATTCTATAAAACTAGAGGATATGCCGATATTAATATAAATAGAGCCCGTGGTGGATTACTACCTGACAGGTCAGGTTTTGCTATTTCATTTATTTTAGAAGAAGGACCAATTTATAAGTTTAATAAAATTAATGTGGTATCTAATATAGAGAGTGTGCCAGGCGAAATTCTCTTGCCGAACATTACCTTTAAAACAGGCGATAGGTACGATGTTAGGAGAATTGAAGAGAGTTTATCGGATATTACAAATAAACTAGGAGATTTAGGTTACGCATTTGTTAATGTAGTCCCCAACATAAAAACTAATCCCAAAAAAGAGACTCTCGATATAGAATTTAATGTAGACCCTGCCAGAAAGAATTATGTAGAACGCATTGAAATTATTGATAATTCTCGCACAGCGGATTTTGTAATAAGAAGAGAAATGCAGCTAGTAGAAGGAGATGCGTATAATCAGGTTAAACTCCAAAACTCCTTAAGAAATATAAGAAACTTAGGTTTTTTTAGCGATGTTTCATTAGAAAAAAAACCTGGTAGTTCAGATGAGCAATCGATAATAGAGATTGGCGTACGAGAACAGTCTACAGGTTCCTTAGCGGTTGGGTTTGGTTATTCTAGTATTGATAAGTCCTCTTTTTCTATTGGAATAAATGAGAAGAACTTTTTAGGCACTGGAAGGTCTGTTAGCTTTTCTGGCTCAGTTGCAGGAAAAAAGACAAATTTTAATCTCTCTCTTACGGAGCCTTTCTTTCTTAATAGAAATCTAAGCGCATCTGCTAATATTTTTACAAGCAAATTAGAAGGAAAATCTGTTACAACCGACCAGCAAGGAATTGGATTTGGACTTGGTTTTAGAGCCGCAAATGATGTTTATCATAAACTTACTTACAATCTAGTAGAAAATAAGACTAATCAGACAACGAACAATTCAGCATCCTCAACAGGGGAAAATAGTGAAAAACTTGTGAGTTCAGCAATAGGGTATAAATTAGGCATCGAGAAAAGAGATAATCGCTTCGATCCATCAGACGGTTACTTCGCAGAAATTTCAGAAACCTATTCTGGTGTTGGTGGGGATGTGAACTTTTTGAGGAGCGTGTTACGGGGTGCTTATTATAAACCCGTCTCTTTCGACAGATTTGTACTGGGCGCCCGGGCTGAAACAGGTTACATAGACGGCTTTGATGAGAGTGTTACGCAATCTAATCGTTTCTTGCTTGGTGGAAATAAAGTTCGTGGTTTTGATGGTAGTGGAATAGGTCCGAGAGATAATACCAGCGAAGGGGCTGTTGGTGGAAACCAATATTATGCAGGAAGCTTCGAGATTATAAGTAATGTGGGGTTAAATCCTGATTTAGGAATGCGTTGGACCCTTTTTGCTGATTATGGTTCTGCTTGGGGCACAGATTTTCCGACTGGTGTCGTTGGTGCTGAGGATGATAGTATGAGGCAGTCTATTGGTTTCGGTATTTTGTGGGATACTGCAATTGGACCTCTGTCTTTTTATTGGGCAGACCCTGTATCAAATCAAACATATGATAAATTGAGAGAATTTCAGTTTACAATTGGCACGAGGCTGTAAAAATTATAAAGTGAACACAATAGGCTTGTGGAAAGGAAATATTGAATATGAAAAATATTCAACTATGCTTATTATATCTTAGCCTATACACTCTTGGATTATTTATCTTACCAAGCCAGAAAGCATATTCGCAGAATAATACTATCGCTGTTCTCCAAGATACATTCAATTTTGAACGATTAGCGGTTGTGAATATGGATAAGGTGTTGAGAGATGCTAAAGCAACCGAGCGTGTAAGAGAATTATTAGACAACAAACGTGAAGAATTTCAAAATGATTTTGCGATGCGAGAGGCAAACCTCCTGCAAATAGAGAAGGATTTGCAATCAAAGAGAACTATTCTATCAGAAGAGGCATATCGTGCTGAAGTTAACCAATTTCAAAATGAAGTTGCATCCATACAGCAGGAAATTCAATTTAAACGTCAGGCTCTTGATAAAGCATTTCAAGAGGCACAAGATGAAATAAAATCCTTAGCGGCAGAAATTGTAACAGAAATTGCAGGTCAACAAAAGTTGGATGTTGTTCTGAACAAAAATGCTGCACTTGTATTTAGGCAAGACTTGGATATTACGGAAATTGTTATAATCAAGTTGAATGAACGTACTAAAAACGCCCGCTTAGAAATACAGGAAGAATAAGTTGGTGATTGTGGATCAGTGTTTTTTTCCCGAAGCAAAGTCAGTATCAGTCTCCAAAATATTAGATTTGGATATATGTTTGCTGCATAAGGGTGATCCAAAATTTATTGTCCAAAATGTGGGCCAAATTAAAGAAGCTCGTCCAAATATGTTAATCTTTGCTGTTCGTAAGGAACTGATTGCTTCTTTAGAATTATCTAAAGGCTATGCGTTAATTACTACATCAGAGATAATAAAAGAATTTGGTAAAAATATTTTGTCAGGGGCAGGTGTAATCTTTATGTCGAAAAATCCAAAATTTGCTTTTGCTCAAATCTGTTCGTTAATGTTTTCAAGCGAGGCAAATAAAAGCGTTATTCACCCTACTGCACAGATTGATGAAAGTGCAAACATTGCGAATGATGTCTCTATTGGTCCCTTTTGTTATGTTGCTGCGGGCGTAACCATTGGTAAAGGCAGTGTTCTTGGAATTGGTGTCTGTTGTAAGTCTTCAATAATGATTGGTGAAAACTGTCATATAGAAGATTATGTAACGATAGAGAGAGCTATTATAGAAGATAACGTATCAATTGGACAACATACTGTTATTGGCAAAGAAGGTTTTGGTTTTGAGGCCAATGAAGAAGATATTCAGAGGTTTCCCCATTTAGGCCGTGTTCTAATTGGCAAAAAATCAAGCATCGGCGCTAATTGCTGTATTGATAGGGGGACGCTACAAGACACAATTATTAATGAATTGGTATTGATCGATAATCTTGTTCATATCGCACACAATGTTGAGATTGGAAAAAAAACAATAATTCTTGCTCAAGTAGGTATTGCTGGTAGCAGCATAATAAAGGAAAATTGTATTATAGGTGGTCAAGCTGGAATAGCAGACCACACTGAAATCCCCCCAAATACGACGATTTTATCGCGTTCAGGCGTCACAAAGTCAATAGAAACACCTGGGGTATATGCAGGTTTTCCAGCGAAAACATCAACAAACTTTTGGCGCGAGCAGGCAATTCTTCGTCAGTTAGCAAAAAATAATAAAAAAAATAGGTTTAAGTAAATGTGTAATACATTCGAAATGGATTATCGAGATATAGAATTAACAATACCACATCGTCCTCCTTTCCTTCTTATTGATAAAATTATTAAAATTAATCCAGGGCAGTCTGCCATTGGTATAAAAGCAGTAAGTGGTGGTGAACCCTATTTCAAAGGACATTTCCCTGGTAATCCTGTTATGCCAGGTGTTCTAATTATTGAGTCCTTTGCACAAGTAGCTAGTTGCATGTTTGCAAAGTCGATGCCCGACGAAACAGAAGGAAAATTATTTTTTTTGACAACTGTTGATAAGGCTAGGTTTAGAAATCCCGTTCGGCCTGGAGATTTGCTTTATTTAAAAATAGAAAAAATCAGTGGAAAAGGGCCATTGCAAAAATTTAACGGCATCGCAGAGGTTGATGGTAAAAAAATGGCTCAGGCAGAATTATCCGCTATGGTTGTTTCTAAAAAAGCATAAAGTTTTAAAAAAATTAAAAAATAGGACGATAAATGTCTTTAAATATCCACCCAAGTGCAATAATTCATAAAAATGCCAAGTTAGGAAAAAACGTAACAATAGGTGCATACTGTGTTATCGGAGATAATGTTGTCTTGCATGATAATGTCGTTTTGCACTCTCACGTCGTGATTGAGGGGCCAACATCAATTGGAAATAATACAGAGATATTCCAATTTTCAGTATTGGGGACTTCTGCGCAACACCTTATGTTTAAGGGTGAACTGGCCACATTAGAAATTGGAGAAAATAACATTATTCGAGAAAAAGTTTCTATTCATCGAGGCACAAAAATTGGCGGAATGAAAACGATTATTGGTAACAATAATTTTATTCTCGCAGACTGTCACATTGCTCATGACTGTTATGTTGGAAATAATAATATAATGGCTAATGGGGTTGCTTTGGGAGGGCATGTTAATTTAGGAAATAATTGTAATATTGGTGCGTTTTCTGCAGTACATCAGTTTGTGAGGATTGGTGATGTGGTCATGATTGGCGCAATGGCAAAAGTAACAGAGGATATTATTCCATATGCAATAGCAGATGGTATGCCATGCAGATTACGTCGGGTAAATACAATTGGTCTTCAGCGGGCAGGTTTTTCAAAAGAAAAAATCTTAGATATCAGAAGTATTTTTAAAATATTATTTAACGGTAAGAAGGAGTTTTCGTCACGCGTTCAAGAGGCAAAAAAATCTATTGGTAAACATAATGTCCTTGCTGCAAATTTATTACAATTTATTGACTCTGCCAATGATAGACCCATTTGTATGCAGAGCAAGGCAAATGATTTAAAAATGGATTACTAAATGTTAAGTCAACTCAAGTCATTTAGTAAATTTGGAGTTATATGCGGTAGTGGAAAGGAACCGCTTAGAATAGCAAAATTACTCTCAGAGGCTGGTAATTCAGTTTTTATTATTAGGTTACTTGGTGAGGCAGATGCAGATTATTCCGATTTCACCCAAATAGAACTGAGTATAGGCCAATTAGAAAAAATGGCGAAGGAACTTGTAAAAAAAGGCTGTACTGAAGTAATTTTATCCGGAAAGATTAATAATTTATCTTTGTTCAAAATCAAACCAGACTTTACTGCGCTGAAAATATTATCTCAGAAAGGTCAAATGGGTGACAACAGCCTTTTAAAAAAGGTTTCGAAATTTTTTGAAAGAAAAGGATTCAATGTCATACCCCAAGATGAAATTAGTCCAAGGGAATTTCTTCCAAAAGGATATGTCTTTGGAGAAAGACCAAAAGGTAGAATACTTGAGGATATAAAAATTGGTATCAACTTCCTGGAACAATCTAGTTTTTTTGATATCGGGCAGTCATTGGTTATCCAGTCTGGTAGAATTATTGCAGTAGAGGCTGTTGAAGGTACCGACGAAATGATTAGGAGAGCAGAAAAGTTAATTGATTTGGATAATTCACCAGCTATTTTCATAAAAATGGCAAAAAAAAATCAATCTCTTTATCACGATTTACCAGTATTTGGACTAAATACTATAAAACGATTGGATGCGTGTAACATCAAATTCGTTTGTTTACACGCTATAAATTGTAAACTTGCTGAAAGTTTAACTGATATTGAGGCTGGCTTATTAATTTCGGGAATTAGTTTGTGCGCCGTTGATTATGGGTGAAAAATGCTATTACATTCTTGCTGGTGAAACCTCTGCAGATATTCTAGCTGCGCAACTTATGTGTGCTATAAAAAAAAATAGTAGTGGGCCAATTAATTGGATTGGTATAGGTGGCGAGCGAATGGAGCAACTTGGTCTCAACTCTTACAGACCTATCTCGGAGTTATCTGTGATTGGTATTTTGGATGCTACTTCCTCTTATTTTACCCTATTACAAATAGCAAAAGAACAGGTTAAGCAAATTATCCAGTCTCGACCAAAGGCAATTTTTACCGTTGATACCAAACAGTTTTCACTTAAGTTTGCAAAACTACTCCGAAGAGAAATGGATAAGGTGGGTTGGCATGTGCCAATTATTCAGTTTGTAGCTCCAACAGTTTGGGCATGGGGGGCATGGAGGGCAAAAAAGTTTGAAGAAGTTTTTGACGCTATATTTTGTTTATTTCCATGTGAGCCGCCCTATTTCAACGCACAGAAAACAGACGCAATTTTTGTCGGGCATCCTGAAGGGTACAAAAAACTTCAGTTAAACAAGGAAATTACATCTGTTTCTCAATTAAAAAAAATTGATTATATTGGGCTATTACCTGGGAGCAGGAGGAGAGAGATAGCCTTTAATCTCCCCATAATACTAAAATCAGCAGAATTATTTTTTAAGAAATTTCCAAAGTGTCGCTTTATCTTACCTACCACATCAAGTCTTAAAAAGGAGATAAAGGAGAAGGTACAAAAATATTATTTTCCTATTGAGATTGTGGAAGGGACAGAAGATTTCGAGAAAAGCTTATCTGCGATGTCTGCAGCAATTTGTGTTTCCGGCACGGCAACTCTTCAGTTAAGCTTGAGGGGCATTCCGGCAGTGACCTGCTATAAAACCAGTTCTCTAAATTTCTTTTTAATGCGACTTTTATTTAAACAAAAGGATCCTATTCTTCCTAACATTCTTCTTCAGAAAAAAGTATATCCCTGTTTTCTTCAATCAAAACAAACATCAGCTAATCTAGCTGCAGCATTGATTGATATTTATAATAATATTGATTTTGAAAATAATAAAATGAGAAAAAATTCAGAGTTTTTGCAGAAAATGTTGAGAGTAAAGGGTGAAAACTTTGAAAGCGCTATTGTGCATTATTTAAAAAAAATGAATATAACATAAATATTACCTATCAGCCATCGGTATAAAGTTCCGATTTACAGGACCGGTATAAAGTTGTCTAGGCCTTCCAATACGATACATGGGGTCTTCAATCATTTCTTTCCATTGTGATATCCAACCAACTGTTCTAGCAATTGCAAAAAGAACCGTAAACATAGATGTTGGAAATCCCATCGCCTTAAGTATTATACCTGAGTAAAAGTCAACATTTGGATAGAGTTTTTTGTCAATAAAATATTGGTCATTTAAGGCCATATTTTCTAATTCCATTGCAAGTTCAAGCAGTGGATCATTTATACCAAGTTTATTCAGTACATCATGACAAGATTGTCTCATTACTTTAGCCCTAGGGTCAAAGTTCTTGTAAACACGATGTCCAAATCCAAAAAGCCGGAAAGAGTCTTCCTTATCACGTGCACGATTTACATATTCCGAAATATTTGATTTGTTACCTATTTCTTGTAACATATTTAAAACAGCTTCGTTGGCACCACCGTGAGCAGGGCCCCACAGCGAGGCAATACCGGCAGCTATACATGCAAATGGATTTGCGCCAGAAGACCCGGCAAGTCGAACTGTAGAGGTGGATGCATTCTGCTCATGGTCTGCATGCAAAATTAATATTTTATCCATGGCGCTTGATATTATTGGATCTGGAATATAATCTTCTGCTGGAACTGAAAAACACATCTGAAGAAAATTTTCAGCGTAATTAAGGCTATTTTTGGGGTAGTTAAACGGTTGGCCAATTGAATATTTGTATGCCATTGCTGCTAGAGTAGGCATTTTTGCAATTAGCCTACGCGATGCTATCATTCTCTGATGAGGGTCTTGAATATCAGTAGAGTCGTGATAAAAAGCCGATAATGCTCCCGTTACACCACATAAAATTGCCATTGGGTGAGCATCTCTCCGAAACCCTCTAAAAAACGTAGATATCTGTTCGTGCACCATGGTATGAAATGTGATTGCATTAACAAATTCCTCTTTTTCTGCACTATTTGGCAATTCACCATTTAAAAGAAGGAAAGCTAACTCCAAAAAGTCAGATTTTTCTGCAAGTTCTTCTATAGAATAGCCTCGGTGGAGAAGAATACCTTCGTCGCCATCAATATAAGTTAATTCAGAGACACAAGAGCCAGTGACGCCATAACCCGGGTCAAAAGTAAATTTATTTGATGCTCCATAGAGTGTTCTCACATCAATAACATCTGGGCCAATTGTCCCTTTCATTACTGGAAGTTTAACCGACTCGCCAGTCAGGTCGTCGGTCAGTGTCATTGTATGTTCACTATGCTGCAACTTATTCATTTTTTTCCCCAGTAAGTTAAATGTAAAAACAAAACAAATTAAGGTTTCGCTTATTTTCTTATGTAAAATATCGATATTTTGAACTTATTATATCCATAATAAAGAATTAAATGCAAATCTGGTTGATACGCAATTTTACCTCCTCAATTCCTAAAGATTGGATAAGTGCAAATATAGCGGGCGCAGATTTACTGCCCGTTACAGCAATTCTAAGGGGAATACCCAAATCCTTCATAGTTAGCTCTTTCGAAGATAACCAATTTTTAATGAAAATCTCAAAAGATTCCGCATTATTTGGAGACTTTTCGATAATTTTAGAGAATGATTTTAAAATAATACAACTCTCTTCAGTAATTAAATCTGCAACTTCATCATTAATTTCGGGACAGCCGTCATAAATAATGTAATTAATCTTAGAGGTGAGTTCGCTAATTATCGAGAATCTCTCTAACAGATGTGGTAACAAGACATTCAATCTCTTTTTGAAGTGGATACTAACTTGTTTATTCTCTTTTGGAGAATGATGAGCTAAAATTTGTCTATACAAGCTTTCAAACCTTTGTTTTTTTAACCAATATCCATTCACTGCAAGAAGTTTTTGCATGTCAAATCTTGATGAGGAGCGACCCATAGAGCTTCCGTCAAACCAAGATATTGCTTGTGTCATAGAAAAATATTCATCATTGCCATGAGACCATCCAAGCCTTGATAAATAATTATTCATTGCTTCTGGGTATATTCCCATATTCTTATAAGCATCTACGCCAATGGCACCATGACGTTTTGATAGTTTTGTGCCATCACTTCCATGAATAAGCGGTATATGCCCAAAAATAGGAGGTGTCCAATTAAGTGCTTCATAGATTTTTACCTGTCTAATTGCATTATTCAGATGGTCATCTCCTCTTATAATATGTGTGATATTCATGTCGTGGTCGTCCACGACCACTGCAAGCATATAAGTTGGTGTATCATCACTTCGCAGCAGTACTAGGTCATCTAATTGTCTGTTATCAACTTTTACATCACCTTGCACGATGTCTTTAATCAGGGTGTGACCATGTTCGGGCATGCGAAGTCGTAAAACTGGTTTTTCATATTTATTTCCTTTATGATCAGGGTCTCTCCATGGAGATCTAAATGGCTTGCCTTCTTTTTTATTTTGGTTGCGAATAATTTCGATTTCTGATTTGGACAAAAAACATGGGTATGCAAGTTTAGAGTTGATTAATTTATTTGCTATTTTCTTGTGTCTATTTATGTTGTTTGATTGAAAAATTGCAGGTCCATCCCCTTCTAACCCCAGCCATTTTAAGCCGTCAAAAATAGCTTCTAAAGCTTCCTTAGTGCTCCTTTCCTTATCTGTGTTCTCAATTCTAATTAAGAAACGTCCATGATGGTGTCTTGCAAATAAATAATTGAAAAGAGCAGTTCTAGCACCGCCAATATGCAAAAGTCCGGTAGGAGAGGGCGCAAACCTAGTTATTACTTGCATAATTTCTTTATCCTTGGTTACGATACGTACCCTTAAGGCATGTTAATTTTATTTGATATTTAACATAATAGGTTTAAAATTGCGGCTTTGTTTTAGATTAAAGCCTACATAGCTTATTTTCAATCAATACAAAAAAGAAATTAGGTTTTTTAATCAAAAAATAATTAAATTGAGATAAAAAAATTTAATCAGATAAAAATATACCTATACTCTATCGATATTTTCTTATTAGGCCACTTAATTTTCCTTGGATTTTAATTTGATTAGAAGTAAAATAACGAGTTTCGTAAATTGGATTTGCTGCCTCTAGTGCTACCCGCCCAGCTTCTTTTCTAAATGTCTTCAACGTTGCTTCATGCCCATCTATTAATGCTACTACAATATCACCATTGGATGCGTCCTCTGTTTTACGAATAATGACAGTATCACCATCGTAAATTCCTACGTTAATCATTGAGTCGCCAACTATTTCGAGTGCATAATGTTCTCCTGCATCCACCATATTAGCTGGTATTGTTAAGAAAGATGAAGGGTCTGATATTGCTTCGATAGGTGTACCCGCCGCAATTCTACCTAGCAACGGCAAATCTATTTGAGATGAATTACCAAATTCGGCTTTAATAACGTTGGTTTTAGTTTTTGGAGCTAATTCTGTATTCCATGAATCATTCTCATTTCTAATTATTTCTATTGCTCTAGCTCGGTTAGCAAGACGACGAACATAGCCACGTTCTTCGAGTGCACTAATCAACCGGTGAACACCGGACTTAGAGGCAAGCCCAATGCCTTCTCGCATTTCATCAAAAGAGGGCGAAGCTTTATGTTTATCTTCATAAATTTCAATAAAGTTTAATAATTCACGTTGTTTTATAGTTAACATATAAATCCCTAATTTCTGTTCTGTGTTTGTTCTAGCATATATGAAAAGAACAAATCAAGGATATTTAGAATAAATAAGGGAATTTTAAAATTGGTACTACGGATCCTTTTTTAATTTTTGGTGCATATGCTGGTCGTTGTATAAGGCAATTTGATTCATTAAAAACTGCAAGCATAGAGGAATCTTGTTTGCTTGCCGGTGTAACAAATACATTTTTATTTTCATCAATCATAATATTTGCTCGTAAATACTCCTCTCTGTTATCGTTTGCAGCAAGGTCCTCCATTAAGTAAGCTTCTGAAAAAACGACATTTGTATTTATTCCAAGAAATCTTTTTATTATTGGTACCAAAAATAATATAGCACAAACACCGGCAGAAACAGGATTTCCGGGCAAACCAAGCAAAGGAATATTTTTGTATTTTCCAAATAAAAGGGGCTTTCCTGGTCTCATTGCTATTTTCCAAAAATGAAGAGAGGAATTTGGACTATTCCTAATATCATCAGCAATATGGTCATGGTCTCCAACGGAGGCACCACCAGTTGTAACAAAGAAATCAAGGTTGGTATGAGTCTCTAATTTTTTTATAAGTGTCCCTGATTTGTCTGGCAATATTCCAAGGTCAATCGGAATAGCGCCGCATGAAGAAATCAATGATCTAAGAAGAAGATTATTTGAATTTATTAATTGACCAGACTTAGGTATCTGGCCTGGCTCAACTAATTCATCACCACTCGTTAATACTCCTATTTTTGGTTTCCTGACTACAGAAATTTCATCAATACCAGCAAGTGCAATGAGAGCGCACGCCCTTGCTGTGATTAAACTCGATTTAGAAATAATTTTCTGACCCGCTAAAAAATCAAGTCCCGGTTTGCGAATGAATTGTGCTAATTTTGGACGCTCATTTATTTGGATCTTATCTTTAACCGTTTGTGTGTCCTCTTGCAAAATAATTGTATCACAGCCATCTGGAATTACAGCGCCCGTGAATATTCGCACTAACTGACCTTCTAAAAGTGGGCTTTTATAAGCATGTCCTGCAGCTGAGACACCTACTTGTGGAAGACTTATTGGGACATTAGTAATATCAGACACTCTGGCCGCATATCCATCCATTGAAGATAAAGCTTCAGATGGATGTGATATTCGAGCATATAAATCCTCTGCAATTATTCTGTTATGAGCTCTGTCAATTGAACATTTTTCACTGGATAAGCATTTGATATACTTAAGCATATTTTCGCGCGCATCAGAGACTGCTAACAACTTATTATTTAGCATTGAAAATACCGGACTTCCCTCCGGTCTTATGTGTTAAGCGAATATCGCCTATACTCATTTTCTTATCTACAGATTTACACATATCATATATCGTAAGAGCAGCTACACTAACTGCTGTTAAGGCTTCCATTTCTATCCCAGTTTTTCCGTTAAAAGAACATTTAGCCTCTATTTCAATGGCCTGCATTTCATAATTTATATTAAATGTTAAATCGATATGATCAATCCCTAACGGGTGGCATAGTGGTATTATATTGGATGTTTGTTTTGCCCCTAAAATACCAGCAATTTGAGCTACATTTAGAACATTTCCTTTTGAAAATGAATTATTCTTAATTTTTTCTATTGTCGAAAGCGCCATAAAAATTCTTGCTTTCGCAACTGCTTTTCTATTTGTTTCTGCCTTATTACCTACATCAATCATGTAAGGCTGGCCGCTTGAATTAAAATGAGTAAATTCATCCGACATTTTATCCAACCATTTTATAGGGTTTCGAAAGAAGAAGTTTGGTTGCTTTAGTAACATCATGATATCGCATTAAGGACTCACCAATTAAAAAACAACGTGCACCTGCCCTAGCCATCTTTTCTAAATCATCTGACGTAAATAAACCCGACTCAGCGACTGCAATTTTATTTTTTGGAAGTTTTGGAAGCATATTTAGTCCGACCTCTAAAGAAATATCCATTGTCTTAAGATTTCTATTATTTATTCCAAATAATGAGGAGGATAAAAGCATAGCACGCTCAAGCTCGAATTCATCATGAATCTCAATAAGTACATCCATACCATAGGAGATAGCAACTGTTTCCAATTCTTTCGCCTGTGTATCGCTTAAAGAGGCCATGATTAGTAAAACACAATCCGCACCTAAAGATCGTGATTCAATGATTTGAATGGGGTCTATCATAAAATCTTTTCTCAAAACAGGAAGCGTGGTCGCTGCTCTAGCAATTTGAAGGTTGTTATTGCTACCTTGAAACCATTGCTCATCTGTTAATACAGATAAACATGCAGCTCCACCTTCCTGATATTGTTTTGAGATTGAAGCAGGATCATAGTCAGGTCTTATAAGTCCTTTAGATGGAGATGCCTTTTTTAACTCAGCAATAAGACCATATCCATCTTGGGAAGCTATTTTTAACGCATCACCAAACCCACGGGGGGCATCTGCTAATGCCGCTTTTTCTTCTAGCTGTGCCAAAGTAAATGTTTGTTTAAGCTTAATAACTTCTTCAGATTTTTTAGCATTTATTTTATCAAGAATGTTCGTCATGTTTTACTTTAGGTTATGAATTGGTGATTTGAACTAGTTTGTTTAACACACTTTTAGCAGCGCCGGTATCAATCGCATGCTCAGCCCTCTTAAAGGCATCAATTAGCTGATTTTCGTTTTTCGTTGCAACAAGGGCGGTTGCAGCATTCATGCAAGCAATATTCCTATAAGGGCCCGTTTTACCTGAAAGTAATTCTTCAAGCTTACTGGCATTATATTTTGGATCTCCACCTTTTATTGCTTCAATGGGTTCACAAGGAATTCCAAAATCTGAAGGGTTAATTACAAACTCAGTTATATTTCCATCGTCAAGTGCATGCACTAATGTTGGGCCAGAAAGTGAAACCTCATCAAGTCCTCCGTCACCGTGAACAATAAATGCGTGTTTCGTGCCGAGTAGATTAAGTGCCTCTGCACAAGGGCGAGCCCATTTGGCATCATACACACCAATAAGTGCCTTATCCACAAGAGCTGGGTTTGATAAAGGACCGAGAAGATTAAAGATCGTTCTAACACCTAGTTCAACTCTTGTCGGGCCAACATGGCGAAGGGCAGGGTGATGTCTTGGTGCCATCAGAAAGCAGATTCCCGCTTTTATAATCGCTTTTTCAATTAAATTTAAATCACATTCAAGGTTAATGCCCAGTTCGTTTAATATATCAGCAGCACCACTTTTAGAAGAGACAGCTTTATTACCATGCTTAGCAACAGGCACATTGCACCCGGCAACTATTATTGCGGCGGCAGTTGAAATATTTAGGCTATGTGCTCCATCTCCACCTGTGCCGACTATATCAATAGCATTTGCTGGCGCATTAATTCTTGTCGCATTAGAACGCATTTGGGAAGCGCCTGCAGCGATATCAGTTGCATTTTCTCCACGCATTTTAAGAGAAATCATGAAGCTTGTAATTTGGGCGACAGTGGCGTCCCCACTCATCAATATAGAAAATGCGGTTTGCATTTCATCAAAGGAAAGCTCGTTACCTTCACACAGTTTGACTATTATTGGTTTAAGAATATCAGACATGAATTTGCCCTGGAAATCTTTTATCCAGCCTTAAAGTTTGTTGTTCTAGCTTATTAATCAGAGTTTCTGTAATATTCTTTTTACCTGTTTTTAAAAGAAAATGCGCCAAAATTCGGTATCCAGCGACAGAAGCGATAGATTCTGGGTGGAATTGCACCCCCATGCATTCATAAATTTTATGCTGTAAGCCCATTATTAATCCATCAGTTGTATGCGCTACGACTTCCAATTCTGTTGGTAAATCTGACTGATCTACAACTATTGAATGGTATCTAGTTACAGGAAATAATTGTTCTAAACCCTCAAAGGCACCTTTATTTTGATGCTTAATTAAAGATAATTTCCCATGCACCGGAGGTGAAATCAAACGCAGGGATCCTCCAAATGCTGTTGCAATAGCCTGGTGGCCTAGACAAACTCCTAATATAGGAACTTTAGGGGCGGCATTAATTATCAATTCTTCGCAAATACCAGCTTGTTTTGGCCGTCCAGGGCCCGGTGAAATAACGATGCCTTTAGGTTTCATAGAGATAACTTCAGGTACTGTATAAGTATCATTCCGAATTGTTCTTACGTCAGCACCTAAGTCAGACAAAAAATGCCATAAATTCCATGTAAAGCTATCATAATTGTCTATTAATATAATCATGATAGAAAACTACCTCAAATGATATCTAAACGGTTGATAAAAATTTAATATCTTATAATCAAATTGGTTTACAGCGGTCAATTTTCTTTTCATTAAGTTTAATGAGGTATAATAATACCTCATTACTAAAATATTGTTTTTATGTAATAAATTAAAAATATTTAATTTTGTTATTGACTTTTTATTTTTATTTTATTTATAAAAACAAACTATTTTTTATTTTGGAGTTTTTTATGCCTTTGCCAAAAACATATGTGGCAACACCCGCCAGCATTTCAAAAACGTGGGTGCTCATAGATGCCAATGAAATTGTATTAGGCAGACTTGCCTCGATTATTGCGATGCGTATTCGAGGTAAGCACAAAGCTAGTTATACCCCTAATATGGATTGTGGCGATCATGTTATAGTGATTAACGCTGAAAAAGTTAAATTAACCGGGAATAAAAGAACTCAAAAAACGTTTTATTGGCATACAGGATATCCCGGAGGCATTAAATCTCGAACAGCAGATAAGATATTAGACGGTAGATTTCCAGATAGACTGCTTTCCAAAGCCGTTGAAAGAATGGTACCTCGTGGTCCACTTGGACGTAAAGTGATGAAGAATTTGCATATTTACGCAGGTAGTGCTCATCCTCATGAAGCACAACAGCCGGAATTATTAGATGTGGCAGCGCTCAATAAAAAGAACAAGAGGTAGTTATGGCAGAAGAAGTTACTGTAGATGAAAATGAAAAAGCAGGGTTGGCGGGATTATCTGCTTTAAAAGACGACTCAGAGCAAGACGATGCATTAGTGTTTGTAGAAGTTGAGCCGAAGATAGATGATCAAGGACGGGCATATGCAACTGGCAGACGAAAAAACGCTTCCGCTCGCGTTTGGGTAAAACGTGGATCTGGAAATATTCTTATTAATGGAAAAATTTTGGTTGAATATTTCGCGCGACCAGTTTTACAAATGTTGCTTGTGCAACCGTTTGAAGCAGCTAGTAGGCAAGGTGAATTTGATGTGATTGCTACTGTTAAAGGCGGAGGTCTTTCTGGGCAAGCAGGTGCGGTACGTCATGGTATAAGTAGAGCACTTGTTAATTTCGAACCTGGTTTGAGGCCACCTTTAAAAGCAGGAGGTTTTTTAACACGCGACCCTCGTGTGGTAGAGCGTAAAAAATACGGAAAAGCAAAAGCGCGTCGTTCTTTTCAGTTCTCAAAGCGTTAATACACGTTTTAATTTTTATATAATTAAAACAAGCACTTATATATTTGGGTGCTTGTTTTACTAAAATAAATTGTGTGGTAGGTTATTAGCAGAACAAAATAATTAGTCACAATATGTTTAATTGCTTAATTGTTCTATTAAATTATTGTTGTATGGCATATGCACGCTCATATTGTTGCGGTACTTTTATTGGATGTTGTAAAGCAATTGACGCGTCCCATACCCATCTAGGATTTGACAAAAATGTTCTTGCTAGAGCAACCATATCAGCATCACCTTTCACGATGATGTCGTTAGCTTGTCTAGGAGATGTAATGAGACCCACAGCTCTTACTGGTATAGAAACAGTCTCTTTGACTGCAGCAGCAAGATGCACCTGGTACCCTGGGCCAACTGGAATGTTAAGTCCTGTAGTAATACCTCCACTTGATACACATAAATAATCTAGACCGTTTTCTTCCAGAATTTGAGCTACTCTTTGAGCATCTTTAAGAGAAAGACCATCTTCACGCCAATCTGTTCCAGTTATTCGCATACCAAGAGCTATATGCGCAGGAACAACTTTTCTAACTTCAGTGAGTATTTCTAGAGGAAATTTTATCCGATTATCAAGTTTACCTCCATACTCATCTTTTCTTTTGTTTGATATCGGTGAGATAAACTCATGTATGAGGTAGCCATGCGCTCCATGAAATTCGATAGCAGAAAACCCTAACCTTACAGCACGTTTTGTTGCGCTAACGAAGTTTTTAATAATTTGTTTCATTTCATTTTTATCTAATTCTTTAGGTAAAGGAGATTCTTTAGTAAACGGAATAGATGAAGGTGCTGACGTTAGCCAAGCATCCTGGGCTTTGGATAACGCGCGTCCTCCCAGCCAAGGTACATTATGAGAGGCCTTTCTTCCAGCATGACCAAGCTGAATAGCAAATTTTAACTTGTTAGTTGCTACGGAGCGTGCAGCATTTAAAACTCGTCTCATCGCATTTTCATTTTGGTCTGAGTATAACCCAACACAGTTATGAGTAATTCGGCCACGTCTTTCGACTGCTGTTGCTTCAAAAACAAACATCCCAGCACCACTCATTGCCATTTGCATTGCATGTTGTAAATGCCAATCATTCATACTACCGTCGTCAGCGGAATACTGGCACATAGGAGAAATTACAACACGGTTAGTAATTGATACTGAGCCTATAGAAAGTGGTGAAAAAAGCATCATAAAATTTCTAAAATAAGAGAAAGTAATTTTTCTGGTTGCTGAATTTGGGGGCAGTGACCACTATCCTTTATCTCATGATAATTTGCCTGGTCAATTTTTTCGTGTAATGCATTTGACATGCTCGGTGGTGTTGTTTCATCTTGCATGCCTGCAATAATATCAACTTGGCAACTTATTTTATTTGCTTGTGATAAATAATCCAACTTAGAAAGCGCTTCGCAGGCTTTTGCAAATTGTCGTGGGTCTGCTGTTAATAATTTATTTTTTCGCTCAGCTATGATTTCTGGATTTTCTTTTCTGAACAAATCTGGAAACATTCTGCTCATAGCGATGTCAAGAACTGCGCTAATGCCATCATTACGCACTTTTTGGGCCATTCCATGTAAAGGAACTTTTCGTTCCTCAGGAAAAGTTCCCCCGCTATTCGCAATAATCAGATGTGAAACAAGTTCGGGATGTCTTAAACATAGTCCAAGTGATACAAAACCTCCAAATCCATTTGAAAATATGGAGATAGGTTTTTTCTTTTCAGAAAGTTTTAGTGCTTGAAAAAAAGCCGCCGTCCAATCAGCGTAGTCGTCAATACTGTTGCATTCTCCAGTAGAACTCCCATAACCTGGAAAGTTAAATCTAGTAACACAGAAATTTTTTGCTAATCTATCTATTATTCCGTCATACACTGAGCAGTCGGCGAGTAATGTATGAAAAAGAATTAGTGTAGGGGCTTCATTATCACCCCTAGTTTCGTACATAGCCTCTCCAGAAGTTGTTCTTATCTGCAGCATTTATATATACCCCTTTATATAAGCAAAGACTTTTAATAATTCATAATCATTTGTTTTTTAATTAAAGAATTAACTAACTAGATTCCGAATACTTAATATTCGTATAATAATAGCAGTAGATAAAAAATAGTTCTAGTATAGATTATCGATATTCTTGCTTTACCAGCTCTAATTAACTAAACTCAGAAAGTCAGGAAAAAAGTAAATAGTCGAAGTATGTGTTGCTCAAAAACACTAAATTTTTTAATTGATGGAGTCTTTGATGAAGCCAGTATTATATAGTTTTTGGCGTTCTCTAGCAGCATGGCGTGTGCGTATTGCTCTTAACATAAAAAAGATAGAATATGATTTATCCGTTGTTAATTTGCTTGAAGGTGATCAATTTAAGGATAGCTTCACTAGCCAGAACCCTGAGCATTCTGTCCCTGTTTTGCAATTTGGGGATGATAGTTTTGCGCAATCAATTGCCATTATCGAATATCTTGATGAGCAATATAAAGGAAAACCACTTCTTCCCACTGACCTCAAGCAGCGATATTTATGCAGAAGATTTAGTTTAGTTAGTGCTGCTGACTCGCACCCAGTGATTGTACCAAGAGTTCGTCGTTTGTTAGCTGGTGAATATGGCTTTAACGAAACACAGGTAAATGAATTCTGTAGATATTTTATGAAACGTGGTTGTGAAGCAATGGAAAAGCTATTATCACACGAAGAATATTTGTCCTATCAGAATTTAGGACTGTATGTTCTTGGCCCTGACATTACTATGGCTGACTTATGCCTTATTCCACATATTCAAGGTGCTCGAAACTATGGGGTTGACGTCTCTGTTTATAAAAGATTGATATACATTGAATCTGCGTTATATGAAAACGAAGAGATTGAAAGGGCGCACCCAAAATACCATCCTGGTTTTGAAAAGCCAGTTTAATCTTGGGTATTTAATAAGTTTAATATTTTCAGGAGAACTCAAGTGGAATTGGAAAATAGATTTATCGTACCGCTCAAGAGAGAAGATGCAATGCAGGTGTTAACCGATGTGCCTAGAATTGCTCCTTGCATCCCAGGAGCCAGTCTTAATGGCGTGGACAATGGTGTTTTTAGTGGCCAGGCTAATGTGCGTCTTGGTCCTGTAGCGTTAAGTTTTTCTGGAACTGCATCAATTACATCTATTGATCAAAAGACACATACTGCTCAGGTAAAAGCTCAA
>CACNQE010000013.1 GCA_902622515.1 uncultured SAR116 cluster alpha proteobacterium
GTTAAGGTCAGGTACCGCTCAGGCATTAGGTCTCCAGTACCTTTTGTTAGCAGGAACCGTTGCTGCATTCATTGGTGGCGTAAGTATCTTAGGTGGAAGAGGCGGAGTGGTTGGTGCTGTTATTGGTGCCTTAACTGTGAATTTTCTTAATACTGGGCTTGTTTTCAATGTAACTCCGGCATTTATGGTTCAATTATATCTTGGAATTTTATTGTTAGTCGTCATTATGTTTCAGACAGGGTCGGTGATATTTGAGAAACGACAGAGGCGATATCAGATATTAAAAGATATAGATAATAGAAGAGAACGCCTGAAAAAAGAAATGAAGGGTGGTGCTCAGCCATAAAAAATTTTAGGATTGAGGTATCTAACTAAAAAATCATTTTTATCAGTTGGCCCATAATGGTAATGGAATTGCAATGCGTGGAATAGACCAAAACCAACTAAATATGAAAATAGTGGGTGTCTCAGATAAAAAAGAGCCCTATGAAGAGGTTGATCTGCTACCAATCGGTGCTGCAAATCAGACACTTATTAATAGACTTGAATTTCTAGAGGAACTCCAAAACGAAATTGAGACATGCTTCAATTTGCGCACAGCTTTCAGCGAGCTTCGAATTTTAATTGCGCTGATGAAAAATCATCTCGAAGGTAAAATGTCTACCAAAACGTCCCTTGTAGGTTATTCTGGAATGGCTTTTGGAACAGCTATGAGAACTATTGAGCGCATAGAAGAGCTAGAACTAATAGTCAGAAGACCAAAAACAGAAACTGGAAAAAGCTTTTCATTGCATCCTTCAGAAAAACTTATTGCTCAATGGCATGAATTATCTAGGCGGATGGAACATATCTTTAAGGTAAATTCTGCGTTATCTGAAGAAACAACTAATCGTATTAATTACTTTTTTGGTAGTTCATATCAAGATGGAAATATTTTGCCGCCACCTAGTATTATGATGAAGAAGCTACCTCTAAAAAAAGGTCTCAGCCTTCTGCTACATGCAGACCCGACCTCTATGGCAATAGCTAAACTTAAAAAACATTTTGAGATTATGTTTGGTGTGAATATCCAAAATAGGGCATTATCTATTGACCGTTTAAGAGAAGAAATTCTAATTAATGCCGCGAGAGAGCAATCCAAATATGACATAATTGCATGTGATTTGCCGTGGTTTGGAGAGATGGCAGATGCAGGGCATTTCTTGCCTTTAGATAAATATATTAATGAGACAGGGTTTGATACTAGTGACTTCTATCAAGAGGCGTTGGCAAGTTCAAGATTCAAAGGCCAGCAATTTGGAATTCCAATCCATACAACTCCTGAACTGCTCATTTGCAGAACAGATGTTTTTTCAAGCTTGGAACTGAAATTTCCAGAAACAATCCAAGAAATGCTTGATGCCGCTTATGCTATTCAGCGTGCTTCAATTGAAATGAAGGCTATCGCTTGGAATGCAGCAAGAGGCACGCCTCTTGGGCATAGTTTTTTATTCTCAATGGGCTCATTTGGTCAGCCTATTATTAATCTTCGTCAGTTAGACTCCGGGTTTGATGCAGAGTGGCCGAAGGGAGAAGAGTTCAGACCAATGTTCGGAACAGACGCAGCAAGAGATGTCTGTGAATTTTTTTTAGAGTTGATTAACTTATCTCCAAAAAATATTCTGAATATGTCCTGGTTTGAGCGCGCTCGTGCTTATACAAATGGTGAGGTTGGCATGGTTTTTAACGCATCCCTATTGTCTCCAATGTTTGAGTTCGACAGTATGTCACCGGCGTTTGGAAAATCAACTTATTTGCCTCTTCCTGCAGGAAAAGCTGGTCGGCAGATTGCGCCAGTTGGAGGATATGCTCTGGCAATACCCAGAAATGTTCTATCTCAACGTGTCCCTCACATATGGAGTGCTATTGAGGAATTTTCGTCAGCATGGGCAACCAAGATATTTATTGAAAATGGAAGTTTGGTCAGTCCCCGAAATAGTGTGTCAAAAGATAAAGAGGTACAAAAAATATCCCATGTAATTGGGATAATTGATGATTTGGCAACCACTGGCACCCTAAAAATGTGGCCTCGTCCTCCAATACCGGAGATATCAAACTTAATTTCAATAGCTGGTACGGAGATTCATGATTTTCTCTCTGGCAAGGTCAGCAAAAGAATAGCCCTTATGAACGCCCAGAATAGAGCAGATAGTTTGATGCGCTCTAAAGGCTATTATTAAAAAACAGCAATTCTGATTCAGCCCAAATCTGGTTTTAAAAAGCCAATAGAATATAGTATGTTACAAAATTCAGTTTTGTGTTACACCTTCATCAGTGCTCTAAGTTGAAGTGTCTAACGTCCACAGCACATAAACTCCCGTTCGTTATTGAAAAATTAAAAATTTGAAAAAGAGAGTTTCTCATTTGTTATGCAATTGACAAGGGAGTGATTAAATTGCAACTCTCTGAGTTAACCAGATATTATTATTTTCAAAGTTGTAACAAAAAATGTTTTTATTGCCTATCACATGTAAAATTAACGTCTTTAAAGGAATTTAAAATTACAACATTATGTAAAATTTTGGTCATATTTGATTTGAAAATGTTTATTCAATCTAAAAGGAAAATAAATGGTAACTAGTGTATTAGAAAAAAATATGAGTGAGCCTATTATAAGAACAAAAATGGTCACAGCTGAAAATTTTGCAACGCAGAAAACTATTGCTGATTGCGGTGAGTTTGGAACCATTACTTTTGACGAACCAATACCACATGGCGGAACTGGTGAGGGGCCATCACCTCTTCAGGGAGTTTTATCTGCGCTTTGTGCGTGTGAATCTGTTACATTTAATCGTACTGCAGATGAAATGAATTTTGAGTATGAGAAACTATCTTTTTCCGCTGAATATAAAATTGATATAAGAGGTAGGTCAGGTGTGCGGGGAATAACACAACATTTCAAAATTGTTCGTTTGGAAATTAATGTTAAGACAAATGAAAATGCACAGCGATTGCAGGAAGTAGTGACAGAAACAGAACTTAGATGTCCTGTCTACAACCTTATTAAAAATGCTGGAGTTGATATATCTTGCCAGTGGGTCAGGGTATAGGTAAATGACAGTTGTCGATAATCCAGTGGGATAGGTTTCTGCAAATAAACTATTACAAAGCTTTTTGGATTTTTTTATTTTAAGTTAATAAAGCTTAAATTATTACTGAAAGGAAATATACGATGAGTAAAGATATGGTGATTGGTTGGATTGGGCTTGGCCGTATGGGTGCGCCAATGGTTGAGAAGATCATTAAGGCAGGTTATCAAGTCAAAATTTGGAATAGAACTAAGTCGAAGGCAGACGCATTGGTAAGCGCAGGCGCTTCATTAGTCGACGCACCATCTGACCTTGCAAATGTAGATGTACTCTTCACCATGGTCTCAACTGGAAAAGATTTGAGACAAGTATATTTTGGTGACGTTGGTGTAATGTCGGGTGATGATACTCCAAAAATTCTAGTTGAGTGTTCTTCTATTAGCGCACCTGAGTCAGCTGAATTTAGACAAAAAGCCATAGATAGAGGGGCAGAGTATCTTGCATGCCCAGTTTCTGGGAACGGAAAATGCGTCAAGGCAGGCAAGTTATCCGCTGTAGCTTCAGGTGATAAAAATACCTTTGATACAGTTAGAGAAATTATAGAATGTTATGCTATGCGTGGGGTTTCTTATGTTGGTGAGGGAGAGTTATCTCGCTTTTGTAAAATAGCGCATAATGTGCTTTTAGGTGTATATATTCAAAACCTTGCAGAAATTACCATACTGGCTCAGGCTGCTGGTGTTCCTAGACACGCTTTTCTTGAATTTATAAATAATTCTGTTATGGGGTCTATTTTTAGTCAGTATAAAACACCAGCATTGGTCAATTTAGATTGGACAACAACATTTACTCCGCCCCTCCTGCGCAAGGATCTAGATTTAGGATTGCAAGCAGCTCGCGAATTGGGGGTGAGTATGCCTGTTACCGCAGCGACTAGAGAGGCACTTCAATCACATTTTGGCTCAGCAAGTCTTAAAGATGACCCAGAAGGATATCTAGCAGCAGATTTTAGCGCTCTAATCGAGACGGTTGCTCTCCAGGCAGGAATTAAGCTGGTTTCTGAGAATAAAGATGTAAAAACTGGGCTTGAAGTTTAATATTTCATAAGTTTTCTAGAAAAAATGGGGATAATTATCCCTACTTTTTTCTAATCAGATGAAACCTGATTTAGCTGTTAGTAATCCAACAGGTGTTTTTTGGAGACATAAAGGCCCTTCTTTTGATATTACAAA
This sequence comes from uncultured SAR116 cluster alpha proteobacterium, assembly GCA_902622515.1. Classification (GTDB taxonomy): domain Bacteria; phylum Pseudomonadota; class Alphaproteobacteria; order Puniceispirillales; family Puniceispirillaceae; genus UBA5951. The sequence goes on from CACNQE010000013.1 coordinate 4,301, forward strand.
TAAAGCTCCGGTTTGCACACCTCTCATTCCAGTTGAGTCCGTGATGTTAGGCTGTACAACAATAGCCATGCCCTCCTGCAGTTTAATGTCTGGGATATCACCCGCAGGTCTTGATTTTGAGCCCAATATTGGCGGTAGATATCCACCACCAAATCCATGAATAAGGTCATCACATGTAGTAAGACCACTCTCCTCAATAATGCTGGCGGCATCTAGTATCTCTTGCATTGTGCAACCACTCCGTAAAACTGAAGCTATTGAATTTAGGGCACTATTTGCAACCTCATGAAATTCGGTTACCCAATTAGCTGGTTTAGCGCGCATTGACATCGACCTGAGAACTTGTCCTGCATAGCCTCTAAAAGCACCACTAATTTCCATAACAATTAAATCATCTTTTGTTATTGCCCTGCTGGTAGCATTTTGTCTTGGAACCATCCCATCTGGTTTATCCATATTTGTTGATATAAAATAACGAATATGTGCCTGACCTCCTAATTGTAACCAACTATCTTCTGCAATTGAAACTAGGTCATGCTCCGTCATATTGGGTTCTATCTTCTCATAAATTGATTTAACTGCCAGATCAGAAAAATAGGCGCCAATTTTTAAACATTTAATCTCTGCATTAGTCTTGATTAGTCGAGTTTTTTCGTACCAACTGTCAAGGGGAGTAAGAAGATAACCTGCCTCTGTTATCGAAGTCATCATTTCAAAGCTCATTTTACCAATTAAACCAACCTTTCGAGCTTTTATCTGGTTAAGATGGTTCAACATTGTTTGTGCTGTATTTGGCCCACCCCAGGAAACAGAAGCACCGTATGCTGTGGATTTTGCTTGCGGTGTATGATTATAATACTGAACGAATAGTTTAGCCTCCGAATCAAGAGATATTATAAGCAGGGCCTCTGCCGATACTGGCCAGCCTGTGAGCCATGGGATTGCTGAACCCGCTCGCTCAGCACCATAAATAATAAGACTATCTAGTTTGGTATCTTCTAAATAAGTTATAACCTTTTGCCATCTTTTTTGGTATTCCTCATCACTAAAACATCTTCCCTTAATCCCTCTCAAATCCTCAAGGTCTTCATCTAGTTTTAAGGAAAATTCAGTCTTAGTTAACATGGTACAAATCCATTTTTGAGGCCCCCATTTACACTAATCTTAAAAAAATTTGTAAGATTGGAGACTTATTCAGTCATTTTTTTTGCCATCCAATCAGCGCTAGCTTGACGGTACTTATAGGCTCTATTATTCACGACATGGCCACCATCTGCAACAGCAAGATGTTTTATTTCTGACGCATTTTTGGCAGCTTTTTCTAGCATAAATGCATGTTCACTTGGTATCACTCGGTCTAAAGAACCAGACACAATAAATAGAGGGCATTCTATCTGTTCTGCTACATCCTTTAGTGTCATACGGCTTGCTATCTCGCGAATTGATTTTTCATCAACACCACCAGAGCGATAATTAAAACAGGTTCTTGTTAATTCAGGCAGACTGTCATAGCAAAGTGCAAGATCAAATGGACCAGATAAAGCAATGCACCCTTTTAGGTTTTTGCAGAAGGCAGCTGCCCTAGGAGCATAGTAACCACCCATTGAAACCCCCCATAAGCCAATACTACTTGCATCTAAATCTTTTCGCGTCTTTGTAAATTCTATAACTGCTTGAACAGGTTTTTCATATTCAGGGCAAATGGATAGGTCATATTCAGCTTCCCCTTGTCCTGGTCCGTCAAAAGTAAGAGTTGCCATACCTCTGTCCAAAAATAATTGTTCATTGTAAAACATCTCTTCTTTTGCACTATCCAAACCCATAATCAAAATGACAACTGGAGGTTTTTTAATACCGTTTGGAGCGCGTAAATTTCCGTATAGTGTACCACCATTATAGGGAATTGATACGCGTTCGCCTGGTGGGTTCAAATAAGAGAGCGCTTTTGTATAAATATCAACAGCCTTTTTATGTGTTGATTTCATCTGTATAGGGTTGTTTACAAACAGGAATTTTCCAAAATGATAGCAGATTGCTGCAGTCACATAGTGTTCACCCGCGCTTAGTAAAAACCCACTTTCTTCTGATTCACTTCCGAGACCAGCATGAATGTCTCCTCGGTTTGAGAGAGCTATACACCAATCATCCCATTTCTGGGTTTGTGTTGTTACATCTTGAAAATCTGCGAGGGGCATTCCATTGCTAACCATTCTGCCTGACCAATGCGCTTTTGCAGCTTTAATTTTTTCATCTGTCATTTTTTTCCATAGCCTAATTACCGAAGATTTAAATAATTCATTATAATAAATACTAAACACCAGTCCAGATTAACCGAACGCCTAGAGCAAAAATTGTTATGTAAACAATAATGAAAAATATTCTGTCTGTGAGAAAGTGATTAATTATTCTTCCTACAAATAATCCTACAAATGAAATGGGAATAAAAAGACTTGTAAGACCTATTAAGTCAAAATTAAAAATGCCTAAATACCAATAGGGAACAATTTTAAGAAAGTTACAGATGCTAAAAAATACGGCCACAGTCCCCAGAAAAGCTTGTCTTGTAATATTTTGTGGGAGTAAATAGGCGGCAATAGGGGGTAGTCCGGAATGAATAAGGAAACTAGAATAACCTGCAAGAGATCCAGATAATAAACCCCAAATCGGTCCTAATATTCTTGGTTCAGTAACTTTTCTAAAATGCCGCATTAAACCATCACCAACTAAAATTAATGCTAATAGTCCAATAAAAATTTTCAAAGCTTCAGGTGTGATTAACTTAATGGTAATGGCGCCTGTTAACATACCAATTAGGCCACCAGCTAACAATATGTTCATGCTTCTCCAAAGCACATGTTTCCGGTATAACCAATATGCAAAAGGGTCTGTTACTACTAAAATGGGAAGTAAAAAGGCGGCTGCAGTAATCGGCGGCATTATTTGAGCAGCCAACAAGACGCCTACCAGTCCAAAACCTCCACCTATTCCGCCTCGTGACATCCCCATAATGAAGCTCGCAAAACCCAGGGTTAGTAATTGGTAACTGTTATAAGATGATAGGCTCTCAAACATTTTTTATAAATTTCATAAGGTGCCTAGCTTTTTATTGTACAATGGTCATGTTCTGGTCAAATTTTAGAACCGTTTAAAAATTCAGATTGAGTAATTTTTGAGCGTTTGAGTGAGTAATTTTTTGATAATCATCTGGTGACAATTTAGTTCTTTTTATCCAGCTTGTAGCATCTTTGTTATTATTGTAGGGCCAGTCTACAGCGAATAAAATCTTATCTGAACCCATCTCCATTAATGAGCATAGTAATGCTGAGTCAGAAAAATTTCCACTTGTTGTAATATAAAAATGTTTGCAAAATGTATTGCGAAATGAAACTTGGCGTTTATTTGGGGACTGACGTGTTGTTATACCCTCATGGGTTCTATCTATTAAAAAAGGTAATCCTTCGCCTAAGTGTCCCAAAATAATTTTAAGATTTTGATGTTTTTCAAAAATACCTGATAGAACCATTCTGACGGCAGCTGTTGACATCTCGATACCAAATCCCCATCCAGCAGTTCCGAATACCTTAAATTCATCTGTATAATCTTTATAATAGGCATCGCTTACTCTTTTATCTGGAACACCTGGGTGAAGATAAATTGGAACATCGAGCTCTTCTGCTTTGGCAAAAACAGGCCAATATTTAGGTAAGTCAAAAAACTCGCCCTTTAGCATACCATGTAACATGGCTCCGCACATTCCCTTTTTCGTTACACACCTCTCCAGTTCTGAAGCAGCGATTTCAGGTGCTTGCATTGGCAGGCTAGCAAAGGCTGCAAATCTTTTGGGATGCTTTGATACGATTGTTGCCAATTCATCATTTAGTTTCATTGCGAAATCAGCGGCTGTTTCTGGTGAAAAGATTTGAGCACCAGGGTGATTGTGAGATAACACTTGTATATCAATACCCGCCTCATCCATTTCTTTAATTCTGAGATCAAAATGGTCATTTAATCTAGAATGTGTTTGCGCTGGCATAGAAGAATAATTGTCTATTAAGCTTTTGATTTCGTGAGTAATATAATGTTCTTCAATTGCTATAATTGGACTCATTTCATTTTCCTTAACTATCAATCAAATGGTTTTTTGAGGTAAACAAGAAACGGAAAAAATATATTAATTTACCTAAAATAAACAGTCTGTTTTTTAGATTTCTAATTGTTTGTTTTAAAAAATTGATTAATTAAAATTAATTTCAAATTGTAATATAAGATTGAATTAGTATTTGTAAAATAACTTTTTTAGTGCCTGAAAAAAAAAGTACACTTGATTTACTTAATAAAGAGATGATGGCTTATGAATAACAATGTTAAAACAGATTTTAAATTATATAATGCACCTCAGTCTACTTGCAGTCAGCGTGTTCGTTTTGCCTTGCATACTAAAAAATTAGGATTTAGTGAAGTTTTGCTTGATTTATTTAGTGGTGACCAACTGAAGCCAGAATATCTCAATATCAATCCTAATGGCGTTGTTCCAGCTTTAGATCATAACGGTAAAATAATACTAGATAGCGCTGTGATACTTGAGTATTTAGAGGATATTTGTCCAAAAATTTTTCCTATGCGTTCCGCAGATCCTGTTAAGGCAGCGGAGATGCGAACTATGATGCGCTTTATTGATGAGGTGCCAACGCCTGCTATAAGAGTTCCATCTTATAATCTTGCTTTTTTACCTCACTTTCAGAGTATGAGCGAAGAAGAATTTCAAGCATTAGCGGACTCAAAGCCTCTAAGAAGAGAATTTTTATTAAAGATGGGACAAACAGGATTTTCAGAAACAGATATGAATGAAGCTTTGTCACGTTTGAAGCGAGGGGTTCAAAGAATGAATGAGTGGATTGAACACTCAGGTGGTCCATGGTTTCAGGGAAATGATCTTAGTTATGCAGATATTGCTATCATGCCAGTAATTATAAGACTTGAGGATATCAACCTGTCTCACTTCTGGGACGATTTTCCAGGCATTTCGAATTGGATCGAACTGATTAAGTCATTGGATGCTTTTACTAAGACGTTTTATCATGGTTCGCTTTTAACTCAAAAATATCCCCATTTAAGTAAAAATAAAAAATAGACCTAAAGTGAGGTAATAGAATGACTAATTTAGTAATAAAAAAACCACTCAGCACTTATTTGCCAGTGGCAGGGAGTGAATCTAATTTTCCAGTTAGAAGGGTATATTGTATAGGAAGAAATTATGCAGAACATGCGCGTGAAATGGGTCATGACCCAGATAGAGATCCCCCCTTCTTTTTTCAGAAAAATCCGGATAACATAGTATTAGATGGGTTTTTTAAATACCCTACTATGTCCTCTGATGTTCATCATGAAGTCGAGATGATTGTAGCATTAAAATCTGGTGGGAGTTCTATATCTGTTTCTTCTGCAAACCAGCATATTTTTGGATATGGAATTGGTTTTGACATGACTAGACGAGATTTACAACATCAAGCCAAAAAAATGGGTAGACCATGGGAGGTGGGTAAAGCATTCGAGCAATCCGCTCCATGTAGTGAATTACACCCAATTGAAAAAACTGGGGTTATAGAGAAAGGTAAAATTTCGCTTCACGTAAATGGTGAAATTCGCCAGAATGCAGACCTTTCGGACATGATTTGGTCGGTCCCAGAAATGATATCAATATTATCAGAGTATTTTGAGTTAGCAGCTGGTGATATCATTCTAACTGGCACTCCTGCAGGTGTTGGCGCTGTCAGGCCAGGTGATAATATGAAAGCTTATATAGAACGACTTGGCGAATTTGTTGTTATGGTTCATTAAATAAATTTTTTTAATTATTTTTAGGTGTTTGCCTGTTAAGTTTTTCTTTTAACCAACGAAATGATGCAGGGGCCCAATCAGAGAAATATTTAAATGCACAATGGCCAGCATCTGGATAGATTCTAGCCTCTCTTCCGAGTGCAGGGCCGTTTTCTAGCATAAAATAAATATTGCCTATCGGAGCCAAGTGATCTTTTTTTCCATTTATCATTAAGATAGGCATAGTAATGTTATCCAGGACTCCTTGTTCTGGAAGCGCCCATTGCGTGTATAATTCATTTTCCTTTTCAACACTCCACTCAGGAAAGGTTAAGGAACCATTTTTGGGTCCAAATTTGTACTGAGAACGACTAGACCTAGCTTCCACATAATCTAAAAGCTCTTGTTCTGTCATTTGATACCCAAAATGATGCCCCGCAGATGCCACAACAGCTTTCACCATTTTAGGGTAATGTCCAGCAAGTTGCATAACGGAATAGCCGCCTCTGCTTATGCCAAATGCACCAATTCTCTCAGGATCAACGCTTGGCAGTGATGCTAAATAATCTATTGCAGCAATCCATGCTGAGACGGATTCAGGTTTCCATGGCATCAGATTATCTCCAGTACCAGGTGCGTCCATTACCAAAGCGACCATGTCATTTTCAATACAAAAATCTCCGGCCCATCCTCTGTCCTCTTTGAACATATCAGCTCCACACATTATAAGGACTGCAGCATGTTGTTTTTTTTGACTGGGAACGCGCAAATGACATTTTATCTCATGTCCTTTATGCTCGATTATGATTTCTTGAACTTTTGGCTTTAAATGAGTACACGATTTTTTATATGCTCTGTTACAATCCTCGCTGATAGATTTTTTCATATCTGAAATGGAACCGGGAAACCTTCCAATAGAGTAATATGTGCGCGCTTGCAGGAAGCATTTTCTTGCTTCTTGAAACTTTCCTTTTGTTTCAAGTTTATCACCTTTGCTTTCATAGTTTTCTCCAGCTTCTCTCCATAGGGGTACCCATTCTTCCTCATTAGTGCCGGAAACTCGATCGACATAAGATTGAAGGTATTTCATATCCTCTATCATAGATAGCCAGCGTCGATAGAAACCAGCGTGATCAATTCTTGTCGGGTCCTCATCTGGAATACTAACGAAAGAGGCCATTATTCAACTCCTGTGTCAATTTTTATAAGTCGAAGAATTTCATCTTGAGCATCTTTGACTTCAATATCAATTATTAGTGTAGCTTTAGAAATATCCTTTTGTAAGATAGCTTGATAAAGATTTGACAAATTTTTAAGACTTCGTTGTTGTCGCTTTGGATCCCGATTTGGATGCGTGAGCCCAAGAGTACGCCAGCGCCAAGACTGACAGGTAAGAGTGTCAATCAGACCAGATAAAACTTGATTACCTGCATATAAATAAATAATTCCAAAGAATTTATTTTTCTGCTTTATGATTAAGTCTGGTGAACCTTTTTTTAATGAGGTTTCAAGTTGCCTAAAACTATCTTTTAATTTTTTGAGTGTTTTTTCGGATTGATTTTCAATAAAAAGACTAACAGCCAATTTTTCAAGAGTCGCACGTATCAAATAAATCTCATAAGCCTCTGAGGCAGACATTATACGAACTCTTGGTCCAACTTGAGGTTCAACTGTGATAAGCTTTTCTGTCTCAAGTTGTCTTATTACTTCACGTATCACAGTCCGAGAAACACCTAAAGTTTCAATTAGCTCTCTTTCTTTAATGCGAGCGCCTGGTTTATAATCTCCACGAATAATTTTATCTCTAAGGTACAGATGTGCCTGTGCTCTTAATGGTGCTGCATCTCTAGCGATAAACGATGTTTTATTTTCATTCTTTCTTGACAAAATGATTATCCAATTAGACTTTAATCTCGTCATACGATATTATTGTTTGAAGACATTTAAAAGAAAAAAATTTGGAGTGTTAGATGAATATTCAATCGCCTGTAAAATTAGGAATTGTAGGACTAGGCAGGTGGGCCAAAGTACTTACCAACGCAGCACAGAAGTCAGATAAATTGCAGATTATTGCAGGGCACTCACGTTCTGAAGAAAAACGAGATGCTTTCACACAACAATTTGGAATTAATACATATGGAGGCCTTCAAGAAATTCTGGCAATTCCAGATATTGAAGGTGTGATAATTACTGTTCCAAATGAACAGCATTTTTCAATTGCCAAACAGATTGCAGAGGCTGGCAAGCATGTTTACACGGAAAAACCAATTTCTAATATTTTAGCTGACGGTCTTAAAATGGAAATGCTTCAAAAAAAACACAACATAATAATGACTGTTGGCCATAGTGCAAGACTGCTTAAAGGCATACAAATGATGAAAGAACATCTTGATGATGGCTCTCTTGGTAAACTAGCTTTTATAGAAGCTAATTTTTCTAATGAAAGAGCGCTCGAACTAACACCTGATACATGGCGATGGTATCGTGATAGGGCTCCAGGTGGACCACTATCTCAGTTAGCTATTCATATGTTTGATATATTGCACTACCTCGGAGGAGATGTAGAAGGGGTCTCTTCTATAGCGTCAAAGTTATCACCGGTGGGAGCAGAAGTTGACGACCAATCTATGTCAACCGTTCGTTTCAAGAATGGAGTTGTTGGTTATGTAGGAAGTTGTTGGACATCTCCAGGAATATTCTCTACCCGAGTATTTGCACAGGCGGGATTAATGCATTTTGAGCTAGATTTTGCCTCTTGGGATGAACCAGAGAATCTGCATAAAAGTTCTTCTCTTTATATCCAGCGTGGAAAAGATGGCTATGGTTTACGGGAGGATTTAAAGATTTTTTCAGGAAACATGTTTCAAGACGAATTGGAAATTTTTGCAGACGCGTGTCGTTCGGGTTCCGCTACAAAGCTCACAGCTCACGATGGGAATGTGGCTGTCGCTATGGTTTACGCAGCACTTAAATCGGTAGAAAACAATGCAGTAATGGTTTCAGTAGATGAAGTTATGTCAGCGGCATCGGCTGAAATTTAATTCTTATATTCTCTTAGTTACAAAAGTAGATAGCATAGAATTTTTTAAATTAAACGTTACTATCTTTTTGAGAAATTTTGATTGATAGTGGGATATTAGTTGTAGATTACAAGGAACTATGAAGTGTCATTACATAGCAGAAAATTAGAGTTACTTACTCAGCCAGAAGTGGCAAGACAACTTGAAAATAATCCTTTGATAATTTTACCGGCAGGAAGTGTTGAACAGCATGGACCACATTTGCCCGCTGGAACCGATACTTTTGCTGCCTATATTATCGCAGAACGAATAGCAGAAAAAATGGATGGTTTAGTTGTGCCAGGCGGACCATTAGGAGTTACTCCATTTCATATGCCTTACGAAGCTACAATAACGTTATCTCATGAAACTTATATTCGCGTGGTATACGAAACATGTCAGTCGCTTGCCCAGCATGGGGCAAAACGTCTTATGATTGTAAATTGGCATGAGGGCAATTCATCATCTCTTGCCATTGCTGCCGAGCGTTTGCACAGGGAATGTGGCTTGAGTGTACTGACTGTTCAGGCCTGTTATGTAGCATCCGAACTATACGGTCCAACTTCAGGTGGTTTAACTCATGGTGGGGAAATCGAAACGCTTGCTATTTTGGCGGCCTATCCAGAGCTCGTTCACCTTGATAGAATAGAGGGTTCTTCAGACCATAAACATGGGTCTAGGATGGATAAGTTAAGAAGAACACGTTCGTATCAGCCAGTATTAACAGACATTCGTACAATCGCTCCAACTGGTTGGTATGGTGATCCTAGTCGAGCTACTATAGAAAAAGGAAAGCAGATGCTTGAAGATCTTGGAAGTGCTATTTCACAGGAGGCTAGTGAAATTTTCACGCTTCTTGATGAAGTAAATGGAGGCATCGCCACTTTAGATAAAATGGTAAAAAAGGAATAGCGCATGGCGCAAAAAATAAAAGCTGGAAATGCTGAGCGCCTATTATTGCCAGGTCGAGTATCTCATCAAATTGCAAGTGCTGGTGCAGGAGCAGATAATATATGCGTTCGGCTAGTTGAAATTGAGCCAGAACATCAACAAACCTTTAAAAGAAATAGACACTACCATCCCGATGTTGAGGAATGTATTTATGTTCTTGAAGGAGAGGGGTGTACCTATGCAGATACAGGTGAATATTCGATGTCGGTAGGTGATACCCTGATTATGCCACCGAATGAGCATCATGTAACACGGAATACTGGTAGGTCTATATTGAAATTGTTATGTTTTTTCCCCACTGGTAGAGTAACCATTAATGGTGAGTAGGAAATTAGAGCCGGAACTAGTAATGTCTTCAATTGACTTAAAAGAGCACATAATTTGTCTTAGACCGGAGGCAGATTTTATAGAGTTTGATGCTGTCGCACCGGCCAGATTTTCGGTAGAGTATTTAAAGCCAGACGATTTTTCTTTAGCTCGTTATCTAGAGAAGACGCGAGCATTAATTATTCCAGCAGTTGGTCCAAAAATATCTAACGAGATATTCAAAAACTCAAACATTGAGATGGTTCAGGTTACTGGGGCGGGGATAGATAGACTTGACCCAGAGTATTGTCGTTTCAACAAGATTGCAGTGTGTAACGTTCAGGGTGTGAGCGCGTTTGCAGTTGCTGAATATTGTATTGCTTCTGCAATTACTCTATCAAGGCAGTTACATCTCGGAAATAGTGCACTTAAGGAAGGAAAATATGCTTCCATCCGCTCAAAGATGTTAGAAAAAAAAATGGTGTCTCTTGCAGGACAAAACGTCGGAATTATCGGATTTGGTAGTATAGGTAGAGAAACTGCTAGGTTATTCAAAATGATTGGCTGTGAGATTTTATGTTTTGATCTTTTTCCGCCGGACCAAAAAGAAACAGAAAAAGTTGGAGCAACAATTTGTGATCTGTCATCATTATTATCACAAAGTGATATTGTATCTCTTCATGTTCCATTAACAACGGAAACAAAAGGCCTTATTTCAAAAACCGAGCTTAAATTAATGAAAAAAAATGCAATTCTAATAAATGCTGCAAGAGGGGGAGTTGTGAACGAATTTGACCTTGCATCCGCAATTGAGTCAGAACAAATCAAAGGTGCCGTTGTAGATGTATATAGTCAAGAACCGGCATCATCTGACAATCCCTTGTTAAATATCTCAAAGGATGCGATGGACCGAGTATTATATTCACCTCACATTGCTGGCATTACAAAACAATCTTGGACAGAATTATTTCGTCAATCCTGGAGTAACCTGTCTTTATTTTTTGATAACAAACCCCTTAATAACAGACAAATTTAGAATTTTTTACCCATAAGTTTTTAAATTAATTATCTTGGTTCCAAATTTTTTCAACGCGCTCAAAAGCCGCTTTTCCTTCGTCTCGTCGTTTCTCTTCTGTGATATCACCCCAATCTATCACAGCTGACTTATAAGCTGGACGCGAAATAATATTTTCAAACCAGTTATTTAATGCAGTCATTTTTGACCATAACGGGGCCATCTGGAACGAACTTAAGCGCGTTAGATAAACAACAAGTGATATATCTGCCAGCGAATAACTATTCCCTGCCAACCACTTATTTGTTTGAAGATGTTGATTCATTTCAGAGAAAAGCTCTTTAAACGCTTGGACAGACGGAGGTAGAAGAGGGCTTTCTAAACCCATCTCAATGTTAATCTTGTCGTTATTCTTTCTAACGCCATCACGCATTTTTGCATAATAATCTGCCAACTGTTCTTTGTCTGTTTTTTTGTAGATATGACGATTTACTACACAAACACCTATGGTTCTGCTGGCAACATGAATTCCATCTTCTATTTTGCGCATCCACAATCGCATTTTGGCTACTTCTTTCGGGTCTTTTGAGCGAAGATTGATGTGATTTGGATAGGCATCTTCTAGATATTCTAAAATGAGAGTTGATTCCGGAAGCGTAAACGCCCCATCTTTTAAGAGTGGTATAAGACCTTTTGGATTATACTTATGGAAATCATCAGGCCTTTGGCTGGCATCACCAAGCGCTGTGTCCACAATCACACTTTTCCATTCCAAGCCTTTTTCTTCAAGGCCTAGACGCACCCTCTGTGCGGCAGTGGAGCGGTCATAATGATAAAGTGTAAGCATACAGCAAACCCCTTTGTTATTTTAATCACAAATCTGCAATATTATAAGACACTCCTACCGGTATAATAGCATATGGATTTATTTTAAGATGTGAAAGGTAGTAATGATCAATTACATGGTCAAGCTTGATTGTAGAAAGAACTTTTGGAGTATTAAGTAGTCGATGCATGTAGCTATGAACGTTTGGATAATCACGCAGTTTTTTCTTATTGCATTTAAAATGATAATAATAAATTGGATCAAAACGAACCAATGTTGGAAGTAGTCGCCAATCTACTTCACATGCTTCATCACCAAGAAGAAAAAGATTTTCATTTAAAATTTTCTCTAATTCGTCGAGTGTTTTAAATAATAAATCAACTGCTTTAATATAAGCTTCTTGTGATTTTGCAAAACCCACACGGTAAACTCCATTATTCAACCCGCGATATATTAAATCATTCATGGACTGAAGTTTTTCATTATCACAAAATTTTGTCATCCGGTTCTCATCTTGGCCAGTAAGGGCACAGAAGGGTCCATCCAGCATTCTGATTATTTCAGACGATTCGTTATTTACAATAGTTTTGTTTTTTTTATCCCAAAGTGTTGGAACTGTTACTTTGCCTGTAAATTTATTATCTACGTGGGTATACAACTGATGCAAGTAATCAATTTTTAGACCGGTATTATTAGAAACGTCAGAATACTCCATAAAATGCCAACCATCCGGATAGCTAATAGGATGTACAATTGAGACACCGATTACATCTTCGAGATTTAAAAGCGTACGATATAGTAAGGCGCGATGTGCCCATGGACATGCATAAGCAACAATTAATTCATATCTTCCAGCTTCGGCAGGAAAGTCACCTTTACCTGGAGCAGTAATAAAATTCCGATATGGAGATTCAGGGCGAATGAAACTTCCATCGGGCGCCTGTTTGCCTTCAAAATCTGCGCCCCAAACGCCATCTACCAACATACCCATTTAAAATTTTTCCTATCTATAAATAAAGAAGGCCAGCATTTGCCGGCCTTCTTATTTGTAACCAATTTAGCTTTACGCGGGTCTCTTTGCTAGGCCAAGAGACTCCTGTGCTGCATGCAAGAAACGCAAATCAACTGCATCGCGCCAGTCAAAATCGGATGGTACTTGACCGAGGTCACGTACACCTTGTGCGAAGCTATCCATTGACTCCGCAGTAAATCCGCCATCTTTGCAGATTTGGTCTAATTCAACCTCATACTGAGCTTCAAACTCCGGTGGGATATCAAACCCTTTTGCTCTCATTTCAGAATAAGCAGCATCCTTATTTGCAGGGTCAAATAACCACTGTCTTGCTTTTAATTCGGCATACTGCCAAGCATAAAGTGCATCTTCGTTTTTATCGCCCCACTCCATGTTAGTAATAAAACCCTCTTGCGGCACTTCATATTGAGTTGCTGAAATAAATTTTCCACCATTATCCTTTAGACCTTTTTCATGGCGAGGAAATACAGATCCTCCGGTAAGGACACCAGCAATAATTGCTTTCATTCTTCCATCAGAACCGCCTTTCATTGGCACCATTTCTACATCTTTATCTGGGTCTATTCCGTTCTGAATAAGAATTTGACGTTGTATCCAAGTATTTCTGCCTCCGAGGCCACCACCAGAGATTTTTCCTCCTTTGAGGTCATCAAAAGTTTCAATACCCTTACCAACACCCATAATCCACCATTCTTTATCACGATATACGCTAAGAAGCTTTAAAGGCTTTCCGCTTGCTGCATGAGAGCCAAAAAGAACGTCAACGTCAGAGTGAGCTACATCAAGGCTTCCGCCGATAAGGCCAGGAAAGTACTCATCGGTCAAATAAAACTCAATATCCTCTATACCAGCACTCTCATAAAATCCCTTAAATTGGGCAAGACGCCATGACCACTGAGCGGCATAATTAGGATTCCAATCTGCCATTCTAATAGTACTGACGCTGGACTTTATAGCTGAAGAATCAACCGCCCAGGCGCCTTTAAAAGGCACTGCAGTTGCTCCAATTGCTATGCCAAGTGCTCCTAAACCACCCTTGAGCAAAACCTCTCTTCTGGGCAGTAGTATCTTAGTCTTTTGTTTTAATCTCGCCATTTTTTCCTCCCATTTTGTTTTTGTTTTCGGTATCTGTGTAGGCATCACAGATGATTCACATTTCGCCATGGGGCTACTTTAGCCTCAAGCCATCGTGTGAAATTTATAAGTGATAGTGACATCACGATTAGTAAAAGTAGGACTGCGAAAGTCATTGCAGTGTTAAAAGTATCTGCGGAACGTTGGATGAGGTATCCCAGACCATTTGAACCACCAAATAATTCGGCGATCACAACACCGATTAGTCCGCGGCCTATGCCTTGTTGTATTCCAGAAATAATGAATGGTAATGTGTATGGCAGCACCACTTTATAGTAAAGTTGTACTCTATTTGCTCCGAAGACTTTTGCGGCTGCTAGAAGGGATTTTTCCGTTGTTTTAACTCCTGCCCATGCATTTATTACGATTGGAAAAACTGCAGAAATAACAATAATAGTTACCTGCATCGTTGTTGTGAATCCAAGAAATAAAATAAAAAGAGGAACTAGAGCAATTCTAGGAAGCGAGGCTAGTGCCCATACATATGGGCTTAAAATGGATTCTACATACTTATTTCCACCCATCAGTAACCCACCAGGTATGCCTATCGCCATAGCTATCGCAAGCCCGGTCATCAAATTCGTAAAACTATGAAGAAAATGGTCTAATATACTGCCAGAAAATACTGCCCCTTCGGGAGCTCTTGTTGTCATTCCAACCCATAACTCTTGAAACATTGCAGAGGCTTTTGGAAGAAACAAAGAATTGATGTTACCATATGTTGTGACAATCTCCCAAAGAATGAAAAAGATGATTAAATTGACAGAAGTTACAACAAAACCTCTAGTTCTTCTCCAAACCTCTTTAAAAGTCCAACCTACATCTTGTATTCGATTTGGGTCATCAGTTTCATACTGTATTTGTTCAGTTGCCTTAGCCATCTTTATTCACCTCTTGTAGTCTGCATTGCTTCGTCTTTGACTAAGTTCCATATATGATCGCGCAACTCAGCATAGGTTTTTGATATTTTTACCTCAGAATTATTCATCCTTGGCCGAGGAAAGTCGATATTTACAATTTCTTTTATTTTTCCTGGTCTATAGGAAATAACCACTACTCGGTCACCTAATAATATAGCCTCGTCTATCGAATGAGTGATAAAAACACAAGTTTGACCTGTTTCCATCACAATTCGTTCCATCTCAGCTTGCATAGCCTCTCTTGTCATAGCATCAATTGCCGCAAATGGTTCATCAGCAAGTAAAATATCGGGATTAGTAGCAAGAGCTCTAGCAATTCCAACACGCTGTTTCATCCCACCAGATAGCTCATATGGAAAAGACTTTTCAAACCCTGCAAGATCCACTAGTTCAAGACAGTTTTTAACTCTTTGTTTTTTTTCTTCTTCACTTATTCCAAGATTTTGAAGCTCATAGGGCAAACGTATGTTAGACTCTACAGTTCTCCAGGGAAGCAATGCGTAATCTTGAAAGACCATTGCACGGTCAGGCCCCGGTGCGGTCACTTCTTCTCCTCGTACTTTTACGCTGCCTCCTGACTTTGGAATTAACCCTGAAACAGCATTGATAAAGCTGGTTTTTCCACAACCAGAAGGGCCTACTAAAACTACAAACTCCCCTTTTTTTATTTCTAAGTTTATATCTTGAAGGGCAATGAGTTTTTTCCGCTCCCTATGCAAATCATAAGAAATTGTTAGGTCATCAGCTACTATTATATTTTCATTCGAAATCGGCATATTAAATCCCCCCCGAGATTATGAATATGAACTATAACTGAAATAAAAGTGTTTAGTGTTGAATGAAAATCGTCAAGCAGAAAATTCCAATTTTTGAATTTTTCTTCCAAATTATCGATAATATTCAACTATTTAACTTAAAATCATTCTAAACTATGCTCTTTTTAATGAGAGATTTATCAGGAAAATTTATGTCGTTTTTTACATGAAATGAACGTAGCTTATCTTTTAATTTTTTAAAATATCGAATAGTCGACTTGCTCATTTTTATTTATTGTGGAAAATAATGCTGGCATAGGATACTTCAAGCCTGAGGCACAATTATATAGAATTGCTCTTTGGCTATCTGAAATCATTCCTCTTTGTAAAGCCTGTTTATATGCCACCGCAGTGGCAGCTCCCTCTGGGCACAGTAATAAACCATCTTTCTTAGCAATTTTATCTCTCATATTCATAATTTCATTATCATCTACTATTATTCCGAAGCCATCTGATTCTTTTATAGCTCGAATAATAAGAAAATCCCCAACTGCGACTGGAACCCTAATTCCGGCTGCTATTGTTTGGGCATTTTCCCAAATTGGGGCATGTTCAAGACCTTCCTGCCAGGCTTTTACTATAGGAGCGCATCCGGATGATTGGACCGCTATCATTTTTGGAAGTTTTCCTTTAATCCAACCAAGGCTTTTTAATTCCTGAAATGCCTTCCACATTCCAATAAGCCCAGTTCCTCCGCCAGTTGGATAGAAAATCACGTCAGGTAAATTCCAACCTAATTGCTCTGCTAGCTCAAGTCCCATTGTTTTCTTGCCCTCTATTCGATAAGGCTCTTTTAAGGTTGAGACATCAAACCAACCAGTTGCTTCCTTCCCTTCACCCACTATTTTACCACAATCATTAATTAGGCCGTTTACTTTATAAGTTTTAGCACCTTGTAGTCTAATTTCTCTTACATTAATATCAGGGGTATCTTCGGGGCAGAAAACAGTCGATTTTATTCCGGCCTGACTAGCATACGCAGCCATTGCGGCACCTGCATTACCGTTAGTTGGAATAGCCAAATGGTTAATGCCGAACGATTTGGCCATAGAAACCGCTAGGCTTAAACCTCGAGCTTTAAAGGAGCCTGTTGGCAGACGACCCTCATCTTTAATTAAAATTTTTCCCTTTTGACCTCCTAAAATTAGGGCTGATTGCTTCAAAGGAATAAGTGGAGTTACAATTTCTCCAAGCGATATTCTATTTTTAGGCTCCGCTACAGGAAGCATCGGGGCATATCGCCAAAACCCTGGACTATTGGAATTTTCGATTTCGGAACGAGATAATTCGCTTTTCATTTTTTCTAAGTCATATCGAACAAGTAAAGGGCGTTGAACTTTAGATAATCCGTGAATTTGGCCAGCAGGATAGTGCTCTCCAGTCAGAGAACATTCAAGATGAGTTACGTAATAGTGATTTTTTGCCACAATTTTTCTTTCAAATATTTTTGTTTTTAAGTTGGAAGTTAGATGAACTTTTACCTTTAAGTCAACTAATCCAGAAATCTTTGACGTTGCCCGAGTATTACAACTACGGTCACTGCGCATGCAAAAAAAATAATTTCCTTTTTTATGAGCTCACTGAGTAGCCAGTAGGATATGAATATTGCGATAAATGGCTGTAGAAACTGTATTTGTCCTACCTTCGCTATACCACCCCTGTAGAGTGCAATGCTCCATAAACAATTTCCAATAAACATCGATAAAAGACCTAAATACATGATACCTAATAGTGAACCACTATGTTCGATAGCATTCTGAATTGAAAAATTTTTTGGCCATAATAGAAAAGAAAGTAAAAAGGAAATGGGGGAGGTGAGACACAAGCTCCAAGAAATTATAGAAAATCCTGATATTTTCTTATTTAAAGAAGCGCTTTTTGTATATCCAACTGCTGCACAAATACATGCAACAAACAGCCAAAAATTTCCCAAAACAAACCTTTGAATATCTAATTCATGTAAACTTACTCCCATCGTATATTCATTGACCATGAATATCCCAACCAAGGCTGCAGCAGCAAAAGAATAAAACCAAAATAAAAGAGGTGGTTTTTCTTTGGCCATGATTACTGCAGCTGCAGATAGACATAATGGAAGCATAGAGAGTATTACAGCGGTATATGCGCTTGAGACTTCCGCTAAAGCAAAAGCTACTGCTCCAGGAAACCCAAAGACTATGAGAAGTCCAATGACTAATAGTTCATAAATCTCATTTACTTTGAATCTGGCAGAATTTTTAAGGCTCATATAATCCCTTTTCTGCAAGTTTTTCAGCTTTAGATAAATAAAAAAATAATGGCAAATAGTGTCGCGCAGGAAGCCCTGAGAGCAGTAACATGAAGTGGTGAGTAAATTTCCAAAACCAGTTTTGTTGCTGGTATGGTTCCTGCAAATAATAAAATAGCTAGGAAACCTATGATAAAAAAGAAGTTGTTCGACAACTTTTTCAAAGCAGAAAAAACCTAAAGAATGTTAGAAAGAGAAATTTGATAAACATAATTATTCAAAAAAACACCTAACTTATTGTAATAATGTAACGAATTATTTTTCTAATATTATCTTATTTTTCTTGCAGGCAGGCAATTGATCGTTACAGTATATAGCAAAATAAAAAAATAGTGCAAAAGGGGAGAACAATGAGAAACATTTTAGTTGTAGCCTATTCCATTTTGCTCGGATTATTTTTAACTGTAGGAGTCAATGCTCAAACAATTAAAAATCCTGGCGTATTGGTGCATGCTGCTGATGATGAAGCAACAACTCTTGACCCGGCCCAAGTTGAGGCTGGTGAGGGTGGAGAAACAGTTATTCTCCAAGTATATGACAGATTATTGGAATTTGGGCCATCTGGACCTGAACTTATTCCTGGTTTGGCAACGACAGTGCCTTCAGTAGAAAATGGTATGATAAGCGATGATGGCATGACATATACCTTTGAAATAAGAAAAGGTGCGGTTTTTCACGATGGCACGGACGTAACAGCTGAAGACGTAAAATTTTCTTGGGACAGAATTGTTGAAATGGATCTTCCTGAGGGTCAGGCTGGGGTAATATCAGATATTGTTGCTGAAACACAAGCGGTTGATGATTACACTTTCCAAGTAACTTTACTAGAACCAAGTGCGAGTTTCTTAAATAGTACAGTTGTCTCAATGGCGGCATCCATTGTAAGTAAGGATGCAGTGATGGCTAACGGTGGTGTAGTCGAAGGCGAGCCAAATGAATACATGGCCCAAAATGCAGTTGGCTCAGGACCATATAAATTGAAAGCATGGAACCGTGGTGAAAATATCCTTTTAGATATAAATGAAAATTACTGGGGTAACAAAGCAAAACTGGCTGCACGTATTGAAATTGGTGCAGAACCCGACGTAAGGGTGTTAGGACTGCGAGCAGGGAATTACGACACTATAGAAACAGACCCATCCTTCGTTGCTGACATAGAGGGAGCTGACGGTGTTACACTTCATACAGGTGGATTATTGCTTGAGCCTATTCATGTCGGTTTTAATCTGAATATTCCTGAGGGTGCGCTTCCAAAGGAAGACACTATTCCAACAGACTTTTTCCATGACCCACGTATTCGTCAAGCATTTAACTATGCATTCGATTATGAAGCGTTCCTTTATGGCCCATTAGCTGGTTTTGGAGAGTTTAATCCTCATTATCTACCAATAGGTATATTTGGACATGATCCAGATGCACCTCGATATGGAGCTCAAGATAAGGCCAAAGCTGAGGAACTATTCCGAGCAGCTGGTTATTGGGATAATGGATTTTCAGTTTCCGTAATTACAGAGGAAGCAAACCTCTTTGCTGATGCAGCTTTAGTACTGAAGGATTCTATAGAAGACCTTAATCCGAACTTCCGAATTAATGTTTTAGCTGTGGCAGAGGCTGTTTTTGACGAAGCGCATGCACAAAATCCAGTGGAATATGCTATGTGGGTCAAAAATGCGGATCCATTTGCTGACCCTCATCCTTACATGAGTGCTTATCAGCACCCAGATGGGGAATGGGGGGAAGTACACGGATTTGCAAATGGATATCGAAACCCAGAAAAAATTGCTGAGCTCATAGATGGTGCATCAACAGAGCTTGATGTCAAAAAAAGAGCGGCAATGTATTCTGAACTTCAAAAAATGCTATTTGATGATCCTATGTGGCTGATCACAGCTCAAGAGGGTGTGACAATGGCTTACCGGGAGTGGGTTACAGGATTTGTGCATAATCCGCTGTGGCCTCGGCCAAGTTTGAGGTTTTCTTACTTAGGTAAGTAAATTTAATCTAGTTACAGTCAACCGTATATTTACACAGTGTTAACATACGGTTGGCTTGTTTATTTCTAGTCATTAGAATAAGACAATATTTTTTTCCTACTTAACGGAATGAATTATGCAAATAAGAGACTACATTATCCGTAGATTGATGATTTTACCAATCCTAATCATTGGAACTTCAATTATTGTTTTTGCGCTTACACGCATTGGGGGCTCACCAATTGGTATATACCTATCCCACGAAATGAGTCCGGCAGAGGTGCAAGAAATGAAAGAGCGCTTTCATTTGGATAAGCCTGTTCCAGTTCAATATTTTTACTGGATAAAGGGAGTTTCGCAGGGTGATCTTGGATGGTCTGGAGTTGCCTCCGCTCCAGTTGTTGATGTCTTTCCTAAAAAATTTGCGGCAACTATGGAACTAGCGATTGCAGCAGGCATTGTTGCTGTATCTCTTGGAATAGCTATGGGGACTTTTGCAGGCGCGAGACGGAACAAAATATCTGACCACATAATTAGAGTGGTATCTGTAAGTGGAGCCAGTATGCCCCTTTTTTGGTTTGCCATCTTATTGTTGATTATATTCTGGGTGTGGCTGGGTTGGTTCCCGATTGGGAGAAGTGACCCGAATTTATTTGAGGCAATACCGCATCCAACTGGTTTCTATACCATTGATGCTCTGTTAGCTGGTAATTTTTCTGCGTTTAGAGATGCGATTTGGCATTTAATTATGCCTGCGGTAGCCTTAGGCTACGGAGCGACCGCAATTATTGCAAGAATGATGCGTTCGTCACTGATCGAGGAATTGCAAGAAGATTATGTTGACGCTGCAAAAGCTAAGGGTTTAGCAGAAAGGGTGGTGTTAAAAAAACATGCGCGTCGTAACGCCCTCGTTCCAACAGTTACCGTTATAGGATTGACTTTTGGTTTTCTATTGCAAGGAACGGTTGTAGCAGAAATTATATTCAGGTGGCCGGGTCTCGGACGCTGGATGGCTTCAGCCGTTCTTAGAGGTGACCAAGCCACGATAATGACTTATGTGATGTTTACCAGTATCTTATTTCTTTTTGTTAATTTAGTCGTAGATATAATATATGCGTATCTAGACCGCCGGGTAGTTCTCGGAGATTAAGATGAAAAAAAACGCTCAAAATGCGGGGATTGATGAAGTCAATTTTTATGACTCTGCTTTCAATGTTCGTCTCAAACGCAATTTAGAAATATTAAGTAATGTCCTTGCTAATCCAACAACTGTATTAGGATTAATCATCGTTATTTTAATGTTGGCGATGGCTATTTTTGCACCGGTAATTACCGAGCCGAATACTCCCGACCCTTACCAAATGCCAAGAGATTGGAAAGCGGCGCGCTCTGCTCCGCTCACACCAGGGCACATACTTGGGACTACAAATAGAGGTGGAGATGTATTTTACGGAGTCGTATGGGGTGCTAGAACCTCATTAAAATTATCAATACTTGTTGTATCACTTACTGTAGTTCTGGGAGTTATAATAGGAAGCGTTGCTGGAATAGTTGGAGGAAAAGTAGACGAAATTTTAATGCGAATTGTTGACGTTTTTTTATCAATACCAGAACTAATCTTTGCATTAGCTATCGCTGCTATTCTTGGTCCGTCTTTTACCAACATTATATTGGCATTAGTAATAGTTTTTTGGGTGAAATATGCTCGAATTATGCGTGCTCAAGTTATCAGAATTAAACAAAGAGAATATGTGGATGCAGCAAAAATAATGGGTGCTTCCAAATTGCAGATATATCTAAAGGATATTTTGCCAAACTCATTTAGTCCAGTCATGGTGCAAGCCACCTTAGATATGGGAAATATCGTTCTTGTAGGTGCTACATTATCTTTTATTGGTTTGTCAGAAGCGGGTATTGCTGAATGGGGAGTGCTAGTTTCTGAGGGACAGGCTGGAATTTCAGCTGGGAGATGGTGGGCATCTACATTTCCTGGTTTAATGGTATTTTTATGGGCGCTAGCATTTAATTTAGTTGGAGATGGTCTGCGTGATGTTTTAGACCCGAGGACTGAGACAAAGAGGTAATTATGTCACCGGATAATTTAGATATACAAAATTCTTTGGATAAAGATTTAATTGCATCAGTGACTGATTTGAAAGTCTATTTTGAATCAAAGCAAGGAATGGTCCACTCTGTAGACGGTGTAAGCTTTGACATCGTTGATGGCGAAATGATGGGACTAGTAGGCGAAACAGGCTGTGGAAAAAGTGTAACTGCTCGTACATTTATGCAATTGGTACAATCACCACCAGGTATGCTTGCAGGTGGTAATATTAAATTTAGAAGCAAAAATATCAAGAATGGTTCTCAAGTTATAGATTTATTAGATTTGTCAGAGAATCAAATAAGAGAATTACGTGGTGAGCGTATCGCTATGATTTTCCAAGATCCAGGTAAAGCACTCAATCCTGGTCTAACCATTCGCACACAGGTAGCTGAGGTTTTTCAGGAACATCGGGAAAATGATGTTTTAGAAGAAGCTGGACTTAAAAATAAATTAACGGGTGTAACCGAATATTTCGTAAAAAAATATATTAAACAGGAAGCAGGTTTTCTAGTAACAACATTATTCAAAATACCTCCATTAAGTACCTATAAAAAGAAGATTGATAGCGGCATAAATCGATTGGTTGCAGAAGCATTAGAGGAAACTCAAATCCCTAACCCTACCAAGGTTATGGAACGGTATCCTCATGAACTCTCTGGCGGAATGAAGCAACGTGTAATGATTGCTCAAGCAATTGCTTGCAATCCAGATTTGCTTATTGCAGACGAACCTACTACTGCATTAGATGTTACAGTCCAAGCGAGGGTACTTGACCTTATTAAAGAATTACAAAAAAGACATAAAACCTCAGTTCTCTACATAAGTCACGACTTATCGTTGGTGAGAAGAATATGTGATAGAATTGCAGTTATGTATGCGGGGCAAATAGTAGAAACTGGGGATGCAGAGACTATTTTTAATCAACCAAAACATCCCTACACACAAGGTCTGATTAATGCTTTACCTTCAATGAGCCATGAGCGAGGAAAACTGGAAGCAATAGAAGGAATAGTTCCAGAGCTAATAGAACCAGAACCTGGTTGTCGATTTGTAAGCAGATGTATGCGAAGAAAGGCAAACTGTGAAGAAATTGACCCAAAATTAAAGCCAATATCTGAAGTAAATAAATCGCACAAAGTCGCTTGTCTACTCTACGAGGCTTAACAATTTATTTTATAAACATATGCAAAAAAATAAGATAGATAATACTTTAAGGAAATTTAACAATGTCCAACTCTAAAAATACTATTTTAAGTCTCAGAAATGTGAAAAAGCATTTCCCGATTAAAGAGGGCGTGTTTCAAAATGTTGTTGGTCAGGTGCATGCTGTTGACGGTGTTAGCTTTGATATAGGTGCTGGAGAAACGGTTGGTTTAGTTGGAGAAAGTGGATGCGGAAAAACAACAATTGGTAGATGTGTATCAGGCCTTGAGCCATTGACTGATGGTGATATCTTTTTTGATTTAACGCCAGAAAAGTTAGTTGCATTGGAGGACTTTGAAAAACATCAATCTGAAATTAAAAATAAATACCTTATTGATGAAATACAATCTACTTCAAACATAAGCAAGATTGAAGGGGACGACTTTTATAATTATAGAAGAAATTGTCAGATGGTATTTCAGGACTCTTTTTCTTCTTTATCTCCCCGTCAATTGGTGAGTGATATAGTGTCTCGTCCTTTGAAAATACATAAAGTTTGTGCAGATAATGAATTGATACCACGTACGATTGAATTGTTGGAGCAGGTTGGTCTCGGAAAACAGCACTTATATCGATTTCCACATCAATTCTCTGGTGGCCAGCGTCAGCGTATTTCTATAGCGAGAGCGCTAGCTCTTGACCCTAAGTTAATAGTCCTAGACGAACCCACCAGTGCTTTAGATGTCTCGGTTCAAGCTCAAATCTTAAATCTTTTACATGATCTTCAGAAACAACGCGGGCTTTCATATCTTTTTATTACTCATAATTTGTCTGTTATAAGGCATATGGCAGACAAAATAGTAGTCATGTACCTTGGAAAGGTCGTAGAGGCCGGAAAAACTGAAGATATTTTTGCTAATCCTCAACACCCCTACACTAAGGCGCTTCTTGCAGCTAGTCCAGATTTATCAGAAGATGTTATGTCAGATATGGCTGCTTTGGATGGTCCGATACCGGATCCGGCGCGTCCACCACAAGGATGCAGTTTTCGAACACGATGTCCCGTTTCTCGAACCGAGTGTGGTTGGGAGGTTGATGATATTATAAGACGTTTGGAACACCATGAGACCCTGATAGACTCAATTAAATCTGTTCATCAACCTGATGCATTTAATGCTAAACTTACATTTGAAACATCTTTATCAGCAATTGAGCTAAAAGATGTGGTCGGTACGAAAGATATTCCTAAACAGATGAGAAAAGCGATAAAGAAAATTGAGGTCAAAGGAAATGATGTAAACATTTCCTTTGACCCTGTCCAGACCGTGCCGTTAGTGCAAAGTGAAAATGGGTCCCTTTCAAGGTGTGTATTAGCAAATAAATAAAAACCAGAAAATAAAAAACAAATTTTTTAGCTACAATTTATCAAACGTAAAATAGATCTATTTCCTGCCCGTTTCTATTGATGGTATCTTTTTTTACTTTGTTTTGTTTGGAAAGATGATTTAAATGAGCTCTAGACTCTCCTGCAGCAAAAAATAATTCGTGGCTTTCGAAACGCTTATTAAATAATAAGTCTATTCCATCACTTACTGATAACGGTTTTTTTTGTGCATTGGATAATAAGATTTCTAATCGTTGATTATGATGCCTAATTAAATCAAGTGCTCTTAGATTGCCATTTTTAAATGGCCAATCATGGCCTGGATAAATTCTTATTTCGGGGTCAAGAGTTGTCATATCTTCTAGATATTCTAAGTAATCGCCTAGAACATCTTTGTCTATATCTCTAATATCCGCTGATATATTGGGTGAGATTCTTGGTAGCAGAAAATCTGTTGGTAAAAAGAGTTTATCACGTTCATTAATAAAGGAAATCTGACCCGAACTGTGCCCACTGTCAATTCTGCATCGCCAATTACTTGATGTACCTTGTATAGTATCCTCTGCAGAAAAATTATTGAAATCTGGTAATTCGGGAACATAACGTTTATATCTAGAGGAGTCATTTCGGCCAAGTTCGATCTCTTCTAACGGAAGACCATATTTTGAGTAAATAGACACTAAGAGGTCTGAAAATTCAGAGAATGACATATTAAAGATAAACTGAGAATGTTTCATTTCTGCTCTAGAAATATAGCATTTTGCCCCAGTCATGTTTGCCAATTCAGCTGCGAACCCTATGTGATCAACATGATGGTGAGTTATGATAATTTTATCTATAGGTTTTGTAGAAAGCAAACCACTCAAGAGGGACTTCCAATATTTTTTAGTTTCCTCTCCATAAATGCCGGCGTCAACAATCACCCACCCGTCTTTTGTATCTATTATAAATAGATTAATATGATTCAGTCGAAATGGAAGTGGAAGCCTACCCCAATATAAATCTGGGCTAAGTTTTACTAGTTTATTTACTTGGGGTAATTCTATTGGTAGCTGTTTCATTATTTTATCTAACTTGCGGAAAACAAAAGAGTAAAAATTTTATATTTTGAAATGCTAAGGATCAAAGATGACTGCGTCAATTGCCGCTTTTATGATATAAGAAATAAAGACAGAGTTAAAAAGGTTAATTTGAAATGTATACCCCACCAATTCAGGATCAAAAATTCGTTTTAGAATATTTAATTGGCTTTGATTCAATAGTTCAACAACTGAGCATGAACGGCCAGAAACCGGAAGAACTAGATAAAGACCTTATTTGGTCAATTTTGGATGAAGCTGGGAAATTTGCCAGCACTGTTTTAGCTCCAATTAACCACACAGGTGACCAACAAAATTCTACAATTACCGAAGAGGGATGCGTAAGAACTCCTGATGGTTTTAAAGAAGCTTATAGGGCCATGTGCGAAGCAGGTTGGACAACATTAGAGGCAAAAAGTGAGTGGGGTGGTCAGCAAATGCCCATGAGTGTAAGTGCAGCAGTATGTGAAATGTGGCATTCCGCAAATATGAGCTTTGCGCTTTGTCATCTTTTAAGTCAAGGACAAATATATGCTCTTCAGAAATCTGCATCACAAGAACAGAAGGAAACGTATTTGCCTAATCTTATTTCTGGAAAATGGACAGGAACAATGAATTTAACAGAACCACAAGCTGGGACAGATTTATCAAAAATTAGAACGAAAGCAGTCCGAGAAGGG
The DNA here is from genome assembly GCA_902622515.1 of uncultured SAR116 cluster alpha proteobacterium. GTDB lineage: Bacteria > Pseudomonadota > Alphaproteobacteria > Puniceispirillales > Puniceispirillaceae > UBA5951. The sequence goes on from CACNQE010000013.1 coordinate 30,830, forward strand.
GACCACTATAAAATTTCTGGTCAGAAAATTTATATTACTTATGGTGAGCATGATATGGCAGAAAACATAATCCATCTAGTGCTTGCAAGAACACCAAATGCACCAGAGGGTATTCAAGGAATTTCGCTATTTATTGTTCCTAAAATTTTATTGAAGAATGATGGTGGCCTCGATAAGCCAAATGACATTAGGTGCATTTCTATTGAGAAAAAACTTGGAATAAAAGGCTCGCCAACGGCTGTTCTGCAATATGGTGATAATGGTGGCGCTATTGGTTATTTGGTCGGAGAGGAGAACAAAGGTCTAGAGATAATGTTTGGTATGATGAACCATGCTCGATTTAGTGTTGGTCTGCAGGGATTAGCGATTGCGGAGAGGGCGTATCAGAAAGCAGTCCTCTATGCAGAAACGCGAGTACAAGGCATTCCTATCGCAGCAGAAAAAGGTACACCAATTAATCAGCATCCAGATGTTTTGAGATTATTATCTATAATGAGATCTGAAATAGATGCAATGAGGGCACTAATTTTTACAGGTGCGAATGCAATGGATATAGCGGATAATTGTGCGAAGGAAGTTTTTGAAAATGAGCAGAAAAGAGCTTCTGTTTTGATACCGATTATCAAGGGCTGGATAACTGAGCTCTCTGTATTGCATTGCTCAAGTGGTCTGCAAATTCACGGAGGTATGGGGTTTATTGAAGAAACAGGCGCTGCACAATATTTCCGTGACTCAAGAATCTTACCTATCTATGAGGGCACAACTGCTATTCAGGCAAATGATTTGATGTTTCGCAAAACCATAAGAGATGAGGGTCAGACAATTCGTCTTCTTATAGAAGAAATAGAAAAAGAAATGGAAGTAGTAGATGATAAGTATTCAAAGCCTATATCCAATGCAATTGCGGACGTTATTTCTACTTTAGAAACATTATTATCAAAAGCCAATGATTCACGATATCTAGCCGCCAACGGAGTAAATTGGTTAATGCAGCTTGGATATTTTTGTGGTGGATGGATGGCTGTTAAATCAGCGGATAGGGCAATAAAAAATGCTAACAGACTGCCAGATGAGTTTGTTAAGTCAAAAATAATATGTGCGCAAATTTATCTCCAGCATAGTTTGCCTCATGTTAGAACCTATTCTAACGTAATAAATCATGAAGATAATTCGATTCTAAATATGGATGTTAACTGGCTGCATCGACGAACTGCATAAAACTTCATGTTAGAAATAAATATTTAAATTAAGGGGTAATCCATTGAGTAAAAAATATAATTTCGACACACTTAGTCTGCATGCTGGTCAAACACCTGATGAGGAGTTTGGCTCAAGGGCCGTTCCAATTCATCAAACTACTTCTTATGTTTTTCGTGATACGCGCCATGCTGCTGCCCTGTATAATATGGAGATTGGTGGACATTTATATTCTCGAATATCAAATCCAACTGTTGCTGTTCTAGAGCAGCGTGTTGCCGCTTTAGATGATGCAGTTGCGGCAACGGCTACAAGTTCAGGCATGGCTGCGTTATTTTCATCAATATTAACAGTTTGTTCAGCTGGTGATCATATTGTTGCTTCTTCTCAACTATACGGCGCGAACGTAAATTTACTGAAATACACGCTTCCACGCTTTGGCATACATACAAGTTTTGTTGACCCAACAAATCATTTTGAGGTCAAATCAGCAATAAAAGAAAATACTAAATTATTCTTTTCTGAAATTATAGGTAACCCAGGTCTTGTGGTTCTAGATGTTGATGCATTAGCAACTATTTGCAAGGAGCATTCAATCTTATTTATGATTGATGGTACCTTTAATACCCCCTATTTAATGGCACCTGTAAAAAACGGTGTAAACATAATCATTCATTCTCTTACAAAATGGATAGGTGGACACGGCGTAGCAATTGGTGGAGTAGTTGTTGATGGTGGAAATTTTGACTGGGGTAGTACAGATAAATATCCAACCATCTCAGAACCACATTATGCTATGGATGGTATTAATTTTTATGAGGAGTTTGGTCCGGCCGCTTTTACAGCAAAGTTTCGGGCAGAGGCGATGTATAATTTTGGGCCCTCACTCGCACCAATGAATGCATTTCATATTCTACAGGGTTTAGAAACTTTGCCTCTTAGGATGCAAAGACATATCGAAAATACTGAAAAATTGCTTAAATTTTTGACAGCTCACGAACAGGTTTCATGGGTTCGTCATCCTTTTTTACCGGAGCATCCGCAATATAAATTAGCAAAAAAAATGCTTCCAAAGGGAGCTGGATCTATTATTACATTTGGGATAAAGGGCGGGCGTGATGCTGGAAGAAAATTTATTGAAGCCGTTTCACTATCGTCTCATCTCGCTAATGTCGGTGATGCAAAGACGCTTGTAATTCATCCTGCCAGCACAACTCATTCTCATATTGATGCGGATGCTATGAAATCTGCTGGACTTACAGATGATATGATACGTTTATCTGTTGGTTTGGAAGATATATCTGATATTGTTTCGGATTTTGAACAAGGACTGAAGGCAGCAAGTAAGCTGTAGTAAATGGATTTATTAGGATGGCTTCATGAAATTAAATTTTAATAATCATTTAACATATCTCTCAACTGGAGGTAAAAATCCGTCATCTAAAGGTGAATCGCTTATTTTCTTGCCAGGGAGTGGTCAGACTCACCTTACTTTTGTTTTACAAACGCGTTTTTTTGCATTTGAGGGATATTCAATTTATGCCCCTGATTTTCCAGGGCATGGATATTCTTCTGGAAAACCACTAGAAACCATTGAAGAAATGGCAGATTGGGTTGCACAACTTATGAATTATTTTAAAATTCAGTCAGCCGTATTGATCGGTCATTCACAAGGTTGTCTTGTTACAATCGCACTTGCTCATAAATATCCTGAATTAGCGCAGAAACTCATTCTAATTGCTGGTGCATTACAAATCAGAGTTAATGATTATTTATTAGAAAAATCAGCAAGTGCATTATCTGATGCTATATCAATGATGACTGAATGGGGTCATGGTAAAAATGGTCATTTTTTTTCCCCGTCGCAGCCAGGTCATTCTTTATTGGGTATTGGCAGGGAATTAATGATGTCGAATACACCAAAAGCATTAAATGCTGATTTGCGCGCTTGTAATCTATTTGATGCAACTAATTTTGCCTCAGAACTTGATTTGCCAGTTCTATGTATCCTTGCAAAAAGTGATAAAATGACACCAATAAATCTAGGCATTAAAATGGCTAATACTATAAAAGACGCTAAATTTGTTGAGATAGCTAAATCCGGGCATATGATTCCTCTTGAAAAACCTGATGAAGTAAATTTAGAGATATTAAATTTTATTAAATAAAAAGAGAAATTATTAAAGGCATAAAAATGGTAAACTCTAAAAAGCATTTTCAAAAAATTGCAGTATTAGGTGCTGGTACAATGGGCAGCGGCATCGCTGCCCAGATTGCAAATGCAGGATTAGATGTGATGCTTATTGATTTAGCAGCTGAGGATAAAAATGCTATCTCTCCTGCAGAATTAGCAGTTCAGAGGCTCATTAATTCAGACCCACCGCAGCTTGTTTCAAAGCGAGTATCAAACCAAATAAAAACTGGAACGTTCGAATATGACCTAAATAAATTAAGCGACTATGACTGGGTAGTTGAGGCGGTGGTTGAACGACTTGAAGTCAAAAAATCAATTTATGCGCGTTTAAACAAAATAATAAAGCGAGATTGCATCGTAACATCGAATACATCCTCTATTCCAATTTCATTATTAATGGAGGATATGGATATAGCCTTCCAAGAACGTTTTGCGATTACCCATTATTTTAATCCTGTTCGATATATGCGCTTGTTAGAATTAGTTGTTGGAGAGCATACCAAAAGTGATGTTGTTGATAAACTTGCTGAATTCAATGATGTTATACTTGGTAAAGGAGTAATCAGGTGTAATGATACACCAGGGTTTCTTGGTAATCGTCTTGGTGTTTATGCTATGCAAGTCGGCCTTAATGAGGCGTTAAAACGAAACATCCCCTTTGATGATGCAGACGCCATTCTTGGTAGGCCTATGGGTGTGCCAAAGACTGGAGTTTTTGGATTATATGATTTGATTGGTATAGATTTGATGTCAGATGTTGTTGCGTCAATGAGTGAAATTTTGCCAGAACAAGATGATTTTCAAAAAGTTGGTACAGATCCTGAACTTATTACTTCGCTTATAAATTCTGGTTATACAGGACAAAAAGGACTTGGTGGCTTTTACTTAGAAAGTAGTGGCGGAAGAAAGGTCAGAGATTTATCAAAGGAAGATGGCGAACTTATTCAATGGCGGGATATTAATCCATTACCAGAGATAGCAGAAAAAGCAGCAAAAGCCCAAAATGAACAAGATGAAGCACTATTAGTATTAATTGAGGATGATAGTGAATATGGCCGGTTTGCCTGCTCTGTATTGGCGCATATCTTTTGTTACGCAGGCCAGTTATTAGGAACAATTACTTCCAACCCTCAGGATATTGATGATGCAATGAAATTAGGGTTTAACTGGCAACGTGGTCCCTTTGAGATGATTGATGCTATTGGGCAAAAGCTTCTTTACAAATTAATCAGCGACGCGGGTCTTTCATTTCCTCAAAATCTAAAAACTGATACTCCTTTTTATTGTTTGGAAAATAATACTATATCGGTACTTCATGCTTTTGAAGGGTATATTCCAGTCAGTCTACCCCAGGGCTCTTTTAGGCTCCAAATTTTGAGACGCACACTTCCAATACTTGAACAAAATAATGATGCCACTTGTTATGAGATAGAAAAGAATATGCGCCTAATTGAATTTCATTCAAAAGCTAATGCGTTGCGTCCTGGAACAGTTGATATATTAAAATATGCTGCCCACAATGCAGGAACTGGCCTAATCATACATAATGATTTTCAACATTTCTCGGCAGGTGTAGATTTGAATCACTTTAGGTTTTTAATAGAAAACAAAAATTGGGAGGAAATAGATCTATTTCTAAAAGAGTTTCAGGGAGTTGTAACCCAACTCAAATATTTACCAGTACCGGTTATTGGTGTGCCATCAGGTCTTGCCATAGGTGGAGGATTCGAAGTTCTGGCGCATTGCGATGCGCTTGTAGCACACGTTAATTCGACATTTGGTTTGGTGGAATCTGGGGTCGGTTTGTTGCCAGCAGGTGGAGGTGTCAAACAAAGTTATTTACGTTGGTTTGAGAAAACAAATGATTGGGATGAAGCTGCATGGCAGTGTTGGATGCAAATAGGGTATGGTAAAGTTGGTACATCTCCGGATATGTCATCAAAATATCAATATTTCTTGCCGGATAGAGATTTACAAGTAATGAACAAGGATAGATTGTTTGAACAGGCAGTTTCTCTAAATATTGACCTTCAGAAAACATACGCACCGCCTAAAAAACCAGTTTTTAAATTGGCAAATTCAATTTTACGTAAAAAAATGTACAAGTTTATGAAAAAGGGCGTCCAGGACGGAATATTTACGCCTCATAATTTCACGACTGCTATGGCGATTGCAGACGTGATTGTTGCGAAGGAAGGCGAGAGCCAATCTGCTACAGAACAAGATATATTTGACAGAGAGCGCTTAAATTTTATAAATCTTGCAAAAACGCCTCAGACTTTAGGTCGAATTTGTTCATTGCTCGACTCTGGAACAGCTGAGCAGAATTAGTATAACTTTTTTCAAAATTTACTATTATTAGTTTCGAATTTTATTCAGAAGACTTCAATGATTGGCGAAGTATGTATTTCTGGATTTTACCAGTTGACGTTTTGGGAATTTCCTGAAAAATCACTGTTTTTGGTGTTTTAAACCCCGCCAAATGTTGGCGACAGAACGAGATAATTTCTTCTTCTGTAGCTGAGGTGTTTGGTTTCATCTCAACAAAAGCACAAGGCGTTTCCCCCCATTTTTCGTCTTTTTTGGCAACTACTGCAGCAAAAGCAATATTCTCATGTCGATAAAGAACATTCTCAAGTTCAACAGAAGAGATGTTCTCACCTCCGGATATAATAATATCTTTTAATCTATCTTTAATTTCTACATAGCCAGATTTATGACGAACGGCTAAATCACCTGACCTAAAAAAATCATCAGCTAAGCTGTCTTCAGTAGCTTTTCGGTTTTTATGGTAGCCTTTCATAATTGTATTTGAGCGAACAACAATTTCTCCTATTGTTAATCCATCAGCTGGAACGGGTTTATTAGTATCTCGGTCAAGAACATCTACTAATTCAGTATGGGTGAATTGCACACCTTGTTGCGCTTTTATGATTGCTTGCTCAGCAAATTCAAGGATATCCCATTTATCTTGCCATACGCATTGCACAACATGGCCATAGGTTTCTGTTAAGCCGTAAACCTGCATCACGTCAAATCCTAATGCCTCAATTTTTTGTAAAATTGCAGCTGGAGGTGGAGCGCCTGCGGTCATCACTTGAACTGGCCATTTCGGTTTGAACTGAATTTCCTTTCGCGCGTTGACAAGCATACCTAAAATAATAGGAGCTCCTCCAAAATGGGTTACGTTATGTTTTTGGATAAGGGAAAAAATTGTTTCTGCAGTAAGCTGGCGTGTACAGATCACCTTTCCTGCAAGTAAACCCATCATCCAAGCGTGTCCCCACCCATTACAGTGAAACATTGGAACAGTATATAAGTACGTTGGATGCATCTGCATCTGCCATGCAGGTATTGTACCCATTGCCATTAGATAAGCACCACGATGATGATAAACAACACCTTTAGGCAGTCCACCTGTTCCAGATGTATAATTTAGACATATCGCATCCCATTCATCATCAGGAAGCTGCCAATTAAATTTGCCATCTCCTAATTCAATTAATTGCTCATAAGTATATTGGCCAATTGGAGTTGCTGAAACACTAGAGCTATCTTGTTTGTCAATTATATCAATTATTTTAAAATCAGTATATTTTGATTGTTTTAATGCCTTTGAGATAACATCTGAGAAACCGGTATCTGAAATCAGGATTCTAGGTTCTGCATGTTCAAAAATGTAGGCAATAGTATCGGCATCAAGCCTAATATTAACTGTATTTAAGACGCCTCCAGCCATTGCAACTGCAAATTGACATTCAAACATTTCAGGTGTATTTGCTGCAATTACCGTTACCACTTCTCCTTTCTTTAATCCAATTTGCTGTAAACCAGATGCAAGTCTTATGCATCTATCATAGGTCTCATGCCATAGATATTCTCTATTTCCGTAAATCAAAGAAACCATATTGGGGTAAAGATTACAGGTGCGTTCCAAAAAAGATACAGGGCTCAGTGGGACATAATTAGCCTTTCGTTTGGACATAAATGCTGCATTAATTTCATCGATATTTTTTGCCATGTATTTTCCTGAAAAATTAAAATTACTTTTTCTAAGATGATGGTTTAAATTCTTTTTTACTTCAATATAAAATTGAAAATAGAGTTTTCTTATAATTTATGTATATGTTATCTTTGGTTTCTTGTTAAAATACATTTAGTGATTTTATTTAAACAAGAGTAGTAAAACTCAAATAGGTTGATAAAGAACGATTTAGCTTTGTCAGAGGGAAATGCAGAGATGGCAAAAGCTGGTTATAAACAGCCAGAAATTGAACTTTCAAAATCAATTTCAGACGAAATAAAAACAACAACATGCTATATGTGTGCGTGTCGATGCGGTATAAAGGTATATTTAAAAGATAACAAAGTAAAATATATTGAAGGTAATCGAGACCATCCAGTGAATAAAGGAGTATTATGTGGTAAAGGTGCCGCAGGAATTATGCAACATTATTCACCTGCCCGACTAAAAGCACCGCTTAAAAGAGTTGGTCCTCGTGGCTCAGGAGAGTTTGAAGAAATAAGTTGGGATGAAGCGCTAACTTTAGCGACTTCATGGCTTTCTGAAATCAGAAACAATGACCCAAGAAAAATGGCTCTTTTCACTGGAAGAGACCAAAGCCAAGCCTTAACAGGATGGTGGGCATCACAATTTGGTACACCAAATTTTGCAGCTCATGGAGGTTTTTGTTCGGTAAATATGGCTGCAGCAGGATTACACACTTTTGGCGGTTCATTCTGGGAATTTGGCGAGCCTGATTGGGATTTAACGGAATATTTTATGCTTTGGGGCGTTGCAGAAGACCATGCCTCTAACCCAATTAAAAAAGCTATTGGTAAGCTAAAAAAAAGAGGTGTCAAAATCACAGTAATTAATCCAATTAGAACTGGTTATGGGGCCGTTGCTGATGAATGGATTGGAATTAAACCTGGAACAGATGGTTTGTTTGCAGGTGCATTAATACATCAGTTGCTGGTAAATCAGGCCGTTGATATTGATTATCTGCAACGTTATACCAATGCCACTTGGCTAGTTATAAATTCACCGGGGGCAGAGGATTTAGGTTTAATTGCAAGAGATGATGAAGGAAATCCATTAGCTTTTGATATTGTCGAAAGCTCTCTAATTAACGCTAATCAAAAATCGTCAAATCATGCACTACATGGCGAGTATACTTTACCAGACGGAAGGAAAGCTACTCCTTCGTTTTCTTTAATTGCAAATCGTTTTTTATCAGAAGAATATTCTCCTAAATCGGTAAGTATTAAAACAGGTGTGGCGGCAGAAACCATAATTCGGATTGCAGATGAGTTAGCAAAAACAGCATTTGAAAAAGAACGTCGTATTAAGCAGGAATGGACTGACTGGAATGGTGTTCAACACAGCGAGTTCATAGGAAGACCTGTCTCCATGCATGCAATGCGAGGAATATCGGCTCACTCGAATGGTTTTAACAGCTGCAGGATAATTCATTATCTACAAATATTACTCGGGGCGATTGATTGTCCTGGTGGATTTAGATACAAGCCACCATTCCCAAAAGCTGTTCCACCAGCTTTGCGTCCTGCTGGGAAATTAGAAGATGTTCGTCCTGGAGAACCAATGCCAGGAGCACCATTAGGGTTTGTGACATCTCCGGCTGATTTGCTCGTAGACCATGAGGGTAATGCGCTGAGAATTGACAATGCTTATTCTTGGGAAGCACCATTTTCTGCACACGGTTTAATGCATATGGTAATTCATAATGCAGCCAATAAAAAGCCATATAATTTGGAACTACTATTTTTATATATGGCAAACATGGGTTGGAACTCTTCGATGGATATCCCAGAAACATTGAATAATCTTACAAAAATAAATCCTGAAACTGGTGAATATGCTATACCAAGAATTATATATTCAGATGCTTATTATTCTGAAACCATCGCTTATGCGGATCTAATTCTTCCGGATACAACTTATCTGGAGAGATGGGATGCTATATCTTTGTTAGATCGACCCATTTCTGAACCCAATGCTGCTATTGATGCAATAAGAAACCCTGTTGTAGAACCTGACAGAGATGTACGACCTTTTCAAACAGTACTTATTGAATTGGGTGCGCGCCTCGGACTTCCAGGTATGACAAATAATGATGGTAGCCCAAAATATAATGATTATGCTGACTACATTATTAACCATGAAAGAGGTAACGGTATAGGTACTTTAGCTGGCTGGCGCGGAGAAGATGGGGAACAAGTTGGTGTAGGTTCTCCAAATAAAGATCAATTAAAAAGATATCAAGAAAATAATTGTTTTTTTTCTAACGCTGTCCCGTCAAACGCGCGCTATTTTAAGCATGCAAATAGGAGTTATCTTAAATGGGCTAAATCACAGGGATTTATAAATTCTACAAAACCAATCATATTTGAATTATATAATGAGGCACTGCAGAAATTTAGATTATCAGCAGATGGAAAATTTGAACCAAAAGTCCCTAGGTTGCATCAAAAAAGAATATCGTCATATTTTGATCCAATTGCATTTTGGTATCCACCGTTAGAAGAGAGCAAGCTTGATGGAGAACGATATCGATTTCATGCGATAAGTCAGAGGCCAATGCACATGTATCATTCCTGGGGTTCACAGAATGCTTGGTTACGTCAAATATCAAATTCAAATAAACTATACATGAATAGAAAAAGAGGGACTGAATTAGCTCTTAAAGATGATGATTGGATTGAAGTATCTAGTCATATAGGAAAAGTATTATGTCAGGTAAAATTAATGTCTGGGTGTCAGATTGATACTGTATGGACATGGAATGCTATCGGAAAAAGAGCAGGGGCATGGGGACTAAATAAGGAATCTCCTGAGTTTCGAAAAGGGTTTCTTTTGAACCATTTAATTTCGGCTCTTTTGCCAGAAAAAGAAGGAGGGTTTCACTACAGCAATTCAGATCCTATTACGGGTCAAGCTGCGTGGTATGATTTAAAGGTCCATATACAAAAGGCAAAACCGTCAAATAATCAGCGTTCGGAGCCTTATTTTTTACCTATTACTGCAAATATTAAAAGAAAGTAAGTGTAATCGCTTTTTAAATTTTTTTTGGAGAACTTTTGTGACTGATTTGCCTTCTGGAACTGATAAAAAACTTGGTTTACTAATTGACCTTGACATTTGTGTTGGCTGTCATGGGTGCGTTACAAGTTGCAAGGAATGGAATAGTACAGATGATGATTTACCATTGTCTGATTTCGATTCCTATGGTGAGGCTCCAGATGGGATATTTCTTAATAGAGTCCATGGATATGAAACTGATGATGGCATTTTAAGTCAAACAGTGCATTTTCCACGTTCTTGCTTACATTGTGAGCAGCCAGAATGTGTCACTGTTTGTCCAACCGGTGCTAGCTATAAAAGGCAAGAGGATGGTATTGTTCTAGTAAATCCAGAAACATGCATAGGATGTAAACTATGTTCTTGGGCTTGTCCATATGGAGCGCGGGAATATGACCATAAACAAGGTATAATGAAGAAATGTACTTTGTGCGTAGACCGAATATATAATGAGGAACTTGAAGAAGAAGATAGAAAACCCGCATGTGTTCTAGCCTGTCCCACAAGTGCGAGATTATTTGGTGATTTTTCTGATCCTCAAAGTGATGTATCAATATTATCTGAAAAGCGTGGTGGTGTAGCACTTATGGATAATTTGGGATATAAACCAGTTAACAGATATCTGCCACCAAGAAAAAAACATATAACAAGTGAACAAAATTCTAAAAATAATGCTAATTTGCAAAAGTTTTCTGATTTAAAGCCAAGTAATGCTAATTCAAAGCTTGAAGAATTTTTTTCGTGGCTAGATCAGAAACTATCATGAAACTAAATATTTTTAGAAGTAGAATTAAAATTTCTATTTTCAGAGCGATGGAGCATGCTTCTTGAGCCCGGCTTATTCTATAATTTTTTTTACTGTTTTTTCAGGAGCAGGCTATGGCCTTTTAGCTATAATTAGTTTGACTACCCTTACGAGTTTGTTACCTGATTCTACATTGCTTAATTTAATTATGTTAATTCTTTCTCTGTTGTTAATTTCTGTGGGACTCTTATTTTCTACTACTCATTTGGGACATCCTGAGAGAGCATGGAGAGCTATGTCACAATGGAAGACATCTTGGTTATCTAGAGAGGGATTGCTTGCCCTAATAACATATGTGCCAGCATTGTTGCTCTGCGTTATTTGGACAGCTATGTTAATCCAATCATTTTCATCTCAAAGCATCAATGAATTAGAAAATTATGTAGCGTTGATTGGAGGGGTTTGTGGATTATGTGCAATCTCAACGGTTTTTTGTACAGGGAAGATATACGCTTCTCTTAAGACTATACCTGCATGGAATTATTTTCTCACAACGCCAATTTTTTTCTTACTTTCGATTGTGAACGGACTTTTACTGTGGATATTTTTTAATTGTGTTTTTAGCTATAAAGTAAATAACTTTGTAGTCTTATTCAGTGTATTTATGCTAGGGGCAGCGTTTCTATTGAAATGGGTATATTGGAACTTTGTAGATCAGGTAAAGTTTAGTGTTACAAAAGCTGAAGCCATAGGATTAGAAAAAAATACTACAGTACAAAATTTAGAACCAGCACATCAAACACAAAATTATCTAATGAGAGAGATGGGATATAATGTTGCTCGCAAACATGCCTTGAAATTGCGTTGGTTTGCTTCTTGGGCAGCCTTTATTATTCCTGGGATTTGTTTGTTAGTTGGAGTTACAGATTCCTCATACATGCCAATAACTAGTTTTATTGCTTTATTATGTCTAATAGTGGGGCTTATTATTGAAAGATGGTTGTTTTTTGCAGAGGCGAAACATGTTATCACGCTTTATTATTAAAAATTGAATTTTCTATACTTTATGTGCGCCAATTTATTTTACAAATTTTTTCATTTTTACATCAATCTGATTTAAGAGTGGCAGATGCCCACAGGGATTCCCAAATTGCTCCTTCAGGATTTGAGGTTGGTTCAATTTTCCGAATTATAACAGAATCAATTAAATAGCTCATGTCTGGAAAAGTGCTTAAAGTAAAAATACCATTTTTATCTGTTCTGGCTAATGATTTTTTTACTTTCCCAGCATTATTTTTTGAAAAAATAGTAACCTGTGAATTTGGGTGTGGTATCCCTTTGTAGTAAAGAGAAAAAGAAATGTTCTTACTTATGTTGAAGGGTAAATCAGTATCTTCCATTACCCATTCAAATTCCATTCCAGAATACCTATCTTTCCCACTACTGTTTTGAACAGAAATAAAGCTTTTAGAAAAGCGCGTATACGTCTCTTTAAATCCTTTTTTAGGAAGATTTAGAGACAAATGCTGGCTTTGTATTTCTGGGAAACCTTTCTCTTCTGTAAAATTTATAAACTTTTGAAAATCATTATATGTGAGGTAGGTAGGGGACGACTGATATAAAATCACAGATAAACCCTTATGAAGGGGAATGAGATTTAAGGCTGGACGATCACCAATTCTACCATTTACCTTTTGACTGTCATTCTGGTACAGCACTTCGAATCTTGAAAAGTTATTTTTCATATAAGGATTTTCATACCCAGAGAAATCTTGACCAACAAAAAGTGAGGCGCTGAGAACATCGCCTATATTAAGCTTATATTTTTTTGGCTCTATCCAAAATTCATGTGCTAAGATTGGATAGCTAATTATGCAAAATACAGATGAAATAGTTGCAAAAATTGACAGTTTTTTATATAAGCGTTTCATAAAATCGTCCTCTCACTACCAAAAAAACGGGTCATGTTAAACTCGATGGCTAATCTATCCAGCTCATTTTTTTTTATACGGCATTTCTTTTTATTAATTGTTTGCATCATAACCCTAACTTTGGGTGTAGGCCAGCGCTCTTTTAGTCACGAGATTTCACCTGCAATTGCTGAATTATCGATTAAAGAAAACACTGTTGAAATCGATTTTTATTTTTCGGTTGAGATATTTTTGGCAGATATTGATGCTTCAATAATTACTGATACAAACGAAACCAATAAATCAGAAGTTTATGATGAACTCAGAGCAAGAGATAGCACTGAGATTGAAACTATATTTAAAAGCAAATTTAACACGTTTGCTGATTTAATTACTGTAAAATCAGAACAAGAAATGCTTCAAGTGAAGTTTTTAGATATAAAAGTGTCTGAAAATAGAGATGTCACAATTCCAAGAGAAAGTAAAATCACACTAGCTGTTGCAACCAAAACAGATGATGTGAAAATCATCTTTGGTTGGGATAAAAAACTTGGTCCATTAATCGTTAGGCAAGTATCAGAAGAGGACTATACAACTCAGAATGATAAAGAATACGATTTGTATTCGGCTTATTTGTCTCCAGGGGAGTTAAGCGCGCCTATTGTTCGTGGTGGGGTTTTGCCGGTTGCTTCAGTTGACATAATAAAAAGTTATTTAGTTATTGGTTTTGAACACATTATTCCTAAAGGACTTGACCATATATTATTTGTGCTTGGTTTATATTTATTTGCAACGAAAATATCCCAATTAATTTTGCAGGTCTCAATATTTACAATAGCACATACCATAACACTTGCTATGGCAAGTCTAGGCTATGTTAAAGTACCTGCAATTATTGTAGAACCTCTCATAGCGCTGTCAATTAGTTACGTAGCTCTCGAAACCTTGTGGCATACAAAAATAGGATTGTCACGTTTACTCATAATTTTTGGCTTTGGACTACTTCACGGGCTCGGGTTTGCTTCAGTTTTGATGGATATAGGACTCAATTCGAAACATTTTATCACTGGATTAATTTCGTTTAACATTGGTGTAGAGTTCGGACAATTAGCGGTTATATTAACCGCCTATGTAGCAATAGGAATTACTTTTTCAAAAACTCGATTTTATAGGTCTTTTATCCAAATTCCATTATCACTGATTATAGCTTCAATAGGTGGTTGGTGGTTTGTTGAACGGATATTTCTTTGAAGTCTGGCAATTATAAATAATAAAAAAGGGGTGAAATTTTCACCCCTTTTCGCAAACGCGCAAGTTTAGGGAGGAAATAACTATGCGGCGTTTTCGTTCTTAGAGTTACTGTTAGCAAACATTTTATCAGCAACAAATTCTGGTATTTGACCTCTGACAATTCCAATGTCTGATAATGTACTATCGTCAAGACCATTTAGCGCACGACATGTATTTGAAAATTCAAGCCATGATACAAATTTTGAGACGATTATATTATTTTTTAAATTATTTATAACGGACATTTTTTCTCCATATTACAACCTAATAGAAAAGTGGGTTTATATAA
>CACNQE010000014.1 GCA_902622515.1 uncultured SAR116 cluster alpha proteobacterium
ATATATTTCTACTCGAAATGTGATTTTTGTATTAACGTTTTTAATCAGATCGCTCTAACAAAAAACCGAAAAGTTAGACTTTAATTAGAATAAAAGGAAAAGGAGAATGATCTATGTTTAATAAATTAGTAATTCCTGCGGTGATGATTTCTTTCACAATGGCATCAGCGTCCGCAGAAACTGTGCGATGGGCAAGGGCAGGGGATGCAATAACAATGGACCCACATGCACAAAATGAGGGGCCAACACACGCGTTGAACCATCAAATTTATGATTCTTTGCTTCAACGTGATATGTCAGGAGCAATAATACCATCTTTAGCAACAGATTGGTCTGCTTTACAAGACAATCCAAAAATTTGGCGTTTTAATTTACGAAAAGGTGTGACGTTTCATAACGGAGCAAGTTTTGATTCGGAAGACGTTGTTTTTTCCTTAAATAGAGCTAGGGCGGATGGTTCAGAAATGAAAGAATTACTTTCTTCGATCAAAGAGGTTCGAGCTGTCGATAGCCACGTTGTAGATATTGAAACAAATGGTGCTAACCCACTTCTTATTAACAATCTGACTAACATGTTCATGATGGATAAAGATTGGTCAGAGGATAATGATGTAACCACGCCGCATGATGTTGCAAAAGGAGAAACAAATTTTGCAACCATGAATACAAACGGAACTGGCGCATTTATGCTAGTAAGTAGGTCAGTTGATGAAAAAACTGTTCTAAAAGCAAATCCTAATTATTGGGGTAAAGATATCTATCCTAATCAGGTAACAGAAATTATATATACTCCGATTCAGTCATCAGCAACTCGTGTTGCTGCTCTTTTATCTGGTGAGGTAGATATAATCCAAGATGTCCCAGTGCAAGATTTAGGTAGAGTTTCTTCAACGGATGGATTGCAACTAGCCACGGCAGCACAGAACCGTGTCATTTTTCTCGGTCTTAACACTGTTGAAGGTCCAACCTCAGAACTAAAAGTTCGTCAAGCAATGAACATCGCAATTAATCGAGATTCAATTAAAAAAGTTGTAATGCGGGGTCAATCTGATCCTACGGGTGTGATAATGCCACCGTTTGTGAATGGATGGACTAAAGAGCTTAATAAGTATCCTGCGTTCGATTTAGACAAAGCAAAGACTCTCATGGCTGAGGCCGGTTACAGCAGCGGGTTTGATATTGTTCTCAACTGCCCAAATGACCGTTATATCAATGATGAAGCTATCTGTCAGGCGGCAGTCGGTATGATGGCTCAAATTGGTATAGATGTAACTTTAGATGCTAAACCAAAGGCACAACATTTTCCAATCGCAAAAGGCGGAGATGCTGATTTTTACATGCTCGGATGGGGTGTGCCAACATTTGATTCCCATTATATCTTTAACTATCTAGTGCATACACAGACAGAGGACCGTGGCTCATGGAATCCAACTGGTTATTCAAATGCGGATGTTGATGCTATGATTGTTAGTCTTGAGTCAGAAACAGATTTATCTGCTCGAAACGACACTATTGCTAAGATTTGGGCAAATGTTCAAGATGCGCAAATGTATCTTCCTATTCATAATCAGGTATTAAACTGGGGTATGAAATCAAATATTGATTTTGACGTGCAGCCTGAAGACCAACCTCATTTTCAGTTTTTGAAATTTAATTAATAGACTGATTTAATTCTGCCGGCTTTTAAGTTTAAGGTCGGCAGAATGATTGTAAAATTAAGATGATTTTCATTATTCTAAGACGCATTCTGCAAGCGACAATGGTATTGCTACTTGTCGCGTTAGTATCATTCATAATATTTAGGTATGTGGGAAATCCTGTTGATAATATTTTAGGCCAGGAAGCGACAATGGCGCAAAGGGCTGCACTTGAGGATGCATTAGGACTTAATCAACCAATATATTTACAATATTTTGATTTTTTGGTGAGCGCAGTTCAATTTGAGTTTGGTAATTCCTACAGAGGAGCGTTGCCCGTTGCAGAATTAATTTTATCTAGATTGCCAGCTACTCTGGAACTCGCCGTTACTTCCGCTGTTTTAGGAGTTTTTTTTGGTATCACATTAGGTATTTATACCGCAATAAATCGTGGTTCTTTTATTTCTAACTTTATATTATCATCCTCACTCATAGGAGTTTCTCTGCCGACCTTTCTTATTGGAGTTTTATTAATTTGGATTTTCTCCGTTGAATTGAATTGGCTACCATCATTTGGTCGCGGTGAAGTTATTGATTTAGGGTGGTGGACCACCGGATTCCTTACGATGAGCGGATTAAAATCACTTATACTACCTAGTATAACGCTTGGCCTGTATCAGATGACTTTGGTTATGCGGCTTACACGTGCAGAAATGCTTGAGGTGTTAAAGCAAGATTATATAAAGCTTGCTTATTCATTAGGACTTACAAATAAACAGATTTACTTTTTCCATGCGTTGCCAAATATACTTATTCCTGTAATCACAATTGCTGGACTCCAGTTAGGTTCAGTGATCGCATTTGCTATTATTACTGAAACAGTTTTTCAATGGCCAGGAGTTGGACTTCTTTTTATTAACGCCGTTTATTATGTTGATATACCGGTTATGAGCGCCTATTTGCTTTTAGTTGGTTTCGCTTTTGTAATTATAAATCTAGTTGTGGACCTCACTTATCTTATAATTGACCCTCGATTAAGAGATAACCAACTTAAATCAGAGATATGATATGAAGCTCCCATTTTTAGAATCTGATTTATATTATAATTTTAAACGCACTCCTGTTGCTGTGCTTTCTTTTTTCGTTTTCTTAATAATCGTGATAATGGCAATTTTTGCTGATATTATAGCACCGCATACGCCGTTTGAGCCTTTGACCCTTAATCTGTTGAATGGTTTCACACCTCCAATGCAGGCTAACGAATTTACAGGTACTATCTTCTTAATGGGAACAGATGACCAGGGAAGAGATTTATTCTCAACTATTTTATTTGGGCTAAGAATATCACTTTTCGTTGGTTTAATGGCTGTTTTTTTAGCAATGGTTATCGGCGTAACTTTAGGTCTTATAGCCGGCTTTGTAGGGGGAGTTCTTGATTCTGTGATAATGAGGTTTGCAGATATTCAAATAACTTTCCCATCAATCCTTGTCGCAATGCTAATATATGGTGTTGCTAAAGGATTATTGCCACCAGATTTACGTTATGAGATGTCAATTACAGTATTAATTATTTCGATTGGTTTGTCTGAATGGGTGCCTTTTGCAAGGACCGTTCGAGGTTCAACTCTTGTCGAAAAAGAAAAAGAATATGTCATTTCTGCTAGAATGCTTGGATTGAGTTATCCCCAAATTATGGTTCGTCATATTCTCCCTAATATTTTAAGTCCTGTGTTGGTCATAGCTACGATAACGTTGGCACTCGCAATTATTACTGAAGCAACATTATCATTTCTTGGGGTTGGAGTACCTACTACCAAACCAAGTTTGGGGACACTTATTCGTATTGGGCAGGATTTTCTATTTTCTGGTGAGTGGTGGATATTACTGTTTCCTGCACTCACATTATTGCTGTTAGCATTATCTATAAACCTCTTCGGGGATTGGCTTCGTGACATGTTAAACCCTAAATTAAAATGAAAAAAGGATTCAGAAAATCACCAAACAACCTTTGCTAGAAATTAATAATCTAGATGTAAATCTTAGTTACCGAGGGTCTCAAATGAAAGCTCTTGATAATTTATCATTTAATGTATATCCAGGCGAGATCCTTGGTCTCGTGGGAGAATCTGGTGCTGGAAAATCAATGACAGGTTTGGCAATACTTGGCTTAATTGAGGCGCCACTTTCTATTTCAAGAGGTAAAATTATTTTTAATAGGCAGAGAATAGAACAAAACGCTAATGCCGTTCGTGGGTCAAAAATCTCCATGATTTTTCAAGACCCTCTAGTAAGTTTAAATCCACTTAGAACTATTGGAGAACAACTAGTTGAGACAATTCGAACACATATTAAGTTTGGAAGGAAGGAAGCAATTGAATATGCCAAAAGCTTATTGGAAGAGGTTGGTATTGAGCAAGAACGGTTTGATGCCTATCCACACACTTTTTCCGGTGGAATGCGCCAACGCGTTGTTATCGCTTTAGCCCTTGCTCCCAAGCCTTCTCTGGTTATTGCTGATGAGCCAACAACAGCACTGGATGTATCTGTTCAAGCCCAGATTTTAGAACTTTTAAAGAAATTATGTAGAGAGAGAGAAACATCGATTATTCTCATAACTCATGATATGGGGGTTATAGCAGAGACAACTGACAGAGTGGCCGTTTTATATTCAGGGACGCTTGCAGAGATAGGGAGGACTGTTGAGGTTTTGAATAACCCCCAGCATCCCTATACGAAGGGTCTAATTGAAGCAACTCCTCGTATTGACGCAAATTCTTTAAATTCTAAATTATATCAAATTCCAGGTGTAATGCCAGATTTAAAAGAAATTCCAGTTGGATGTCCATTCCATAAAAGGTGTCCTCAATATATTAAAAAGTGTGTAGAGATAAAACCTCCTCTTCTTAATGAAAGAGCGGCATGCTGGTTATTAGACACTGAGAACGGTATATTATGAGTTTTCTTTTAGTAAATCAATTATCACGCATATTTGATCTTTCTGAACCCTGGATTCTAAGGAAAATCAAAGGACAGCAAAAAAAACTTTTAAAAGCAGTTGATAAAGTTAATTTCTCTATTGAGAGGGGGCAGACATACGCTTTAGTTGGAGAAAGTGGCTCAGGGAAGTCAACTATTGCAATGATGGTAGCTGGCCTGATTAAACCATCATCAGGATTTATAACCATAGATGGATATAATTTTTTTTCACCCACTATTGAAAATAATATAAAGTCTTCTTTACGGAAATCGGTGCAAATGATTTTCCAGTCACCATATGCAAGCCTTAACCCACGCTGGAGAGTCGGGGATGTTTTAAAAGAGCCTATCAAAGCATTTAATTTAATTGAGAGCGAAAACGGGCAGAAGCGCCGTGTTTGCGAACTATTAGAGCAGGTTGGGTTATCAGAAAGAGATATTAACAAATTTCCACATGAGTTTTCTGGAGGGCAGAGGCAAAGAATTTGTATTGCAAGGTCTCTTGCATCTGAACCAAAACTAATTATCTGTGATGAACCAACTTCAGCACTGGATGTATCTGTGCAGGCACAAGTTTTAAATTTACTTAAAGATTTACAGAAACAATTCTCGTTAACCTACCTTTTTATTTCTCATGACCTTGCTGTTGTTTCAACAATGGCAAATAGGATTGGTGTTTTAAAACAGGGCATTCTCGTAGAAGAGGCTTCACCAAATAAGTTATTTGAAAAGCCAGAACATGACTATACAAAAATGCTTTTAACCGCTGCACCAGATATAAAAAATGTATCAAAAATACCCTAATATTTTAGATTATTAATTCATTTAATTAAATTCTTATGAGAAAAGAAATTACGAAACATCCTTGATAGCTACGATGATTTAATTTAATTTGTTCTTAAATCTTATATAAAGCCCAGGAAAAGTAGTGGAAGCAGAGTTACTTAAAAAATGCACAGATGCTGGGATTAGGATTACTGCTCAGCGTGCACTAATTATTGAGACGTTAATAGTTTCTGATGATCATCCCGATGCCGACCTTGTATATCGCCGTGCAGTGGAACGAGATCAATCTATTTCCTTACCTACTGTTTATAGAACACTGAACCTTCTTGAAGATGCTGGTATAATTAAAAAAATAAATATGAATGATGGCAAAGCACGCTTTGAGCCGGTGAGAAAAGACCACGACCACTTAATAGATGCTGATAATGGTCATATCCATGAATTTCAAAATCAGGAATTAAAAAAGATATTGGATTCTATAGCCAATGAGATGGGCTATGAGGTAATTGACCATCGAATTGAGATAGTCGGAAGAAAACGGGGTGAGTCTAACTGCGATTGCATACAGATTAAGGTATATTAAGTTTTCAATTTCACCTTTAGTTTTTAGTCGGAAAAAATTAAGTGAATAATAAATGAAAAATACTAATTAATCCAAAATCTAGTTTTGCTTTTAAACTCAAGCTGCATTAGATTGCATTTTGGACGCGTCTAATTTTTTAAATATTATTATTAAGAAAACTGCTAAGAGACTCAGTAAGCCTGCGACTACAAATGAGGGCATATAGGTAAGAATTGTGTCACGAGACCAACCAGCGCTAGATGCAGCTATTGCCGAACCCATTTGGTGAGCTGCAAATATCCAACCAAAGAGTACCGGGCCATTTATTGTACCAAAATATTTACTAGTAAGTTTAACCGTAGGAGGCACAGTAGCAATAAAATCTAGTCCAAAAAACATTGCCCATAAAAGAAGTGTAAAAAACTCAAATCCGCTAAAAGGTAAATAAATTAATGATAAAGCTCTGAGCCCGTAAAACCACATAAGCAATTTATAATTATCAAATCTATCAGAGAGCCATCCTGAACCTATAG
Organism: uncultured SAR116 cluster alpha proteobacterium; assembly: GCA_902622515.1. GTDB lineage: Bacteria > Pseudomonadota > Alphaproteobacteria > Puniceispirillales > Puniceispirillaceae > UBA5951. Next base: position 6,495 of record CACNQE010000014.1, read on the forward strand.
TCCCAATAAAATTAAATATACCCATAATTGCAAGATAAGAAGAGGCAGCAACAATACCCACATTATTATCGGCACAAAACGGTATAAAATGTTGACCAACAATACCTGTAGAAGACAAACCACATATAAAGAAAGTAGCTGATAATATCCAAAAAGCAGGTTGAGTAGTTGCGCTTTTCAGCACCTGGAAGCTAACTAGTACTGCATTTTGACTTACTTTTTCAGGAGGCTTTTCGATAGTTAGACCGCCAAAAGGTATAAGATTTAGATCTGAAGGCCAATTTTTACCAAAAAATAAAAATAAGATAGAAGAAATCAAAGAGCCCATAATCGGAATCAATAGTGCAAATCGCCAATCTACTACCGTAGTAATCCAAGCCATTAACGGAACAAATAGCAATTGTCCCGCGGCAAATGCAGCTGTTAGAAAGCCAACTACTAATCCGCGTCTTTTTACAAACCATCTAGAAGCAACTGTGGCAGTGAGGCCTAAACCAATTATACCAGAAGCTGCGCCAAGAAATAAGCCAATCGTAATTAAAAAGTGCCATTTTTCAAAGGAAATAATTGATAATCCTAAGCCAATTATGTTTAGTCCAAGTGCGATTAGGACTACTGGTGTCACCCCTAAATTAAGTATTAAAGCTCCACTAAAAGGAGCAAGGCAGGCAAGCGTAAAAAACATAAGTCCAATTGCATTGGTTATATCTGAGATTTGCCAGTTATATTCTTCAGTGATTGGTAAAATTATGAGTTGAGGAGTGCTACTAACAGCTGATGCCATTATGGTCATTAAGAATACAAGGCCGGCCATTACCCAGCCATAATGAATCTTATGGCTCTTTAAATAAGAATTGAGGTAATTTGAAAACACGATTTAATCCTAGTAAATTAATAGTAAATGGATAATATTAGTTTTTTAAGTTTAGATAAATTAATAGTAAATGGATAATATTAGTTTTTTAAGTTTAGATAAATTAATTTAATTAAAAATCAAAAATACTTATTTGTTCTCAACTATATTTTGTGCTTGAATATCCAATAATTTCGAAAACTTAGAAATTCGCTAGTTACGTGTATTGTCTTTTGGGGGTAATAAAAGATATCCTGCAGCGATGAGCAATAAAACAATGGACATTCCAATTCTATCATATCCACTCAACATTACTAACCAGCCGTATAGCAAAGGTCCAATAAAGCTTGTAAGTTTTCCGGACACCATATAAAGCCCAAACAACCCTCCTTTATAAATGTCTGAAGCCTCAAGACTAATATAAGTTCTTGAGGCAGATTGTATTGGGCCAACAAATAACCCTAGGCTAATCCCAACAAACCAGAAAAGTAATTTATAAGGTGTAATTATAGCTACTAATCCACATAGAAATAGGCCTATCAGACCTATCTTTATTGTTTTTAAAGGTCCTATAGAGTCATCTATATATCCACCAATCATTGCCCCAAAACCTGCTGAAATATTAAGGCATATGGCAAATAAAATGATTTCCAACTGGCTAAAATTAAATACTTTTGCAGCATAAATTCCGCCAAAAGCAAAAAGCGTTACTAAACCATCATTGTAAGCCATGCGTGCAAAAAGAAACCTTGTCATATAGCGGATTTTTGTTGCTTCAACCAGACTCTGTTTTAAACTAGAAATTATTGAATATCGTCGTTCTTGTTTTCTGAATGAAGGCAAATAAATTATAATTGGTAGCGAAAAAATAATAGCCCAGCCCGCAGCAAATAACATGGTAGCGCGAATATGTTCTGAGTCTGATTTATCAAGAGAAAATGCCGGACTTTCTGGTAAAATGAAGACCGCAAGAACAATAGTTAAGGTAATAACTGCTCCAATATATCCACCCCCCCAAGCGATACCAGATAGAGTGCCGATATTTTCTTTTTTGGTTATTTTACCCAGCATTGCATTGTAAAAAATAAAACTGCTTTCTAGAAAAAATATGGAGATTGCAGAAAAAATAATAGCATAGGTAATAAAAGCCGTATCTGGTCGTGCAAACCATAATAGTCCAGTTGCTATTGAACCGATGCAAATAAATAAAACAATTAATTCCTTAAATTTTCCTGAACTATCTGCGTAACTTCCTAAGAAAGGAGCGACCATTGCTACTAATATTGCTGTGATACCAGTCATATAGGCCCAAACCACTGACCCCCCTTCCGGCATAATTACCGTTGTAAAATATACAGAAAAAATAAAGGTAGCGTGAAGGGTTGGAACAGGAGAGGATGCCCAGTCATATAACGCCCAACCTATTTGCGATTTTTTAGAGATAAAAATATTCATGTTTAAATCTTAATTCATCGGTTATTTCATAAGAAGAACTTAATATAATAATTGAAATCGCTAAAATTTTGAAAATTAGCTGATTTATAATGCTTACTTTCGATTTGCTGCACTGATGAGATCTTTTGTGTAGGCGTCATTCGGATTTTTCAATATTTCCTGAGTAGTTCCTCTTTCAACTATCTTTCCATCTTTCATTACCATCATTGAGTGGCAAGTCATACCTATTAAAGAAATATCATGGCTGATAAACATATAACTTAAAGAATGTCGTTTTTGAAGTTTAAGAAGCAATTCAACGACTTGTTTCTGAATAGTTACATCTAGGGCAGAAGTGGGCTCATCAAAGATGATGATTTCTGGTCTCAAAATAAGGGCTCGCGCAATGGCGACCCGCTGTCGTTGCCCCCCAGAAAATTCATGTGGGTAACGTAATTGAGTTTCTGGTTCTAAACCCACCTCTTCTAATACCTTATCTATTTGTTTTTGGAGTGCTAAATTATTTTTATGTCCATGCGCTTTTGGCCCCTCGGCAATTATCTCTCTGATAGATAACCTTGGTGATAATGAACCATAAGGATCTTGAAACACAATTTGCACTTTTTGGCGATATGGTTTTAGCAACGACGAACTTTTATGTTCAACCTTATCGCCGGCATAGTAAACAGCTCCCTCATGCGGTATAAGCTTTGTTAAAGCTCTTGCTAATGTTGATTTTCCAGAGCCACTTTCTCCAACTATTCCAAGACTTTCTCCAGAATAGAGCTTAAAACTTGTATCTATTACTGCATGAACAAAGTCTGAAGTTCGACGGAGTAAACCTGTTCGAATTGGAAACTTAACATTAATATTCTTTGTTTCTAAAATAACTGCAGTTGATTTCTTCTTCCAATTCCTCTCCATATTTACTTTTGAATTAACTAATGAGCGCGTATATTCAGAGGTTGGGAAGTCAAAAATTTGTTGTTTCAAACCCTCTTCTATAACTTGGCCATTTTTCATAACAATAACACGATTAGCAATTTGTCTAACCAATCCTAAATCATGTGAAATGAATAGCATTGCCATACCAGTTTCCTGCTGAAGGTCTAGAAGTAAGTCAATAATTTGAGCTTCAATCGTAACATCCAAAGCAGTTGTCGGCTCGTCTGCAATAAGTAACTTAGGTCCATTTGCAAGAGCCATCGCAATCATCACTCGCTGTCTTTGTCCTCCTGATAATTCGTGAGGAAAACTTGATAATCGTTGTTCCGCATTCGAAATTCCAACCCTTTCAAGTAGCTTAAGAACACGTTTTCTTAGATGAAGTCCGTCAAGTTTCTGGTGAAGTCGAAGAGCTTCTCCTATTTGTTTTTCAATAGTATGCAGCGGATTTAATGATGTCATAGGCTCTTGAAAAATTATGCCTGCTTCTCTGCCTCTTATATCTGAAATATTTTTTTGGTCATAATTTAAGTGATCTTGGCAATGCCAATTAATTGAGCCGGAAATAACGGCATTATCGGAAAGAAGACCCAGGCAAGCAAGTGCAGATACTGATTTTCCTGAACCACTCTCGCCGACAATTGCTAATGTCTCTCCTTCTTTTATACTGAATGTCAATTTACGAACTGCGATGGTATCTACACTATTTTTCCTAAATGCAATTTTAAGATTGTCTACGGATACTAATGTAGATTTCATGAAAATGTCTTTCTAGGGTCAAACGCATCACGGATGCCCTCAAATATGAAAACAAGCATCATTAACATTAAGGCAAAAACAGCGAACGCAGTAATACCAAGCCATGGTGCTTGAAGATTTTGTTTAGCTTGAAGGGTAAGTTCACCAAGAGATGGTGCAGAAGATGGTAGTCCAAAGCCAAGAAAATCTAGTGCGGCAAGCGAGCCAATTGCACCGGTCACGATAAAAGGAAGCATTGTTAAGGTAGCAACCATTGCATTTGGAAGGACGTGACGAAACATAATTTTCATTGGGGACACACCCAGAGCTTTTGCTGCTTGAACATATTCAAAATTTCTAGCTCTTAAAAATTCTGCACGTACGACTCCTACAAGTGCTGTCCAGCTAAATAAAGTCATTAGAAAAACAAGTAACCAAAAATCCATACGAAAAATGGCAGCAACTATTATGATTACATATAAAGAGGGTGTTGCTCCCCAAATCTCGATTAGCCTTTGCGTAAAAAGGTCAATTCTACCTCCAAAATAACCTTGAACAGCACCCATTAATATACCGATTACAGATGACAAAACAGAGACAATTACTGCAAATAATACCGAAAGCCTAAAACCATAGATAACGCGAGTAAGTACGTCTCTTGCTGTGTCATCTGTACCCAATAGATGTTTGTTATCAGGAGGAGAGGGGGCTGGTACATCAAGTGTGTCCACTGTGGTATAATGATAGGGAATAAGTGGCCAAATAACGAATCCTTTTTCGATTTTCCTATTTTTTATCATTCCATCTTTTGCATCAGCAATTAAAGTTTCTGGCGTATCCCAGCATTCCTTCAAACCACCAGTAACAATTAGACATTCGATTTCTTTGTCCGAATAAATTGCCTCTGTTTTAAGATCACCACCAAATATTTCTTCAGAATAGAAAGAAAATATAGGTATATAAAGATCACCCTGATATTTGACTAAAAGCGGTTTATCATTAGCAATAAGTTCAGCGAATAATGATAAAATAAAAAAAAATGAAAATGAGATGAGTGACCAAAAGGCACGTTTGTTTTGTTTAAAGTTTTTCCAACGTAGATTATTGATATTCTGGTTTCTAAATTTTTCGATTTTCACGAAAGCCTCTTTTCAAAGTCAATTCTTGGGTCAATCCAGATATACATTAAATCAGATATTAACCCGATTACTAAGCCCACAAGACTAAATATATATAAAGTCCCAAATACGACGGGATAGTCTCTCGCAATTGCAGCTTCAAATCCCATTCTTCCTAATCCGTCAAGGGAAAATATTGTTTCAATAATCAGTGAGCTTCCAAAAAAAACCGAGACAAAAACTGCAGGAAATCCTGCAATTACGATCAGCATAGCATTCCTAAAAACATGTTTATACAAAACAGCTTTTTCAGATAATCCTTTTGCTCGAGCAGTCATAACATATTGCTTACGAATTTCATCTAAAAATGAGTTTTTTGTGAGTAGTGTTAGAGTTGCAAAAGCAGAAATCGTAGAAGCAAGCACTGGAAGTGATATGTGCCAAAAATAATCAAGTATTTTCTGCCATAGTGTAAAATCTGCGAAATCTGGAGAGGTTAATCCTCGGAGAGGAAATATCTTAAAATAAGAACCACCTGCAAATATAACCAATAACAAAATCGCAAATAAAAATCCCGGAATAGCATAACCAACAATTATGAGACTTGAAGTCCAACTGTCAAAAGTGGTACCATCTTTTACGGCTTTCCTGATCCCCAACGGAATTGAAATGATATATGCAAGTAATGTAGTCCACAAGCCCAGAGAGAGTGAAACAGGCATTTTTTCAATGATAAGTTCTGTTACACTTATTGATCGAAAATAGCTCTCTCCAAAATCAAATCTTACATAGCTCCATAGCATAGATAAAAAACGTTCTAATGGGGGTTTATCAAATCCAAACCGAACCTCAAGTTCTTTAATAAAGTCTTCAGGTAATCCTTTACTACCAAGATAGCTCTCTGCTTTGCTAACATCCCTTATTTCTCCTGCACCACCAGCAATGTTCTCAAAAACACTTGCATCACTCTCCAATCCTGCAATAATTTGTTCAATTGGACCTCCTGGTACAAATTGTACAAGCATAAAATTAACCAACATTATGCCGAACAATGTAGGAATAATAAGAAAAAGTCGTCTTAGAATGTAAGAGGTCATTTAGGATTTCTCTACAGCTTTAAAAAGCGCCTTTAGCCTTGAGATTATTATAAGCAGCTTCATCAAACCACCAAAAATCTAGTGTACCGAGATCATAAGGAGGCAGTTTTTCTGGATATCTATACATATCAAAATAAGCAATAGTGTGGTTTTTCTTGAACCACTGTGGTATCCAAAAAATTTCTGCTCTGAGAAGTCTGTCTAGTGCACGTGTTGCATCATTTAACGTTTCACGATCAGTTGCTGCTAAAATATCTTCTATTAGTTGGTCTGCACCTGCACTACTATAACCACTCAAATTAAATATCGAGTAATTTGCTGATTCCGAACCAAAATACTGTTTTAGAGAGGAGCCTGAGGTTAAGGAAGTTCTAAAATTACCGACCAACATATCAAAATCGAAGTTTCTCTCTCGCTCAGTCATTTGTGCATTATCCACTCGAGTGTGGATAGCATCAATGCCAAGCTGTTGAAGATTTTCTATGAAAGGGTTGATTACCCGATCAAATGCCTGAGAGTCATTTAATATTTCTAATTTGAGTTTCTGCCCCAAGTCATTGCGTCTTATTCCATCATCTCCTACTTTCCAACCCGCTTCATCGAGCAACTTTGATGCTAATCGAAGGTTTTTTCGGTCAAGTTGACGTTCTGAGGATTGTGGCGCTAATTTGGCTTCCTGACTAAAAACAGCTTCTGGAAGGTTTTCTTTCTTTGGATTTAAGAAAACTAATTCTCCTTCACTTGGAAGTCCGGTCGCTTTCAGATAGCTATTTTCCCAAAAAGAGTGAATGCGTTCATATATTCCATAAAATAACGTCTTATTTGACCATTCAAAATTAAACATAAGACCAATTGCCTCACGCACACGTATGTCACTAAATTGTTCTTTTCTAAGGTTGAATATGAAAGATTGCCCTGAGGCCAATGTTCCATCTGGGGGCATATCTTTTTTTACCCAACCTTTTTCAACAGAGGGAAAATCGTATGCTGTGGCCCATATTTTAGAAGATGCCTCATTTCTAAAAGTATAAGAACCAGATTTAAATCCCTCAAAGGCACTATTATAATCAGCAAAATATTCTATCCTTATTTTGTCAAAATTATGTCGTCCTTTATTAATTGGTAAATGATACCCCCAATAATCAGGGTTTCGCCGATATATAATTTGCTGTCCTACGTCAATAGATTCCAGAACGTACGGTCCTGAACCTATTGCGGGAGTGAGAGAAGATGCCTCAAAATCTGCTCCCGATTCTAAATAATATTTTTTTGAAAATATTGGCAATCCTCCAACCATCTGAGGCAAGTCACGCGTTGGAATATTATCTTTAAATACAAATTTAACGCGATGTGTGCTCAAAGCTTCAGCACTTTCAACTTCTTTTTCAATCACTGCTCTGAAAGAGGGAAGCCCTTTATCTCGAAGAATTTCATATGAGAATACAACATCCTCCGCTGTTAAAGGATTTCCATCAGAAAATGTAGCTTCCGGACGAAGGTTGAAAATAACTTCACTTCTGTCTTTCGGGTATTCCATTGATGAGGCAATCAAACCGTAGGATGAGTCTGGTTCGTCTGCTGTGCCCTCTAATAAAGTTTCAAAAAATATTGATGATAATCTACCGGCTCTTCCCTTAGTACTATATGGATGCATGGAGTCAAATGAACCAAAACCCCAAATCGAAATCTCACCTCCTTTAGGTGCATCAGGATTTACATAGTTTAAATAAGGAAAATTAGCATCATATTTTAGCTCACCAAATGTCGAAATCCCATGAGAGCGTATTATCTCTGAGTAAGCTTTGCTTTGGATCAAACAAGTATAAATTAAAAATATAATGACAAAACTGAATAAAAAGCGAAAGAAAGTATTAAAACCAAAATTATACATAGTTAATGTTCCTAAAGGGCATAAATATCAAAAAGGGTACTATAAATTAGAATAAAAAAAAATAAAAACACCGTTGGTCAGAAGTTTCAAGTTTCAAAAATGAATGTGTTTTTATAACTATTTTACATTAAAAATTAAATATCAAATTTTCTACGTACTCTTGAACTCATCAGATTGATAATTTCAACATAGAGGCAAATTCAGAATATTTAAGCCCAATAAAAAGATAGAAATGTTTTTGCTGAGTTACCGTCGGTGGGAAGTAGAATTTTGTCGCTTAAGTGCAATTTTGCTCTTTGTCGAAATATTATTTCTTATTTCTATTTAAGTTTAGCTGGTATTATTTTATGTCAAAAATTGAAGAAAATGATAACGTTGGATTTGGTATGCAAATTCGAAAATCACCTTATTTTCAGGCTACTGAAAGATGGGGTGCCACAAGTTATTCCGTCTATAATCATATGTATATTCCAAGGTCATTTGGTGACCCAGAAGAAAACTTTTGGAACCTGGTGAATGCAGCAACATTAAGTGATGTTTCAGTTCAACGACAAGTTGAAATAAGAGGACCTGATGCAGCAGAGTTCGTCCAGCTATTAACACCACGGAACTTGTCTAACCTCAAAGTTGGTCAATGCAAATATATTCTTATTACAAATGCCGATGGTGGTATTTTAAATGACCCAGTTTTATTACGATTGGGAGAAGAGCAGTTTTGGCTTTCTTTATCTGATAGTGATATTTTACTTTGGGCACAAGGTGTTGCAATAAACTCTCAACTTGATGTTCATATTTACGAACCAGATGTATCACCATTGCAACTTCAAGGCCCTCTATCAGGCAATATTATGGAAGCCTTATTTGGTGAGTCTATAAGAGAGCTTAAATATTATTGGTTGGCAGAATTTAGTCTTCAAGGAATACCTCTTGTAGTCTCTAGGACTGGCTGGTCTAGCGAATTAGGCTATGAAATTTATCTGTGCGATAGTAGTCGTGCTGACCAACTATGGGAGCATATTATGAAGATCGGAGAACCGCTTGGTTTAAAGCCAGGCCATACTTCGTCAATTCGTCGTATTGAAGGTGGAATGCTCTCTTACCATGCAGATATGGATGCCAGTACTAATCCATTTGAACTTGGTCTAGATAGACTAGTTGATTTAAAAATGGAGGCTAATTTTATTGGCAAAAAATCATTGCAAAAGATTGCACAAACAGGGGTATCACGAAAACAAGTAGGAATAGAAATAGAAGGAAATAAGCTTTTAGGAACTAATAATGAATTTTGGCATATTGTCCAGAATTCAGTTCATATTGGTCACGTTACCTCTGCAATTTATTCTCCGAGATTAGAAAAAAATATTGGATTAGCTATGTTGCACATAAACTATTGTGAAATTGGACTTAAGGCGAAAGTTAGTACACCATTAGGTTTGCGGAAAATTAAGATAGTTCAAAAACCTTTTTATGATCCCCAAAAAAAACTAGCTGTTACCGGAAGTCCGGCAACAATCAATAATAATTCTGCTTGATTCATTGCTCCTTAGCATACAGTCTTTCCACGTAGAAATAATTTCATTTCCGGTTGGAGATAGAAGATGGCAAATGGTGAAAAAGATTTGGTTTTGGAAGAATTAGAAAATGGAGTTATGCGCCTCATTTTAAATGATGAAAAACGTCGAAATGCGCTCTCAGAAAATATGCTTGATGCTTTGCATGAAAAAATTATGAATTCAGCAGAAAACTCAAAAATTCGTGTTGTTATAATAAGTGCTAAAGGACCAGTATTTTGTGCAGGTCATGATCTTAAAGAGATTACACAGGCGCGTGATCATAAAGATGACGGAATAATTTATTTTCAGAACCTATTTGATAAATGTAGTGAGGTTATGAAAGGCATTGTAACAAACCCAAAACCTGTTATTGCCGAAGTTAATGGTATTGCTACTGCGGCTGGTTGTCAGCTTGTTGCAAGCTGTGACCTTGCGATTGCCTCGGATGAATCGAAGTTTGCAACGCCTGGCGTGAATATTGGACTATTTTGTTCTACTCCAATGGTTGCTTTATCAAGAAATGTCTCCAACAAACATGCTATGGAAATGCTACTCACGGGGGACATGGTCGATAGCAAAAGAGCAGAACAAATCGGGTTAATTAATTTTTCTTGCGCAGAAAAAGTTTTGAGTAATGAGGTTAACGCACTCGCAAAAAAAATTGCTTCTAAATCTAGCTTGACCCTCTCTGTAGGAAAGAGAGCATTCTATCAACAGTCAGAAATGACGTTGGGAGAAGCATATGCCTATACTGCTAAAACAATGGTCGATAATATGCTCAAAAAAGACGCAAAAGAGGGAATTTCTGCCTTTTTAACAAAAAGAAAACCGCAGTGGCAGGATAAATAGTGCATTTTTATATTTAGCATAATGAGATTAAAAATATGGTGATTTCATGTCAAATATCTACAGCCAGAATTTAGAGAAAAATTCAGCAAATTATCAACCATTAAGGCCAACAACTTTTCTCGAACGTTCCGCTAGTGTTTATCTTTAACGAGTGGCAGTCATTTATGGAAAAAAAGAATATAATTATTCTGAGTTTTGCAGACGATGTAGGCAATTAGCCTCATTCCTTTCAAAAAAAGGATAAGCTTTGGAGATACAGTTTCTGTGCCTCTTGCAAACACGCTAAGCATTTGGAAGTCCATTATGCGGTGCCTATGTGTGGAGGTGTGTTGCACTGTATCAATACTCGCCTTGATGCTACTTCTATTGCCTTTCAATTAGATCATGCAGAATGTAATATACTTATCGCTGACACTGCCTTTTCATCCTTAATATCAGAGACATTTTCTAAAATTACTTCCAAACCGCTTGTTTGAATGGACGGTAAATGAACCCGCAGATATCGACATTATGATCGACTTTGGTGTGGATGCAATTGTTACAGATTATCCACCCAGACTTAAGAAATACCTCTCATCAAAAGGGATGAATTGGAACACTGCATTAAGTGGATAATGGGCCAAAATTTGGTGGTGAAATACGTCTATTAGATGCATTTTGATAGGTTGAGGCAATTTTTAATAAAATATCTTCTGTTCCAGGTTCAGAGCGAAAAACAATTGAGAACGGCAGCCCTGGGGCATCTATGTAGGTTGGATTTTTAGATGCCTTTGATATATAACGAGTACCGTCAGAACTCAGAGTAAATATAGGGTCGTAGGTTGTAGTTACAAAACCCGCTGGAACAAGTATTTCTGATAACCCTGCGTTAGGTCCGTAAAGGCTTTCTGGACGCAAATTATGAATAGTATCATATTGATGTGGTTGCCCAATTATTCCGGGTGCCCAGGGGGTGTGCAGCCGGACAAATGCATCGAGCTTATTTTCCAGTAAAACCATCATATCAATGCGCCTTAACAATTCACGAAGCATAATACGCTCATTTACGCCTTGCCTTCCATTTAGTGCATTGCGGGGGTCAGTTGTCTCCTCCCAATTTTTGAATGCAGCGCGTTGGTCGTCACCCCAGAATTTTGAGCGATCATTTAATGCCTTCCAATTATCCAGTGCCTCGTGAAAACCAGCTGCTTTCCAATCACTAGCTCTGCGAAGCAAATATTGACTAATATGATAACGAAAAGTATTTGCCAGTTTCTGCTCTTGAATAGAGGCTATTGTTAAATTTTTAGGTGGTTCAATACTTCCTTCGGATAGGCCTACCATGTAATCTATAGGGTCAAGAGAACCATTACCAAATTCCTTTCCAGGAAGAAATTCCGTTGGTTTTATGGCGTTTGCAAAATCTGTAAAAAGTGGTTTACCTGTGCTATCTAATCGAAAAAGGATATCTGGCATAAATACAGGTAGAAGACGTGTAAGTGCTCTTCGAAAATCTACCTTCATTACACCCATATCCTTATCAGTGCTCCATAAAGGGTCACTTGACTGCAAAAGTTTGGCATTGAGTTTGTGGCCAAGAATATTTTTTATTTCTGCTAAGGCTGCATCTACAATTGGTTTCTCAGTTAAAGAGTCCTTAGGATAAACTAAAGACTCTGAAATCAAACCAAGTCTCACATTTGCAAGTGACAATCTTGTATTTTTATCAGCTAAATTATCCACAAATTTTGTTTTGATAATGGAGGACCGAGGAACGGTAGTATATGGATCCCGTTCATCATAATAACCTTCTTTCGGATCCTTTAAAGCATCAAGAATTTTTGCACAATCGTCTAAAGACTTTCCGTGCACACCTGTGCGGTCACAGTAAATATCTGCCCCAATTGCTCCTCCATCAAATCCAATCATCGCTTTATGAGGTAGAATAAGTGAAACGGCGTTATGGTTTGAAGGTCCTCTGCATGATGCTCTTGTCTCTTCACCAAGGCTCGCCATCACCAAATTTGTGCTAACAGATACCGCAGAGCCTGAGCTTGAGCCGAGAGAGGCAGCCCTCGTGGTATCGTATGGATTAGATGGATTGCCGCCCCAGGTTGAACGTTGATATCCTAAAGTGGATGGAAGTATTGAATCGGGAGTATTTCTACCACCAGGGTCCCCCGCTCGCCCATTATATTCAGTATTTACAGCCTTCGCAAATATGATAGCACCTTTATCGCGCAACTGTTTGACCAGAAGATGGTCTTGGGCAGGAAAATCTATTTCATAGGCAGCATCTGCACCACCCGTAGAACGCATATCGGAGGTATCAAATGGATCCTTGAATGAAAAAGTAACACCATACATCGGCATCGTATCTAGGTCAGGATTGCAGCCATATTTATCATCTAATTCTGCTGCCCTCTCAAGAGCATCGGGCTGTTGTCTGAATATTTCACAAACTGCAGGTGCACCCTCTGGAAGGGGTCCTTCAGAAGGATGTTTGTCAAACTCACCCCAACAGGTTACTGAGCGTTCCCCTCTAATATTGATTGTAGAAAGAGCATTAACCTGTCCTGCATTAGGAATTCCTGCAATCATTCCAAACTGCTGGTAAACATTACCTTTTGATGCTGTCTTTTCCATTCTCCCAAATTCCAAGGGGGGACCTTTATAATTATTCCTATCGGGAAGTACCTTGTCTACATGTACTGTTTCTGTTGGGAATATTATCTCATGCCCACCACGTTTTACTCCGGGCACCCTATCAACTTCACTACCGTTCTCTGTAACTAACATACTCGAAACGCCATTATAAGCTCGAACCCTATCAATATAGCTCTGTGTTACTTCAACCAAGGTAGTTTCACCAGCTTTGATCGCGGCATGGAGATCCTCTATGGATGCTTCTACAACGTTAAATTTTTTTTCCTTTGTAGGCATAAAAATTTTACTTTCAAGCTACTATTAATAACGAGATAACTTAGTGGCGATGTATCTTCATTCTAGATTCTTGTGATTATATTTCGTAATTTTGTTGCTAAATTTTACTTTAACCTGTTACCGTCCAAATCAAATATAAATATATCCTTAGAATCAACACTAACAGATACTGATATATCATCAGTTATCTCTTTGGCAGCCTCACTTGTCATTAAAGAGACAAATTTTTCATCTGTTCTAGCATCAAGATATATTAATTTTTCTCTTCCTAGAGGTTCTATAACTTGAATTTGGTGTGCGTCTTTTCCCTTTGATTTTTTAATTTGTGTTTTTTCAGGACGGATGCCAATTGTCACTTCGGAAGGTAGATCTTTTGCTTCCTTCTTATCCAATTTTACCGTAAAATATTTCGTCGTTATGGTGTCGTCATTAGTTTTTCCATTGCAGAAATTCATAGAAGGGGATCCAAAAAAGTCGGCAACAAAGAAGTTTTTAGGATTATTATAGATTTCATCTGGGGTGCCGATTTGTTCTATATCACCCTTGTTCATTATTACAATTTTGTCTGCTAATGTCATGGCCTCTTCTTGGTCATGGGTAACATATATAAATGTTTTTCCAAGCTCTTTGTGAATTCTTCCACACTCAGCTCTTAATTCTCTTCTTAATTTGGCATCTAGACTAGATAATGGCTCGTCTAATAAAAATATTTGTGGTTCTGTAACTAATGTTCTGGCAAGAGCTATACGTTGTGATTCTCCACCAGAGCATTGAAATGGCATCTTTTTAAGGAGGTGCCCGATTTGGACTAGCTCAGCTACTTCTTCGACTTTCTTTTCCATTTCAGTGTCGGAAACTTTTTTCATTCTAAGTCCGAACTTAATGTTGTCTTCGACTGTTTTATTGGGGAATAATGCATGATTTTGGAACACCATTCCTATGCCTCTTTTTCCCGGTTCAATATCGTTCACCACGTTATCGCCAATAAGAATTTCACCCTCTGTCGGGTCCTCAAATCCAGCCAGCATTCTTAAAGTGGTTGTCTTGCCGCATCCAGAGGGACCCACGAGCACAACAAATTGACCGTCATCAATATCAAAATTGATATTTTTAACAGCATCTACAATACCAAAAGATTTTTTTAATGATTTTATTTGAATATGACCCATTTATAATCCTAATCTATTTTCTTATCATTCCAAAACTAAATCCACGCGCAAGATGCTTGCGGATAGTTATACCAACTATGATGAGTGGGATTGTAATTCCCACCGATAGTGCTGCCTGTCTGCCATATACACGACCCTCTGAAGATCCCTCATATTTTGCAAGTTCCACCGGAAGCGTGACCGCATCAGTTTTTGAAAGTATGAATGCGACTAAATACTCTGACCATGTGAGAATTAGAATGAAGAGAAACGTTGCGAGAAGTCCCGAACGAATTACGGGAAAAACTACTTCAGTAATGATGGTCCATCTATTTGCCCCCATAATTTCAGCAGCTTGTTCAAGTTCTATTGGGACTTCATCAATAAAGCTTTTTGTCATCCAAACTGCGTATGGGAGGGTTGTAATAAAATAGATAGCAATAAGGCCGGTGAGAGAGTCAATCAGTCCGATAGTTGTATAATAAAGTGATAAGGGTCCAACAAGAACGATAGGAGGCACCATCCTTAACATTAGTAATTGAAACATTCGTGTTTCTGATAACACTTTGTATCTGGAAACGCCATAAGCAATGAAAGCACCAAATGAAACAGATAAAAATGTTGATATGAATGATATAATCGTTGAGTTACGAAGTGCTGTGAATGGTTTCTGAACGGATTGAGCATATTGAGTTTCTGCATGCTCCATTGCACCCCCCCAAACATTGTTATAATTGCTCATAGTTGGTTCTTCTGACCAATATACAGGTGGCCATGCTAGCCAATCTTTGTCAGGCTTGAATGAAGTAGCTACGATCCAGAATAGTGGGAATAATACAATCAATAGCCAAACTGTAAGAAGTGTATACCGTATTACATTATCTAAATTTTGTTTTTGAGATTTAGTCATTTCTAGTTTGCCTGCACTTGTGCTATTCGTTTATTTTCTTTTTGCAGAATTTTAATAGCTGTGAGAATTATTACTACCATCATCATCATAACAATGTAGCTCATGGCAGCTGCCTTCGACCAATCAAAGTAATACCAGGTGTTAAGATAAATTAGCACTGGTATGGTTTCTGTAGCGGTTCCTGGTCCCCCTTGAAATATTGCCCATGTTTTTGGGAACTCTGCCATGGCTTCTAAAAACCGTAAAACAAGAGCTAACACAATTATTGGTCTAAGCAGTGGGAGTTGAATTTCATAGAAAATCTTGAGGCGAGAGGCTCCAAGTATTTGAGCCGCTTCTACAGGCTCTTTAGGAAGAGACGCAAGCCCTGCCATCATTATTATGAAACTAAATGGTGCCCAATTCCAAACTTCCATTAAAACGACTGTTAACAAAGCAATATCAGGATTGGTAATCCACATAATCAACATATCTCTTCCAACGATAGATGATAGTATACCGTTTAGAGGCCCCTTTTGATAAAGGATCATTTCAGCTGTATATGCGATAACAATCGGCACTGTAAGCATTGGAATAATAAAAATAATGTAATAAAACCATTGAAGCCTAAAATTTTTATACATTAGTAAGGCCAGTCCAAAGCCTATTACAAAACAACCCACTGTAGAGGCAAGAGCAAATCCTAAGGACCTAACGATAGCTATATGAAATCGGCTATCAAAAACCACTTCTGAAAATATATCCAAAGCATACCATTCCGATGCCCACCAACCCTCTGAATAAATTGAGTAGTAATTAAATGAAAGGTATAATTGCAATAACAATGCAGGCCCTAGAATCAGCATAATTGATGCAATAAGGGGAAACAAAACCATTTTTTTATAACGCTTCGTGCGTTGAAGCATAATTTCGGAACGTGCCATTTAATACTCTTGAAGATAATTAGAGGAACCACCTGGCTCGATTAGAGCCAGGTGGTGAATAAATGATTAAGCAGGAGCGTCAACTTTTGGCATCACCATTTTGTAACTCTCAAGCTCAGCTTTAAGCTTACGCTTTCCAGTCTTCTTAACGATACCAGCAAACTCTTCCTGAGTTTTCTTTATACCTTCGGATACTGAAATTGACCCAACATACGCCTCTGATAAGTTCTTATTAAGAATGTCAGTAAACTCCATATATCCAGTCAGATAAATTGGAGGAGCAGCAACTTGCAAGCATTGCTGAATTCCCTCTAAACCACCCTTGGTGTAAGTTTTGGCAACCATATCACTAGTCATATGAGATTTAGCCCATGGATCGTGGAAAGTATTAGCTGGATCGGCAACGATTGCCTCACTCTCCTGCTCAGTTGTTAACCACATTGCTAAGTAAGCTGCGAGTGCCTTTCTTGGGCTATGTTTGTTAACTAACAGAGCACCTAATGGATCTGAGATAGACCTATATATGCGCTTACCGCTAAAATCTGAGCCTGGGACAAGGCCATATTTCCACTGGCCAACTGTCTTAGACTTTTCTGGATTTTCGTTTAACGCAACAATACCATCCCAATATTGCCCAGAGAAAACCTTACCTCCGGTCATTCGTGGAATCATTTGTGGTGTTCCCCAACCTGGTGCCTCTGGATGAGAAACATCTTTATATTTCATGTATGTTTCCCAAGCGTATACTGCTTCATCAGTATCCATTGTTGGATTCATGTCATCATCGAAAGTAAAACCGCCTGCACTATAAAGTTGCATGAACCACCACGTTGCACCATTGGCTCTGTTTCTTAAGTTCATGGAACCGTAATAATCATCAGCTGTCGCTTTTGAAGGAGGTGCGAAGAATTTCATCCATTCAATTTCTTCTTCCCAGGTTCCTGGCCATGTTGGGCTCTTTCCAAACTTGTCTTCGTAGGCTGCAGCATTTTTTTCTACTGTTGCCCAATGAATAAATTGGGTGTGAACGTTTCCGTCTGTTGGCATTCCATAAGTCGCTCCTTTGTACTTCATGAAAGTATCAAACGTACCAACAGCATTATAGTCGAACCCAACTTCATCCATGTATGAATCTAACTCTTCGAGCATTCCAATAGATGCTAATGTCGGTATCATATTTGAATTAATGTGGAATAAGTCAAACTCAGGTGATTTTGCAACGCCCTCCGCAACAACCGCAGGGGGTGCAACGAAAATTGATATGTCTTTTATGTCTTTAAAGTTTGTTCCTGTCTCTGCAGCAAACTTTTCACATGAAGCTTTCATTGGTGCATAATAAAGAGCCCATATAATCCCCTTTAAGTCGGCTGTTCCAGCACTCTTAGCAGCTTCGATGATCTTTTGATTTACTGCATTATGTCCACCGGCTGTAGCCATTTTTGGCAAAGCCATAAGGGCAGTAGTGGAAATCGCAGTATTCATAAAATCTCTGCGAGACAATAATTGTCCTAGTTTTAATCGCATCTTTTCCCTCCCGTAAGTTTGCAATTTATTTTTTTAATCGATGACATTTAGTTTAGATTCATTAGTTAGTATTTACTTATCTAAATTTATCGATAATCTAATTGATGATGAAACGCAAAAATTCTATTGTCAACAGTTTGTAAAGATAGAATTCATACTTTGGAAAATATAAAAATTAAAAAAAGCTATTAAAGTGAATTTTATTTGATGTTTTAGGCGCTTTTGGGAGGAAGAAATGGACGACGTAACAAGTTTTAAATCCGAAATAAGAGATGGAATGATAATCGATTGGGATGTTCCGATTAAAATGGATGACGGATTAGTATTAAGAGCTGATGTTTATAGACCTATCAAACAGGGCAAATATCCAGTAATTCTCTCTTATGGACCGTATGGAAAATACCTTCATTTTGAGGATGGGTATGAGACATGTTGGAATATCATGTGCAAGAATCAACCAGATGTACCAGCTGGGTCTACGAATAAATATCAAAATTGGGAAGTGGTAGATCCCGAAAAATGGGTTCCTGACGGGTATGCAGTAGTGCGTGTTGATTCTAGAGGATGTGGACGTTCTCCTGGATATATAGATTTATGGTCATTACGTGAAGCCCAAGATCAAGGATTATGCGTGACTTGGGCGTCTAAGCAAGACTGGAGCAATGGGAAAGTTGGAATTAATGGGATTTCTTATTATGCAATGAATCAATATCAAACTGCTGCTCTACAACCTGAGGGGCTTGAGGCTATATGTGCTTGGGAAGGTGCAGCGGATTTCTACAGAGATATGTCACATCATGGCGGCATATTATGCCTTTTCGGAAAGAATTGGTATGATATGCAGGTGAAATCAGTTCAATATGGGGTAGGAGAAAATGGCTATCAAAGTCGCATGAATGGCGACTGGGTCTCTGGTCCTGAAACTCTTACCGCGGAGGAATTAGGCTCTAATAGATGCGATTTTGATAAGGATTTGTATGAAAATGACCTCGTAAATACAGAATATTTTCAAAGTAGAAATCCAGATTGGAGCAAGGTAGAGGTTCCAATGTTAACATGCTCTAATTGGGGTGGGCAAGGACTTCACCCAAGAGGTAATTTTGAAGCATATACTCAATCAGCCTCCAAAAATAAATGGTTAGAAGTTCATGGAAAAGAGCATTGGACGGAATTTTATACAGATTATGGTGTAGAGATTCAAAAATTATTCTTTGGGCATTTCTTAAAGGGTGAAGACAATGGTTGGGACAAAAGACCAAAAGTGCAATTGCAAGTTAGACACCCAGGTGAGAAGTTTGTAGAGCGCTTTGAGCAGGACTGGCCATTGCCAAGTACAAATTGGTCAAAATTTTTCCTAGATTACGAAAATATGTCTTTAGGAAATTCAAATCCTGGCGCTGAACAGACGGTATCTTATGATCCTATGGGTGACGGAGTTACCCTAACAACAAAGCCATTAGAAGAAGAGATTGAAATTACAGGCCCAATGGCAGCAAAATTGTTTGTTTCTTCAGAATCAACAGATGCTGATTTGTTTCTTGTTGTACGTGCTTTTTATCCAGATTTTAAAGAGGTGGTTTTTAAAGGAGCACTCGACCCACATACGCCTATTGCACAAGGCTGGCTTCGAGCATCTCATCGAAAATTAGATGAAGCATTGACGCGTCCAGATCGTCCTTATCATACGCATGATGAGAAACAGCCATTATCTCCGGGGCAGGTTTATGAGCTTGATATTGAAATTTGGCCAAGCTGTATAACTTTACCAAAGGGATTTCGTATTGCACTTTCAATTAGAGGTCGTGATTATGTGTATCCAGGAGGAGCTGATAGTGGCCTGTCCAATATGAAAAATAAATTCACGGGTGTGGGGCCATTCCTTCATGATGATCCCAGAGACAGGCCTTTGGAAATATACGGTAAAACAGTCACTCTGCATAATTCACCGTCACAACAGTCCTATTTGTTGTTGCCGGTAATACCAAAAAAATAAACAAATATAGAATTTAGTTTGACCGGTGTAGCAGCAGAATTTCCCATTATGTTTCACCGGTTTTTTATTTGGAGGAAAGAAAAAAATGGAAAAATATAATTTTGACCAAGAGAAAGAGTTTGATCCTATAAAACATGTTGAAAAAAAATTAGGATTGTTTGGAGAGGGAGATGTGTCTATCGCGTGCTGGGAGCCAGGGCAGGTTAGCCCAAACCATTGTCATCCCGAAGCTACTGAAATATATTTTTGCTTTGAAGGCGGTGGTATAATGCGCACTTTGGATGAGCAAATTGATGTTGTAAAAGGAGGGCTTGTGGTTCACCCACGTGGAGAATTACATGAATTTACAAATGGACCGGAGAGGACGATATTATTCCGAGTACGTTATGGTGATTCTATGACAACTAGAACAAAGAACTGGCCAACTAACTCAAAATGGAAACCGACTGAAATAGACTTAGAATATTTTTCATAAATACAGAAAGAATGTTTGTGATTTAATTAGTTGAGCAAAATATAATATCCATTTTTAGAGGGTATATTTTATGTCAAAAAAATTAAGATCATCAGATGCAAAAGATACAGACCAACCGGTAATTAAAACTGATATAGATGGTCATATAACCTATTTGATTTTAATCGAAACAATGGATGGGTTATACACCCCTATTGGGTTGGAGCTTCCAGATGGAGAAGGTCCTTTTCCAGTTGTTCTTCTAGCTAGCGGTAATGGCGGTGAAGGGATGAAATGGATAGAGGAAAATACTAAAAATAGGCGTTTTACTATTAATAAACTTTTAGAACAAGGCTATGCGTGTGGCTGGATTCGTTACCGAACAGAAGTTGAGCTTGGGTATAATAATAGCGGTAAATTAATTAGGGACCAGAGGCAAGGACGTGAAATGTTTAACCGTTCGCCGCTAGAATTTGAGGATGAAATATCCATCATTGAAGCAATTAAAAAATATCAAGAAGTAGATGAGGATAGGGTAGGTCTTTTAGGAATGAGCCACGGTGGAGAGATGATATTAAAATTAACAAGTGAATATCATGGTGTTTGCGCTGCTGTTGCAAGTGAACCTGCCGCTCATGAATTTCTAGCTTTAACTCCAGATGATTCAGTCTCCATTAATCCTGAAACTCAGCTTCGGGACATAGAATCTATGCAGATGCAATCTGTGAATAAAGTTCGTAATAGAATAGATATGAAGATAGCCCGAGAAAGAATAGCTTCTATTAACACACCCCTTTTTATAATGGGAAGAGATCAAGATGAACTGCAGGGGATTTTCCGAGTGTGTTATGATTTGTTATCTGAGGAAAACAAAGATGTTATTTGGAAGAGCTATAATCACGATTTACATGGATATGTTTATCCACTTTTAGGGGAAGATGGTAATTATATTGTTAATAATGTTCAAGAAGAAGCTATAAATGATGTGATTTCATTTTTCAAAACGCATTTTTCAGAAAAATGATAAACACACCTGCCGAAAAGAGCTTAGTATTTTATCTCAAATCCTAGCCCCTGTTTCTGCGTCATATGCTTGCCTCGAAAGTTGTGTTAAATCTTGGCCGGTAAGTCTGATCCAACTTGCTGGTGCCGTGGGGTGTGAAGCGCTATGAACAGAGCCGGGCGGAAAATAAATACCAATTCCAGGTTGCATCTCAATAGTTTGGTCTAACACAACCTTTGTTGCTTTATTGGCTGGTTTATTTCCATTTTTGTCTTGGTATATGTTCATAGTTGTAACACCAGTAACCTGAAAATATAAAGCCCATGAACTTCCGTGATCGTGGGGTTTCCCAGTATTAGGGGTAGAAGTTGCATGATATAAGATCTGAAGCTTATTACTGTCTTCTCCCCAAATACGAGCATTCCCGTCCGAAAGGAGTTGTGACAGCTTTGATTTTATCTTTGGAAAATTAAGTAATCCATTAAGCAATGTATTTGCAATATTTTCAAAACTATTACTTGGTACATTATCATCGCTGATTTCTGCAGATAAAGCATGTGCTAGTGCAGAAATCGAATGGGATAAATCATCATCTAACTGAATTACGTGTGACATTAGCTTACACTCCCAAAGTTAGTAGGTATCCTTACCTTCTTATTTTATGATATTTTTTACAAGCCATTTGCTAACTATTTCAGTAACTTCATTCTCTTTATTTTTATAAAAATGGTCACAATTTTTTATTATTTCAACATCACATTTACCAGAGCTGGCAGCAGCAAATGCTTCTGCCGGATAAGCTTCAGGAATTTCTAAATCGCCTCTGATAAACAACGATGGACATTTTATTTTGGGTGCTGTTTGAACAGTATTTGGCATGGTTGTAAGCCTATCTATGTAGCTATTTGCAGTTGTTACATACCACCAACCCGGGAGTAACAATAGCTCATTTCCTTTTCCTTCTGAAATCATCTGAATTGCTTGTTCTCGAAGTTCATTAGTTTTACTCCCGCCTAACAACCCAGTTTTTGTAGCGAGTTTTTCCGCCACTTTTCCACCACCATGCGCTGATAATAATATTGAAGCAGGAGTATGTGGGTTTCTAGCTGCATGCTGAACTGCTAAAAATCCACCATTACTATGACCAATTAAAATTGGGTTTTTAAATCCCTTTCTTTCTAGCCATTTTGAAGCAAACGCATTATCTGCAATGCCTTCTCCTGTTGTTTGAAATGCCGCACCGACAGCTTTCCTTGAGTCACCTATGCTCATTATGTCGTGTCCTCTTCGATTGAACGAAAGGCATGCAAATCCTAGTTGGCAAAGTCGAGGTGGTCAAAAACGTGGGGCACCAGTGTAAAAATTCATCGTATTTCCATGACAAATCATTATGGCGCCTTTTGCAGGCTTTTCTTCTGGTTCGTAAAATATACCATCTAATGAAATTGTATCTGTTTTAATCCCGATGAGTTTAAGCTTCATATCATGAACAGTTTTAATATTATTAAACTTTAAAGAAATTTATAATAGAGAAAAGAAATTTATAATAGAGAATTAGCTGAGTCTACAAGATATCCTAAGATGAAGGTCAGTTGAATTTAAAATATTTGATAAAGATCGGGTGATTTATAAGGTATCAGGAAGGCCCAAATGCCAATAAATGGAGTAGGGTACCGAACCTTAAAAAATAAAAAATATCATTTTATAAATTTGCTAGGACATCTGGTATTTTTAAAAAATTTGTAATTCAATACTTTATTCGATTGTTAGAATGTGGTGAGCTTAGAAAAGCAAAAATAGATTGATGAAATTTAAAAAATTTATCCAAGGAGATTGTTCGTGAAACCAATTCATCCTAATCAAAGACTGCCTTATTCTGCAATTAATGATAGAGCACCACTTAAGATGCCTGATAATGCAAGGGTAGTGATCTGGCCAATTCTAGCGTTGGAGGTTTGGGATATCTCAAGACCTATGGCAAGGATGATTATCACTCCGCCGCAAGGTGCACCGATGCTTCCTGATTTTCCTAATTGGAGCTGGCACGAATATGGTATGCGTGTTGGATTCTGGCGAATAAAAACCATGTTAGATAGACTCGGAATTAGACCGACTGTTACCTTAAATGCAAGAACCTGTCTAGAATATCCGCGTGTTGCAGAGGCTTGTCTGGAGGCCGGCTGGGAGTTTAACGCACATGCTTATGAGCAAATACCTATGCATAAGCTTGATGATGAAAGTTCTAGCATTCAAAAAACAATGGAGATAATTCAGAATTTTGCAGGTAAAAAGCCACGAGGTTGGTTTGGGCCTGGTCTCACACAGACTTATGACACAATGGATTATCTTGCTGATAATGGTGTGGAATATATTGGAGATTGGGTGCTCGATGATGAACCAGTATGGGTCAAAACAAAGACAAAACCTATTGCAGCATTGCCTTATAATTATGAATTACATGACATTGTGATGATGGCAATTCAGCATCATGAGTCACACACCTACAGGGACCGAACACTTGATTATTTTGATACTCTTTATTCAGAAAGTGAGGATAGGCCTAAAATTATTGCTGTAGCTATGCATCCTTACCTTTCTGGCTCTCCTCATCGTATTCGTTATGTAAGAGAGGCTTTTGAGAGAATGTTAGAAAATCCCGGTGTTGTATGTTGGGATGGAGAACAAATTCTTGACTGGTTTAGTTCGCAAAGTGAAAAGCCCTCTTCTATTTAGAGTTTTTATAAAATGTAATGATATTTATATTCTAATAATCTTGTAATAAGAATATGCCTCTTAATAATTAACGAGCGTGATAATGTATAATAAGGAACAAGTCAGAGCTAATGTGCCTCACGATTTAGCAGCCCCTATAAGTGGAACGGATACTGGCTCGCTAACAGGACTTACATTTATGGTAAAAGATTTATTTGAGGTTAAGGGGCATAAAACAGGAAATGGTAGCCCAGATTTTTTGAAACATAATAAAGAGTCAACAAAAACGGCTCCTCTTATTCAAAAGCTTTTAGATAGTGGCGCTAGTCTAACTGGCATGACAATTTGTGACGAATTTTTTTATAGCCTCACAGGTATTAACGCTCATTATGGCTCTCCGCTCAATGTTCGGGCAACAGGAAGAATGGCAGGTGGTTCTTCATCTGGTTCTGCAGCAAGTGTGGCAGCTTCATTGTGTGATTTTTCCATTGGAAGTGATACCGGTGGTTCTGTTAGAGTGCCTGCTGCTTTTTGTGGATTATTTGGTATTCGGCCAACTCATGGTGAGATTGAATTAACTGGTGCCACTGCGATGGCACCCTCATTTGACACACCTGGTTGGTTTGCAAGAGAAGTTGATTTATTAGAAAAAATTGGTGATGTTCTTCTGCCTGATCTAGAAGAAGATATTTCTAAAACTAAATTGCATATCGCAACAGATTCATTTAACCAAGCAACGGATGAAGTGAAGGTTGAGCTGTTTTCAGTGTGCGAACGGTTGGAAGATAAAATGCCTTTTAATAAATCTATCATAATCAATAATGATGATTATTTAAAATGGCGTGAAGCATTCAGAATCATTCAAGCATACGAAATTAAATCGACTACCTTGAAATGGGTAAAGGCCTACCAGCCAAATTTAGGACCGGGCATCAAAGAGCGTTTCGAAATGGCTGATAAAATTAATGAAGAAGAATATCAAAACGCAGAAAAAATACGTCAATCTGTTTGCAATAGGATGGATGAGATTTTAGGCGAAAATTCTGTTTTTCTGATACCCACCGCCCCAGTGATTGCTCCATTGATATCAACTCCAGCGAACGAACTTGAGACATTTAGACAAAATACTATGGCTTTGACTTGTATTTCTGGATTGACGGGGGTACCACAGATCACCATGCCGGTTTCGGAATATTCAGGATGTCCGATAGGTTTATCCATTATTGGAAAAAGACAGACAGATAAAATGCTTTTAAAATTAGCATCAGAAATAACAAGAAAGCTTTAATTAAAAAATAATAATTGATATAAAATTTTTGAGTAATTTAGAAGGAATATGCCAATGCGGGATTTTCAGCAACCTGGACGCTCTCCTGTATTTGCCTCTAATGCAATGGTTAGTACTTCTCATCCTTTGTCATCTGCCGCAGCACTTGATGTCTTGAGAAAAGGTGGTAATGCTGTTGATGCAGCTCTTGCAGCAGTCTCTGTTCAGTGTGTTGTAGAACCCGCTTCTACAAGTGTTGGTGGAGATTGTTTTTGTTTATATGCACCTGTAGATAGTCAGTATCCAGTAGCAATGAATGGCTCAGGGTGTGCTCCAAAAAGGTTATCTTTGAATTGGATGATTGCTAATGGTTATGATTCTATACCACAACAATCTCCACATTCCGTTACTGTTCCAACAGCAGTTGATGCATGGGTCACATTGAATAAAGATTACGGAACAAAGCCTCTTGGGGACTTATTACAGTATGCCATTGAATATGCAAGAGATGGTTACCCTGTAGGTCAGAGGGTCGCTTTTGATTTTGCTAATACGTCTGATTTGATAAAACAAGACAAAGACTTATCTAAATTATTTTTGTTTAATGGGAAAACATTGCCAAACGGTTTTTATCATAAACAGCCCAACTTAGCTAAAACTTTATCTGAGATTGGTAAAAATGGAAGGGATGGTTTTTTTTCTGGTTGGGTAGCAGATGATATTATTAAAAAGTTAAATTCTCTAGGTGGCTTTCACCAAAAAGATGATTTTGATGATGCTATTGCAAATTATGTGAAGCCAATTAGTTCAGAATTCAGAGGATATAAAATTTGGCAATGTCCGCCTAATGGTCAGGGGGTAATAGCTTTATTGTTATTAAATATGGCATCAGAAATGAATTGCTTTGGAGATGACCCGATTAATCTTGAACGCATACATTATGAAATTGAGGCGGGAAAACTTGCTTATAGAGATAGGTCTGCTGTTTTAGCAGATCCCAAATTCCATTCAGTGCCTGTAGACCAACTTTTGTCAAAAAAATATGCAAAAGAGCTATTAAGCCAAATAAGGGCCGACAAGGCGATTTCTTCCCTACCAACATCTTCGCTACCCAAACATTCAAATACAGTTTATATCACTGTAATTGACCAAAATCGAAACGCTTGTTCGCTTATTAACACAGTTTATAATTCTTTCGGATCCGGTCTTCTAGCCCCTAAATCTGGAGTTTTGCTGCACAATAGAGGTATGGGTTTTGTTCTTGAGGAAGGTCATCCAAATTGCCTAGAACCAGGAAAACGACCATTGCATACTATCATACCTGGCTTAGTAACCAAAGATGACAAACTTGTAATGTCATATGGAGTTATGGGAGGGGAATATCAGGCGTTTGGGCATATGCAATTTTTATCTCGTTTTTTTGATTATGGACTTGATATTCAAACTGCACAGGATAAACCACGCTTCTTTCCCGATCCTTTTTCTGAAAATATAGATATGGAGACGACAATACCACGCAGTATTCAAAATGATTTAGTAAAGATGGGTCATCAGGTAAGAAAAGCATCGATACCAATCGGGGGCTCACAAGCAATCCACCTTGACCAAAATTCAAATGTATTGACCGCAGGCTCTGATCCTAGAAAAGATGGTTTGGCAGTGGGTTTCTAGCGTTTAATCTGAGGCTAAACCAGCATTAAACTTAAATCCCACCTTTTCAAATTGCTTAACGAGGTTAGGTTCGACTGAATTAATTTTATCAGCTGCTGCTGGAGTGAAAGCGATATCGTTCATATCATGAACGCCACCAGATATTATAACCTGCAAGAGACCATCTGTTGTTCCAGAGTTTTTAAAAGAGCGACATACACCTGGTGGAACGGATATAGTATCAAACTTTTCCAAAATGATTGTGTCTGCCCCATCATCATTCCAACTCACTTCAAATTGGCCTTCTAGAACAGTAAAGGTCTCATAAGTATTTACATGATTATGTAAACCAGGCCCTTGTCCTGGAGGACACTTTGCGTGCGTCATGGTAATCCCACCAGCCCCAACAATAGGTGCTCCGGCATTAATAGGAGTATTTCCTTCTGCTAGGTCAAGACCTATTACAGATAAAAGCTGCCTCGCATAAACTACATCCCTTCCTTCTGTAGGGATATTGGCGTCTTTTTGAATTGCAAGTG
Organism: uncultured SAR116 cluster alpha proteobacterium; assembly: GCA_902622515.1. Lineage (GTDB taxonomy): Bacteria > Pseudomonadota > Alphaproteobacteria > Puniceispirillales > Puniceispirillaceae > UBA5951. Next base: position 34,018 of record CACNQE010000014.1, read on the forward strand.
GCTCAAGTTCTTTAAATTTTGAAACTCTTTTGGTCATTTCTTCACGGGTTATATGGTTTGTTTTCATTGCTCTCTCGCTAATGTGATTAAAACACTTTGACTCTAGTGATGAATATTATCTCAATGATATTTTCAATTATTTTATTCTATTTTGACAATAAATGGAAAATAATCTTTGATAAATAGAGACTTTAATAATTATACAATTTGAGTAAAATATAAGGAGATAAATATGAAGTTGGTTAGATTTGGTTCAGAAGGAAATGAAAAACCAGGATTAATCGACGAGCAGGGGAATTTGTGTGATTTATCGTCCTATCTCGATGATATTTCTGGCCCAAACCTCTCTGGAGATAAGCTGCTAGAAATTTCAAAAATTGATACAATTAACCTTCCAAAAATTGATAAATCGACACGTTTAGGCCCGTGCGTAAATAATGTTGGAAAGTTTATTTGCATTGGACTCAATTATGCAGACCATGCAAAAGAAGCTGGTATGGAAGTGCCGCCGGAGCCAGTCATTTTTATGAAGGCGACTAGTGCTATTTGTGGGCCAGCAGATCCAATCTTATTGCCAAGGGGAAGCCTAAAAACTGACTGGGAAGTTGAGCTGGCCGTTGTGATAGGAAAAAAAGCAAAATATGTCAATTTAGATGAAGCGATGTCATATGTCGCCGGATATGCTGCCAGCAATGATATTTCTGAGCGCACTTATCAGTTGGAAGGTACAGGGCACTGGACTAAAGGAAAATCATGCGATAGCTTCGGTCCGCTTGGTCCTTGGCTTGTCACCAAAGATGAAATACAGGACCCCCAAAACCTATCCATGTGGTTAAGTGTAAATGGTAAAAAAATGCAAGATGGTTCAACTAAAACCATGGTATATGGGATTGCGTTTCTTGTTCACTATATAAGCCAATTTATGAGTTTGATGCCAGGAGATATAATCTCAACTGGTACCCCACCAGGAGTTGGTCTTGGTATGACACCACCGGTTTATTTGAAATCTGGTGATGTTGTAACTTTGGGAATTGAAGGCTTAGGTGAACATAGACAATTGGTTGTCGCCGAATAGACCATTAAAACTGGAACAAAATAATACAAAAACAAAGATTTTTATAAATTAGCAGCGTTCTCTCATCAGGTGGTTTTTTGTCTGTTGATATAGAACTTAATTTATTTCTTTATAATTTTGGAATAGATAGATTATTATCAGATGTACGGATATAGCATTAGCTTCATTAAGTTCTAAAAATTTTGAGAAAAAGGTTACATGGGATTTGAGAGATGGAAAGAAGGTTAGCGACAATACTTGCTCTAGATGTTGTAAATTTTAGTAAATTAATGGCTGAGGATGAAGTAAAAACTCTAGAAAATCTTGGTTCTGCTCGTTCTTTGATTGACTCATGTATTGCGGAACACGAAGGCCGAATATTTAATACGGCAGGGGATAGTGTGCTAGCAGAATTTTTTAGTCCTGTGAAAGCTGTTGAATGCGCCGTTAAAATACAAAATGCCACAAAGGTAAAAAATAGTGAGTTATCAGAATCCGATAAAATGGATTTTCGAATTGGTATCAATATCGGTGATGTAATGGTACAAGATGGTAATTTGTTCGGAGACTCAGTAAATATTGCTGCACGACTAGAATCGCAGTCTATAACAGGAGGCATTTGTATCTCTCAAAGTGTTTTTGACATGGTAAATATGAAAGTCAAAGTATCCTATGAGGATGCAGGTGAGTTGGAACTTAAAAATATTGGACGGCCAATCAAAGCATATAATGTATTAAAATGCAAAGGTGCTCAACGAGGCTTTGTAAGTTCAGAGGATAAGCCTAAAGTAGAAATAACTCTCAAGGAGCCCGGGTCGCTTGCGGTTCTTTTGTTTAAAAATTTGTCAAACGACGAGGAGCAATCTTATTTTTGTGAAGGATTTTCAGAAGACCTAATTTCTGCTCTTTCAAGGTATCGAAAACTCCTGGTAATTTCTAGCAATGCTAGTTTTTCCTATGCATCAAAAGAAAAAAAACATTCTGAGATTGGTCAAGAGCTTGGTGTTCGTTATCTTCTTGAAGGAAAGGTTCGAAAGTTAGGTAATCGAGTGCGCATTAGCGCGGGTCTATTATCAACAGAAACAGCTGAAACACTATGGTCTGATAATTTTGATACCAATATGGATGAGATTTTTGACGTGCAGGATAATCTGATAGAGACCATTGTGTCTACAATTGTAGGAAACGTTGAAAGAGACGAAATTAAAAAAATCTCCAATGCAAAACCCGAAAATCTGAAGGCATATGACTTAGTTCTTCAGGGCCTCGAATATCATAAGAGAAGTTCCGTTTCTGCTGAGAATAATAAAAAGGCGTTAAGTCTTTTTACACAAGCAACAGAGGTTGATCCATCGTATGCAAGGGCATTTGCCTGGAAGACTTGTTCGTTAGCAAATAATGCTGAGTGGTTTCAAGACGAAATGCCCGAGGGCTGGATGCAAGATGCTTTTGCATCGGTTAATAAAGCAATGGAATTAGACCCTAATGATCCTGAGGCGCATCGTATAATGGGAGCGGTAAAGCTAATGTTTGAGGGTGATATGGAAAAAGCGTTGTTCCATCACGAGAAGGCTATCGAGATTTGTCCCAGTGATACTTATCACATTGCTAGATATGCAATATTGCTTTGTTACCTGGGTGAGCCAGATAAAGGTCTCAAAGAAATTGAGCGGGCTATAAGAATAGACCCTTTTTGTTCAGAACTGATACTAGAAACTCAAGGCATGTGTTATTATTTGATTGGAAATTACGAAAAAGCAATTTCAAGCTTTAAAAAAATGCAAATCGATACTAGAACTAGCCTTTTTTATAAAGCGGCTTGTCACCAAAAGTTAGAGCAGACTGATTTAGCTAATAATATATTGGAGCTAGCTTTTAATGAAAGTGGTATGGATATAGAAAAATTCATTACTACGCAGTTTTTTCAAGACGAAAGTATGAAAAATTCATTAGTTAATGTCTTAGAAGCCATTAATGCTTAAATGGGGCTAAGCTATCCTTAATTCACGTTTAAAAAAGAAACGTTTTGAATTATTTATCTGTTGAGTTTTGTGCTTCGTTCATTATGTGTTTCATTTTTAGATAAACGTTTTCGAGGTTTAATAAGTCTTCTTTTCCGAAAGACTTCTGGTTTAATTCGATTTTTAAATGACTGGTATCGATTATTAATCGCTCTGCTTCTTCTGTTTGTTCGCTTATCACTTCATAATATTTTACAGGACGAGAAATACCTTTCAGTTTTATTTCACCTACTTCTTCAAGCGCAAATAAATCGCGTACCAAAAGATAAGTTTCTTCAGATACAATAATTTTATTTGGTTGTGCTGAACTTTCTAATCGCGAAGCTAAATTAACGGGGGATCCAATGACTGTGTAATCTAAACGATTCTCAG
>CACNQE010000015.1 GCA_902622515.1 uncultured SAR116 cluster alpha proteobacterium
GTAATATTTTATTCATGGTGGTGGGGGTAGGATTCGAACCTACGTACGCTACGCGGGCAGATTTACAGTCTGCTGCCTTTAACCACTCGGCCACCCCACCTTAATCGACTTTCTATAACTTAAAGATTTACTTGCGAAAATCAATTAGTTCTGCGAATTAAAAAAGCTTAAACAATTTGTCAACAAAGAAGTCAATGATGCGACAAAAAAATTTAAAGAAGAAACAATTAGGTTTTGATATTGACAAAAAGAACAAAAAAAAAGTTATTGAAAAAAACACATTTTCAAAAAATGCGGATCCTCAATCACGAAAACGTCGGCTAACCGCTAAAAATGGATATTATTTTATCTGGGGATATCATGCAGTAACAGCTGCCCTTTCAAACCCAAATCGTTTTGTACGAACATTCTATGCCTCCCCAAAAACAAAAGAAATGGCTATGAATCTCATTCAAAATGCAACATGTAAAACAGACACAGACCCATTGAAACTAATGATTTTAGATGTGGCACAGTTTAGTTTACCACCTGATTCTTCCGAAAAGAGAGTACATCAACAACTCATGATTGAGGTTAAACCACTTGAGATTACTGATTTATCAGACATTTTGTTTGCTAAAAAGCATTTGCGACTAGTGGTGCTGGATCAAATAACTGACACAAGAAATATAGGCGCGATTATTAGATCTGCAAAAGCTTTTGGTTGCGATGCTGTTATTATTTCTAAACATAACGCACCTGCGGAAAATGGAAATTTGGCGCGTGCTGCCGCAGGTGCTTTAGAGGATATTCCTGTAGTTAAAGTCACAAATCTGAAAAGAACCATAGAAACATTAAAATCAAACGCAATTTGCTGTATTGGTTTAGATACATCTGGTAGCAATAATTTAAATCAATTTTCTTTAGAGCCAAAGCTGGCGATAATCATGGGTTCAGAAAATTACGGAATGCGTCGATTAACTAAAGAAGCATGCGATCATGTTGTAAAAATACCGATGCAAAATGAGATGGAATCATTAAATGTTTCCGTTGCTTCTGCAATTGCTCTTTACGCCACACAAAAAAATAATTAAATAGAATATGTAAAATTAACCCGTAATTTTTTAATTAATTACAGCTAAAAATATCTATTTTTTATTTGCGTTTACGTAGTATTATGCGTAAACGTTTTGAAATAAGAATATTGCTGGCATGGCTCAATTGGTAGAGCACCCGATTTGTAATCGGGCGGTTGGGAGTTCGAGTCTCTCTGCCAGCACCACTTTCCCATATATTATATAATAAAATCAATTATTTAATTTAAAGCACTGGATTTCTATCCACCTTTTTATCCACCTACTAAAATTAGTTTTTATTTTAGTGTATGATAGTTTTGCTATGACAAACCATGATCACTCTGAAAGAGCTCGAGCATGCGTTCGAGAATATGTAGAACAAAACTGGGATCTTATTCATTCTTGGCTAGAGGGCAGTGGCACACTCGAAGATGTAAGCGCAGAACTCATATTGTCCGAGGTGGAAAGATACAATTTTGACGGCAAACCTGATCTGCGAGGTATTGCTGGTCCAATCATAGATAAAATTTTTAGAGAGGCGCCTGGTGGTAAAATAGCTGCACGGCGGTATCTAGCAGAGTGCATTGCCTCTGGTCATGGCGTGCCAGAAGAACTTGAACAGCTGTGGCGAGAATTGTTGCTTAATAAGCCCATTGAAAAATCCTCTAAGGAATCTTGTACTAAAAGAGGTCCAAAGTACAAAAATGGACGAAGAGATCTGCTTATTTGGTTGCTGATGAAAGTGTTACAGGCCAATTTTGATATTTCCAAGAGATCGAATGACGCTCGAGAAGATGACCCAGACTTTCCTGATAGCGCTATTGAAATTATTCGTGACGAGCTCTCTAAAGTTGATCCAGAAATTGGTAAAATTAGTTTGAAGCGATTGCATAACGCTGCACAAGAATTTGCTTCTAATTATGAATGGTTTACGAACTAGGTATTGTGCCCGCTATTTGTGCCTAATTAGCGGGCATGCTTTTCCTAGCTAAGACTGGGATCTTCTGAGAACGATAAACGTTTCAGGAGATATAGATGCACATCCTTCGCCTTCCCGAAGTCTCACAGGCAACTGGCCTTTCACGATCAACTATTTACCGCCTTGTCCAGGCTAGCGACTTTCCACCGCCCTTAAAACTTACCACTCGAACAATCGGCTGGTATTCAACAGATATCGAAACTTGGATTGCCGCACGGGCTGCTACTTCAAAGGATCAGGCTGATGAATAAAAATTTGCCACCTAATCTGGAAATAGCGCACCAATTCGTGCAATTGATTTCATCTGGATGGAGAGAGGTTAGTAATGATGCGTCGATGGAGCTACGTGCTCTTGGAAGTAGAACACAATCTCTTCGCTTCAATCCTAAAAAGGAGGAGGAATTAGCAGCTACTTTGGAGGCTGCCGTGCAGTTAAATGCGAGTGGCTCCAATATTCATATCACTGTTAATCCTGCCGGGCCCTTCACGCCAGACTGCAAAAGACGCGCACTTAAAGACAATAACATTGTTGCTGCAACAGCATCATTTATAGATGCAGACGAGCGTGGCATCGCAGATAACCTGCCCGATAATGCTCTGGTCAAGCCAGATGTTGCCATCATTACAGGACTGTTGCCTTTCACCCGAGCGCATTTTTATTGGCTTCTGAAAACGCCAGTCTCAGACCTTGAACGATGGAGGAGGTTTCAGCAAGATCTGGCCGAACGGTACGGCACAGATCCCGCAGTTTGCAACCCATCTCGTGTCATGCGACTACCCGGTTTCGTGACACACCCAAATGCAGCCAAAATCGAAAGAGGTTATGAATCAGAAATGGTGCAGATCAAAGTTTTTGATGGTGGCTTGTCGTGATCGAGTTTGAAGATCTTGTAAAGGCCCATGAGGCTTCGCCTGCTTTTGGAACAACTCTTAGGAATTTTCTGTTGGCGCCACCCCAGCAAACGAGCATACCCACCAAACGTCTTGATATATCAAAAGCAATGGCAGACATTCAGGCTAATGATCGCTGGCACGATAACGCCCTTAGAATGGTTGCTCGATTGGTTCATGAAGGGCTTACAGATGAGGAGATCCTCGTGAGGGCAGGAGAGTTTCAGTGTGAGGGATACTCTCTTGAGCAGACCATTAATGAGATACAGGTGATGATTGATGGAGCCCGTAGAAAGGGATTCGATCAGAAGGCAACCACAGCGACTGAAGAAGCAAATGTAATAAGTCCTTCAAATAGAAAGCCGTTTCTTAGAAGGCTGTCAGACATTACCCTCGAACCAACCCAGTTTTTAATAGATGGCTTTCTACCGCAGGGTAGCTTATCTATGCTCTTTGGCGATCCTAGTTGCGGTAAAACCTTTCTAGCAATTGATATTGCAATGTGTATTGCAACTGGCAGCAAATTTCACGGCAAATCAGTTAAAGGAGGTGCAGTCGTTTATATTGCTGGCGAAGGATATCGCGGAATTACACAACGAAAATGGGCTTGGGCTGCTCACAAGGAAATCTCCATTGAAGCTGCTAATATATATATTTCAGAAACAAGCTTAGACATCCCTGATATTTATGCGCAAAAAATGCTAACTTCTGAAATCCATTGCGTACTTGGCAATTTTGGGAAGCCTGATCTGATAGTGATTGATACTCTTGCCAGGAATTTTGGAGGGAATGATGAGAACTCAACAAGGGATATGGGTGCCTTTATCAAAGCTGTTGATGCCATAAACGCAGAGTTTAATTGCGCAACATTGCTAGTGCATCACACTGGGCACACTGATAAGTCGAGGGCGCGTGGAGCTATTGCGTTGAAGGCCGCGTTAGACACTGAATATCGACTTTCAAAGAATGATGAGTTTCTGACCCTCGAGTGCACGAAAGCAAAGGACTTTGAGGAACCAAAAGGCATGAAATTTATGCTGCAATCTATAGAGTTCCAGAAGGAAGAGGATATTTTTGAGAGTGCAATCATAAAATTGCGTGATGGTGCCTTTGAGAGAAAAAGGCTCACAAAGACTGAAAAAAGATATCTTAGATCATTCTTCGATGCATACGATCACATTTACGCCGATAGACAATCTGGCCAAACACTTTCCCTGCACCTAGAAGAGTGGCAGGATTTCTACCTGCCCCGCTCACCTGCAGACAAGCATGAGTCAAAAATGAAGGATTTCCTCAGATGTCGGACCGCTCTCGTCAACAAAGACGTCCTAACAGTTTTAGACGATATTTACACCTGGACCCCAGTCTCATACCAGACATGTCCGGGACAAACATCGGACATGTCCGACAAGCATCATGAAAACTGACCGGACAGACACGGACACACGCCTATAGGCGTGTCCGTTGTCCGGCTCATGATGTGAATGAAATTAGTGGCTAATCAATAACACCAGCAGCACGTAGCCTAATTTCAATCATTTTCGTCCTTGCCCAGAACTCCCTTGAGATTTTTGCATCTTCTTTTCGTTTTAAAATTTTATCTTTTGTATATTTACCATGCTTAGTGTTTGCATTTGCAATCATTGCACGTCCAGCATCTGTTTTAGGGCCTGTACTTGCTCCACCATGCAATCGGCAACGACCGTTCTTCTTATTGGCAGGGCGCTGGCAAGCAGTGCCTTTTCGGGTTTTGGCACCGCATCGTTGGCCTGGCCAATCAGCCCCAAAACGCCATTCAATACCTATTTTTACACTACCTTTTACTATCATTAATAAGACGCCGATTACGGGTGTTATTATAACAAATTATAAGGCTATCCGTAAGGTACAACACATATAGCGTGCAACCGCCGTTACTTGCACCTAAATTATGCAAAGTTATAATGAGTGTTACCTAGTCTTTTGAAAAGAACAAACAATCGTTTTACCCAGCTATTCAATTGGTCTATCCACTTAAATACATCGTATTAATCAATTAATATAATACGAACTTTAACTTTGTCTTAAAGATGATAAAAGTACCCACTTTTTTACCTAGATAAATGACGTTTTAACGAAAATTGGTTGTGGAGGTCGAAATTAATTCTAAAATATGTTAATTTAATAAAAAGGAGAAATAAGGCTAATGGCCAAGAGTATTTGAATTTTTTCGAGAATGGATTAGGCAGCTTTAGGCGAACCTTCTCCGGAATTAGTACTGTTGCATGATGCAGTATCACTTAACCTGTGTTCCATTACATCTAATAAGTGCGTTGCACATAGTCATATTATTTTGAACTCTTCTAAGACTTTAGTTGGCGATATTGACATCACTGAAAATCTTGATAATTGTTCATTTATCGGATCCCTCACTGTCGACAGGACAAGTCTTAGTCCGGTTCGAAGTTCATGCCGGATGATTGGTCGCGAACCAAATACAGCATATGTATTGACGGTTAGTGGGTATTGTGGATAATTGCAGTTAGGTTATGATCCTTTAAAAAATATACAGTTGCACATTCAGTTGTGAAAGACTTACATAACTTGCGCGAATTTGATACAGGAGCATGGAAATGAGACACGCCCAGCAGATTTCGATCGTTAAAATATTGTTTTTAAGTACATTTTTATCGTTATCGCCGCTGTCCGCCTTTGGTGAAAATGTCACTCTGAAATTCGAGGACATTTACGACAGGGATGGAAACTTGTCGGAAGTGATTTCAGAAACTGACAAACAATGGGTTACAATCGAAGGGTTTATGGCACCAGTTTTGAAAGCGGGTGTGAAATTTTTTGTGCTAACTAAAAAACCGCTAGAGGTATGTCCGTTTTGTGAACCTGATGCAGAATGGCCACCTGACATCGTGCCTGTTTTCACGAAAAGGGTTGTTACCGAAGTACCTAACTGGCGAAGGATCGAAGTCACCGGCTTGATGAGCGACGAGCCTCATATTGACCAAGACACCTCATTTTACAGCAAGTTCAGGTTGCTAAAAAGTAGTTTTACACCAATAAAATAGTGCTCCTTTACTCTAAGCAAACGCTGTAATCATGTGATCTGATCTCTCTAGGAATTGCGTTGAAAGCAACGCTTATCCTAGTTGTACCCTTGTTAGTGGGGACTTCGTGGTACAGGTAGCTAGGAAACAGTAAAACGTCTCCTGATTCGGCAGTAGGAATGGTCCACAATTCAGCATTGAATTGGTTCACGACAGACGTTTCAGAGGCATGTGTGAAGGTAAAGGTGTTGTGCCCTATCTGTCTGTGAAAAACAGTTCTGCTACTCTCGTGTGCCTTTGAAATATAAATTATCCCCGAGATAAAGCTGTTTGCATGATTGTGGACATGCTGGTGGCCACCTTTTTCACTAACGTTGCTCCAAATCTCTTTTATTTTCCATTCAAGAACATCACCAAGCAGCAATTCACCAAAATCAATTATAATTTGCCGCAATTTTGGTTTTGTAATGGCGAGTAGTTTTTTGGCATCTTTGTCTGCCGGAGATGAATGGAATAGGTTACTAGAATTTTTATTGGGTGTGTTTGCTTTGCTTAAGGCTAAATCTTTTATTTGATTTAATTCGCCGTCGTCAAAAACCGACTTTATATGCGCTATCGGGGTTGGAAAAAGTTCAAAAACATCCATTTTTTCCTCCAAAAAAAAGCCCAGCTAATAATAGCTGGGCTCTGCATTTTTTGTCAAATTTTATTACGACTTTAAACTGATGAAAATAGGGTTAGTGTAGAAGAACACGTCAGCCCAAGCCTCTACGTCAGCATCTAAATACCCATTAATATGTGGTGGGCATGCCGGATCTGTACAAGCTATGTTGTCACTCAGATTATCAGGTAGTGGGTTACCATTCATATCACGCTCATTTGGCGTACCCGCAGGGATATTTGAGCCGCGCGACCGGACATAAGAGTTCGTTTCTGCGACAAAGCTATAAACGAGCCTCTTTACCTCACCCTCGCCAAGTTCATCGCCAGACCATTGCTTTGCAATTTTAGTTGTCTCAGGCGCCATTGGGTCAAAGTATTTTTCATCTTGCGGCGTGAACTTCTGACCAACTACCCCAGTTATCATGTCGACGTGGATTAGTTTTGGATTGCTCAGCGGAATTGCCTGCCCAATTTGCAACAAGGATGGGTTGTTGAAGTGATATGGGCTATTATTAGGTTTGTCAGGATCTGTGACCGTGAGGAACACATCAACTTTGTCACCCTTGGAGACCATTAGCTCACCACCCATCGGAGCACAAACCCCGTTTGAACAAGCCTTGAATTCCAAATCGGTAACTATGTCTCCTTGTGTCACATATGTATTGCCGCTTCGCAAGGCGTCCACAACGTCTCTGGCAGGATTATCTAAATTATTGTCAACCACGTAGGTCCAGTTGTGTTGATATTCACCAGGCCAAAAGTCAACAGTTGACTCATAGTCTAAAGGCCCGAAGGAGCCGCGGCTATGCCAATCCGATGAGCCAAAGAACCAGAACCTCCGACCTTCACTAAGCATTGCGTCCCACAAGGTTCTTACGCCCGGGCGGGCTAATACAACGCGGCTTATATCATCACACTTTTCGCCCTCGAAACATTGTGTTTCTGGGTTTATTGGATTTCCGTCGAAATCGAGGCCCGGCTTCGTAATTTCTGCTGCAGAATATGCACCAGTGCCTCCATATGTCCAAAAACCTGCAGTAGGCCTCTTGCCTGCATAGGACCCTCTTGTCCTAACAGCTTGGTGACCAGGCTGAGATTCAAAGCCGAAGGCAATGTCTGGGGCAACCTCGTTGTAATCTCTGATATGCTCGACATTAAAACCTTTTGCCCCGTCAGGCAAGTAGGCTCCCTGACGTTCAACGTGAGCCTCTACAAACATACTTTCCATTGGAGCCTTTTCCTTCATCCAAGCCACGCCAGCAAGACCGCGAACGTGCTCACCTTTATCGATTGGATTTTTCCCATCAACCAGACTGGAATTATAATCTACGACACCTTGATTATCTGTACGACCCTCCATCATGCCAATAATCATTTCATTATGCTCAGATGAAATTTCACAAGTCCAACCTTGCCCGCCGCCTTGGCTCATATCGGCATCACCGCGACCAAAACAGTATTCATAATGGGCCAACAGGTCAGCGTTCGGTTCAGCATCATATTGGCCAGTAATAATCGACGTCGAAACATGTTCATGACCAGGAACGCTTTGTTCTAAGCCGAGAAATGCCACTTTATCTTCATTACCAGGCTGTTCACGCACATCTACGATCTGCGGCAGCATATAGTCTTGCGCCATCTGCCAACGCCACATGTTACGAACTTTTTGAACAACTTCTGTCCCGTCGTGGTTTTTGATCGTGAACTCTGTGAACTTTTCATCGCCCTTGAAATCTAATGGATCGCGTGTATTTGACCATAGCCCTGCGGTACCTCCGCCACCTTTCCTTGTGTGATATAGGAAATCATCTATGTAACAGTCACGCGTGCCGGACCCTGAGTGCCCCACTGAGATGAACCAATCCTGACGGTCGAGCGATTGTCTAGTCAGTGTTCGCACAGATGTGGTCCCATCTGAACAAACTGTGTGATTGTGGAAGTCACCACTACGATATTCCCCTTGCGGATTTGCACTTGTTCCAGCCGAATGCCCATCTGACAACGCTACCGATGAGACTCCAACCGCTAGTGATGTTGATGCGGCAGCGAGCGCAGTCACAAACTGCTTCTTATTTGAATACATTTAATCTATCTCCTTTAAAAAATGGTACTTTTTCTTAATCCTATGGGTTAGCGACCAATTATTACGTTTTTATGACATCCAGAGACGAAAATCAGATGTCATGCCTTTTAAAATATTGTTGAAATATTTTGTTAAAAATGATTTGAAAAAATTCTGTACAATAGTACTTTAATGACGTCTATTTTAGTAAAGCAAGCGTCGGGGTCCCTTATGCAAAACCTTTTTAAATCTGCGATAGCACAGCCAATTTTTCAGTTTTTTATTATTGCCGCTGTCCTTTACACCGCCATTTACATGTCAGGCAAACTTTCGGGTGATGAATACAATGTAAACATATCAGATAAGGTTACGAATGATCTTTATTCGCGATACAAATCTGAATATGGTCTTGCACCTGACGAGGTCACTTTCCGTGCATATCTCGATGATTGGATGCAAGAAGAGATCCTATTCAGAGAGGCCAAAGCTATGGGGTTAGACATTGGCGATGAGATGATTCGGGAGCGGCTTGTCCGGAAGTTTAAAGACGTTTTACTTGGCGAAATATCCACCGGTGGTTGGGATGAAAAAGATTTACAAAAATGGTTTAACGAAAACAGCTCACTTTTCGATGTCCCGCCACTTTTTGATATCGAAGAAATCGCTCTCAATAAGTCAACCTATCAAGCTCAATTCGAAAGCATAGTTTCAGACGAATACAAAGCCGTAGATCTTAAAACTCGCAAATTCTATGGAAGATCGCCTGCCAACATCAACCAACTTTTTGGCAAAGATGCAATTAACACCTTGGGAAATCACGACGAAGGTGGGTGGGTCCTTATCAAAAATGCCGAAAGTTTACATGCTGTTCGGATAACCAAGATCGTCGCGTCACAAAAGTCTAACTTTGAAGACGTGAGAGTGAGAGCGTCGCAAATTTATAAGGATCAACTGATGAAGGAGCAACTCAACATCAGGCTTTCTGATATCGCAGCGAAATATGAGATTAGTTTCCCTGAGCAACTAATTCCCACACAAAGGGATTGATTGCAAAATGATACGCCGCACATCAACAATACTAATATATTTTACGCTGATGGTTTTTTGCAACGCGTCATATGGACATGAAACACCAATCGCCACGATCGACATAATCGAGCGCAACGATAACATTTTTTTCGTGCGCAACAACTTCGTTTCACCGACCGAAGACTGGGAACCTAAATTTCTCTTGCCAGAACAATGTGTTGCCGTTCGCAACTTCATTAAATGTGAACCACCTGGTCTTGTTGGAAATCTCTCGATAGAACAAATTGGAGAGAACTTCTCAGGTGCCGTGATAAGACTGCAGCGCCAAGATCAAAGCCTCAGCGTCTTTACTCTTTCAAATGATAAAAAAAATGTCTTTATTTCAGAAGATAGTTTTGCAGCGAGACTCCATACCATTCGTGTTTATACGGTTCTAGGCATAGAACATATCCTTATTGGAGTAGACCACCTAGCATTTGTCCTCGGATTGAGTTTGCTTTTTACAAGGTTGTCTACAGCAGTTAAAACCATAAGTGCCTTTACTATAGCGCACTCAATTACGCTGGGCATTTCAGCGGTTGGTCATGTGACATTGCCAATCGCGATTGTAGAAGCGTTGATTGCTCTCAGCATCTCTACTGTTGCAGCTGAAAAGCTTCTTCAGTCACGAGGATACGTTCCATGGTCTAATGACAAACCCATGATTATTGGATTTATGTTTGGCCTCTTGCATGGATTTGGTTTCGCTTCTGTTTTGAAAGATTTAGGGTTGCCTAAAGATAGCGCGCTAATGTCTCTATTTTCTTTCAATATCGGTGTGGAGATTGGTCAAATCATTTTTGTTTGTTTGGTTTTTGCATGTTTATTTGGCATGAGAAGGTTTTTATCTGTTAAATTACATGCATCATCTCAAATTGCGGTGGCTTACTTGATCGGCATATTGGGTTTGTTTTGGGCGATTGAACGTACAGTTGCAATTGTGACTTGATTGGTAAATATAATGGAAAACATCAAACAAAGCTTGTTAACTATTTTCCCAACAGTAATTTCTAACAATTTCATCGAAGATATGGAGGAAGGAAACCAACAGATTTGTCAATACATTTTTGAGCTCGAAAATAAAAATAAAAATAGCGTAACAAGAAGCAACATTGGCGGATTCCATTCCATTGGAAATATTCTTTTCCAAAACACCCCTGCTCTTATCAACTTAAGGAAGAAAGTCTTTGAAAAGCTAGCTGCCATTGACGCTCATTTCTACAAGAAAAAATACTCTTATGCACGCACCACGATCGAAAGCTGGGCTAACGTTAATAGGTTTGGAGCTTATAATTCAATCCATACCCACCCCAACTCTCGGTGGTCAGGAGTCTATTATGTCACTTCCAACCCTGAAGCTTCTTTGGAACACCCTTTGAGCGGACGTTTTGAATTCATTGATCCACGACCCGCTCAAAGTGTTTCTTACTTCGGTGAAAACGCAGTTGATAAAAAGTATCTTATCAATCCAGTTGCAGGACAGCTGTTGATTTTTCCAAGTTGGCTCCAGCATCAAGTACACCCCAACTTTGACAATCAACCAAGAATATCAATTGCATTTAACGTGGCTGGCCTTAAATAGCCCAAAGCTCGTTATCTCTCAGTTTTCCCGTAACCCAGCTACAATGGGTCGCTGGCTTTCTATAATCGCTGGGACGAGAATAGCCAAAGAAGTTATGCCTAAAAAACCTCCAATAAGGTGCAATTCTTCCCAAAGAATAACACCCTGCACTCTCAGGCCGACCAACTCTGAAACGTAGCCTGAAACGATCCCTATCGAAATAAACCCGACTAGCGTGCCTAAAATTGTGCCGGATATGATTATGGTTGCGCCATACCACCACATAACCGCGAGAACAAACCTTCGCGGGGCTCCTAAAGCCTGCAGCAAAGCGAACCGATGACGAAGTAATTTAGCAAAGACTGATATGCCAAGAATAATACTGAGGCTGACAAGAAATTGAGTAATTGTTGATAAAACACTGAAAAGCGCCCGCACATCGCCCAATACAGCATGAAGCCGAGATAAAATATTTCCTGGAAAAAAGGCCATCAATCCATCGCGATTAAAATCTTCCCTTACGTTGTAGAGATCATAGAGTTTCTTTGTCTTTACAATGACTGCAGACGTGCCAGGAAACGAAACAGGATCGAAAGGATGACCAAGTTGCATTTCATTGGGCTTGTCTATATCGTTCCCAATATGACCATCTGGCAAGCCATGAACAACCCAAACAGATTCGATAGTAACAAGAATAGCTCTATCCCATGGAGTTCCGGTAACAGGCGCAACCTGCGTTATTTCGATATCATCCACATGCTCGGCCATTGGGTCGTTATCTCGCTGTTGCCCCCCTGCCAACCCATGACTTGGCTTAATGCTCCGGCCCGCCTCAAGGCCCACACCAACGCCAGCTATGCCGTCCCATAAGCCGTTGAAATATATTATATCCTTTGTGCCGTAAAGATGGTTTAAGAATTCATTCGTAGTTCCAATTATTGGATATCCATTCCAATTGTCTCCAAAAGCTAGGGGCGCAGCCATGGTCACATTAGGATGGTTTTTAATTTCATTTAGGGTATTGCCATCCAGTAGATTTGTTTTTAACGGTTGAAGGAAAACCACCTTAAGCATTTGCGTGATTTCACTACCCGAAGGCGCAACGATCAGATCAAATTTATTTACAGCGTTAGCTGTTACTTCTCGTACCGCACGCTCTTGTATGATTAGCGCTACGGAAATGGCAATAGATGTGGCAATCACTACCACAAAAACAATGTTGACTGTGAAGTTTTTAATAAAGATAGACCGTACCACCGCATAAGGCGCGAATCGGAAACTTACTGCAAAAGCAACTGCAACCACTGGCAAAACCAGAGATAAAAATATTAAAAAATCTTGCTGATTAGCACTTAATTCTCGCCAAATTTCATACATCAGTTTCACGCAGTTGGGTTAAACTCAGATTGTTGATAAACCTCGAAAGGACATCATTATCGTGACTCACTACTACCAGCGTAGTAGAATGATTCTTATGATAAGAGAACAGACAGTCCATCAAAATCTTTGAATTTCTTCCATCCAAGCTAGCGGTTGGTTCATCGGCTAGAATAATTTTTGGATTATTTACCAAACCCCTCGCCATTGATAACCTTTGCTTTTCACCACCAGAAAGCACACTAGCTGTTTTTCTACCCTTTAACGGTACCTTGAAAAGATCGAGAAGCTCTATTGCTCGCTCGTTGACTGCCTTTTTCGATAAATTTGCGTTGAACGCACTCTGTATGGTGACGTTGCTAAGGGGATCTAATTCATCGAACAAAAATGGACTCTGAAAGATAAACCCTATATTTTCCCTACGAAATTTATTTAATTTGTTGTCCGCCATAGTTGTGACATTATGCTCGTCCCAATTAACGAAGCCTTCATTTGGTTTTATCAGTCCAGATAAACAATAAAGTAAGGTGGTTTTCCCAGAACCTGATGGGCCGGAAATACTGGTTGTCCCTCCATTTTCTACCACCAGTTCGTCAACGCTGACGATGACTTCACCGTCAGCGTTCCGAACAACAAGGTCTTTCACATAGCATTTCAATTTGAGCTCGAACTATTTGAGGTCAACAAACGGACTTTCTTTAGTAACTGAATACTCCGACATTCCATTTGCTGTGATCATTTCGATATTAACTTGCGTGAGCGATGGGAAAAATTTGAACAACCCTATTTCAAATGATTCAAAGGAACTGGGCGACCCACACTTCATTTCTCCTTCTACCTCGAACTCCATATGCTCGTCATCGATATGCAGCGATCCTTTTTGGGCGGTGACATTGCACCCCGCCTCGTAATTGAGACTAATAAGCTCCTTATTATTAGTTAGGATATCAGATGCCTCTTTAACCGCATCTTTTTCTGCCGTCGTTTCAGGTTTTTTTTCAAACCCAACAACATTTTCGCCGGGAATTTCCATGAGGTAATTAATAGTATCGCCCTCGATACTCATTTCAAGAACAGCTTGACCATGCAAGTGATCTTCCTTCGATGCGTTTGCCGTGGCTGACAGCACAATCAGCGTTACAAATGTTATTAATTGTCTCAAAACAAACTCCTTTTAAGTTGAATAAAGTAATAATATAACATAACGCAAAAATGTGACATAATTATTACATCAATATAATCTCCTTTTGTCCACAAGTTTACAAAACATTCAAATACAAGATATTATTCATCGCTTGGTTAGCTTCACTGTAAAATATTAACAACAAACATCAAGCGCTGGCTGGGTGGTCTTGCAATGCAAAAGTTGCCGCACAGAGTGGTAAATTAGAGAAAAGACTGTTTAATTTGAAGGATCGTAATAAAGCGGCTTTAACTTTTGATATTCAAATTCAGTGTTTTAAAAGCGAATAAAATAGGTGTGTAAAGGAAAAAAAGCCTAAAAATCTTTTTTGAAACTCTCTTATAAAGCTAGGCATATAACTAAGAAACGAACAACCTCATACTGAAATGGAGGGGTGCGAATAACGCTAGTTGCGGGGGCAAAATTTGAACCTACATAAGGTGCGCATCAAAAATTTACTTAACCAAGTAAGTATGCAGCCCATTTCTCCATAATTTCTTTGCGTTGATCGAGAAAATCTGTCCGCTCATAAGCCCTGACTACTTTAGATGCTGGACGATGAGCCAAAACCATTTCAGCCACTTCAAGACTTACGCTTTGTGTTTCTGCTATCCATGTTCGAAGGGTTGATCTAAAACCATGAGGCCTTGCTTCTATCCCTGCCCTTTTCATGATGCTCGACATAGCAGCGTCACTGAGGATGTTGCCTTTGTGATTAGCAAAAATAAAATCATTGGGCGTTCTATCTTTAGCGATAGTAATGATCCGTTTTGCTTCGTCGGATAGTGGAACCCTAAAATCAGGGGTCTTTCCGGCAGCACCTTTCATTTTAGCCCCTGGAATTACCCATAAATCTTCCTCAAACTCATCAGCTTCGGCATATCGAACAGGATAAGATCGAACACCATTAAGCATAAGCAGTTTTAGCGCTAGTCCTGCTTGTGTTGTCTCATCCAAGGATTGGTAATAACTTGGGGCATCTGCCCACAACATTGCAGGAATATTTTGTTTTTGTTGTTTTGATTGACCCAGCAAAGCTTTTGCCTTTTCCACAGCACCAATATCAACATCCAACCCCATCGCAGCAGCGTGCTTTATCACAATGTTAAGCCTATGAAGGGCTTTCTTTGCGGTTTCCCCCTTGCTGTGCCAAATAGGGCTGATGCAGGTTTTTATGTCATGCTGGTTGACTTGCTCTATTGGCATTTTCCCAATCTTTGGCAGAACATGCAATTCCAGGGGAGAAAACCATCGACCATTCTTTCCACCTCCTTTGAGTTCAGCCTTCTTTGCTTCAAATGCAAGCGTAGCGATCATACTTATTGTGTTTGATGATCTGGCATATTCATTTTTAAGCCTTAGCTTTTCATTTATTGGGTCAATATTGGATGCTATTAGGGCTCTGGCATGGTCTGCTTTCTTTCTGGCAGTTGCCGATCCAACATTATTTAATCCACCAAGCCCAGTTTCTTTTCTGTGACCGAATAACGTATACCGGAAAAACCATTGGCCGCCGCCACCTGCCCTTTTATGAAGCCAAAGCCCTGCCCCATCATTATATTTGCCCGGGCTACATGATTTTATGAATGCTTGGGAAAGTTTATATCTGGCACCCATTATTTATCCACCTATTTATCCACCTTTATGCCTGAGATGTCATGACACCCTATGACATATAGTGAAACTAAAATACATTACATATTATTGTAATATATAATATTTTTTATGATTTTGAAATACCATGAAACACTGTGGAATTATTATACAGTGCACTCTGCCAGCACCATTCTCCCTATCACATCATGTGCTAACACGCTGTAATTGAAGCTATGCCTAGAATCTCACGTACAACCTGAGACGTCAAGTGTATCAATTTGGTCTACCCAGTGGGTTACGACAAACACGACTTCAAAAATACCGTTGAAGACCCACTTATTGTTGTTGTTATTGAGTTTTGTTGTCGTCTCTAAAGTCTAACTAAAGATTAAATGGCTGGGGTGTCTGATGTTATCAAAAGAAGGGGTTTAGAATGCCTATTGCTGACTCATACAGAGTCACTGAAAGGGTGGTGGAGATATGTGGACTACCAAAGAGGGTCTTAAGAGGCGCTGGTTAGTCTTATTTGGGATTGTTCTTTCTCAGTTTTTTGTCACTTAAATTGATACAAGTGACTTTTGGTAGGAGTAAAATGCTAAGAATAACGTGGCTGTTTGTCGCATTGTTTTTAATAGTAATTTGGAATACTTCTAAATTAGGACAAAGTCATTAGGCATGAAATTGTCCCTGATAGCTATCAAAGACCCCACTAGATTTTATCATTGACGTTTATTTTACTTATTAAATAAACGATTATCCCACTAGTGGGGTCTTAAACGACTCTGCTGAGGGTTTGGTATCCTCCCTTCCCTCAGTGGAGTTTTTACTCCCATTGCATAGGCAAGCCAATCAACCACGGTTGCTGTTAAATTTACCAAACTTTGAATTTACCACTGTTGCCAATTCATCTGAGCTATTGAGAATAACTCCTGTTTTAGTGCGTAGTTTAATGACCTCTTCGTCCATCAGAAAAGCTTCAACACGACTTGGGTTTTTGATTTCAAACATATCATACACAGGAGTCTCATCTTCATTTGCATAAGCGAAATGCACTTTCATACCGTACTCTTCTAGCTTTGATTTCAACTCGACATCTACAAGTTGAAGCCATCTACCAAAGTCTTTCTTAATTTCAAATGTACTGACCATTTTCATTTTGGTGTCTCTCCTTGTTCAAGATGTTTTTACGATTTAAGGTTCGACTACTATTATACAATTTTAGTGCCGGTAAAAGGGGCAAGAATGCACCTTAAAAAGAATGGAAATTTCAGTCCATCACAGTATGCAACTAATTATCATCCTCGTCGAGTGTATCAATTTGGTCTACCCACTTCAACTGTCCCACCCCGTGCAGGACTCAACCCCCACACCATACGTATATGTACTCAGCTTTCTACACTCATTAAGTTTACAGGGTGTTAACCTTACACCGGATGTGAATAGCTTATGTGTGAATTTAAAAGAAATCATTAATGACGTTTTAAGAATTATTAATAGGCGTTTCTTAATAGGCCGGAAAAGTTTCATCGTCTGTAACACCACCGGAGAAAGCCATTTTGTGCTTTGCCCCTCTCCAAGCAGTTGGCACCCTTGTAGATGCGGTAACCTCTACCCAAAAGACAATCCTGTCTCTAATTTTTGCAGGTTGCCAATCATTAGACTCATCTCGTTTATCAACAAACCATCTACCCGGAAAGTCCATATTAATAAGTAGAACGTCAATTACCTTACCACTTAACCAAATCACTGATTGTAAATGTTGTTTTTAATTTTTTAATTTCTGAATGCCGCCCTAATTACCCTCCAAAGAAAGTGATTTTTTACTATTTATATGATAGTTGAGAACCTGAAGATAAAAATATTATTTTTTAATCATACCTGCAAATTTTGATCTTCCTTTCAAACTTGGAGATATCTTACAAATTAATAAATACAATATGAGACAAGCTCGATCACCATTTAACGTTTCAGGCAATACATCAATATCAATTCCATGTGTTTTTTCAAAAAACAAATCTGCCGATTGGATTCCAAATTGGACGTTACGACACAGGTCAGTTTATCTATGATATTGCCCATAATTTTCTTATAAAAACTAACTGGGTAAATATTAGAAAGAAATTATTAGAGCAAATATTATATAGATGAAGGTAAAAAACTCAAAACTTCATCTATAAGCAAGGTCTGAATTAAATAAACGAATTTAACCGCCCATAGGTAAAGTCATCGAAGTGGTAAGAATACTAGTTAAGGATAAAATGAGTAATGCAATGAACATTTCAATACGAATGGATTTTTTTAGTTGAATCGAGCCAACTGTAGGCTCGTTTTTTATTAATGGAACATTTTTAAATTTATTTAGCGCTCCAAATGAAAGTAATAAAGAAACTAAAGACATTTTAATTAAAAATGCGTTGCCATAAGAAGTGCTGAACAATAAACTAACCTCATTCATCAAGATATATGCAAATAAACTTCCAGATATTATTAAAACAACTAAATAAAAAACAGCTAGAATACCAAATCTGTGGGCTATTACATGAAGGTTGCTTGTTTTAGCAGATGAGCACATATTGTGTAATGGGATAAAAGATCCAAGCCAAAACGCCACACAAATGAGATGAAATAATAGTAAAATCTGTGCCAAGATACCAGATTTTTGGGAATGCCCTGTAGAAATAAATGATAAAAGAACAAAACCAATACCTAGCCACCCAAGGACCTTTAGAGAAACTACTTCATGTCTTGTGCTAATAAAAGTAAGTATAAAACCTATAAATGCAAAAATCGTTGCGTACCCTGCTTTTGACGTTAAAGCAAGCTCTAAAATCATTGGGTCTAAAATACTCAAAAACTCTCCACCTAAATTACCTGCTATGGAAAATATCATCCCAACCGATATTATAAGGCCATACAAACAACTCTTTTGAAATAACAAGTTACAGTATTCCAAGTTGTCTATTGATTGATACTTACTAAAATGAAGACTAAATAATTTTGTTCCAACTACCGCTAATCCAACTAAATAAAGTAGAACTTTCAAAACAGGAGTGAAAAAGATCCATACATCCATCAACTATACCCTTTAAAACCCTTAGATGTATTTACTAACTTTTCCTATAATTTGATTTTACAGCTGTAAATTGACTTGTTTTTATTTCAGATTTTGAAGACATAAGCGAATTGCCTGTTCCATTTATTTTTGACATTTTTGGCATTTCTCCCTTATACTCATACGCCTGTTTACCCACAGGATGTTTAAACCAGCCGGGATCAGTGTAATCACCTGGGGCTTGATCAGCTCTAACCTTAAGTATACTAAACATACCTCCCATTTCAACAGAGCCATAAGGACCATCTCCCGTCATCATTGGGATTGTATTATCTGGTAATGGCATGGTCATTTCAGTCATATCAGCCATTCCTCGTTCACCCATAACCATATAATCTGGCACTAACTTCTTAATCTTTTCTGACACACCTCTATGGTCAACACCAATCATTGTAGGCACATTATGGCCCATAGCATTCATTGAATGATGGCTTTTGTGACAGTGAATTGCCCAGTCTCCCTCTTCCTCAGCAATAAACTCTATTTGCCTCATTTGGCCAACCGCTATATCACTAGTTACCTCTTTCCATCGACTCTCTGGTCGAGTTGGTCCACCATCTGTCCCTGTTACCTCAAACTCTATTCCATGGACATGTATAGGATGGTTTGTCATTGTTAAGTTTCCAATTCTTACTCTAACACGTTCATTTTTTCTTGCTATAAGGGGTGAAATTCCAGGAAAAATTCTGCTGTTCCAAGCCCATAAATTAAAATCAAGCATAGTCATTATTTTTGGTGTCTCTGAGCCAGGGACAATATCAAATGCATTTAGTAAAATACAATAGTCTCTATCTACTTTGCTAATCCAGGGATGTTCTTTTTTTGGATGAGTAACCCAAAATCCCATCATACCCATTGCCATTTGAGTCATTTCGTCAGCATGAGGATGATACATAAAGGTTCCTGGTCGTTTTGCTTCAAATTCATATACGAAGGTTTTACCAGGACTTACAGCTAATTGGTTTAGCCCTGCTACTCCATCCATTCCATTTGGTAGCCTTTGGCCGTGCCAATGAATACTGGTATGTTCTGGTAATTTATTTGTAAGGAAAATTCTAACTTTATCACCCTCAACAACTTCAATTGTAGGGCCTGGACTTTGACCATTATATCCCCAAAGATTAGCATTCATTCCAGGTGCTAGTTCACGAACAATAGGTTCAGCAACTAAATGAAACTCTTTAAAGTTACCGTTCATTCTGTAAGGCAATGTCCATCCATTAAGTGTAACAACGGGATTATACTCGGATGTTTCTTTCGACTTATTTGGACTGATTGTGTCTGCAGATGTTTGTATCATCGGCTCGGGTAACCCTGCGAGTGACGAGTTAGCAACCGATGCACCTGCTATTGCTGTGCCTGCTAATGCAGATAACCTTATAAATTCGCGTCTTGTATTCACTTAAGTCTCCATTTTTTCACTATTATTTCTCACTAATGACCTTTTTTGGCTTTGTTAGAAGCAACCTCTGTGGTCCTTGATTTTGCTCCTAGTTTTCTTCCTACAGCAACACTATTTAAGTTTAGTTCTGCAATAAATAAGTTTTGTAATGCGTCTATAGCTTTTATTTCAGCTGTTGATTTCTCAAGCCCACTTTGCATCAACTCAAATATTCCGATTATCATTCCATTATAATTATAAGTTGCTTCTTCTAAGAGTATTTCGTGCATTGGAATAACTTGATCATAATAATGTTTCGCGATATCGAAGGCTGTCCTATACATTTGGTAGGCTTCACGAAATTCAGAGGCCGCAGTAAGTACGATATTCTCATAACTTTTTTGCTTCGCAATTAGTTCTGATTGAATTTTATCTCTTTGAAGATTACCCCAATCAAAAATTGGAATTTTAATTTCAAGTTCATAGCCTTTTTTGTTTGAGATAACTCCATCATCTTTTATTCTATCATTTCTATATCCGAATTCGATATCTGTGTAAGAATTAATTTTTTCAACTCCTACCTGTTCCAATAACAACTCATATTCGATACGAGCCATTTTAACATCAAATCTGTCACTAATTTTATTAGCAATTTTCTCTATTGATATCGGTGCTTTTGGTAATTCTGGTAATTTTTTAGGTATGGTAAAATTTTTAGCTTCACTCTCTGTTAGACCTATTTTACGTATTAAGTTTTCCCTACTAGAAATTTTTCTCATTTTCGCTTTGGCAAGAGCTATAGTAGCTTCCGAATAGATCAATTGTTCACGAACTCTATCACTAGTTGTCATATTACCAGTTTTTTTCATTCGTTTAGCAAGTTCAGCATTTGCAGAAAGAGCGATAAAAGCATTATCATAAAGAGTTAGTTGTTGTTCTGAAGCAACTGCTTCAAACCAAGACATTCTTACGTCATTTATTACCCCATAAATTTCAGAGGCAAAATTTACATCATTCAAATCAACAGCAAGTTTTGAGGATTTTTGTTTGGTTGGAAGAAAAAGCAAATCAAGGAGCCCAAAACTTAAAAACCTTCCATATTCTATTTCAGAACCCTTAACCATTCGTTCAAACGAAAACGCTGGATTAGCAATCCTCCCATTTTGAGCAGCAGCTGATCCACTCTCGCGATATTTAAATAAAAGGGATTGAAAACTAGGACTTTTGGAAAGCATTAATTCTACAGCTTCCTTTTCACCAACCTCTGAATTTAGCAGCGCTTTTGAATTGTTAAATAATTCATCTTGTTGTTCCTGATTAACAGCTGCGGTTATTTTACCGGCAATAACTATCTCTTTGTTGCTGTTAATGTCATTTAAACTATCTTCAAATTTATAAGACGTACAACCAGATATTAAAAATATTAAGCCAATGTAAAAAATACTCAATTTCATCGCTAACCTATTTTTTTTCCTCGCTTTTTTCACGAGAGTAATATTGCCAACCACCAATCTCATCAACTATTTTATTTGAAATGATCCAGTCTAATGTTTCCTCCCACTCCCATTTTTCATAAGCGTCAAAAATAGATTCATATATGTTTTTATTTATTGAATTATCTTCACTTTTAGCGGCTACTGAAAACGAAATAGTTCCGGCAATCATCAAGAAAAATAAAGCTTTAAAAGTGTATAAGAAATTATGAAAGTTAAAGTAGTAAGCTGACATAAAAATAGTTTTTTTAGAATTAGTTTTTGTAGATATATCTTTTTTTATATTCATCTTTTGTTAGACCCCTATTTTGACTCAATTTTAAGAAGTTGTAACTCTTCATTCACTTGAATCTTAACTTCATCTCCCCGTTTAAAGTTTGAAATTAGTTTCTTGTCTGAGACATTAAATTCCATTGTCATTGCTGGCATTAACTCTCCTAAAGGTCCATGTTTTATTGTTATTTTTGTCCCTCTTACGCGTTTAACTTGACCTTCACCAATCAACAATTTTACATCATCGACTGATAAGTCTGAGCCTTTGGGTGACACCTCAAATATAAACTCTCCCTTAATGGCGTGACCATCTTCACTAAGAGCGCGCCATGCTGTTTTATATATACCATCATCTAATTTAGGGAGACTTATAATGTGTCGTCTTGATTCCTTCATAAGATGCTCTTTATCTAATTTTATAGGGGCAAGAGCTTCGTTCCCAAGCAGGCCACTAAGTAATAACTTTTCTTGGTTTGATGTGACTTTGGAAAACTCAACTTTAATCAGTTTTGCTGGTGCAGTAAAAACGATTTCCATTTTTTCTGGGGCCTTTTTGATTATAGACCCATCTTTTGGTACCACAAAACCTACTGGAGAGTGAGCTGTAGCAGTTGAAAAGTTTAAGAATAAACTTAATACAAAAATTCCGAGTATCCTCATTAGATATTCACTCCAATTTCTTTGAAAAAATTTATAAAAATCAAGATTTTTAAAAAAAAAAATTAATTTTATTTTATATAAACTTTCCCCTAAGGGGAAGGTCAAACATATTTTTACTTTTTTATTATTTCTACTTTTCATCTCAGTAAATTTATCAGAATTTACAAATTCAAAATAAATCGATTTAACGATCAGATCACGATCAAGAGAAGTGTTTCTTGGGCTTTTCCCTTAGTGGATTATAAACTCAATTTCGTGAGCTTTTATTCGAGCATCTTTTAACGCAACGACTCCTACTTTACCAATCCTGATTTTACCCTGTTTTTTTCTAAAATAATAATAAGTGCCAGTTTTTCTAACTCTAATTATCAGTGGTGATTTTGGGTTGGTAAATGTCTGTTTTGTTTTGACAGTCTAAGTTGTAAAACAGACTTATCAGTGCTGTAGGCATTTTTCAATTAGGCGTCACTTTAGAGGTCATATTTGTTTTGTTTTACATTTAATTACATTGTTCTACATAAACACAATTATAATACGAAAAAAGTATAATGTACTGTTTTTACGATATATATTGAGTTTCAAAAATCTATATTAATTCTTGTTCAATCATGCGAAACTCTGATTTGTAATCGGGCGGTTGGGAGTTCGAGTCTTTCTGCCAGCACAAACCTTACACAATAATTGTGGCTATGCTCGGAATCTCTTGTAGAAGCTAACATTTCAAGTGTATCAATTTGATCTACCCAATGGTCTACCCACTTCAATTATCATACCCTTCATGCAGGAACCACCTCTATGCCATACGTATATGCACTCAGCCTCCTGTACACATAAACTGTTTAGCTTGTAAACCTTACACAGCATGTGAATAGGTTAGGTGCGGGTTTAAATCTATGTTTAATTATCTATAATACCACCGGAGAAAGCCATTTTGTGCTTTGCCCCTCTCCAAGCAGTTGGCACCCTTGTAGATGCAGTAACCTCTACCTTAAAGACAATCCTGTCTCTAATTTTTGCAGGTTGCCAATCATTAGACTCATCTCGTTCATCAACAAACCATCTACCCGGGAAGTCCATATTAATAAGTAGAACGTCAATTACCTTGCCACTTAACCAAGATTTTTCTGTTTTGGTTTCATGAAGATGTAATCTACCTCCAACAAGCTCTGTCGCTTCTGAAGTTCCGCAAACCCAAAATCCTGAAGTGAATATATTTTTGGCATCATTTCTTACCCAACTAGGTGGGTCTTTTTTGTGATAAGCATCAACACCAAAGCCTCTGTTTGTTTCTGGATTAAGTCTGCATATTAGATGCAATGCCTTCATTCGTGACATCCTAAACTTCTATTTATTGGATACTCATTTACTTAAATCTTGCCGCTTTTCCTCAATCAGTCAACTCTGTTAGTGCCTAAGTGAAAATTTTAAAACCTTCAATAATCTGCTGCTGCAATAAATACATCACTTCCATGAAGAAACAGCAGTATGAAGTGGCACAAAGTTTTTTTAGTAAGTTTAGTCACCTATTTTTCCTCCCGATAAGTGACTTAATAAGTAAGGAAAGAGTTTGTTTTTCGATATACTAACCCTTACTTTTTATTAAAGAATATAAAAGAAGGTTCCAACTAACGTCACAACAATGGAAAGAATATGCCATATTTTGGTTAATTTTCGTGCCGAATGACTAAGTTTTATCATTAGGCTAATTTATTTATAAACGCTTATTTTTTAATTTTTTAGCAGAACAAAATTTTTATTCGCTGGTTAATGCGTCTAAAATAGGACAGTTTGGTCTTTCGTCCCCCTGACAGGCCGAAGCTAATGTATTCAATTGGTCTTTTAACACTTCAAGCTCTTTTAACTTTAAATCAATTTCTGCAATCTTCTCTAATGTCAGAAACTTTACCTCTCTACTAGACCTTTCCGAGTTTTCATATAATGCTAACAACTCTCTACATTCATCTATGCTAAAATCAAATTTTCTTGCCCTACCTATGAATTGGATTTTAGCAAGGTCAGCTCTTGAAAAGTCTCTGTAACCATTTCTTTCATTCACTTCCGGCTTAATTAAACCAATATCGCTGTAATATCTTATTGTCTTTACCGTTAACCCAGATAATTTCGCTACTTGTCCTATATTCATTTTTTGCTTGCCTCTCCTGTTACAGGAGAGTATAGCTTTCTTTTTCTTTGAGGTCAAAAATGATATCTGTACCTATAAACGTTGCGATAAATTGGAAATGCAAACATACATGGAAAACTTCGTCTTATAACACTTCATGGTGTTTGATTGGATGTTCCATCGGAGATTTAGGTACCATAGCATTCTTTCAATTTACTGGTATACCATGGCCAGTGTGGGCAATTATGTGTCTGGCAATTTTAAACGGAATTATGACCTCAATAATGCTTGAAACCATAATTTTAATTAGACAAATGGCATTGAAAGTAGCTTTTAAAACAGCGATAGGAATGTCACTCATTTCGATGATTGCAATGGAGGCTGCAATGAACATAACCGATGTTATGCTCACTGGCGGCGCTATTTTAAAATGGTGGGTTATACCAATAATGCTAATTGCAGGATTTATTGCTCCTCTACCCTATAATTATTGGCGTTTAAAAGCTCTGGGAAAGGGATGCCATTAGAGGAATTGGTGATAAAAAAATGTTCAAAGGCATCAAGCATATCTCATTCATAGTGGTAATTTTTTTGTTCTTAGGAATGGGAATATATTATACACAATTTTCTACTAGTGAAATCGTGACAAATGTATCGCTAAAACCAAACGACGCTCTAACTATTAAACTAGGAGGGTCTGTATATGCCAAAAATTGTGCCTCATGTCATGGCGCTAATTTGGAGGGGCAAATCAATTGGCGTCAAAGAGACTCAAATGGATACTTGCCTGCACCTCCTCATGATGAGTCTGGCCATACTTGGCACCATTCAGATCAATATCTCTTTCTAATGACGAAATATGGGATTGAAGAAATGATTGGTAAAAGATACCCAAATAATATGCCTGCCTACAAAGACGTGCTGACGGATGATGAGATAATTGCGGTTCTATCATACATAAAAAGCACATGGCCAGAGCAAATTAAGCAACAGCATAATACACTAAATTCACGCTAATTTTTTGTTAATTTATACTTCATTTATTAAGTTAAAAGATATCCTTATACTTTTTAAAAACTCGTGAAAAACAGCAAAAATTCAATTTTACTTATATTAAAATATCTTAACTGTTTTTAAATTTATAAAAAATGATTAAAAATTGATGTGCCTCGGCATAAACATCTTTCTAACGTAAAAAAATGGCATAGTTTTTGCAAATATAAGTTGGAGGTGGGGGAGTTCTGCTCCTTACTTACAGAAAACATATTGAACCAAGCGGTTGCAGATAAGCCCACCTCATCCTCCTATCCCCTCAAAAAATAAAATAAGCAATTTACTATAAACAAAAGTTGTGGCAATAAACTCCAAGACAAAAATGTGATGGAATTAGTAAGCTAGATTTTCTATTTTTTCAGATAAATCTGCCAAGCGTGCTAATTTTTAAAATAGCTTCAGGCCACCTAATAGAGAAAAAATAATTTACGGTGAAGCTACAAAAAGGCAAAAAATTGACTAATACTTACCCAAACATTTTGTGTATTGGAAACGCCATAACAGACGTAGTATCATCATCAACTGAACAATTTATATCAAATAACGGAATGATCAAAAATGCAATGAACCTTATCGATCATAATCGTTCAGAAGAAATAGATAAATTAATAAATGATGCCACAATAGTCGCAGGCGGATCTGCTGCCAACACTGCTGCGTGCTTGTCAAAATTTAATTGTTCATCAAACTTCATTGGAAGAGTTGGTAGCGACGAGTATGGTGTAAATTATCGAAATAATCTAAAAAAACAGCTTGTAAAAACCCATTTAATAAATGACCTAGAATATCCAACTGCACGCTCATATATATTCGTAACCCCTGATAAAGAGAGAACTATGAATACTCACTTGGGTGCATCTATTAATTTACGACCAAACGACATACCTGAGTTTCTAATTCAATCTGCTGATATAATATATGTGGAAGGTTATCTTTATGACGCTCCAGAGGGTCCAAAATGCTGGGAAAAAATTGGAAATTCTGCAAAAAAATTTGGAACAAAAGTAGCAATATCACTTTCTGATAGCTGGTGCGTAGACAGACATAGAAACAAACTATCAAATTTTATAAAAAAATATGCTGATATTGTGATATGCAATAAAGATGAGCTAATGTTGATGTTTGGTGGCTCATTCGATTATGCAATCGAACAACTAAAAAACATAGTGGAAGCTGGCTCAGTAACGGATGGAGCGAATGGTGCCATTGCATTTTCTAAGAATGAAACAAAAAATATCGAAGCTCTAAATACATCTGATATTGTGGATACAACTGGGGCCGGTGATTTCTATGCTGCTGGCTATATTTTTGGTCAACTTATCACCTCAAATTTGGATGTGTCTTTAGAGCTAGGAAGCATGCTTGCCGCTAATGCAATCAAACAAATAGGAGCATCTCCAACTGATGATGTTGCAAATGAAATTTTTAAAAAATATCCTCAATTTGCTAGGTGATAATTATTTCTTAAGATAAAGCAGAATTTTGATTACGTGAAACATTATCTTATTTGGTTGAAATCATATTTAAACATATTCACTGACTCACTTTTACTAAAAACTCTTTTGATGATTGATTAGCCGTTTCTGAGGATATAATAAAAATTTAAATAATTACCATTTTTTTATGAATAAGGTTACATCAATTACAAAAATAGCAAATTCATTTCCATATTTAATGATTGTCTCTGGTGCATTAATAATAGCGTCAAATCACGTGCTGGCACGATACTTAGATGGAGCAATCCCGCCTATGGGATTCGTATTCTGGCGCATGGTAACAGGAGCAATATTCCTGCTACCGTTTACTGTTTACGGTTTACTGAAAAACCGTGAATTTATTCTTAAACATTGGAGATTATTTTTACTGATGGGTGCCTTATTTGTACCATTGGGTAATGGCCTCATATATGTTTCATATCTTTATACCACGGCAATAAATGGAGGTGTCGTCTCAGCTTCTCAACCTGCATTAACGGTACTATTATCATGGTTATTATTTAATGAATTTATTAACTGGAAACAAAGTATTGGTATTTTAATCGCCGGCGTAGGTGTGCTTTCCATCATAACAAACGGGGAGCTATCAACACTCGCTGGCCTTCAATTTAATATCGGTGATTTAGTGATGCTAGCCGCAGTAATTTTTGGGGCCTTATATAACGTGCTTATTCGCAAGGTACCAAGGGAAATTCCGGTATCCCAGCTTTTAATTATAGTTCTTTGTACTGGGAGCATTATAACCTTACCCTTTTACATTCTAGAGACCATTTATTTTGCACCAGTCACAATCACACCCTTAAATATTTTTTCAATTATATGGGTTGGAGTTGCTGTAACCACAATTGCTGTTGGCATGATTAGCTTTTCTATAAGGAAAATAGGTGCTAATAAGGCAAGCATATCAAATTATATGCGGGCACTATTTACTGCATTATTAGCAGTTTTGATATTAGATGAAAATTTTGAGTTTTATCATATGTTTGCTATAATTTTCGTGATTAGTGGTGTTTTCCTTATGACCTTAGGAACAGCTGCAAAGAATGATAATCGAGTAAAGCAACAATAGACACTCTAAATTTTATAAATTTATCTACTCCAAATCAATCTTTTAATTAAATTTAAACTGTTAATAATAATTAAAAATCACCTAATGAGAAAAAATTGAATAACTTTAAAGGTAGTGTCTTCATGACACTTGCAATGCTTGCTTTCACTGTGGAGGATTTTTTTCTCAAAAAAGCTACAAAGGTTGCGCCATTGGGGGAAATACTGATTATTTGCGGCCTTCTTGGATTTATTTTCTTTTTAGGATGTTCTTTCATTTCAAAACAAAAAATGGTTTATAAAGAGGCTTTCAAGCCTATTCTTTTAGTTCGTTCATTATTTGAAATTGGTGGACGAGTATTTTATGCATTAGCGATAGCATTGATGCCCATAACAAATGCCTCTGCTATATTGCAAGCCACACCACTTGTAGTTGTTTTAGGAGCCGTAATTTTTTTAAATGAAAAAGTAGGCTGGCGAAGGTGGGCCGCAATCATTTTTGGTTTTTTTGGTGTATTACTTATAATACAGCCTGGAACCGAAGGCTTTAGTATATTCTCTATTCTCGCAGTGGTAGGCATGATTGGTTTTGCTGGAAGGGACTTAGCCACTCGATTGAGCCCAGTGAATATGTCCAATTTTCAGCTAGGTAGTTTTGGCTTTTTGATGGTTTTTATATCAGGGATATTAATCACACTTTTCAACCTATTTATTTTCCCATCAAAATCAATTTGGGTAACTATTTCAGTTGAAGACTGGTGGATTATATTAGCCAACGGTTTAGCAGGCATATTAGCCTATCAATGTCTGACTATAGCAATGCGCAATGGGGATGTATCCTTCGTGACTCCTTTTAGATACGTGCGTGTACTCTTCGCTTTGTTTTTTGGAATAATATTTCTAGGTGAAGAACCAAATAATCTAGTTTTGTGCGGTAGTCTAATTGTAGTATTATCAGGTATTTATATTATTTTGAGACGAAATAAAGTTGAAAGTAAAAAAAAATGAAAATTTAGACGATCAAAAAACATAATGAAATTTAGGGTTCAAATTTTTTAACTTGAAAAAAATTCAAAATACACTACAAAGCATTTACCCTGAGTTAGATATTTTGATTAATGTTTGTATGAAGTAAAACATCTTCATTTTTGTCTCAACCCTCCCATTACAGGATGTATTAAACATTAAATTATTAGCATTGATAGAAATGACGCTATTCATAAGATGACTTTTTCATTTTTTGAAAACACTGGAGTGATAGAAAATTTCATCCAGTTAACTGTAAAAAACTTTTTAATAAAGCATATTTAGACGAATTATTAAGTATTAAGGATATTAAATTGAAACAAATAATCATTATATTTTTGCTGATTTTTATCAATTCAGCAGCCTTTGCTCATTCTCAATTAACTGAAATTTTACCCAAAGATAATGTTACCTATAATGAGGTTCCTCCTCAAATAGAGATGAAATTCAAATCTGAAGTTAAATTAGTTAAAATTGATTTGATTAGAGTTGATATTAAAGAAAAAATTAAATTGGATTCAAGTTTTGTGAAAAATAATTCTAATAATTATTCTATACCAATGCCTAAATTGGATGCAGGGATATATCGGTTTGAATGGCGTGCATTAAGCACGGACGGACACATCATAAAAGGTAAGTCTGATTTTGAAGTAAAATGATATGTTTTTTGATATTTGGACAATCATAAATCCAGTTTTAAGAACGTTAGTCTATATAACCGTTCTAACGACTATAGGCACTGTTCTTTTTCAATTTCATTT
Organism: uncultured SAR116 cluster alpha proteobacterium; assembly: GCA_902622515.1. GTDB lineage: Bacteria > Pseudomonadota > Alphaproteobacteria > Puniceispirillales > Puniceispirillaceae > UBA5951. Next base: position 29,898 of record CACNQE010000015.1, read on the forward strand.
CAATAATTTTTTTGACAAAGAACTTTATAACTATTGTAGGGCTCTTATAAAAAAAATGTCTGTATTTGGTTTATTTACCAGTCTAGTTGTTTTCTTGTCAGTGGCTGGAAATTTGGGCGGTGACCTGTACAGTACAACTGATTTGTCCTTGTTAATGTTAGCTTTTGAGACTTTATCAGGAAAATCTGCCATTTTATTGTTTGTAGGCTTTTTCGTTATAATCATCTCCATCTTCATCAACGGTACTTTTTCAAGCTTAACTAAATTTCTAGGTATTATTTTAATTCTTTGGTCTTTTATTATAGTTGGTCACTCAACTTTAAAGGGACTTTCGACACAGACCCTAATCTTAATACATATATTTTGTATTTCATTTTGGTTAGGTTCATTTCTACCACTTCGATTTATGTGTATGAATAAAAACTCAAAAAATTTAAGTGTGATTTCTGAAAAGTTTGGCGATTATGCAATCTTTTATATTAGCAGCTTATTAGTAACTGGACTTATTTTTTCATATATATTGGTAGGCGGGATTGATGCCTTAATATCAACGAGTTACGGAATTTTTTTAATGGTCAAATTATTTTCTGTGTCGACCATATTATTTTTGGGTGCTTTAAATAAATTCAGATTAGTCCCTCACCTGAGAATAGACTATGATAAGGGAACTGCGAGACTTAAAAACTCAATTCAAGTTGAAATTATGATTGCCTTGATCATTTTATTGTTGACTAGTATTCTTACAACTTCTCTTACAACTCCTATGGGAGTATAGAAAATAGTTATATAGTTATCATTCTATTCCGTGGAGTAGTTTTTGCCATATTTTTGGTCATTACAGTTCTGGGTAGACATATGAGAAATTTAAAATAGATGCTAATTTTTAAATTCTTTTCGATTAATTCTTGAGTGAAAAATAAAAATGATGCCTTCTTTAGCACTCCCACTTTTTTGGTAAAATTATACTGATCAAGCTATTAATCTTTCATGTAACATTTAAAACATTAAATATAGCCAAGAAATTTAAAAGGAAAATTTTTGATTTATTTTCACAAGATACTTCCGCTAATAGTTTCCCCTCTAATATTAATCATTTTTATATTATTGCTAAGTATATTTTTGAGAAAGTCTAAGTTAATTTTTTTAGGCATTTTTTTAATTTGCCTTTGTTCTTTAAAGATAACATCCCATTTAATATGGGTTTCTCTTGAACGCTCAAATCCACCCAAGCAATTAAAAGAAATTGAAAATTATGACGCAGTAGTTGTATTAAGTGGAATGTTGACAACAAATAAAATTCACGGTGTGGATTTCGTTGAGTGGGGTGACCCAGACAGATTTTTTGCTGGTTTGAGCATCTTAAAGTCCAATAAAGCAGAAAAAATCATCTTTACTAGAGGCCTTTTACCCTGGTCTAATTCTCCTCCTGAGGGTGAGATACTAAAAAGAAAAGCTATTGAATTAGGAATACCAGAAAAAAAAATAATTCTGACAAAAATAGCAGCCAACACATTTGAAGAAGCTGAAGCAATTAAGGAATTATTGACCGTGGAAAATATCAATAAAGTTATAATAGTAACTTCAAGTTTTCATATTCCAAGAACAGAACTCATATTCCTCAAACAAGGAATTAGCGCCGATTCATTCCCCGTTGATTTTAAAGCCCTCGGTTATGAAATTAATTGGACATTCTTTTTTCCAAGTGCACATGGTTTTTATGAAACAAGCAAAGGCATAAGAGAATATATCGGGCGACTATATTATTATCTCAAACAATAAAAAAATTTCTATCTTTTCAAACAAAATTAATGATACCCTAATCTAAAATATAAAATTAATCACAAAAACTTATTTTGTTTTCAGGAGGGGAAAATGGCGAGTTTGGAGCGTAAAAATTTTGAGACAGAGGCGGATGAAGTTTCAACACCTAACAATGCTAGAGTTGAAACAGTCAATGTGCTTGGGGCGAAAATCATTAATATTTTTATTTATAATTTGTAACAAAAACCTGAAAATAATTTAAACCCACCGTGTTTTTTGCATTGTAGGGAGTAAAACATTTATGAAAGCTATTGTACTTGGCTTAAACGGCGTTGAGATAGCAGACGTTGAAAAACCAACTATAAATGAAACTCAGGTTTTGATTGAAGTCTATTCCTCCACCATAAATCGATCAGACCTTTTAGAAACCCAGGGGCAATCTTTTGGTCATGTGTCAGGAACACAAAAAATTTTAGGAGCTACTTGTTGCGGAAAAATAGTCGAAATTGGCGAAGGAGTCTCCGGTTTTTCAGTCGGAGATAAAGTGGTTGCACAAGGTGCAGGCGGATGGGCAGAATATAATGTTGCAGACTATAGACGCGTTTTACCTATACCCTCAAATGAGATGACCTTTGTGCAGGCAGGAGCATATAATTCTGCTGTTTTAACGATGCATGATGCAATAATAACCAATGGACTTTTTAAAAAAGACCAAACGATTCTCATACAGGGTGCTACTAGCGGAGTTGGTTTAATGGGGCTTCAGATAGCAAAATTTCTTGGAGCAAAAAAAATATTTGGTAGCACTCGTGATAACAGTAAATTTAATATCCTAAAACAATATCACGCAGATATTTGCATAGATATTTCTGATAAGAATTGGAAAGATACCATTTTAAATGCAACGGAACAAAAGGGGGTTGATTTAGTGGTTGACCAACTCTCAGGACCCTTTGCGAGCGCTAATTTATCAGTAACAAAAATTGGTGGTAGGATAATAAATGTCGGAAGATTAAGTGGTCAGTCGTCTGAATTTGATTTTAATAAGCATGCAGAGAGACGTATTACTTTCATTGGAACGACAGGTCGAACGAGAAATATTCAAGAGCACCAAAAAGTAACAAAATCTGCTTTTAATGATTTGTGGGATGCAATCGCTTCAAAACATCTTCAGATGCCAATAGACTCTCAATTTCAATTCAAGGATATTGATATGGCTCTTCTTAGAATGGCAAAGAATGAGCATATTGGAAGAATAATGTTAGTATTTAAACAGGAATAAATATTTAAGAAAATTTTTTATTTCACTTTAATAGTTTAGCTTTTATAAAATACATTCGATGAGGGTAGCTATTTGTCAATTAGCTGTTTAAGTTATTGAGTCAAATAAGGAATGTAAATATATAAAGAAGCTAATGATATGAATAATATTACAAAAATTATAATTGCTGGCTCAGTGTGGCTTATCTGGACTCTTATAGCTGAGAAGTCTAACTTATCAGGTTGGAAGTACTGGGCCGGTTTCAGTATAGCTAGTTTGGCTACTATTGCATTATTCAATGGCTGATGAATTGATGCCTATTTTTAAAAGCTTATTTCGTTTGAACTTGGGTTAATTCATCTGCAAGTGATGCTATACTGTCAAGAACGACTGTCATTCCCTCCTGTAATGTATCTCTCACCTTTTTTCTAATAAAGCCCACCAATATTTTACCCAACACACCAGATGTATCTATCTCAGAAAACCTTGTTTTAACAATACATTTGTCGCCATTTTGAATAAACTCTGTTGTCTCACGCACACATAGACCAAAAGGAAGAACGTGTTTTAATGAAACATAGCTACCTGTTTTCCAATCTGTTATTTCCATTTTGAAAACTTGGTCTCCATGATGACAATGAAAGGATGTTCCTTCACCTAATTTTGCTGAGTTCTTATTAAATATTTCCATCTTGTCTGCATGCATTACCTTTTGTCGCCATTCAGGTTTAGTATAAATAAGAAACGCTAATTGAGCTCCAGCGTTAGCTTCTACAGTAATTTCATCAAATAATAATTTATCAAAAGGCTCGATATAGTGCCTTTTTGCCTGGCGATGAATTTTCCAATCTTTACTCAAATCATCAACAACAAAATTAATTTCTCCTATATGTTCATAATTTTGTGACAATTTATATTTATCATTCTTATAATCAGAAAGAGCCATTGCCTCCAATGCATTGTCTGTGACTAATAGATAGGGTTCAATATTAGTATTCTCGACAACATCATTTTTCATAAGCCTAAAAAGACTATTCACATCCGAGCCGGCTAACTCCTGCCTACCCTGCAATGACTGATTAATGTATTTTCCATAATGGATGAATATCTTTAAATCCAATTCTGACATATTTGAGCAGGCACTGCATTTGCAAGAGGTATTAATATTAATTAGTTCTTTTTTATCCGCAAAAGCGTTATAAACATCTTGAGCGAAATCCAGCATATGTTGTGAATTTAAATATGCATGATCATCGCTATGCCCAAAAATCGCATCTCCCATAAATTTTGAAATTTCAACGGATTTCTCAAAGCAAGGAATTATTGCATCAAATAAATCTTTTATAATTCCATTGGCATGCTCGAGCTCTGTATCTGCCAGAAAACGAGTATATCCAGAAACATCTGCTACAACTAAAAAACCACTTCTTGCTTTTGCGGACATCTAATTTTACCCTTATAAAAAAATCTTATTAAATAATAACCACGCTAGTTTATTTGTGGTAAATCGACAATACAAATAGCCAATTTTTAAGAATATTGTATTAGTTTGATAAAACACCTCTTCATGTAAATTTTAAAATATTTTTTTAAAAATATGACTCTAAATCATTTAAATCTGCTGGTATGTCAATTAAGTTCCCGGTTTTTGCAGCAAGGTCAATAGCCAAACATATTGCTAGATTCTCATGACCCTCCTTTGCTGTAGTATGTGGTGTTTTAGCGCCAGTCATAAGCCTATGGAACCATGAAAATGTCTCTTCCCTTATTGGTCCCCACATTTCCGACTGGCTTCTCTGACCAAATGGAATGCTTGTAAGAAAATCAACATTCCTACTCTGATAATTTATAGTTGATACATCTACTTTATCTATTGATTTTTTTTTGTATCCTGCTGGTTGATATTGATTGCTTGCAAGTATTACATCTTTATGCATGTCATCAATTTCAATTACACCTTCCGTACCAATCAGTCCAATTTGCATTCCATAAACACCGCCAGGCCAATTTTCTGGAGCTGCCCAGCTGTGGCTTACAGAAAGCAAAATATCATTGTCAAATTCTATGATAGCCATGGTAGTATCTTTACTACCTGCATTGCCAAAAACTTTGTCAGTTGACTTCGCAAAGATCTTTTTGGGCTTGCATTCTCCTGCCAGCCATAAACACATATCTAGCATATGTGTTCCACTAATTACCATCGGTGTAATATTTGTATGGTCATTCGCCCTCGAAAGCACCATATTTGCTATTGTACGGTTAAGTAATCCTCTGGCTGAAATAGATGTTACAGCTCCAATTTGGTTATTTACGAGTTTTTCTTTTACTATTAGAAAGCGCTGTCTAAAACGCTGTGTATAGCCCATGACAGCATCAATATTATGGCACATGATTTTATTTAATAATTCTTTTGATTGTTTGAACTCAACTGCCAGAGGCTTTTCAATGAACAACGATAAATTTCTTTCAATAGCAAGTGAAACTGGGACAAAATGCGCGGTCTCGTTTGTAGCAATAATCACAGCATTTAGCTCAGAGCGGGATAGCAATTCTGATGCATCATTTGTAACAAAGTCAGCGTGAATTTCCTCAGCCAATAACTTTGCTAACTCTATATTTACATCACAAACTCCTATCCACTCAACAGCCGGATACATTCTTGCAAATTGAGCTCTAGCTTTACCAATATCTCCGCATCCGATTAATGCCAAACCAATACTGGTTCTTATGTTATTGCTAGACACCTGTCACCCCATTTATTCAATAAAATTATATAGCTACATCACGCTTATCATTAAAACAAATCATAAACTGCAGCTTTTTGAAAATTAAAAAATCACTACATACAAATTTGCGCCCTCATTTTTATTGAATTTTTAAGAATAGTACCCTAAAAAATATAAGTAATTTTTGCTCTATGACATTTCTTTCAATATAGATTTTTTGAATTTATTCAGTTTTATCAAAATATTGACTGGTTTATATATTGGAAAGATGCTTTATCTACAATCTTCAATGACTTAATTTGGTTTTGATAGGTATAATTTTTTTTCTTAGGTACCAACATAGCAAGTCTCAAAGAGCATAAGGTTAGATAATATATGTCAACTCACAATAATGTACCTCTTGCTATTTCTTTGTTTATTGGAGCTGTAAGTTTGAACGCTATTAAAGATGGTATTGCAAAACTATTATCAGCAGAAATCATGCCAATAACAATTTTATCCATCCAATATATGTTTCTTGTCGTTATTTTATCTGTACCTATTGGTCTTTATTTCGGAAAGAGAGCGCTTATACCACCTAAAATTTGGCTTCAAATATTACGAAGTCTCACTGCCTGCCTAGGCATCGGATTTTATTATTGGTCTGTAAGTTTTATACATATAGCTGATGCAATAGCAGTGGTATTTGTCTCTCCTTTGATAGTAACTGCGTTATCACCGTGGTTATTAGGCGAACGTCCTCTCGGTCTCAGACGCATTATCGCAGTACTTGTTGGTTTTTCAGGTGTAGTTGTAATTTTACAACCTAGTCTGGCAGGTGAAACACCTGGTTATCTTGTTGCGCTGTGTTCAGGGTTATTTATCTCTTTTTTTTATCTATTGAATCGAAAATTAGCACCAGAAAGTCCACTTATCTGTGGAGTTTTTCATATCTCAATTTGTTCATCATTTTTACTTCTACCCCTATTATTCTTCTTCTCGAGTCCGATCAGCTCATCCCAGCTTCCCTATTTATCTTACTTTGCTGTATTCTCTGCACTTGGCCAAATAGGAATGATTGCTGCTTTTAGATTAGCAGCTGCTAATATAGTATCTCCCTTTGTTTACTTCCA
>CACNQE010000016.1 GCA_902622515.1 uncultured SAR116 cluster alpha proteobacterium
GATTCAGGTTATTTCCTGTCATGCTGAGGGCGAAGTTGGAGATGTCATAACTGGTGGAGTGGCTCCCCCACCTGGGAATACAATCTGGGAACAGCGAACTTTTATCGAGAAAGATGAAACTTTACGTAATTTCGTATTAAATGAGCCAAGAGGCGGTGTCTTTAAGCACGTAAATCTTCTTGTTCCACCAAAACACCCAGATGCTGACGCAGCATTTATCATTATGGAGCCTGAGGATACTCCTCCTATGTCTGGCTCAAATTCGATTTGTGTTTCGACCGTACTCCTGGACGCTGGTATCATCCCAATGCAAGAGCCTGTCACGAATATGACTCTGGAGGCTCCTGGTGGTCTAGTGGAGGTTATAGCACGTTGTAAAAATGGAAAAGCTGAAACAATTTCTGTTCAAAATTTGCCAAGTTTTGCGGACAAACTCAATGTCCCTCTTGAGGTAGAGGGTATTGGTACGATAATTGTTGATACAGCCTATGGCGGTGACAGTTTTGTGGTGGTTGAGGCTGACCCACTTGGTTTTAAACTTGTTGAAGACGAAGCCACTGATTTGGCAAAACTTGGAATGTTAATTACTAAGACGGCAAACGAACAAATTGGTTTTTCCCATCCTGGAGAGCAGAGTTGGAACCATATATCTTTTTGTGCATTTTGTGGTCCTCTATCTTCAACCCCAACAGGTCTTTTGGGAAAATCTGCCGTAGCGGTGCGCCCGGGAAAAATTGATCGTTCACCAACTGGTACAGCTGTTTCAGCAAGAATGGCATTAATGCACGCAAAAGGACTTTTGCAAATTGGACAAACATTCGAAGCTTTCTCAATTATAAATTCGAAGTTTACAGGTCGAATTATGAGGGAAGAAAATGTCTCTGACAAAACTGCAATTATTCCGGAAATAACAGGGCGCGCTTGGATAACGGGTACTCATCAGCATTTTCTTGATCCTGACGACCCTTGGCCCGAAGGATATAGATTGAAAGATACTTGGGGTTTCTAAAAATGAAACTACAACTTAACTTTTAACTAATAAATTTGTCCATGGATGTTCACAAAACTCATTTAAGCAATGCAGATTTTAAGAAAATACTTTTGTCTGAATTACAGGATATTACGGATATTTCTCTTAAAACTGTAAAAGATAGAGCTCCTGTAGAACTTGACCAACAAGCCACTGGAAGATTGAGTAGAATGGATGCAATGCAGCAACAATCCATGGATACAGCCAAGGAAGTTCGCAGAATAGAGAGAATAAAGCTTATAAAAGCTGCCTTGAAACGTTTAGAAGAGGGTGATTACGGGTATTGTTTGAATTGTGATGCGACTATAAGTAATGGAAGATTGAGGCTAGACCCTTCATTTTCACTATGTATCGACTGTGCTAAATGAATAAACTAATCTAGTATATTATAGGGAATTGTCTGATGAAAACAAAAGAGGCTGATTTTGCAATAATTGGCGGTGGTATCGTTGGGCTCTCAGTAGCTCATGGACTTTTGAAGCAAGGTGCCTCTGTTCTTTGCATTGATGGTACAGATACAGATTTCAGGGCATCTCGCGGCAATTTTGGACTTGTGTGGGTGCAAGGAAAAGGGATTAAAACGCCTTTCTATGCAGCTTGGACGCGAGATGCAGCTCGTTTATACCCCAACTTCGTTTCGGAGTTATCTGAAGAAACAGGCATGAAAATAAATTTGAGCCAAAACGGAGGTTATGAGTATTTTATAGATTCTAACGCACTAGATGAGCGAATATCTGAATATAAGAAGCTAAAAAGCGTATTAAATGGCGACTACCCATATGAAATCTTATCCTCATCTGAAATTCGTGCAGCTGAGCCAATGGTAGGAGGGGAGACAATAGGCGCAACTTATTATCCCTACGATGGTCATTTAAACCCGTTACAATTGTTGAAAGCGTTAACAGAATGTTGTCAAAAGTGGGGTTTAGCTCATTATCTAGGCGAGGAAATTAATATAGCCAAAAAAAAGGATGGTGTGTTCAGATTAGTAACAAAAAAGGGGCTTGAAGTTTCAGCTGAAAAAGTGGTTGTATGCGCTGGTCTAGGGGCAAAAAAAATAGGTCCCTTATTTGGATTCATGGGTCTTGTATCACCACAGAGAGGACAAATCCTTATCACAGAAAAGGTTCCTCCAATCATTAACAGGCCCTCAGTTACTATTCGTCAAACGAATGAAGGCGCCATTCAGATCGGAGATTCTCAAGAGCAAGTTGGGTTAAACGATAATGAAACACAGGCTGAAATGTCTCGAATAGCTCAAAATGCAATAAAGGTGATGCCAAAATTAGCTCAACTTAGATTAGTTCGGGCTTGGGGCTCTTTGAGAGTGATGTCTCCCGATGGACTTCCAATTTATCAGCAATCAACAAGCATGCCAGGTGCATTCATTGTTACTTGTCATAGCGGCATTACTTTGGCAGCAATACATTCTGCTACTTTATCTCACTGGTTAACCGGGCAAAAAAATGTCCCTGATTTATCTCAATTTAGCGAGAATCGGTTTTATGGATAAATCTTTTTTCCATTTTGAGGGTAGAAAAATTTATTTTGAACAGGGTATGAGTATTGCGGCCGCTCTATTATGCCATGGGATTAAGGATTTTCGTCAAACACAGGTTTTACGTAAATCACGGGGTCCATTTTGTATGATGGGTTTATGCTTTGATTGTCTTTTAATTATAGATGGTATTAGAAACCAACAAGGATGTATGAGACTTGCTGAACAGGGTATAATAGTTAAACGGGAAAATTCGTATCCTCTTTAGGAGAATAATCAGATGAAAGTTGCTATCATTGGAGCAGGGCCTGCAGGTATCATAGCATCTCTGACTCTGACATCAAAAAATGTGTATGTGACAATTTTAGATGAGCAGCACACAATTGGAGGTCAAATTTACCGAAATTTAGAAACGATTAGTGATCAAAAAGTTCAGAGTTCATACGTCGATCATGCGAACGCAAAATTACTGTTTAAGAGAGTAAAAAAAGCAGTTCACCAAAAATTGCTAACAGTTATATCAGGAGCTTCAGTTTGGTCCTTAACAAAAAATAAAGAAGTGTCATGGTCTATTGATGGAAAAAGTTTTTGCCGGAAATTTGATGCCGTTATTCTTGCAACTGGGGCAATAGAACGTGCGATGCCGCTTGATGGGTGGACAAATCCAGGTGTGCTCACGGTAGGAGCTGCCCAGATCTTGATGAAAACAGCTCATTATGTACCTCAGAATTCTGTGCTAGTTGGCTCAGGTCCTCTATTTTATCTTGTAGCTTGTCAGATGCTTGAGCAGGGGGAACCTCCTAAAACACTATTGGAGACGCAAAGCAAACTAGATATCTTTAAGGCTTTATTTTACCTACGACCCAATCTGATAACGACAATATATCTTTTAAGAGGTGTCGCAATGCTTGCTAAACTTAAGTTAGCAGGCATAAGACGTATAAAGTCTGTTACTGATGTTCGGATAAAATCAGATAACAGAGAACACATTATTCAATTTGTGAAAGGGAAAAAGAAAAGATATATTGAGGCACAAAACGTATTTTTGCATGCGGGAGTTCATCCAAATATTCAGATTACTCAGGCTTTGGGAATTAAACATGATTGGAACATGCAGAATTACTGCTGGGAGCCACGTGCAGATAAATTTGGCCGGACCAATCTGCAGAACATTCTTATTGCCGGAGACGGAAATAAAATCTTGGGGTCTGATTCTGCCAAGATTTCTGGTGAAATTGCCGCTCTTAAGTTACTTGCTGACAATGGATTTTCTGTGGATGAAACGCACATTTTAAAAAAGATTAAGATTAAAAAACAACACCTTCAGTTTCGTAAGTTTTTGGACGTTCTATACGCTCCTAAGGAGTGGCATAGCTGTCCCCCTAACGATGTGATAATTTGTAGATGTGAGGAGGTGACAGCAGGCGAAGTAAGGGAAGCAATTAAGATGGGTTGCCTTGGGCCTAACCAGCTTAAGGCGTTTTCCAGATGTGGTATGGGTAATTGTCAAGGCAGATATTGTGGTATGACTGTTATTAATTTATTTTCAGAAATACTGGGGCATACACCTGAACAAACTGGTTATTTTCGCATTCGCACACCTATTAAACCAGTAACACTGTCGGAAATAGCAAATTTTAAAATATTGCCCTAACTAAATAAAACACATACTCCCTATATTTATGAATTCTGACACACTAAAACCACGTTATAAAATTAATCGCTAGATGTCTGTCTAGATAAAAGTTGTTGGAAACCAATTGGTACCAATAAAATTGTGCCAATTATCATCGTATTTAAGCCGGGAGCTATAAATGCGAGGGAAACAAATCCGGTGTACCAGCGCACCCAGGTTGGCATGATTTTTATCAAATAGCCTGTGAACGCAGCACCTAGCAAACCAATTCCACACAATGCTCCTAAGAAGGTTATAGAAAAGGTCTGCCATGAAAACCCCTCCGCAACAAGCAATAGGGCAGGTGAATAGACGAAAACAAAGGGAACTAATGCTTTTGCGATCCCCAATCTAAAAGCAGTATTTCCAGTGGTAAACGGATTGGACCCAGAAATACCTGATGCTGCATAGGCTGCTAAGGCAACTGGTGGAGTTATATCAGCTAAAACACCATAATAAAAAACAAAAAAATGTGACACTAAGGGCTCTACGCCCATTAAAGACAAAGCGGGAGCTGCTACCGCAACAAGGATAATATAAGTTGCAGTTGTCGGTATACCAGCCCCCATGATTATGCAAGCTATAGCAATTAAAATTAAGGAGAAAAATAAAGCTAATTGTTCAACACCGAAAATTGATAATGGCCAAAAATTTCCGAAGAAATTCGCTATATCATTAGCAGTTTGCACAACTACATAACCTAGGCGAAAGCCAACTCCAGTGAGAGTTACAACTCCAACGATAATGCCCACGCAAGCAGCTGCCGCACCGACAGCTATAGTATTTCGAGCTCCAACAGCCAAACTTTGATAGAGGTCATACAAATTTAGTCTATTTTCAGGCTGTAAAAATCCTACAACAACGCATGCAATTATACCGTAGACAGCAGCGAAATCTGGTGTTCTCCCTGAGAGAATAAAATAGACTAGGATGATTAGTGGAGTAAGGGTCAGCAAATGCTTTTTGAGCACTCTAAATAAGCTGGGTAATTCTTCCGAAGGTAAACCACGTAAGTTCAACCTTTTTGCCTCTAAATGCACCATAACAAATATTCCAAAATAGTGTAATAATGCTGGAAATAGAGCCGCAGCTAGAATATCTCTAAGGGGTATTTCTAAATATTCCACCATAATAAAAGCAGCAGCTCCTAAAATCGGTGGTGTAATTTGTCCTCCTGTAGATGATGTTGCCTCAACTGCGCCTGAGAAATGGGCAGGATAGCCTACCCTTTTCATTGCGGGAATAGTCAAAGCTCCGGTAGTTACGGTATTGGCAATCGATGAACCTGAGATTGTACCCATAAATGCGGATGAAAAAATTGCAACCTTGGCAGGCCCTCCTGAAAATCTTCCGGCAATGACCATTGCTAAGTCAATGAATAATTGCCCAAGCCCAATGCGGGTTGCTAGCACACCAAAAAGAATGAATAGAAAAACATATTGAGCCATTACACCTATCGCAACTCCATAGATCCCCTGGTTAGTTAAATAAAGATGATTTACTAAACCTGCGATGCTTGTTCCGCCGTGCTTTAATGCTCCCGGTGCATAAGGTCCAAAAATTGCAAAAGCAATAAATATAATACTTATTAAAGGTAAAGTGAAGCCTATAGAACGGCGAGAAGCTTCAAGTGTAAGGATAATTAATGCTGCACCAATAATTACATCTAGCCTTCCAGGGTTGCCAACACGCTCTGCGACAAGCTCAGGCGGCAATAATGGTAAATACATTGCAGCACCTACGCAGCATAAAGATAAAAATATATCAATTATTGGAATTCCTTGAAAATGGAGATAACTTTTTTTAATAAGCTTTTTTGGGATTCCATGTGTGGTTCTACGCAAACCAAATAATAAAAAAGCTAATCCTAGAACGAATGAGATATGAATTCCGCGATGAACTAGCTCCCTAACCAAACCAAATCCGGACGCATAAAAATGATAAATCGACATAGTCACTAAGAAAAAGGTAACGACTAACGTTAAAATTGGACCAAATTGCCTAAATGACATTTCAGGGTCAAAATCTTGTTCTATTTTTGTTAGTTCCTCTGGACTCAGAGAAGAAGAGTGCGAACTGGTCATTAAAAATGGCCTTACAAGGCTAAAAAAATTAAATTAGATAAGGATTGAGAAAAAATTTTATTTTTATCCCTATACCCTTTTTGGGTATAGGGATAAACAATATTTAAAATGCTATTTTAAAAGTCCGGCTTCTTTATAAAATCGCTCAGCGCCAGCATGTAAAGGGACTCCTACACCAGCTAGTGCACTCTCAGGAGTAATAGTTTTGCCTTTAGCATGTCCTACATCCATCAATTTACGTGACTCTTTATTCCACAACGCTTTTGTAATGTTGTAAATAAGTTCTTCATCTTCTTTTGATGAGGTAAACCACTGAGCACCAACTGCAACTGTTGAGGTAGTATCTACACCCTCGTATGTACCAGCAGGGATGTCACTCTGGGCAAAAAAACCAAATTCGTTAACCAGTTTTTCTGCACCAGCACCAGCAATTGGTACCAGTTTTATATCAGCTGCTGAAGCAAGCTCCACAATTGCTCCTGTTGGATATCCTGCAACAACAAAAAAGGCGTCTATTTTACCGTTTCTTAGAGCTTCTGCAGCAGCATTACCCTTTAACGCCTCTGCCTGAACATCATCAACTTCAAGTCCATTAGCAGCTAAGATAAGTTTTGCATCAACACGTGTTCCGGAACCTGGTTCATCTAGCGAAACTCTTTTTCCTTTCAAATCGGCCACTGAATTAATGCCGCTATCAGCTAAAGCTACAAGATGAATATGTTCTTGGAATAAAGCTGCAATGGTCCTCAGCTCTTTTGCTGGCTCTTTGCCTTCCATTGTGCCAGTTCCAGTGTACGCCCAGTAGGCGACGTCCGATTGTGCAAAACCAGAATTTCGTAATCCTGAAAGAATGGCGTTTACGTTATCGACAGAGCCACGTGAAGAGACTGCTGAGGCAATTAGTCCATCAACACCGCAGCTCCCACCTTTTCCGCATTCTCTTGACCCCGGAGGTTTTGATATTGCATTCGCTATCATTCCTCCAACGGGATAATATGTGTAAGCTGTTCCGCCAGTTCCTATTGTAAAGAACTTAATGTCAGCAGCGCTAACATTTGCTAGACAACTTATTGATATAACACCAGCTAAAGCTAGTGATTTAATTGCTTTAAAAAACATTTGCATCTCCTATATTTTCAACGATGATTGCTTAACTCAATTGGCAGGTCAATAGTGGACTTTGTAAGTTTTTATAAAAATGAAGTTCTTTATTAAGATTTTTCGCTTTAGCTAAAGTTGAAAATAGTTATTTCCAAATCGATCACAAAATTGTGTAAGGACTCTCGAACCAATGTTCTTCTAGATTTATGTCTGAAGCAATTCTATCAACTACCGCGAATATGCCTGGAGAATAGATAGGCGTTAAAACGCCATGCCAAATATTTCTATGAAAATTTATTCCAATATGTGGCTCTGTAATAAATGCATTCGGTCGTGCAGGGATTCCCTCATCATCGATTGCAACAATAACCAAAAATGGTTGCGCATGCATTGGTATAAATGCCTGGCTTCCCTTTGGATGACGCTCCATCATCTCTAATTTGCAAGGTAGTTCTCGTGGCTCAGCATTGAATAGGCTAATTCCTGGTTTGCCACCTTTTTCACATTCTACTTTTGCTAGATCGTGATGTCTTTCACACATACCTTGGTTTATCATCATGTCTGGTATATTTTTAAGTTTGAGCAAATCACCAAAAGGTCTAAACAAATCACTGGTGATTTTTTCAGTTTCTATAAATTTTTTATCATCTGACATTTCTACCTGACCTTATAAGTGAAGAGGCATATGTCGATTAACATCTTTATATAATAAATATCGGAAAGGCTCTGTGCCCGCAGCATAACATGCTTGAGGACAAAAAGCTCGAAGCCACATATAATCACCCTCCTCTACCTCACGCCAATCTCCATTTAAATAATAAGCACCCCTGCCTTGGAGTACATAAAGACCATGTTCCATAACGTGTGTTTCAGCAAAGGGTATAAGGCCCCCTGGCTGAAAAGTGACAATATTTACATGCATATCATGACGAATGTCAGTGGGATCGACGAACATACTAGTTTGCCATACTCCATCGGTATCGGGCATAGATACAGGTTTAACAGCCTCATCGGATGTAATGAATGGGGTTGGGCGTTGTATCCCTTCAATTTCATCATATCGTTTTCTTATCCAATGAAACACAGCTTTTTTATTTTTACTATTATGTAATCGCCAAGACAAACCTGCTGGCAAGTAAGCATAATTACCAGATTGAAGCGAATGAATTGAACCGTTAAATTCTAACTCAATGGAACCATCTACAATGAATAACACATGTTCAGAACTGATATTGTCATCTGGTCTGTCTGAACCTCCTTTTGAAGATACTTCCATGATGTAATGAGAAAAACTCTCGGAAAAACCAGTCAGTGGTCTAGCAATCACCCAGAGCCTTGTTTTTTCCCAAAACGGTAAAGAGCTGGTTACAATATCTGTCATCACAGTCCTTGGAATAAAAGCATAGGCGTTAGTGAAAATGGCTCGGTCAGCGAAACGCTCAGTTTGCGGCGGCAGACCGGCTGCTGGCAAGGCATAGCTATATTTTGATTGAACAGTTATCACATTAATCCTTAATCGCTTGTTTCACTATTTATATTCAAATAATTTTAGATAGCTTTTCAAGAGCTATTTTTTCTATTTGACGACAACAATTTGTGAATTCGGTTGCATAATCGTTTTGCAAGCGTTCTTTTAAGTTTTCAAGCACGTCACAATTCTTAGCATCCGTGTTTGATAATATATATTTAAAACCAAATTTTTTTGTGTATTCTAGCCCAAATGTCTTGGCTATATCCTCGTCCTTTTTAGCGATATACATTTTCATAACTGAATAGTTTTTGAACATTCCAGACTGCGACTGTAATAGTTCTTTTTTCTTTTCCAGACTAGTAGTTCTGAATATTCTGCAGAATGCGTTATGAAGTCCAATTGAAGTATTGTGAGATGGACCAAGTTCTAATTTGAAAGCTTCTTCAATAATCCAACTTCCATTTTCAAATATATCTGAGAATTTTGAGATGAAGGCTTGTTCTGAAAGGGCTGTAGCTCTTGCTTTCCATGAACCCATGTCAAATGGATATTGTGCATGCCAATAATCTGAAATATCTATCCTACGGGGACACCAAACATTTTTGAAGCCTTTTATATAAGATAAAAATTTATTAAGAGACTCTATCCTACCAGGCCTTCCAATTAATCTGCAATGTAATCCGATAGATAGCATTTTAGGTTTCCCCTTTTCACCTTCACGATATAGAGAGTTAAAGCTATCTTTTAAGTAGGTATAAAATTGATCGCCAGAATTAAATCCTTGTACATTGGCAAATCGCATGTCGTTTGCGTCCAAAGTATAAGGTATGATTAGATGAGGCTTGTCACGATAAAGATGCCAATATGGTAAGTCATCTGCATAGGAATCTGATACATAATCTAAAATCCCTTGTTTGCAAACAAGATCAACAGAATTTATGGACGCTCTTCCAGTATACCACCCTTTCGGAGGATTACCCGTTACGGCAGTATGAAGGTCAATTGCTTTTTTAATTTGTTCCTCTTCTTCATGCTGGCTGAGGTCTTTATGCTCAATCCATTTATAGCCATGGCTTGCAATTTCCCAATTTGCTGATTGCATAGCATATACTTGTTCAGGGCTTCTAGCTAACGCTGTAGCAATTCCATATACGGTAACGGGAATATCATATTCGGTAAATAGATCGAAAATTCTCCAAAAACCGCTTCTTGCTCCATATTCATAAATACTTTCCATATTCCAATGGCGCTGATGTGGCCATGGTACAGCATTGATAATTTCAGATAGAAATCCTTCTGATTGAGTATCACCATGCAACAAACAATTCTCGCCACCTTCTTCATAATTTAAAACAAATTGAACAGCAATTTTTGCATTATTTGGCCATTTAATTTGTTTTGGTTGACAAAAATTTCCGCTTAAGTCACGAGGATATCTTTTAGGGTTCATTTTTTTTCTTTCATTTTTCTTAAAATATTATAACAAAAGAAAGTCTCTAATTTAACAGAATAGTTTACAAAGGCTCTAAAAAGTTTTTTCATTTTTATTCTTAATTTTGGCCACTTAATAGAATTTTTACTATTGATATTTAATGTCCTTTTTCGACCCATTTAACAGCTTCTTAGGTTAGCCATCTTAAATCATTAGCTGAATGCTCAGTAGTGCAAAAAAGTTTGCATAGTAATGTAAAAAAATACCTTTTTACTATTATAATGCAATGATATTACATTATAATATAGCGATTTAAGAGAAAATTTATGTTTACATATTGGCTGGCTTGAGATGGAAGGTATAACACCGCAAGATTGTATTCAACGAGCAAAAGGCCAAATTTCCTTCAAAGTGAGTGGGTCTAGAATTGAAAAGCTCTATCAATCTGGCTGTAGCAAATTACTTTTACCAAAAACATATGGAGAAATGAAAGAGGCAGTAATGCTTAATACAGCTGGGGGAGTTACAGGGGGAGATATGATAGATGTAAAGATTAACGCATCTGATTGTAATCTTGCTGTAACCAGTCAGACTGCTGAAAGATTCTACCAAAGTAATATGCACCCAGCATTGATATCAATTGATTTAAAAATTGATAACAAAACCAATTTTCATTGGTTGCCTCAAGAAACGATTATCTTTGAAGGTGCAGCAGTAGATCGAAAAATAACACTAAATATGTCATCTGATAGTCATTGCTTGTTAGCAGAGACGTTTGTTCTTGGCCGAGAAGCAATGGGCGAAAATATTCAACAATGTCATTTTACTGATCAATGGCGTTTGTATATTGATGGTAAGCTTTTTCACTCAGAGTCAATCAGAATGATTGGGGATGTAGAAAAGCTTCTACATTCAAATGCTAGTGCAAATGGGGCTAGAATAATATCGACAATTATTTGCGCTGGACCAAATACTGAAAAGCTCAAACCGATTGTCGAGAAAAACTTAGCATCAATGAATTCAAATTGTGCCTGTAGTTTTTTTAATAAAAAGATGATTATAAGGCTTTTAAGCTTGAATGGTGCATCTGGAAGAGCTGAACTAAATCAAATGCTAATAGCGCTTCGAAAGCAGCCGATGCCTCGGGTGTGGCAGCAATAAGTAAAGGGAGGACAATGTGAAACTCAATCCAAGAGAAAAAGACAAGTTGCTTGTCTCTGTAGCAGCAATGGTGGCTCGCAATCGAAAACAAAGAGGTGTTAAGCTGAATTATCCAGAGGCTGTAGCACTGATTACAGACTTTGTGGTGGAGGGGGCACGTGATGGCCGAAGCGTAGCAGACCTTATGGCAGCTGGTGCAGAAGTTGTAACGCGTGACGAGTGTATGGATGGAATTGCAGAGATGATACATGATGTTCAAGTCGAGGCTACATTTCCAGACGGAACTAAGCTGGTAACTGTCCATCATCCAATTCGATAGGGGGAGATATTTATGATTCCAGGTGAAGTAATAACATCAGACGAAGATATAATACTAAATTCAGATAGAAAATCTGTTAGGATTGTGGTTGCAAACTCTGGCGATAGGCCCATCCAAGTAGGCAGCCATTATCATTTTTTTGAAACTAATTCAGCCCTCGTTTTTGATAGGCAAAAATCCAGAGGAATGCGACTTGATATCGCAGCTGGCACAGCGGTGAGATTTGAGCCAGGACAAGAGCGAGAAGTGCAGCTTATTCCGTTTTCTGGAAATAAGGCTATTTTTGGATTTAATCAAAAAGTTATGGGAGCATTATAATGCCAGTCTCTTTTTCACGAAAAATTTATGCAGATATGTATGGACCTACAACGGGTGATAAAGTTCGTCTGGCTGATACCGAATTATTTATCGAAGTTGAAAAAGACCTTACAAAATATGGTGATGAAGTAAAATTTGGTGGTGGTAAGGTTATACGGGATGGGATGGGACAATCACAGGTGTCGAGAGAAGATGGTGCTGTAGATACAGTTATAACCAATGCATTAATTGTAGATATAACCGGCATTTATAAAGCGGATATTGGCATAAAAGATGGATTAATTCATGCAATTGGAAAAGCAGGGAACCCTGATACACAGGAATCCGTAGATATTATTATTGGCCCATCGACAGAAGCGATTGCGGGTGAGGGTCATATTGTAACCGCTGGTGGTTTTGACAGCCATATTCATTTTATTTGTCCTCAACAGATTGATGATGCTTTGCATTCTGGGTTGACTACTATGCTTGGGGGAGGCACTGGTCCGGCTCATGGAACTCTTGCAACAACTTGCACCCCTGGCGCGTGGCATATTTCAAGAATGCTTCAGTCAGCGGATAGTTTTGCTATGAATTTAGCATTTGCAGGAAAAGGCAATGCTTCGGTGCCAGTTCCACTTGAAGAGCAAATAAACGCAGGTGCATGTGCACTTAAACTTCATGAGGATTGGGGGACAACACCGGCTGCGATTGATAATTGTCTTAGCGTAGCAGATGCGATGGATGTTCAGGTAATGATCCATACAGATACTCTCAATGAGAGTGGGTTTGTTGAGAATACAGTTTCAGCGATGAAAGGCCGTACTATCCACGCCTTTCATACAGAGGGTGCTGGCGGTGGACATGCACCTGATATTATTAAGATTTGTGGTGAGAAACACGTGATTCCATCTTCAACAAATCCTACTCGACCTTATACAGTGAATACACTTGAAGAACATCTTGATATGTTAATGGTTTGTCATCATCTTGATAGGTCTATTCCCGAAGATGTTGCATTTGCAGAGAGTCGCATTCGAAAAGAAACAATTGCTGCAGAAGATATTTTGCATGATATGGGCGCATTTTCTATCATTGCTTCTGATAGTCAGGCCATGGGAAGGGTTGGTGAAGTTATAACACGAACTTGGCAGACAGCTCACAAAATGAAAGTACAGCGTGGACGTCTCTCAAATGAGGTTGGAGAAAATGATAACTTAAGAGTAAAAAGATATATCGCTAAATACACGATTAATCCTGCTATATGTCATGGCATTTCAGATCATATAGGTAGTATAGTTGTTGGTAAGCGTGCAGATGTAGTTATTTGGGATCCAGCCTTTTTTGGTGTTAAACCTGAAATGGTTCTTCTTGGTGGAAGCATTGCTGTAGCGCAAATGGGAGACCCAAATGCGTCTATTCCGACTCCACAACCTGTTTACACGCGGCCAATGTTTGCATCATTTGGCCGTTCTGTTGAACAATCGGCTGTTTGTTTTGTAAGTAAAACAGCTCAGGAAAAAAATATTGGCCTTGAGTTGGGACTAGCAAAGCAAACTAAAGCTGTAGAAAACACAAGGTCCATCTCAAAGGAAGATATGGTGCTAAATAATCACCTCCCAGAAATAGAAGTGCATCCAGAAACTTATGAAGTTCGAGCTGATGGGGAACTTCTGACGTGTGAGCCCGCACAAGAATTGCCGATGGCGCAACGCTACTTTTTATTTTAGTTCAAAGGGGAATTTTATGATGCATATCTCACAAAAAATCCTACATAATATTGAAAAAGCAAGTGCAACTGATACAATTACTCTAGATTATGAAGGTAGGTTCTTAAGACGTAAAAGATTAATATCAGATAAGGGAGTAGCTTTCTTAGTAGAACTCCCAGAAGTGCGATCAGTATCTGCAACTGATGGATTTGTTCTAGACGATGGGCGCATTATTGCAATACATCCTAAGCCTGAACCTATTATGAAAATAACGTCTACTAATCTTGCCCGTGTTGCTTGGCATATTGGGAATAGGCATACACCATGCCAAATTCAAACCGATCATTTGCTTATACAGCAAGACCATGTACTTGAAAATATGTTGCTGTTATTGGGTGCAAACATCGAAAAATTAGAAGCAGCATTCACACCTGAAGGGGGTGCCTATGGTCATGGGAGAACACATAGTCATGACCATAATTCATCAGAAACCTCACTCACACAGTCTAATCATCATCACTGATAGATAGGCCTTGAAACATGCTATATCGTGATATGATGGTTCTTCAGGCTTGGTTTTCACCAGCATTTCCCATTGGCGCGTTTAGCTATTCTCATGGACTGGAAACTGCTATTCAGGAAGGTTTGGTGTCAGAAAAAGCGAGTTTAACAAGGTGGATTAGTTATTTACTGACTGATGGGTCAGGCTGGAATGATAGTTTGTTTTTAAAAGCTGCCTATGAAAAAAGTGAAGGCGCCAATGATCTATGTATTTCTTTTTGTTCAAGCGAAGAGAGATATAAAGAAACAATTGAGTTAGGCGCTGCTTTTACACGAAGTGTTAATTCGAGCTATAAGATGAAGTTAGAACATGGCCTTGCTTATCCAGTTGCGGTTGGGTTGGCTGCAAGAGAATATAATCTAGACCTGCAACTAACGATACAAAGCTATCTTCAGGCATTTGCAGCAAACTTGATTTCTGTTGGGGTGCGAACAATTCCCATAGGACAGCAGGCAGGTCAGGATTGTTTGGCAAGTCTTTTAACAGTAATTGAGCATATGAAAAATGACTTAATTAAAGCAGATCTTAAGTGGTTAGGGAGTGCAACATTTATGTCAGAGGTGATGTCAATGAAGCACGAAAAAGCAAATCCAAGGATATATCGAACATGATAAGAGATAAATTGAAATATGGTCCATTGCGTGTTGGCATAGGAGGCCCAGTTGGTGCTGGTAAGACAAGCATGACGGAAGCATTGTGCAAAAGACTTGCATCAGATATTTCTATGGGCGTCATTACCAATGACATTTATACTAAAGAAGATGCTGATTATCTTATTCGTTCACAGGTTTTATCATCTGATAGAATTTGTGGTGTTGAAACAGGTGGTTGTCCTCATACGGCTATTCGAGAGGATGCGTCTGTTAATCTAGCCGCGATGGATGAGTTGAAGGAACGTTTTCCAGATTTAGAAATGATATTATTAGAGTCTGGAGGGGATAATCTGGCAGCGACATTTAGCCCAGAGCTTGTTGACCTTACCATTTATGTAATTGATGTTTGTATGGGTGCGGATATTCCGCGAAAAAAGGGTCCCGCACTAATGAAATCAGACATGTTAGTTGTGAATAAAATCGAGCTTGCAGAGTATGTAAATGTTGATCTTGATCAAATGCGCAGAGATACAAGGCAAAATAGAGGCAAACTCCCGTTTATTTTTGGTTCAATGAGAAAAGGAATAGGGATATCTGAGCTTGTTGATTTCTTGAAAATTGAGGGAGGATTGAGCTAATTTCAACTAAGAATTCTTATATCTGTTTTATTTTATTATTTGGTGTTAACCTGAAAAGCTGTTTTTTTTGCTTTGTTCCAATATTTAAAAAAACGTGTGAAATTAAAATTATCATCGATATGTACAAATGCATTAGGATATACGAATTCGAGCTCAAACTCCACGGAAATCTCTCTTATTAATCGTCTCAACTCAAGGTCAGAGGTGTAAGGCGTTATAACCTTTTTTGGGGCGATTTCTTTCACGATATCTAATGTTTTTCCATGAACAATTTCAACGGGCATTGTAGTTAGAGTTTCATATATGAATACGAGCCTTTTTAAAGAGTAATTTCTTTTTTTGAAATAGGCGTCATCCCAAATAAATAATGCTCTTGAGTTAGGTGCCATTCTAGAAAATATCGGCTGGTTATCTCCGAGTCCTTTTTCATGTATATACAGTAATTGCATTCTAGTATTTATCCATATTGGGGAATAACCGCTCAATGAGCTCCTCATAGTTTGCATCAAGTGGTTGATTGTTTTCTGAAGAGGTATCAACCAAGCCCGAAAAATATTTTTCTACGTTCTCAAGATTAAAAATATATGGCTTATTGCTGAAAGTGCTGGCAACCCATTGCCATGAAAAATTATTGCTTGCCTCATCACCATCTAGAAGATGTTGCAAGAACCAAAAAGCACCTGTTTGCCATTTAATTCTCCTAAAATGGACAATATAGCTAGCTAAATACATTCGTGCATGGTTGTGAAGGTAACCAGTATTTAGCAGTTCCTCAATGAAAAAGTTAATACAGGCAACGTTTGTCTGCGCGTTTAATATATCCTCTGGAAGGTTTTCTGAATAATCAGAGAAAGAAAAACCAGTTTTATATTCCTCCACATCACTCCAAATCCAATCTGGATGTTGAGCAGCTATTCTTTGCCAAAAATCTCGCCATCCTAATTCCTGAATAAATTTTTCGTTTTGTTTAAAATTAGGGTTTGATTTGAGTGCAAAATTTCTCACTTCGTTTAAACTGATTATACCGTGATGAATATATGGAGATAATCTTGTTATTTTTCCATTCCCAAAATTACGTGTTTTTCCGTAACTCACTGGGTCAATTTCGCTCAAGGTTTTATATGCCTGCTCTGAACCACCAATTATACATGACTCGCTGCCTTCAGCCCATTTAGACAGACTTTTTACATATTTAATGAGAGCATCTCTACTTTTGAAATTTTTAGAAAGCTGTTCCATAAATCTTTCCATTTTAATACATAGGTAGAATATTTTTATTTTTAAACTAGGGGAAAAATAAAAAAAACTTATGAAGAACCTGTAAAATCATAGTGATCTGATTTTATTGAGCTATATAAATGAGATGGAGTTAGTTGTAACCGCATGGGATATAGAAAAATGATAAATGTCGTTTGGTTTAAGCGAGATTTGCGTATTCATGATAATGAGGCGCTAACAAGCGCAGCTAAGGATGGCCCTCTATTACCATTATATATTTACGAGCCGTCACTCTGGGAACAAGAGGAGATGAGTTTTACCAAGCAGGCCTTTTTAAGAGTAAGCCTCGAAGAATTAAACTTAGCTTTAAAAGAACTTGGCCAAGGTCTGATAATTAAAAAGGGTAACGCAGTCGATATTCTTGATAATTTGAATAAACGGCATGGTATTCGAGGTTTATATTCTCACCAGGAAACTTGGAATGGTTGGACTTATAAGCGTGATTTAGAAGTGCGAAGATGGCTTAAATCCAAGGGCATAAGATGGCATGAAGCAAGGCAGAATGGCGTCATAAGAAGTCTTGGAGACAGAAATGGGTGGGCAAAAAACTGGCAATCACAAATGACTCTTCCATTATTTAAAGCACCACAAACAATAGACAAGGTGGTCGAAAAAACTGATAAAATAGAATTGTTTAATACTAAATCAAAACACAATTTCGAAACACAAATGCTAGCTAAAGGTGGACGAAAAGAAGGTCTTAGTTTTTTGTATAGTTTTTTAAATTTAAGGGGAGAAAATTACACTAAACAGATGTCCTCACCTCTCACAGCCTTTGATAGTTGCTCTCTATTATCCTCCCATCTCGCTTACGGAACGGTATCAATCCGTGAGACGTTTCAGGCAGCACAAAGTCGAAAAAGAGAAATTCAAAGTTTTGAAAAGTTGGACCGTGGCAATTGGCCATCCGCTTTAAATTCATTCCTTGGCCGTCTAAGATGGCATTGTCACTTTATTCAAAAATTGGAGGATGAGCCGCGCATTGAATTTGAAAATATGCATCCTGCTTATGATAATTTGAGAAGTGAAAAGTTCAATGAACAATATTTTCTTGCTTGGAAAACTGGAAATACTGGCTATCCCATGATTGATGCATGTATGCGCTCCTTGATACATACTGGATGGTTAAACTTCAGAATGCGCGCTATGTTAGTGAGTTTTTCTAGTTATCATCTTTGGTTACATTGGCGACTTCCTGCCACCTATTTAGCGTCATTGTTCGTAGATTTTGAGCCTGGTATTCATTTTAGCCAAATGCAGATGCAATCTGGTACAACAGGAATAAACAGTATTCGCATTTATAATCCCGTTAAACAAAGCAGAGATCATGATCCAGACGGTATCTTTATAAAAAAGTGGGTACCTGAACTTTCTCATTTAGCGCCAAGTGAAATTCATGAGCCGTGGCTTGGAGGTAGAATAAAGAGCTATCCTGAGCCTATCATACAAGAAAAAGAAGCTCGAAAAAAAGCATCAGAATTGTTGTATGGGTTGCGAAAAAATAATACACAGCATCAAAAAATCTCGAAGGAAATTGTTAATAAACATGGAAGCAGAAAATCTGGACTTAGAAGCAGAACTGTAAATAAAATGAAAAATCACCATTCAATGAAACCCACTCAATTAACATTTCCAGTATAATAAGGGGTAATTCTTCCGGAGGGGAAAAGTCTTGCATTAAATTACAAAAGCCAACTAGACATTTCCTTTAATAAGAACGTTGTGATAAGTTAGTAAAATGGAAACTAAAAATCCCAAAAGATTTAACTGGTCAGGTGAATTTACCTCCTCTATGCAGAAAGCATATGCGGACGATGGTTTTCTTGTTATTGATGAATTTGTTACTACCTCTGTTTGCGAAAAGCTTCTTAAACAATCAGATAAATTAATTGATGATTTTAATGTCGAAGCTCATAGAGTTGCTTTTTCAGCTACAGAACAAACTCATGCTGCATCTGAATATTTTAATAAGTCGGCTACAGATATTTCGTTTTTTCTTGAGGAAGAAGCGGTTGATGGTTCAGGGAATTTATTGAAGAAAAAACATCATGCGGTAAATAAAATCGGTCATGCATTACATGAGCTAGACCCGGTATTTTCGAATTTTTCATATAGTAGTGATATTAAAAAGCTTGCACGTGGAGTTGGTCTTCGAAAACCATCTATGATACAATCGATGGTTATTTGTAAACAACCCTTTATAGGTGGCGAGGTTAACATACATCAAGACTCTACTTTTTTATATACAGAACCTGAAACATGCGTGGGGTTTTGGATTGCCCTTGAGGATGCGACAGTTGAAAATGGATGTATGTGGGCAGCTGCCGGAGGTCATTCATCATCTCTGAGACATCGGTTTAGAAAAAATGGCGAAGAAATGGAAATGATTACGTTAGATGAGAGCCCGATGCCGATGTGTGATACGCCTTTGCCAGCACCTAGCGGCACACTTGTGATTTTGCATGGACGTTTACCTCATTATTCAGCTCCAAATAGATCATCAGACTCTCGTTATGCATATGCGATGCATTTAATAGATGAGACCGCAGATTACTTTTCCGATAACTGGCTTCAGCGTCCAAAGACATTTGAAACTAAGCAACTTTAATCTTTTTTATTTAAGTCAATTGCGATTTGTGAAGCTAGTTTTGCATTATTTTTTACAAGTGAGATATTTGAACTTACACTTTTGCCATCAGAAGCAATTCGTATGTAGTCGAGAACAAAGGGCGTGATTTCTTTGCCAATTATATTTAGCGATTTTGTCTCCTCTAAGGCCTCTATGATCCATTCTCTGACTTGCTTTTCTGGAATTTCGTTAGAACTTGGAATAGGGTTAGTAACCAAAACTCCGCCAGAAAGAGGGAATTTCCATTTTAAACTTAAAAATTCTGCAATCTCAGAAGCAGTTTGATATGATTTTAATCCAAAGATACCAGAGTTTCGTGACCAAAATGCAGGTAATTCCTGAGTTTTATATCCGATGACTGGTACACTATGAGTTTCTAGGTATTCCATGGTAAGATTAAGGTCTAAAATTGCCTTTGGACCAGCACAGACGACGCAAATATTTGATTTTGCTAATTCCTGAAGGTCAGCAGAAATATCAAAAGAAGTTTCAGCACCTTTGTGGACACCTCCAATGCCGCCAGTTGCAAAAATTTGTATATTCGCTTTGGCAGCTATAATCATTGTTGCTGCAACGGTTGTTGCTCCATTGCCGCGGGTCTGCAATACTGATGGGATGTCTCTCCTACTTACCTTTTCAACTAATGATTTTGGATCGGACAAAATGTTTAGGTCTTCTGGCTCTAGACCTACTTTTATCTTTCCTGCTATTATAGCTATTGTTGCAGGTATTGAACCCTGCCTTCGAACTTCTTCCTCGAGAGCTATTGCTGTGTTGTAATTTTCTGGAAAAGGTAGACCATGTGAGATAATTGCGGATTCTAACGCAACTATTGGTTTTTTCTCAAAAATAGCCTGTTTGATTTCAGAGTTTGTCGTTATTTCTATCATCTTAATGTCTTACCTAGCTCTGAAACTGCAGGGTTAACGGGGCTACTAATTTCAAGGGTTTTTTCTGCGAGAGAAATACCAAATTCTGCAGCTTCAAAAGAGGTCTTACCTTTGCAAATAGCATATAAGAAACCAGAAAACAAAGCGTCACCTGCCCCAGAGCTGTTGCTACTTTCAAATTTTTTGGCTTTAAAAAGTTTAAATTTTTTTCTTGTCGAGATAATAAACCCATCAAGTGAATCAGATACTATCGCAGTACCAATGCCAGAATACATTAGCTTTTCAGAAATTTGTTGCAATGATAAATGCTCCTTAGCTGAGATAAGTATATTTGCTTCAGCTCTATTACATTTAATCAAATTTATCTTTGATAGATATGGAATAAAGCGTTGAGCTTTCATAGAGGAGACAGTGTCTACTGCGATGATAGAATTATCCCCAAAACTATAAAAGATTTTGGTAAGTAAATCACCGGAAAGATTTCCATCAAGGATTATCAATTGTGCATTATGAATTGCTTTTATTTTATTTTTTTCATTTAAAAAGCTAGTTGGGAGGCTTTCAACCAAACCCATATCATTAACAGCTGATACAAGCTCACCTTGTTTATCATGAATAGCTAAATAGAAATCGCTTTTTTTATTTGTATTTGAATATGAAAAATTCACTGAAACACCTGCGTTTTCTAATGAGCACTTCAACATTTTTGCAAATTCATCTCCACCAAAATGTCCGATAAAATCTACTTCAGCACCTAGATGCCCCAAATTTTCAGCAATGTTTCTGCCAACACCACCAGGATGAATACTAACAGCACCTAGATTGGAATCTGCGAAGATTTCTTTTTCCTGTGTTATTTGACCATAAAGGTCTGCGTTAGCACCACCAATAACGATAAATTTAGCACTCATTGTAGATTTAAAGTCCTTTAATTTATTTCTTTAACCACATACTCTAATATTAACTTTAACACTACATTAAATCTTTTTCTTATATGTAATAAAGACAGGTGAATTTTAATTCAGGTGATTGATTTTTAGTCAAACTTATTTTTAATAATTTTTTATGCTTTTTTCATTACAGATGCATTAAGCTAAACGTATCAAATAAAGAAGGCGTATCATGAATGAAGATAAAGTATTTAGAAAAATTGCAGTAATTTTTGTTACTGATGTCGTTAATTTTTCGACGTTGATGGAACAGGATGAAGAACAGACTCTTAGGAATTTAAAAGCTTGCAGACAAATTTTAGATAATCTCTTTAAAGAGCACAGTGGGAGAATTTTTAATACAGCTGGAGATTCTGTCCTCGCGGAATTCCATAGCGCAGTCTCAGCAGTCATTTGTGCTAGCGAGTTCCAAAAACTTATCTCCGAGCGCAATGGTTCTGTTCCGTTATCTGAACAATTAACCTTCAGAATTGGTATCAATATGGGTGATGTGGTTGTCGAGGGAACAAATTTATATGGAGAGGGTGTAAACGTTGCAGCTCGCCTTGAGGCATTATGCAAACCCGGGAGTGTTTGCCTTTCAAATAATGTTCACGATTTTGTAAAGCAAAAAGTAGACTTAAGCTTTCTAGATCTGGGCGCTCAGCAGGTTAAAAATACTATTGTCAGGGCGTTTGAAGTTGCTGGTAAAGAGAATGTAGCAACATTAAACCAAGCTGATGTTCCAAAAGAAGAGACTTTAACTGAGGCAGAAGCAAGTAAACCCCCTACCATTGCAGTACTTCCTTTTCTAAATCTTAGTAACGACCCAGAACAAGACTATTTTGCAGACGGCCTTTCGGAAGATATTATCTCTAACCTTTCTTCTTGGAGAACCTTTCCAGTTATTTCTCGAAACTCAAGTTTTAGCTATCGAAATACAGATAAGAAATCATCTGAGATTGCGAAAGATTTAAACGCAAGATATATGGTTGAGGGTAGTGTCAGGAAAGGTGGAAACAAAATAAGGGTTACTGTGGGCCTCCTTGATGCTGTTGATGATATGCAGATTTGGTCTCAAAGATGGGACAGGTCACTTGATGATATTTTTGAAGTTCAAGATGAAATTTCGCAATCAGTGGCTAATATAATATCACCAACTTTAAAATCACAGGAACAGAAGAGGTTGTTGAGTAAAAAAACCTCTAATTTTAGTGCATGGGATTTATACCTAAAAGGTCTTGGGTACTATAATGATAGACAAGCTTATCAGGCGTTTTCTGACAAGCGAGAAGGTGGAAATATTATTTTGGATTATTGTAATAAAGCTATAGAGCTAGACCCCAGTTTTTGTGATCCATACGTTTTAAAATGTCGTGTACTTTTTGAGCGGATTTTTAGTCATGAATATCAGGACGAGAGGGGTCAAAATGAGAAAGATTTCCATCGATACTCACAGAAAGCTTATGAACTTGATAGCGACAATCCTGAAGCTTTAGTTATGTACAGCCGTTCATTTAACATAAAAAAAGATTTAGCTATGCGGAACGAATTTGCAAAAAAAGCTTTGGATGCAAATCCAAGTCATCCACAAACAAATTATGATTATGGTTTGGCTTTATGTAATGAGAAAAAATTTGATGAGGCTCTTATCTATATTAATAAAGCTATAGATATGGACCCCGCAAATAAAGATAGGTTTGAAGGTTTTCTTCCATTATTATTTATGGCGATGCGCGACACTGAGAATTCATTAAAATGGTTATTAAAAATGAGTGAGAGAGACAGTCATAGTAGGTATCTAGGCTGGCTTTCTTGTGTCTATGCTCACATTGATGATTTGGATAAGGCATCAGACTATTTAAAGAGATTTTTGGATGAACGTCCTGAAATAAAAACTTTATCGGATTATCGTAAAGTAGCTCCTGCAATAGCCGAAGAATTTATAATTGATGGGTTGAGGAAATCAGGCTTGCCAGAATAGCATTCTTTTCCAAATTCGCTTTTAACTAATCAATTTATTTTCAGATTTTTTATAATTCTTTAGGAAATCAAAAAAGTTAAATTTGATTTATTGGTTAAAGTTGAGACTTACTTCCCCGATTCCTGGAATGCTAACTGAAAACTCACTGCCATTTGATGGGTGCGGTGGAATGACCGAACCAAGAAGCACGATATCTCCTTTAAGGATTCCTCTTCCTAGAGCACACGCGACCCTATTACATTCATTTAATCCATCTATAATTTTTCCAATTTTAGCTTCTATATCCGTTGCAGGGTCCCAAGTCTCATCCCCTTGACGAATATGAATCTCAAGACCTTTTGCTCCATTGGACCAACCTTTATTTGTGGATGGAAACATTACCCACCCTCTTTGAAAGATATTATCAGATAATATTGTTTCTGGGTCGCTTGGGGGAGTATGAAAATCAACTAGTTCTATAGCAGGAACCAAACTTTCAATGCTATCAATTATTTGATTCTCAGTAGCATTTTTTGGGATATCTGAACCAATATATGCTGCAATTTCTGCTTCTAGACTTGGTTTTGACATTTCACGAACATCTGTTGTAGTGCCTGAGATAAGCTCGCCAACATCAAAAAGACCTCCGATAAGTGGTTTGCTGGTATTTAATGATTTCAGTGCTGCAGGGGAGCCAAAACCAAGCTTCCACCCAATTTGTTTCTGACCTTCTTGTTTACGGGCATTTAACGCTTTTTCAATAATTTCTAATTGTGATTGATTAGTCATATTCAGTAATTCCTTATTTTACATTTAAATTTAAGGGTACTTTTTCTATCTCAGATAAACTTTTCTATTTAACCTAACAGTCTAAAGCAACATAAATTAGTTAAAGCCTACAGATTAATAATTTAAGGCAAAAAAATGGATGTGCTATTAAAATCTTATTTTAAGGGTGTTAGCAATAATATTAAGTTTCACTCGTCATACTTAATGTATCATCTAATGCCTTTTTGAAAAGAGAGATCATAAGAGCTATTTCATTTTCTTTGATTATAAGTGGTGGGCAAAATGAAATTGTGTCACCGATTGCACGTATGATTAATCCGTGGTGCTCTGCTCTTTCAGCACAAAATTTTCCTACTCCAATTTTTGGGTTAAAGGCTTTTCTTGTTTTCTTATTAGCGACTAGCTCAACTCCGGCTAGTAATCCTTTGCCTCTTATTTCTCCTACTAATGGATGATAAGATAGCTCTCTCAAGCCATTGAGAAGAAAAGGTTCCATTTGTCTGACATGCTCAACGATATTTTTTTCTTCATAAATTTTTAGAGTTTCGATCGCAACTTTTGCAGAGACGGGATGGCCAGAGTATGTAAAAGTAAGTCCAAAAACACCAATTTCATCACTTTTTTCTGACATCTCTTTAAAAACACGTTCATTTATCATGAGAGCAGAAATCGGTAAATAGGCGCTTGATAAGCCCTTAGCACATACAATCATATCAGGAACTAACTTCATAGTAGTTGTTCCAAACATATTTCCAGTTCGACCAAAAGCTGTAATTACTTCATCAGCAACGAGTAAAATATCATACTTTTTCAGAACAACTTGTATTTTTTCATAGTAGGTATCGGGTGGTACAATGACACCGCCAGACCCCATTATAGGTTCCGTGAAAAAAGCAGCAATAGTATCAGGACCTTCTTTTAGGATCATTGCTTCTAACTCATCAGCAAGCCGGCTCGTAAACATATCCTCATCCTCATGTTCCTGAGAATAACGATAATGGTGAGGAGGTGTGACGTGCAAAAATCCATCTAGAGGCAAACCAAAAGAAGCATGATTATAATGCATACCAGACAAACTAGCTGAAGCAATTGTATTGCCATGATAAGCCCGTAAATGAGATATCATCTTTCGTCTCTTTGGCTGCTTTTTACTATTCCAGTAATACCATACTATTCGAGCCGCACTGTCATTTCCTTCTGACCCAGAGTTTGAAAACCATATTCGTGACATTGGGACCGGGGCGATTTTGAGCAATTTTTCTGCTAATTCGATAACAGGCTGGTGACTTTTGTGATTTGTCAAATGATAATATGGCAGCTTCTGCAGTTGCTTTGTTGCCGCCTCAACAAGTCTTTCTTGTCCATAGCCTAGGGAAAGGCACCATAAGCCTGACATTCCTTCTATATATTTCTTTCCGTGTATGTCAGTAACCCAAATTCCTTTCCCGTCATTAATTATAACCGGGCCTTTTTTCAAATGTTCTTTTAAATTAGTAAGAGGATGCACTACGCTTGCAGAATCTCTTGCTTCAAATGAATTTGGCTGTTTTGTTTGTTCTGTCATAGAAATTACATTCTCTTTTTTTATCGCTGTTTAATCATAAATCTAAACTAATACATGGTGCAGCAAGTAAAATAAACTAGTCAAATCAATCCGTATCAATAAATTATCAAGAGAAATCTTTGTTAATTTGATTTTTATAGTGCCATAATACAAATTGTAAATAACTTATAATTATGAGTTGATTAAATGAAAAAGCAGCCAAATATTTTGTTTATTATGGCAGATGACCATGCCTCTAAGGCAATAAGCAGTTATGATGGAGGTATAAATTATACCCCCAATATTGATCGCATCGCTAATGAGGGAATGCGTTTTGACCATTGTTATGTTACGAACTCGATTTGTACTCCAAGTCGTGCATCCATAATTACAGGAACTTATAATCATGTGAATGCAGTCACTACACTAGAGACTCCTTTAAATAACAGAATACCTAATGTTGCCAAACATCTAAAAACAGGCGGATATCAGACGGCAATAATAGGAAAATGGCATTTAGGAGAGGGAAAAAATCATGAACCATCAGGTTTTGACTTTTGGTCAGTACTCCCAGGACAGGGGGAATATTTTGACCCAGTTTTTATTGAAATGGGTAAGGAAATAGAAGAGAAGGGATATGTGACAGATATTATTACAGACAAAACACTTAAATGGCTGAAGGGAACAAATAACCAAAAACCATTTTTTTTAATGTGTCACCATAAAGCCCCTCACAGAGAGTGGGAGCCTCATCCCCAAAATAGGTCATTGTTTAAAGATGATATTGTTATACCATCAACTTTTGATGATGATTATAAAAATAGAGCTCGCGCTGCAGCCGAAGCTAAAATGAGAATAAAAGATGATTTGACTTACGATGATTTAGGTCTTGTACAACCTGAAGGTGGTTCTGAAATTGGAGAAAAAAGTAGACCATTTAGTAATAAGCGAAAAATTCCCAACCCTAAGGATGTATCTGCTCTATTTTTAATAGATAAGGATACTGGAGAGAAATTTAGATTCAATACAAATGAGGAATTGAGCCATTTTAAATATCAACGATATATAAAACGATATTTACGCACAATACAGTCAATTGATGAAAGCGTGGGCAGGCTGTTAGATTTTTTAGATGAGAATGATATGTCAGAAAATACGCTTGTGATCTACACTTCTGATCAAGGATTTTTTCTCGGTGAGCACGGCTGGTTTGATAAGCGTTTTATGTATGAGGAGTCACTTCAAATGCCTTTTCTGGCGCGGTTTCCGGCAGAAGTCGAGGCGAGTACAATATGCCAAGAGATAGCATGTAACGTTGATTTTGCTCCAACTTTCCTAGATTTTGCAGAACTTCCAATTCCCACTTACATGCAAGGGGTCAGTCTTCGCCCACTTTTAAATCAATTAGATTTAGAGAATTGGCAGAAAGTCGCTTATCATCGATATTGGATGCATAAGGACCCAGACCATAATGCTTATTCTCATTATGGTATTCGAACACAGAGGTATAAATTGATATATTGGTATAATGATGGGTTTGATTTACCTGGCACTAACCATGGAGGGGAAGATACGGAATGGGAGCTATTTGATTGTAAGAAAGATCCATTGGAGTTATTTAATATTTATATGGAGCCAGAATATCTGGAAATAGTCTCAGAATTAACCCTACTTCTAGAAAAAAAGATGTTGGAGATTGGAGATGACCCAGCCCATTTATAATTTAATATGAAAACTTCTTTTTTATTGAATTAAAGCAGAGGACCATTCCTACATTAGTTTTTGAATGTGAAAGCCAAGTTGCTTCCCACAACCTTTTAACTAGGAACGATGAGGAATAAGAATTATAAGTTAATAGATTTTCAATTTTTACAACTTGGTGATTAAGTCTTTTATAATCTTAATTAGGGTTATTCTGATAGTAAGAATAATAATGAAAGAATGAGAATTTTTATGGTGGAGAAAAAAAACTTAAAAGAATTTGAGATAAGTGAAATAATTGAAATGGCGTTATCTGACCACGTTAGTTTTTCACAAATTGAATCACAATATGGTTTATCAGACAAACAGGTTAAGCAGTTGATGAGAGAAAATTTAAAGCCAAGTAGCTATAAAAATTGGCGGACGCGCGTTCGAAAATTTGGAGATAGACGACTAAGCTATAAATAAAACATTTTTTACATAATTCTTCTTTTAGTAATATTCAGCAAATATTTCTTTCGTTTATGTATATCTGTGTTATTAGTTTTTTGTTTTTTATTGAACATAGCATTTTTATCCAATTAACGTTAATAGGCAAGAATAAGTGTTAAAGCCAGAAAATATTGCAATAATTGGAGGTGGCGCAATAGGTACCGCCTTTGCTGAGGAATTAATAATTAAATATCCAGATAGTAAAATAAATATATTTTCTCGCAAATCGATAAATTTCAGTATTAATTCTATTTCTCATCATTTGATTGATTATGATGATATATCTTCAATTCATTCAGCAGCAGAGCTGGCTTCTTCCGATAGGCCCCTAGATTTAGTTTTGGTTGCAACGGGCATCTTACATGATGAACATCTCAGACCAGAAAAATCATTGAGAGATCTGTCTAGTCAGAATTTTGAGACTGTTTTCAAGGTTAACACCATTGTGCCAGCATTAATTGCAAAATACTTCTTACCTATTTTAAGTCGAAACACAGGTTCAGTCTTTGCTGCTTTATCAGCTCGTGTCGGCAGCATTTCTGACAATCAGCTTGGTGGATGGTATGCCTATAGAGCGTCTAAGTCAGCTTTAAATATGATCATTAAGTCAGCGTCGATAGAGGTTGCTCGAAAAAATCCAAAAGCAATAGTTGTTGGACTTCACCCTGGTACTGTTGATAGTAATTTATCTAAACCATTTCAGCATAACGTTGATGCAAGCAAATTATTTACACCTGAATTTGCGGCACAAAAAATGTTGTTGGTGTTAGCCGGTTTGACATCATCTCAGACTGGAAAATGCTTTGCCTGGGATGGGAGTGAAATACTGCCATAAAAATGATTTCTTCATTAAAGCAGAAATTTATGAAAGTAATAATATGTTTACAAATATAATTTCTTCTGTTCAATTCAAAACGATCAAGGATATTTATTTGAATATCAGTCATTTTTTAGATCATTTCATCATGTTGATCTTTGCGAAATCTGCTTATGATGCTGGGCGACATTTTGGAATGACTTATGACGAAATCATTATCTATGGTGTAGGTGGTTTCATTTTATTTGGTGCGGTTGCCCCACTTTCTGCAAGTTTAGCTGATAGATTTTCGAGGTCCTTGTTATTAGTGATTTATCATTTTGGGATAGGGATAGCAGCCATCTTAGCTGGGTTTACACAATCGGTTTGGCAACTTGCTATTGCAATCAGTTTGATTGGCGTGTTTGCTTCAATCTATCACCCTGTTGGAATTGCAATGCTCATAAAAAGTAATAAAAAAATAGGCTTTAGGCTTGGAATAAACGGTGTATTTGGAAATATGGGTGTAGCTGCTGCCCCTCTTATAGCTGGAATATTGTTAACTTTCGGTGACTGGAGGCTATGCTTTATTATGCCAGGTTTGTTTTGCCTGATTTTTGGGATCGCTTTTATCATCGCATTAGAGGAAGAAAAAAAACAAACTCAGAAAATAAAAAAGAAACAACATTCTTTTTTCTCGCCAAACTGGAAGCTTGCTTTAACAGCTGTATTTTTATCCACAGCAAGTGGTGGATTTGTTTTTGGTGCTATGACATTTGTCGTTCCTAGATATTTTGAAGTTTCCATGATTAGTTTAACTAGTTCAGTTGCTATTACTGGATTTTTGGCTTCTCTTGTATATGCTTGTGCTTCTTTTACTCAAATAGCAGTTGGTTGGATAATTGATAGGGTAGAGCCAAAATGGGTTCTATTTTGTATCGGTATGGGCCAAATACTCTTTATTTTCCTTACATCTCAATTTACTGATTTTGCTCTATTTTTTGCTATGCTAATAGCAATGAGCTTTGTATTTGGTCAGATACCAATAACAGATACAATTTTATCCAGATATGTCCCCGATGAATGGCGCGCAAAGGCGTTGAGCTTTAAATTTATGTTGAATTTGGTAGTTGGTGCTTCCGTATTACCAGTGTGTGGATTATTGTTACAATCCGGGGTACTTATGAGTTCTTTGTTTGTTATATTAAGTTGTGTTGCTACTTTGGTAGTCGCCTCTGCCATTATCCTTCCTATTCAAATTGCGTCTGAAAGGCAAGATTTGTGATGAGATGTCGGAAGCAAAAAAAGAGCCCATTAAGGGCTCTTTTTTGTTTAAAATCTTTGATTTAGTTAGTTTTAGTTTGTGCGGCTAGTTTGCTGTCATGCTCAAACGTCACTGCATATAAAGCCTTTCCATCGAATAATTCAGATAACTGAGAGCCTTCGCTTGCAAAAAACTTATGGGCTTCAATTCTGGAGGTAAGGCGATACCCTTTTGCAGACAGGTTTTGTTTGTGAAACATAATTGCCGCTTCTGTAAAACTAGGTGCAAGTATTGTTATCTTGTTTTCTTCGTCAGACGATAATGGTGTTGTCTGAGGAGTGTTATTCATGATTTGATTCCCATTTGCATTAGGGGGAGTATTTTTTAAATCTTGAGTAAAGTTTGTCATTTTATTCTCTATTCTGCCGCTTCAGTTTGCTGCTCTAAATTAGTTTCATTAACGAATTGTGCATTCTCTGTGCTGTCTTCAAGCGCAGTAGTTGAGGGATTTCCCCTAACTGCTACAGATACTGCATCAAACCAACTCGCGCCAACTTCTCTTTGATGACGGTGGGCCGTGAACCCACGTGGTTCTGCTACAAATTCTGCATTTTGTAGATCCATATATGCAGCCATTCCACGGTCTCTGTAATCATCTGCTAACTCAAACATTGCATGATTAAGTGAATGGAAACCTGCTAAAGTAATAAACTGGAACTTAAATCCCATTCTACCAAGTTCTTTTTGGAAGTGCAGGGCTTCTTCAGAAGTCATGTGAGAGGCCCAATTAAAAGAGGAACTGCAATTGTACGCCAACATTTGTTCAGGAAACTCTTTTCTTATTGCATTTGCAAAATCTTCCGCTTGTTTTAGGTCTGGCTTGGAGGTTTCCATCCAGAGTAAATCTGCATAAGGGGCAAAAGCTAGACCACGTGTTACGCAGCGATCGAAAGCATCTTTATCATCCAACGTGTAAAAACCTTCCTCAGTGCGTTGCCCAGAAATAAAAGGTTTATCTCTGGGGTCAATATCGGATGTGATGAGTTTGGCGCTATCTGCATCTGTTCTCGCCATAATTATGGTAGACACGCCGCATACATCCGCAGCGAGCCTTGCCGCATTCAGATTGCTAATTGCTTGCTGCACTGGAATGAGGACTTTGCCACCCATGTGACCACACTTTTTTTCGGAGGCTAGTTGATCTTCGAAATGAACTCCAGCTGCACCAGCGGAAATATAAGATTTAGTAATCTCATAAGCATTTAGTGCTCCGCCAAAACCAGCTTCGCAATCTGCTACTATAGGAGCCATCCAATTTTTGGTTGCCTTTCCATTCTCTAAGACGTCAACCTCATCTGCTCTTAAAAGAGTATTATTTATACGACGGGCCAATTCAGGTCCAGAATTTGCTGGATAAATTGACTGATCTGGATACATGGAACCTGCAGTATTACTATCAGCTGCAACTTGCCAACCTGATAGATAAATGGACTTTAAACCAGCGCGTACCTGCTGCAGTGCCTGATTTCCTGTCATAGCTCCCAGGGTTGGCACGTAGTCTTCTGTTTGAAGTAAATTCCATAGG
Organism: uncultured SAR116 cluster alpha proteobacterium; assembly: GCA_902622515.1. Classification (GTDB taxonomy): domain Bacteria; phylum Pseudomonadota; class Alphaproteobacteria; order Puniceispirillales; family Puniceispirillaceae; genus UBA5951. The sequence continues at coordinate 31,433 of CACNQE010000016.1, forward strand.
TTATTGGCTCCATTTTTTGCCAACGTATATTCTATTTGTACAGACCCAGATAACTTTTGCACATCCTCCATAGAATAATCTCTCTCGACATGGTCAAAACGACCTTCATGTGATTGTGTTCTTTTTTCATATGTGGTTGTCATGTTCATTCTCCGTCTTAAAACATTAAAGATAGACATGTATTATCAAATAAAAATTAAAATACTAGTAAAATTGTGTATTAAAATAAAATGTAAACATTTACAAATAAAAATTTGAAAAAATTGTAAATATTTTTTATTTATTATATTTACAAATTCTTTATTATGAACCTCAATTTAGGATTATTAAATTCTTTGTATGGAAAAGGATGTCAAATGTCAGAACTTCCCGTTAGTAAAATTACAATAGGTCCAAAGCTAAGAAAATTGAGACAAAATCTTAATCTCAACCAGGCTGATATGGCTGCTGAACTTGGCATATCAGCATCTTATCTCAATTTGTTAGAAAATAATTCTCGACCAATTACGGTTCCACTATTATTCAAGCTTGGGCAGACCTACGATATCGATTTACGTGAAATCGCAGAAGACGACAGCGCCAAATTAATAGCAAGATTAGCGGAAGTTTTCTCAGATCCAACATTAAAAGAGCTGCGTTTGTCTAGAAGGGATATTCAGCTACTTGCAAATCAACACAGTCAAGCGGCACAGACTATGATTGGATTATTTGAGTTGTATGAAACAATGCGAGATGCGGCTTACAGTGAAAAAAAGGTTGAACAAACTCTTTTACAACCCAAACCTGTAGAGGAGGTGCGCAAATTTTTAGAAAATGCTGGTAATTATTTTGACATATTGGAGAGGGCTGCAGAAAACTGCAGAGAAACTGCCAAATTAAGAAATGGTTTTCTTTTTTCCGATTTAGTAGCCTGGTTAGAAAAAGAGCATGAAATTCAAACTAGGTTAATGCCCATTAACGTGATGGGGAGTATGTTAAGACAGTTTGACTTTCATAGAAATAGAATTTTGTTGTCAGAAGCAATGCCTGAAGAACAACGATTGTTTCAGCTATGTACACAAGTGGCTTTAGTTATATCTCAGCCACAACTTGATACGATCATTTCGGAATCTGGAATCGACAATATTGAGGCAAAAAATTTACTCAAAATGACATTATCTAACTATTTTGCAGGATGCTTGATGATGCCGTATGATAGTTTTCTTAACGCCGCCATTGAATCAAAGTATGATTTAGAGCAATTAACCAATCGCTTTAGTGCAAGTTTTGAACAAATTTGTCATCGACTTACCACTCTGAACAAGCCAAATGCGAGAGGTATAGAATTCTTTTTTCTTAGAGTTGATGAGGCGGGACATATCTCAAAGAGGCTTTCTGGAGGTGGGGTTGAATTTGCACGATATGGAGGCTCGTGTTCAAGGTGGATTCCCCATCAAGCATTTAGGTCTCCAGGCCAAATCCAATTCCAATTTGCAGAATTAGAGGATGGCCATAAATTTATTACAATAACCAAAACAGTCGCAAAACCGAGAACTGAGCCTGCGTATATTGGCACCCCAATATACGCAATAGCGCTTGGTTGTGATGCAAGATATTTGAAAGAAATTTGCTATACCGAAAGACTTACTTCTGAAAAATTTACTCATACTGTCCCAATAGGCTTATCCTGCCAATCCTGTGAAAGAAGTGATTGTCAACACAGATCAGTTCCTCCAATCGGGCATGAGATGAAGTTAGATCTCACTAAACGATATGTTGGTTTATATCATGTACGGAATTAGGTTCTTATTTTGATTTCTGTTGATGATTTACCCTGGTTCTCACGATACCATAGATAGATTCCAGATGTGACTATTAAACCTATTCCAACAAAAGTAAGATATGAAGGAATGTCATTAAAAATAAAGTATCCAAGAATGGTGGCTCCGACAATCTCTAGATATTGGAAGGGAGCAAGTAAATTAGCTGGTGCTTTTGTTGTAGCAAACACAATCATAAGATGTCCTATCATTGCCACTAAACCAAGAGAAAACAGCAGTTGGAGTTCTATCCAGCTTGGGTTGGTAAAATATAAATCACTGCTATCGGGAAATGCTAGGATAAGTAATAACATTATTGGACTGATTATTAGCCCCATTTGAAATTGCAATTGAATGGGTAGAATTTTCTCAGAAAAAAATCGAGTTATAAGCATATAAACTGCAAAGCAGAAAGCCGTGATTAGCGGTAAAAATGCAACTATTCCTACTGAATTAAACTGGGGCCTTATTATAATAAGGGCCCCAATAAATCCTATTATTATAGCCATAATTCTTCTAAATCGAATAATTTCTCCTAGAAAAATTACTGATAAAAGTGTGAGTATCATTGGTTCAACGAAAAAGATAGAAATACTATCTGCCAGAGGCATATGTTTCACAGCAATAAAAAAGCAGAATGTTGTAAGACACATCGCTATTGCTCTTACTATTTGTAACCCAAAATATTCAAAATTAAATTTTAACTGATTTGTTATAATTAATACAGGAAGTAAAAATAAAACTTGTAAAACAAATCTAAATAAAACTATTTGCCCAGATGATATTCCACCTTGTCCTAATATTTTAGCCAGGCAATCTAATAAAGGCAGGAGCAACATTGCTCCGCACATAAGGCCGATTCCATGCTCAGTTTTACGGATTGAGTTCTCGTTCATTTGATTATTGTTATTTGGTTTTCAATGTTTTTTCCACATTAATTTCAGACATAATTTTTGTTATTAAGCGTTTAATTTGCACATCCCGAAACAATCTTTCGGATAATTTAAAAATAAAAGTAGTTTTAAAAACTAAAATTCAAATCTCTGTGTCGTTATCTATTCAAAGTAAAAAGTTATTATAGAGAAATAGTCATGATAAAAACTCAGCATATGATTTCCTTTTTAGTGGCACCATTTTTATTGGCAGCATGCAGTTTATCAACCACACCGTACACCACCTCTAACCACACCATATATAAGAAGGTGGCGCAGCAGGCTGAACCAACTGAGGTAGTATCGCAACCTAGTCCTGTAACAATAAAAACGGATGTCGTTGATAATCCGCAACCACCCAAAAAAGAATTTGACCAACCTATTCCTGGTACTGAGAAAATTATAATGAGGGCAGACTCAATATTAAATTCAGAGAAAAGTTGCCACAAAATCATGACTTTAGGCTTGGCAATATCTGAAGATTATAATCAGGCAATGATATCTCTGAAAAATAGAGCATTTTTAGTGGGTGGTAACGCAATCGCTGTTCTCAAATTATATGAAGACCATGATGCATTTGCTGCAGCAACTTCAAATATGACTGTGGAACAGAAAGAAAACCATATTACTGCAAGTAACGTGTCGGGAATTGTAGCAAATATATACCAATGTCTTTAATGGAGATGTTCGTCAATCAAAATTTTGAGTAAGTTAATTATGACAAAAACTAAATTATTTTCCGTATTATTTGCACTCTTTAGCTTTGTTCTAACACCTTTCGCTGTTGCGGATATTATGATTAACGAGACTACAACCACTTTGACCGCTAATTCATCAGACAATATCGGGGTGGGGACAACTTCGCTGGGAAGTTTGACCTCTGGTACAAATAATGTGGCCATCGGAGATAATAGTTCAAATTCTACAACGACTGGTTCACATAACATTGCATTAGGAGATAACAGTGGAGGCGGTATTGTTACGGGTCAGGAAAATATCGCTATTGGCGATAACACACTCTCTTCAACAAATGCTGGGTCCGGAAATATCGCAATAGGCAGTTCAACATTAAGTAATGCTACTGGTAACGATAATATTGTAATAGGACGAGATTCTGGTAGTAGTATAACGAGTGGTCAAGGTAATATCATTATCGGTAACGATACTGGATTTTCTCTTTCAAATGACAATTATAAATTGATAATTGACTCCCATAGCTCCTCTGGAGACCCCCTTATTGTGGGCGATATGCAGGCAAATACGCTTACCGTAAATGGTACTTTCAATACCGATAATATGACTTTAGACGAAAACCTATCTGTCACTGGGACACTGAATGTCACAGGTCTTTCTACTATGGATAATACATCTATAACCACTCTTAATGTGTCTGGAAACTCAAATCTCACTGGAACTTTAGGTGTGACTGGTGACTCAACTTTTTCAACTTTAAGTTCGACTGGTTTAGCCGAGTTAAATACTTTAAATGTTGACAATGGAATAACGATTGATGCTGGAGGTTTTACCGTCACAGCAGGTGGCGCAGCAGTAACTGGTGATACTACAATAACAGGCAATCTTAATGTCTCCGGTACTGTAACTTCAGCGAGTACGGTAAGTGTCTATGATAATATAACAGTAAGTGATACTGCGAATATCAATAATTTGAACATTTCAGGTGTAGCTACATTATCAGATAATCTAACGGTCGCAGGCGCTTTAGACTTAAATAATAATTTGGATGTTCAGGATAATGCAACTTTAGGCGGCACATTAGGTGTA
>CACNQE010000017.1 GCA_902622515.1 uncultured SAR116 cluster alpha proteobacterium
CAAAAAGGTAGAATTCTAGCAAGCACCGTGCCTATAAATATTTTATATGCAGATCCAAAACATATATTTAACCCCGAACAAGTTGCTTCGGAGTTACTTCCATTTTTACCAAATCTGAGCAAAAAAATACTTTTAGAAAAACTTACTAAAAATAGCCGGTTTTCGGAGCTAGACAGGAAACTTACACCTAAAAGACATTCCGCTATTCTTCAATTAGGGATACCAGGTATTTACGTTAAACCCTCAACTATTCGGATTTACCCACAAGGAACAGAGGCAGCACACATTATTGGGGCTGTAGATAGAGATAATATTGGTATTGCTGGTATAGAAAAAAGTCAGAATGAAAAATTGGCCGCTGGTAAAAATATTAATCTTTCGATTGATACAGGTTTACAGACAATTCTTCGAAAAGCTCTAAAAACTCAAATCGATAAGTTTGAAGCGATAGGTGGAGCGGGTCTAATTCTTAATATGAAGACAGGTGAGATTATCGCAGCAACTTCTCTTCCAGATTTTGATCCAAACCATATTATGCTTTCCACTGATGCCGCACGTTTTAATCAGGTTACCAAGGGCGTGTATGAAATGGGCTCTATATTTAAGGTTCTAAATACAGCCATTGCATTGGAAACTGGTGCTATTGATTTGCATAGAACTGTGGATGTTTCAAAACCTATTCCGATTGCAGGACAGATTATAAATGATTATAAGCCAATTAAAGGATCAATAACACTAGCGGAAATTCTAGTTCGGTCCTCAAATATAGGGTCGGCACATATCAGTCAAATGATAGGCCCAAAGACCCAAAGAAAATATATGAAACAGCTCGGACTATTAGAGCCTTCTTCTCTTGAAATTGTTGAAAATGGGGTGCCACTTGTCCCTGATGATTGGTCAAACATAACTGCAATGACAGTGTCTTATGGATATGGTTTATCTGTAAGCATGGTGCAGGCAGCGGCAGCGATAGCTGCTGCTGGTGGGGATGGTCATTTCATTTCTCCAACGCTTTTGAAACGAAATGCAAATGAAGCGATCAAAAAGGTAAGAGTTTTTTCAAAACAAACATCAAAGGCTGTTCGCTCTATGATGCGACTTGTTGTGAGCCACAAACTTGGTACAGGAAATTTTGCAGATGCGCACGGTTACCTTGTAGGTGGAAAAACTGGAACCGCAGAAAAGGTCAAAAATAAAGATTTTAATAGGAATGCAAACAGAGTTTCCTTTGTTGCAACATTCCCAGTAAATGACCCTGCTTACTTAATCATGATTATGGTAGATGAACCAGTAAAACAAAAGCATTCTCATAATTATGCTACTGCCGGTTGGGTGGTTGCGCCCGCAATAAGGGATATTGTTAATCAAATTTCGCCAATTTTAAATGTGCATCCTGTTGACATTTCAAAGCCAGAAAATAGCCAGAATCTTCTGCCACCAATGTTGCTAGATGGACAGGAGGCGGTATATGCAACTTACTAATTTATTGAATTTCTCAGATTCTATAAAAATTGTTCAGGGGGATAAGAATATAGATATCACTCATTTAACGAGTGACTCTCGAGACGTTCAGCAAGGCTCACTATTTGTGGCAATCTCTGGAGAAAAAGTTGACGGCCACAAATTTATTAATAGTGCAATTAGAAAAGGGGCTATTGCTGTTTTAACTGATGGAAGAGATGTGGAGGTTCCAAAAACCGTGTCAGTCTTAACAGCAAATAATGTAAGGAAAGAATTTGCAGATGCATGTGCAAGATTTTGGTCATTAAGACCCAATTTCTTAGTTGGAGTTACAGGCACTAATGGAAAAACATCGACAGTAGAATTTTTAAGACAAATTTGGGAACGGAATACTTGGAATGCGGTTTCGCTTGGAACTCTTGGAGTGCGAACTTCATCTAAACTTAATCTTCCTTTTTCAGGCCTCACAACTCCATCATCAGAGTATTTATTCTCCGCTCTAAATATCTTTTGTAAAAATAATATTTCTTATGCGGCTATCGAAGCTTCTAGTCACGGGTTAGAACAAGACAGAATGACTGGTTTGAAGTTTCAAGTAGCTATTTTTACTAACCTTGGCAGAGACCACCTTGATTACCATAAGGACTCAGAAGCTTATTTTAAGTCAAAAGAAAAGTTATTTTTAAACTATCTTCAAGATGGAGGTCAGGCAGTAATAAATATCGATGACCGCTATGGAAGAAAACTGATACAAAACTTAAAAAATAGGCCAATAAATATTAAAACATTCGGTGAACATATAGACGCTGATTTTCGAATTGAATCAATAAAACCTACTAATTATGGACTAGAATTAGTGGTATGCCATGATAATAACCGATATATCTGCCCTCTTGGCTTAACAGGAGCTTTTCAAGCCAAAAATGTCCTTGCTGCAGCTATTGCTGCTCATTTATCAGGGTTGCCAGTTGAAAATACACTAAGAATAATCTCTTTTCTGACTGCAATTGATGGTCGAATGCAACCTATTCATGGACACCCAAGGAACGCACTAATTGTCATTGATTACGCACATACACCAGATGCACTCGAGCAAGTTCTAATATCACTAAAAAACCAGACGGAGCGAAAGGTTTATGTAGTATTTGGATGCGGTGGTGAACGAGATAGAGGAAAGCGCAGTCAAATGGGCAAAGTAGCAGAGAAAATAGCAGATTCTATAATAATTACTGATGACAATCCCAGAAATGAGTCTGCAAGTAAAATAAGAAGAGATATTTTAGCTGGTTGCCCTGACGCAATACAAATAGCTAATAGGAATGAGGCAATAGAATTTGCAATCAACCAATTACAATACTCTGATAGTCTGCTAATTGCAGGAAGAGGTCACGAAAATTTGCAATTGATAGGCTCAGAAACACTACCTTTTAATGATGCTGTTGTTGCCAGAAATAGCGTAATGCGTCTACGTGAAACCATTTTAAAATCAGAGGCTAAAAAATGATCTCATCATTAAATCCTTGGGATTTAGCTGCTATCTGCTGCGGTTACTGGCATCTTGGTCAGACTCCTTCTAACCATTTCACAAGGGTTGAAATAAATACCAATCAAATCAACGCAAACGAACTATTTATTGCTATAAATGGCACTAATAGAGATGGCCATGATTTCGTAAAAGGATTAAGTGCTCCTGCTGCAGCAATTGTTGAAAGGCCTATAAATGTTGCGCAGGTACCACAGCTAGTTGTCAAGTCAACCAAGGATGCGCTTTATAGATTAGCAACTGCATTCATAGAAGAGACTAATGCTTTAAAAATAGCGATAACGGGCTCTGTTGGGAAAACTGGCACAAAAGAAATGTTAGCAACATGTCTTAGGCAATTTGGCACAACGCACGCAAATCAAGGCAATTATAATAATCATCTAGGTGTGCCTCTAACGATATTATCAATGCCACCTTCAATTTCCTATTTAATTGCCGAAATAGGTATGAACCATAAGGGAGAAATAGCACCATTAAGCTGCTTAGTTAAGCCAAATATTGCAATTATAACTAAAATATCTGAATCTCATATTGGCCAATTGAGATCTTTAAAAGAAGTTGCAAATGAAAAGGCCACCATCTGTGCTGGCATAAGTGTAAATGGTTGCATAATACTACCTCGAGACGATGAGCAATATTCTATTTTAGAGAAAGCTGCTATTGAAGCGAAAATTAATAACATTATTAGCTTTGGGAGAAACTCAGAAAGCACTATCCAGCTAATCTCAAGTCATGTTAAAGAAACACGCAGCTCTACCACTAAGAGAATAATTTCATTCAAAATTTTAGACAAGATTTATGAAATAAGTATTGGAATGCGGGCAGAACATTGGGCAACTAATGCTCTTTCTGTGATTGCGGCTTGTTACTTTATGGGTCTCGATATAAATACCGCATGCGATAGCTTAAAAATACAAACAGCTTTGGCAGGAAGAGGTGCTGAGACCAAATTAGTGACCAAGGATTTTACAACTGTTATTATTGATGATGCGTATAATGCTTCCCCATCTTCAGTCATAGCAGCACTGGAGGATTTTGCCACTCGGCCAGAAATAAATAAAATTGTAATTCTCACAGATATGCTTGAATTGTGCGAGTTTAGCAATGAAATGCATTTGTCTATAGTGCCTTATATTGTGAGTGCGCACCCATGTTCAGTAATTTTAGTGGGTACTGAAATGAGTAAAATTAAAAAATCTCTTCAACCTTTTACCAATGTTTATACATATTCAAATGTGGAAGAAGCTAAATTGGCTTTCATTCCGAACATAATAGACGCTGATTTAATCCTCATAAAAGGCTCACATGGCTCTGGCGCTCATCTTCTTGTAGAGCATCTAAAATCTCTTCATAATGAGGAGATGCAAAATGTTGTCTGATTTGCTTGCACCATTGAGTGCCGAACACCAGATATTTAATCTTTTCAACTACATCACTTTTAGAACAGGTGGTGCCATTCTAACAGCCCTTCTGATATCTTTAATTCTCGGAGCTCCGTTTATAAATTGGTTAAAACAGAGACAGTCAGAAGGTCAGCCTATAAGAGATGATGGACCCGAAACACATTTTGTTAAAAAGGGCACACCAACAATGGGCGGACTACTTATATTATGTAGTCTTGTGATTTCTTCTCTTTTATGGGTACCACTTGGAAACCCCTACCTCTGGCCAGTTTTAGCGATAATTATAACTTTTGGTTCCATCGGCCTTGTTGATGACTGGATGAAATTAAATAGGAATACCAGTAAAGGACTAAGTGGGAAGCGAAAGTTAATTATTCAACTAATAATCTGCATATTTGTGAGTATGGTTTTTATAGAGCTATCACCAGATGAGTTGCGTTACAGTGTTGCTTTACCATTTTTTAAAGAGCAAATTCTCCCACTTGGTTTATTTTATATTTTTTTTTCAAGCTTTGTAATTATAGGTGCCTCGCATTCAGTGAATTTAACGGATGGGCTCGATGGTTTAGCAACTGTGCCTGTAATGATAGTTGCCTCCTGTTTTGTGCTATTTTCTTATCTTTCTGGAAATATTAATTTTGCCTCCTATTTGCAGATTAGTTACATCCCAGGAGTGGGAGACCTCGCAACCTTATGCGGCGCTCTTATAGGGGCGAGTCTTGGTTTCTTATGGTTTAATGCGCCACCTGCTAAAGTATTCATGGGAGATACGGGTTCATTGGCATTAGGAGGAGCACTTGGAGCTATTTCGGTCGCAACACGACATGAATTTGTACTCGCCATCGCTGGTGGACTATTCGTTGTTGAGACTATTTCTGTTGTTTTACAGGTTGCCTGTTTTCGTTTATTTGGGAAACGAATATTCCTTATGGCACCACTACATCACCATTTTGAAAAGAAAGGTTGGGCTGAACCAACAATTGTAATCAGATTCTGGATTATTTCAGTAGTTCTTGCCTTAATCAGCCTTTCAACCCTGAAATTGAGATAGGTAGTATAGCTTATGTTAAGTAAACGAACTTTGTTTCCTATCAAACAATCACCAATTCGAAAAATAGGTATTCTTGGATTGGGTAGAACAGGTATGGCCACAATTAAACTAGCATTGAAAAATCATATCGAACCATACATTTTTGATGATAAACCAAACTTTATCCCCGATGAATATAGAAATTTCTTTAAATCTTACCATGAATGGCCATGGAATGAACTTGATGCTGTTATTTTGAGCCCAGGAGTTCCAACTTATCTGCCTAAACCACATGTTGTAGTTTTTCTATCCAAAAATTCTAATGTCCCATTAATAAGTGATATCGAGCTGGTGATAAGACTTCAAGGAATATCAAAATGGGTTGTTATAACTGGAACAAATGGAAAATCTACAACAACAGCGTTAACAGCGCATATTTTAAAAAATGCAGGTAAATCGATATCGGTCGGTGGCAATCTAGGCACACCTATGGCAGAGTTGGATAGCCCTGGCGAAAATGGTATAAGGGTTGTTGAGTTATCCTCTTACCAATTAGAAATCACCCCTTCACTGAATCCAGATGTTTCTGCAATCCTTAATTTGTCGCCAGACCACCTCGAAAGACATGGCTCCATGGAAAATTATGCAGCAGCCAAAGCAAAAGCCATAAAAAATGTAAAGTCTGATGGTCTCATAATACTAGGAAATAATCCTAATCTTTTATCCTTATTACCTGCAAAATATACCTGTTCTTTGTATCAAATAAAACAGGCTGACACTCCCCCAGCGGCTTGTAAGAATATAGCGTTATCGGGTTCACACAACGCCGAAAATGCTGCTGTTGCCGCACGCATTTGCAGGCATTTTGATATCTCTGAAAAAAACATAAACAAATCTATATTGAGTTTTAAGGGCCTACCACACCGATTAGAACTTGTCGCAAGCTGCAATTTGAATGGTAATCGACTACATATAATAAATGACTCTAAAGCCACTAATGACGATGCTGCTTCAAAAGCCCTATCTTCGTTTCAACATATTTTTTGGTGTGCAGGGGGCATTGCAAAAGAAAAAAAATTAACAAATTGTATTGCGCATTTATCAAATGTTGAACGCGCTTATGTATATGGAGCCTCGCAACCCTTATTTCAATCTGAACTAACAGGATTACTGCCTCTTACACTCGCAAAAAACTTAAAAGACGCAACGAACAAAGCTTTTGCTGATGCCAAACAATTTACCCGTCAACATAAGGTTGACAGTTTTATTTTATTATCACCAGCAGCTGCTTCATTTGATGCTTTTGAAAATTTCGAGGTTCGTGGCAAGCAGTTTACTGATTTAGCAAAAATATTATGCCAGCAGGTCCAAGATAAGGAGGCCTGCTGATGTTTGACAGAACAGACAGATCCTTAATCGGAATTTGGTGGTGGACGGTTGATAGATGGCTTCTTAGCATAGTACTTGTTCTAATGGCACTAGGCACCATCCTCGTAATGGCCGCCAGCCCACCAGTAGCAGTCAGAATTGGCCTACCAGAACAACATTTTGTCTGGAGACAGCTGATATTCCTCCTGCCCGCTTTGTGTATGATGTTAATTTTCTCCTTAATTTCACCAAGACAAATTCGGGTTATCAGCTTGTTTGGCCTTTCTGCTGCTATCGGTTTAATGCTTATGACAGCATTAATTGGTAATGAAATTAATGGAGCAACAAGATGGGTCTCTATGGGACCATTTAGAATACAACCATCTGAATTTGCAAAACCTTTCTTCGCTATAACTTGTGCATGGCTTCTAACTCTCTGGCGAGATGGAGAAGAATTTCCGGGCTGGATATGGGCGACTGGCATCGCTGCTGTTTTAGTATTTATATTAGTATTGCAGCCAGATATAGGTATGACATCAGTAATAGTGCTTACCTGGGGATTCCAAATGTTTTTAGCAGGAATGCCAATGTTACTTGTTTTATTAGCAATTGCCTTAGCACCCTTATGCTTATACGCAGCTTATTTATTTTTGCCGCATGTAGAAAAACGGATAGATAGGTTTTTTGATGGTGGAACAATGCAAACCAATAAATCAATTGAGAGTTTCTCTCAAGGTGGTTTCTTTGGCGTAGGCCCTGGAGATGGCAAGGTGAAATTAAACCTACCCGATGCTCATGCTGATTTTATTTTCTCAGTTGCTGCTGAAGAATATGGCGTTCTAGCATGTTTATTCTTAATTGGGTTGTATAGTTTTTTTCTATTAAGAGGATTTGAACGCTCCGCTATTGGTCCTAGCTTATTTAACCTACTAGCTGGTGCAGGACTAATTATGCAATTTACAGTTCAAGCTTCTATACATATGGCGTCTTCGGTAAATCTAATTCCTGCAAAAGGAATGACTTTACCCCTAATTAGCTATGGTGGTTCATCGCTAGTCGCATCTAGCATAACTGTAGGCATGATTTTGGCTCTTACACGGGATACCAGATATATGATTGGAACAGATGATGACGTCTAACCGAGTTATACTGGCTGCTGGCGGAACTGGAGGACACATTATTCCTGCCCTAGCAGTTTCCACTAGTCTTTTAAAAAACGGAATCGATTGTAAATTCCTTTCTGATAAGCGTGGCTTATCTGTGATAAAAAATGTAACTCCTGGACAACAGGTTTTTAGTATTTCTGCCGGCTCTCCTTTTTCTGGAAATGTTTTCCAAAGACTAATAGCTGCCATTAAACTCTGTTTTGGCGTGATTCAGTCTTTGTTTTACATTATTCGTTTTAAGCCATTTTGCGTTATTGGCTTCGGCGGTTATCCTTCAGCACCTCCTTTAATAGCTGCTAACATTTGTAGACTTCCAAGTTTGCTTCATGAGCAAAATGCGCGAGTTGGTAGGGCGAATCTGTTTCTTGCTAAAAGAGTAAAAGTGATGTTGATAAGTTGGGAAAATAGTAGACCACTTCCTTCAGACATACCTATTACTCTAACTGGACTTCCCGTGAGAAGCATACTTTTCGAGTTGCCTAATTATAAAGCAAAAAGAGAATTCAGCGTAGAACGCCCTTGCCATATATTGATAACAGGAGGATCTCTTGGAGCAGAAGCATTTGCTAAAATTATCCCTGAAGTAATTTCTACCCTTCCCAAGAAGATACAAAAATCAATTGTAATCACGCAACAGGTGCGTGAGGATCAGCTATCTAAGCTCGAGAGTGTCTATTCTTCGATGTCCATTAGACATTTTTGTTCTACATTTTTCGATGACATGCCGAACCAAATGGCAAAAGCCGATATAATAATATCAAGAGCGGGAGCTGCCTCCATTGCAGAGATAGCAGCAATTGGAAGAGCAGCATTACTAATTCCCTTCCCATATTCTCTAGATGAGCATCAAATATATAATGCCCGAAGTTTAGCAGACAAAAATGCTGCAATTATTTTACACCAAAAAGAAATCGAAACAGATCCGAGTATACTTGCGAAAGAACTATTATCACTTATAAAAAACCCAGTGAAATGCAAAAAACTAGCTGTAAAAGCAAGAAATCTTGCGCATAAGCATGCTCTTAATGACATAATTTCATCAATAAAATCATTCCAGCATATGAATTCTGGAGGGATAAGATGACTGCTCTCCCCTTAACAATTGGAACTATTCATTTTATTGGTATTGGCGGGATTGGAATGAGTGGCATTGCAGAGATATTATTTTCTCTTGGATATCAGGTCCAAGGAAGCGATATAGCTGAAAATAATAATGTAAAACGTTTAAGAAAATTAGGGATAAAAATCTCAATACCACAAGAACCCCAAAATATTGACGAAGTTGCCTTTGTTGTTGTTTCAACAGCTATAAAGCCAAATAATGTCGAGTTAGAGGAAGCTAAAAGGCAATTTTTGCCAATAGTACACCGTGCAGAAATGCTTGGTGAACTTATGCGACTGCGTTGGTCAATTGCTATTGCTGGAACTCATGGCAAGACCACCACGACATCACTTGTCGCAACAATTCTTGAGAGAGCTGGGTATGACCCCACTGTAGTTAATGGAGGAATTATTCAAGGGTGGGGAAGTAATGCAAGATTAGGTCTTGGTGACTGGATGGTAGTGGAAGCAGATGAGAGTGATGGGTCATTCTCCAAGCTTAACCCCACTGTAGCAGTAGTAACTAATATTGACTCCGAACATCTTGATTATCACGGAAACTATGAAAATCTTGAGTTAGCCTTTGCCAATTTTTTGAGAGCTATACCTTTCTATGGGTTTGCATCAGTGTGCATTGACCACCCCTCGGTTCAAAGACTAATTCCTAAAATTTTGGATAGGCGGATAATTACTTTTGGCTTAGCCAGCAATGCAGATGTGCGGGCGAGTAATGTGCATTCCAAAGATAGAGAAATGATTTTTGAATTGCAATTATCTGATCGCATTGCAATGCGAGGAAAACAAAAAGCAAAATTTCGTTTTCCTATGCTCGGAAAACATAATATCCAAAATTGTCTTGCTGCCATTTCCGTTTGCCTTGAGATGGGTATTGATATTGCTAAAATCGAAAAATCACTATCAGAATTTAATGGCGTTGCAAGGAGGTTCGACTATAAAGGATGCGTTAATAATATAACTATCATTGATGATTATGGACACCATCCAGTTGAAATAAAAGCAGCATTATCAGCTGCAAGGCTATATTGCGATGCCGGTAAAGTTATAGCTGTTGTACAACCCCATCGGTATAGTAGAGTAAAAGACTTATTCTCTGATTTTTGTGCCTGCTTTAATAATGCTGACATTACGATAGTAGCGGATATCTATGCTGCAGGAGAGCCCCCTATTTCAGGGTTTGAGAAAGAGGATTTAGTGCGAGGACTTCATGAATTTGGAAATCGAAATGCAATAACACTGAAGAGCAAGGATCAACTTCCAAAGTTGATAAAAGCAAGCGCAGAACCAGGTGATCTTGTAATTTTTCTTGGAGCAGGAACAATTACGAGCTGGGCGAGTGAATTACCAGAGAAACTCGCATCAATGTACACGCAGGAACTGGTAAAATGACTGTAAAAAATCAATCATCTTTGACAAAACAAAGTTGGAAGAATGTTCGCGGCAAACTTAAACCAATGGCAGATTTAGATAAGCTCACATGGTTTGGGGTGGGTGGTCCTGCTGAATGGCTTTTTGAACCTGCCGACATTGAAGACCTTAAACTGCTTTTAAAGAGATGCCCGAAAGAAATTCCAATTCAAGTATTGGGAGCAGGCTCAAACATACTGATTAGAGATGGCGGTGTTAGAGGCATTACCATAAAATTGTCAGGATTTTTCACGAAAATTAATTTCTATCAACCGCACAAAATCATTGCTGGAGCGGGTGCTAGTGACGCTGATGTAGCAAGATTTGCAGCTAAAAATAAAGTCTCAGGATTAGAATTTTTAATTGGCATTCCAGGAACAATTGGTGGTGGCTTGAGAATGAACGCAGGTGCCAGCGGAAGCGAGTTCAAAGATATTCTTAAATTTGCTTTTGCCATCGATAGAGATGGTATACAGCATGTTGTAAACGCTGATGATTTAAAAATGGCGTATCGACATACGCAAACACCAAAAGACTGGATATTTACACACGCTGAATTTTTTGGATACGAAGGCAACACAGAAACCATTCGTAAAATATTAAAAAATAACCTAGCACACAGGGCAGATGCACAGCCATTAGGAAAGCGAACCGGTGGTTCTACTTTTGCCAATCCAATAGGACATAAAGCATGGAAACTCATTGACCAAGCTGGATGTAGAGGTCTCACAGTTGGCAAGGCACAAGTATCAGAAAAGCACTGTAACTTTTTAATAAATAACGGTGGTGCAACTGCTTTTGAAATTGAGGAACTTGGTCTTGAAATTTGCCAGCGTGTTAAAGAGAACTGTGGAATCGAATTACGCTGGGAGATCAAACGTATTGGCCAAATAAAGAAGATAAATAAGGAGCTAGCAAAATGAGTGGGCTTCCCAAAATTGGCATGCTTTATGGTGGCTGGAATTCTGAGGCAGAGGTAAGCAGAGCATCTGCAAATTTCTGCGCTACCATCGCTAGAGAATGTGGGTACGATGTTATTGAAATTGAATTTGATAGAAACCTGCCAATTTATCTCAACGAAAACAAAATAGACATTGTATTTAATGCCTTGCATGGAAGGGTCGGTGAGGATGGTTCAGTGCAGGGATTACTGAATATTTTGAACATACCTTTCACCCATAGTGGTGTAACAGCATCAGCACTCGCAATGGATAAATACTTATCTTGTAAGTTATTTGAAAGCGCTAATATTCGTACGCCACCTAAAATCTTACTAAATGAGGGCGAGTACGTTACGCCTTCGGACCATTCAGGCCCATATGTTATCAAGCCAAAAAATGATGGTTCTAGTGTTGGAGTAGAAATTATATTAGATGGACGATTGTGCCCCAGAAAAATGTGGAGTTTGGACACTGACTTAATCGGAGAGCATTACATTTCAGGACGCGAGCTAACAGTATCTGTGTTAAATGGAAAAGCTCTATGCGTTACTGAAATTATAGCGAATGCTGATTTTTATAATTATAAAGCAAAATATGACATAGGTGGCTCAAAGCACATTCTCCCAGCAAATGTTCCAGAAAAGTGTGGCCTTAAGGCAAAATTATGGGCTGAGAAGGCTTTTAATCTGATTGGATGTCGTGGTGTAGCAAGAGCTGATTTCAGGTGGGATGAAGCTGAAGATAAATTATATTTACTCGAGCTAAACACACAACCAGGTATGACACAGACCTCTCTTGTTCCAGAGCAGGTATCCTTTTGTAATCTTAGTATGCACCATTTAATCACATTATTAATTGAGGCGGCACAATGCGACTAGACAAGCACCTTGAATCTGATGGCATAAAAAAAATTTCTGTGTTTTCAACTAGAAGATATCTGCACAATCTTTTTTTTATTGTTCCACTTGCAATAGTAAGTATAGTTCTTGTCAATTGGTCAGATATCAAATCGAGTATTCAGCACAAAATTGCAGAGGTCGGATTTAAGCTCGAAGTTGCTGAAATTAATGGGCGCAACCATACAACACATAAAGAGCTCTCAGATGCTTTAGGACTCACAAAAAATGAACCTATATTATCTATCAACCTCTTAGAAAAAAGAGAACAAATTGAGCAATTAGGATGGGTAGAAAAGGCATTCGTCCAGCGCATTCTTCCTAATACACTTAGACTTACTATTATTGAACGTAACCCAATTGCGTTACTTCAAACACAAAATGGGCACAAATTAATTGATCGAAATGGAGAGATTATTGCAGGCGCTAAACCCGAAACTTTTGGCCACCTGCCGGTTGTTTCTGGTGAAGCTGCCGCAATAAGCGCTAATGGTATTATTGAAATCTTAAAGACAGAACCCGAACTCTACTCTGAAATTTGGGCTATCCATCATATTTCAAAAAGGCGTTGGAACGTACTTATGAAAAACGGAATAACAATTAAGCTCCCAGAAATGCAACCAGGCCTCGCATGGTCTAGACTGGCAAGATTCGATCATAAAAATCAAATAATTCAGAGAGACCTAGCTGTAATTGATATGAGACTACCCGACCAAATTTTAATTGAACCGAACCTACCAATCCGTGGCAAAGGACAAGAAACATGAGTGTGCCTATAAATGGTTAAAACAAAGCAAAAATCAAATTCTACTTTTGCGGTACTAGATGCAGGAACCTCTAAGATTGCCGCCATAATAGCTGAAACTAACAAAAATGGTGACCTTATTGTCATCGGAGATGCTATTCAAGAAAGTTCTGGATTACGTGGGGGTGAAATAAATAACCTGGAGGCATTTAGCACAGCCATAGGAAACACAGTTCAAATGGCAGAGGAAAAAGCTGGAATAACGATACAAGAAGTACATCTTGTTTGTAATGCCGGACAGCCAAAGATACACATTGCTCGCTCAAACATTGATTTATCCGATGCTAAAATTTCGAAGAGAGATTTACGCAGAATAGTAAGCAAACAAAATGATATTAAAACTGAAGATCATAGATGCGTCACTCGACGTGACCATTTTCAATATATTCTTGATGAACAATCTCAAGTACAAAATCCACTAGGTATGTTTGCTCAGAAACTATCAAGTGACACTCTTTTATTAACAATGAGGTCAACTTCTTTAGCTAACATGAAGCAAGTTTTGCTCCAGAACCACCTTAATCCAGGGCATATACATCACGGAGCAAGTATGTCAGGTTTTGCCTGTCTAAGTGAAGAAGAAATGGACCTAGGAGCATTGGTTTTAGACATTGGAGGAGGAACATCCAGTGTCGCACTTTTTATGGAAGGGAACGTCATATATACCCATACCATGCCAATTGGGGGTATTCAAATCACAAGAGACATTGCCACGGTTTTATCAATTTCCGCTGAGGAAGCTGAGAGACTTAAGGTGTTTGAAGGTACTGTCTTTATGCCAGAAACTGCAGAAACAAAGTCGAAAACGCTTATATCTGGAATACCTTCAAAAGGGGATAATTTTATTTTCTCAGGCAATTTTTCTGAAACAGATACAATAAAATTATCTAACTCAGAGCAAATAGAGCGTCATCTTCTAAACTCAATTATCAAAACAAGATTAGAAGAAATCCTAGAAAAACTGATGGAAAAACTTGTTCAGGCTAACATGCAACATGTAGCGGGCAACCGTGTAATTCTCGTAGGTGGGTCAGCAAAATTGACAGGTATTTCTGAGTTCGTATCGGCAATTTGGGGGAAAAATGCCCGATTAGGTGTGCCAAATCATATTGATGGCCTTGCTAATAGAGAGAATATAGATCCTCTTTCTTCTGCCATCGGAATGGCTAAGTTCATTCAATCCAATCCAAAAAATGAATCAATTAAAGATCAAACCAAAATATTACCTTTTGGTAAATTTGGTAAAATTGGCAATTGGTTAATCAATAATATTTAAAAGGAGAAAACAATGTTCCCAAACTATTTTTTGCAAATTTAATTTTTTCAAGTTTTCGAGATACTCAAATAATCAGCTAACTCAAAAGGAATTTTAATTTAATATTTTAACATTAAACAATGGAGTGAACCATGCCTATAAATCTTACATTACCACAAACAACACAAGAATTACGCCCTAAAATTACTGTCGTTGGCGTTGGCGGCGCAGGTTGTAACGCAGTAAACAATATGATTAATGCAAACCTAGAGGGAGTGGATTTTTTGGTGGTTAATACAGATGGTCAATCACTATCGCATTCTCTTGCCCCTCGAAAAATTCAACTTGGGTCACAAGTCACTCAGGGTTTAGGAGCTGGCTCAAAACCTGAAATGGGAAAACTTGCAGCAGAGGAAAGCATGGACGAAGTTTTATCAGAGCTAAACGATTGTAATATGGTATTCATCACAGCAGGCATGGGGGGAGGCACTGGAACTGGAGCAGCACCAATAATTGCTCAAGCCGCAAAAGAGAGAGGCATACTTACTGTCGGTGTTGTTACAAAACCATTTTCATTTGAAGGACAAAGACGCATGACACAAGCGGAAGATGGTATAAGTGCACTACAAGCCTATGTTGACACACTGATTGTAATCCCAAACCAAAATTTATTTAGGCTGGCCAATGAGAGAACAACATTTGCAGATGCTTTTAATATGGCAGATGCTGTACTTCATCAAGGTGTTTGTGGCGTCACTGACCTGATGATAAAGCCGGGTATAATCAATCTAGATTTTGCAGATATTCGTTCAGTAATGACAGAAATGGGTAAAGCGATGATGGGCACTGGTGAAGCCACAGGAGAAAATAGGGCAATTGAGGCTGCAGAAGCAGCAATCAATAATCCATTGCTAGATGATACCACCATGCAAGGTGCTCAAGCACTTTTGATTAATATAACAGGTGGAATGGACATGACATTGTTTGAGGTCGATGAGGCTGCCAATAGAATCCGAAAAGAAGTAGATGAAGATGCTACAATAATTTTCGGCTCTGCATTCGATGAGAGACTTGAGGGCATCATAAGAGTATCTGTCGTTGCTACAGGATTTGAAGCATGTGAGCAAACTGTTTCAGAACCTGTAAATCGAGCACATGGACAAGAGCTCCCAAACACCTATCAGACTAGCTCAATACCAGGGTTATTTTCATCTACTCCGCCCAACGACAAAGATCTAGAAACAACCAAAATAGAAATAAACAAATTGGGAGGGTTTGCCGATAAACTATCCCCACCCAATGAAAAAAAAGAAAGCACTGAAAAGGAAGCAGCTTTATCAGAGTCACTGACCAAGACCACTTCTAACCTAACTAAAGAGATAATAAGTCAAACTGACGATTCAATTAATTTAAGCGTGCAAGAAAAAGAAAATAGCAATCAATTACTCACATCAAAAGAAATAAGGATTAAGGAGGAAAATGAAGTTAAAACAAGTGGTATGACAGGAAACACTGAGGTTGAAATTAGCTCAAACAGAGAAAATAAAGCTGAAACAGATACTGCAGAAGATAAACAACTACCTGACATGAGGATAAGTGAAACTGGTGAAAAAGCTAAAACATCTTTTATTCCAGAGCCTACTGAACCTTTGTATCCAAACACAAGTTATGAACCTATTAAAAATAATACTGGTCTAATTGGAAGAATTTATCAAATGTGGGGATCACAAAAAACTGTTGAGGGTGAAGAAAAAACATCTAGTACAGCAACAACTCCAAATTTTAATTCTGTACATAAACCATCTTTATCTCCTGTCTCGCAGAGACTAGATAATGAAAATAAAACGTCTGAAAATGTGTTTGATAGCTCACAAACTTCTAGTTTCTCCGAAAAACCAAAAGTTCTTGATTTAGCAGGCACGCCAGAAAGTCAGGATACCATAGTTTTTAAAGAAGCGACTGCAGATGAAGACTCTGATGATTTGGATATACCAGCATTTTTGCGTCGTCAGGCTAATTAGTTAAGGCTGCTACAATTTGTTACTAAATGTGATTTGCGAATTACCCAGACTAAGAATAACTTGTCTGGGTAATTAATTACATAATGGACTAACTTTGACTTCTCTACAAACTTCCATAATAAATCCTTTTTCTCTTTCTGGAATCGGAGTTCATACAGGTAGAGCGATTACTGCTAGAATAGAACCAGCAGAGGCTGATACGGGTATTTGCTTTTGGCGGGAGGATATTAACGGACAAAATAATAAAATTTTAGCACATGTCGATAATACAGTTAGCGCCATGTTATGCACACGAATTGAAAATGACGATGGAATTGGCATAAATACAATAGAGCATTTTATGTCAGCTTTATTTGGAGTAGGCATTGATAATGCAAATATTTTTGTTGATGGTCCAGAGATGCCTATTATGGACGGCAGTGCAGAAATTATTGTGCACGCATTGCTTAAAGCAGGCCAAAAACAATTGAAACAGCCTGCAAGTTATCTTCAGATATTAAAAGAGGTCAATGTTAAAGGTGAGAATGGTGCATGGGCAAAAATTTCACCGTCTAACAGTTTAGATATATGCCTTAATATTGATTTTCCCGACCCTGGCATAGGAAGACAAACATTAGAGTATACTTTTTCAACATCTAGTTACGTTGATACTATTTCGCCAGCACGAACATTTTGCATGTTACGAGATGTTCAAAATATGAAACATGCCGGGCTGGCAAAAGGTGGATCCCTTGAAAATGCTGTAGTAGTGAATAATGGTAAGGTAATGAACAGAGGTGGTTTACGAATGCAAGATGAATGCGTTCGTCACAAAGTGCTTGATTGCATTGGTGATTTGTTTCTCACTTGTATGCCAATTTTTGGAAAAATTGAAGCATTCAGGCCAGGACATACTTTAACTTTAGACTTACTAAAAAAATTGATAGCCGATGAATCGTCTTTTATAGTTAAAACTTATTCGAAAGATATTGTTCCTGAACGAGGATATATCAATATACCCAAGGCAGCAGCTATTCCTGCTTAAATTGTAATTCATTTTTTCTATTTCTAAAGTGGCTAGCAGATTGTATTACAAAATGATAATGTAAACTGCATTCGATTTATTACACAATTACTTCAATAAAAATTAATTATGAATAAAATAAATGAAAAACTGCGGAAAAGTAATCTGCATTATATAAATGGAGTAAAGCTATTATTATTCATATATCTTTTCTTTTCTGGTTGCAGTTCTAACCAACAAATAGAACAGCAGAGCCAAGAAGACTTGCCTGTTGATTCTTTGTATAATCAAGCGTTGGACACTGTTTATTCCGGCAATCCGAAACAAGCTGCCTCCATATTTGAAGAAGTTGAACGACAGCACCCCTATTCAAATTGGGCTGTCAAATCTCAACTTATGGCTGCCTGGGCCTACTTTGAAGCCAATGATTATCCGAGGGCACTGATATCACTTGAACGATTCATTGAATTATATCCAGCACACGAAGACGTCGAATATGCATATTATCTTCGTGCGTTATGCTATTATGAGCAAATCGTTGATGTAGAACGTGATGCGGCTATGACCCAGCGGTCAATGGACGCTTTCTCTGAATTGTTACGTCGGTTCCCAAATAGTATTTATGCTCAGGATAGTCTATTGAAACGAGATCTTGCCATTTCAAACTTAGCTGGCAAGGAAATGGCAGTTGGAAGATTTTATTTAAGACAGGGTTATTTGTCCGCAGCGATAAATAGATTTCAGAAAGTTATAGATGAATATCAATCGTCGAATCAGGTCCCTGAGGCTCTATATAGACTAATAGCATCATTTAGTATGATGAATTTAAAAGAGGAAGCTAATAAGTCACTTAAAGTAGCCCAATACAACTTTCCAAATTCTCCTTGGACGAAAAAGGCAGAAAAATTAATGAGCTTAACGAATAGCAAAAAATAAAAGTACGATGAGTAATACCTCCAACAAAATTAAGATCTTTAGTTAATAGTATGCTGACTAATCTTAGCATCCGTAATATTGTACTGATTGAAAAATTAGACCTAGAGTTTGATTTTGGATTGACTGTATTAACAGGTGAAACCGGGGCTGGAAAATCTATATTGCTTGATGCGTTAGGACTCGCACTTGGAAGCAGAGCAGATTTTTCACTTGTGCGTGCCGGTGAAAATTCTGCTCAAGTAATAGCTAGTTTTGCCATTCCGTCAACCCACCCAGTACGAGATATACTTTTAGAAGCAGGAATAATAATTCAAGAAGAATTAATTTTAAAGCGACAACTGCGCCAGGACAGGTCTCCTGCCGCTATAAATGATGAGCCGGTTTCTGTATCATTACTGCGTAAATGCGGCGATCTGCTAATTGAAATACAAGGACAATTTGAGGGTCGTGGATTACTTGATACGAGTAACCATATAACTCTTTTAGATAAAATGTCACAACATACCGAACTTCTAAATTCTACAAGATTAAGTTATCAGCGTTGGCAGCATGCAGAGCAAAAATTCAAAGAGGCTGAAGAACTGATTAGCAAGTCAAGAGAGGAAGAGGACTGGCTCAGGGAATCCCTGAAAGAATTGGACATGTTAGCCCCTATTGTTGGTGAAGAAAAAATACTTGTTGCTAACCGAGATATTCATGCAAATGCAAATAGAATAATCCAAGGATTACAATCAGCCTATGAACTTTTAAACCATGATGAAGGTGCCATTAGCAAAATTGAGAGAGCAAATACCCAACTAACAAAAATTGAAACTATTGGAAGTGACATTGTAAATTCTATGTTGCAGAAATTACAACAAATCATTTTGGAACTAAATGAAGTTGAAATAGAACTTCGAGATGCAGCTGAACACCTAGATGGTGATCCGGCAAAACTAGAAGAAATAGAAGAAAGACTTTATCTTCTTCGTTCGCAAAGTCGAAAGCATAATTGCTCTCCAGACGACTTAGCTAATCTGTATCACAGCTTCCAAGAAAAATTATCTAATCTCGATGACCAAACAGGTAAAATAGCCAAACTCCGCCTTGAACTTAGTGCTGCCAAAGAAGAATATGTTTCAAATGCAAAACAGCTCAGTAGCTCTAGAAAGATAGCAGCAAAAAAAATTGACCGACAGGTGATGCAACAATTGCCAGTTTTAAAACTTGAAACTGCAGAATTTAAGACAAATATTCAGCTGCTAGAAGAAAGCAAATGGAATGCAATGGGTATAGACAAAGTGCGATTTGAGGCGCGCACTAACCCAGGGCAATTAATTGGTGCAATTGATAAAATTGCATCTGGTGGAGAGCTAGCAAGGTTTCTTTTAGCGCTGAAAGTTGTTCTATCTGAGGGTTACCCTGACAAATGCCTGATTTTTGATGAGGTTGACTCAGGTGTTGGTGGGGCAGTTGCGGATGCAGTCGGTACACGGCTATCTAAATTAGCTAAAACTATACAAACTCTTGTAGTGACGCATTCTCCGCAGGTTGCTTCGAAAGGGGAAAATCATTTTAAAATTACAAAATCATCCATAAATGATAAAGTTATAAGCCATACGTTACTCCTTAATGAGGAAGAACATATAGAAGAAGTTGCCCGTATGCTTGCAGGAGAACAAATAACAGATGCAGCTAGGATGGCCGCCCGCACTCTAATTGATGACTAGGGAAAATAGAATGGCTTCTTATCAACCCTATAAAGAGCTTTCCATTAATAAGATATTTTCACTTTCAATTGAGAATGCTAAATCTATTCTGATAGAAGTTAATCAATTGATTTACAAACATGATATTGCATACCATCAAGAAGATACACCTGTAATTTCTGATGCAGAATATGACAGGTTAGTTCAATTAAGCCTTGCAATTGAAAATGCATTTCCAGAGCTCGCTTCACAAAATAGTCCAACTTTACGTGTTGGTAGCGTACCCGCAGACCAATTTGAAAAAATTACACATGCACGCCCTATGCTCTCTTTATCAAATATATTTAATAAAGAAGAAGTTCCTGCGTTTATTCAACGCATAAACCGTTTCTTAAACCTGCCTGCAGAGACTGAGATAACGTTTATAGTAGAACCAAAGATTGATGGATTATCAATATGTCTTCGCTATGAGAATGGCAAACTTTCAACAGCAGCTACACGCGGAGACGGCACTACTGGAGAGGATGTAACAAAAAATATTAGAACGATTTCCAGCATTCCAAATGTTCTTCCTAAAAATGTGCCAAATATCTGCGAAATAAGAGGCGAAGTTTATATGAAAAAAATTGATTTTCTCTCTCTTAATAAAGCTCAAGAGCAAGTTGGAGGGAAAAAATTTGCTAATCCACGAAATGCGGCGGCTGGATCTCTCAGACAAAAAGATCCATCTATCACTGCCCAGAGATCACTTCATTTTTTTGCTTACGCATTAGGTGAAACTTCAAAGCCAATTTCTGAAACACATAGTGGAATATTGTCTCGCCTCACCGATTTTGGATTTCCTGTTAATCCGCTTACTTCTAATTGTAACTCTGCAAATAGCTTGATTACCGCATATGATAAAATTAGTGCTGCTAGAAGTGAGCTTGAATACGATATCGACGGGGTAGTTTATAAAATCGACAGGCTTGATTGGCAAGACAGGCTTGGGCAGGTAAGTCGCGCTCCGCGATGGGCGGTTGCCCATAAATTTCCAGCTGAACAAGCTGAAACACGTATTCTTGAGATTGACATTCAAATTGGCAGGACGGGCGCACTAACGCCTGTTGCAAGACTACAGCCAATAACTGTCGGTGGTGTAGTAGTATCAAATGCAACTTTGCATAATGAAGATGAAATTCGCCGGAAAGACATTCGTATAGGAGATAAGGTAATTTTACAACGGGCTGGAGACGTAATTCCACAAATCGTTGCAAGTATGCCAGAAAAAAGAGATGGAAGCGAAACTATTTTTTCATTTCCAGTAAAATGCCCCGCATGTGGAAACCCGGCCAGGCGTTCAAATGGTGAAGCAGTTAGAAGATGCACAGGAGGTTTTTTGTGCGATGCACAATCAATTGAGCGTTTAATTCATTTTGTCAGTAGAGATGCCTTTGACATAGAAGGATTAGGAAGTAAGCAAATCATTCATTTTAACAAATTAGGTTGGTTGAAGTACCCAAGTGATATCTTTTTACTTCCTGATAAAATAGATGAGATCGCCCTTTTAGATAGGATGGGTCAAAAATCAGCAAAAAACCTCATGAATGCAATAGATGCTCGCAAAAAGATAGGATTAGAGCGTGTTATCTTTGCACTGGGCATACGACAGATCGGGATATCAACGGCTAAATTGCTTGCTGAAACCTTTGAAACACTTCCTAAACTACAACAGGTTTGCATTGCTGCTCAGGATAAAAATCACCCTGCTTATCAGGAACTAATCGATATTGATCAGATTGGTGAGTCAATAGCAAACGACCTTATCATGTTTTTCTCAGAAAAGAAAAATCAGCAATTAATATCCTTGTTACTAGAAAACGTTACTCCTGTCACACCTATAAAGGCTCAATTAGACACCCCAATAGCGGGAAAAATTATTGTTTTTACAGGCACTCTAAGTCAGCTCTCGAGAGCGGAAGCAAAGGCACAGGCAGAACGAATGGGAGCAAAAGTTACAGGTTCAGTTTCAAAAAAAACAGATTATCTAATTGCTGGAGCTAATTCTGGTAATAAATCCCAAAAAGCCTCCAAATTGGGCGTAACAATTCTTAGTGAAGATGAATGGATAACTCTTTTATCATAAAGGTTTGCATTTATTCAAAAACCATTCCTTTAACTCTACTTTAAGATAAGGAATAATTTTTTCTAATACTTCTTTATGATAATTATTCAATGCAGAAATTTGCACTTTTGTAAGAACAGAAATGTCTATTAGTTTATTGTCGAATGGTATAAGAGTAAGATTTTCAAAACGAAGAAATTCATCAGACTCAGCGACAACATGAACAAGATTTTCCTGTCTAACGCCGAATTTATTTTCTTCGTAATAGCCAGGCTCATTAGATAGAATCATCCCCTTAAGGATTTCTTGAGAACCACGCTTGGAAATTGAAGCAGGCCCTTCATGTACACTTAAGACATGACCAACACCATGCCCTGTTCCATGTCCATAGTCCATTTTATTATTCCATAAAGACTGCCTGCAAATTGCATCAAGTTGAATGCCTTTAGTCCCTTTTGGGAAAATGGTATTCGCTAAATTTAAATGGGCAGCAATAACAAGTGTATTCGCAGTAATAGCCTCAGCTGGTGGATTGCCGATAGCAAAGCATCTAGTTACGTCGGTTGTACCTCCTTTATAATGAGCGCCTGAGTCAATTAGCAAAACACCATCTTGCTCAATTTTATTATCTTCATTTTCTCTTGGCCTGTAATGTACAATTGCACCATTATCATTAAAGCCAATAATTGCGGGAAAGGAGTCACATAAATAGTCATTTTGTTGAGCCCGAAACCTTGATAGATTACTCGCAACTTCGCACTCACTCAATGTTTGTTCAAAATTGTTTTGCTCAAACCAATACCAAAAATTACAGAACGCAACTGCATCTTTTATATGGGCTTCCTTCATGCCTGCTAATTCTATTTCATTTTTTTGTGATTTGACCAATAGAGTAGCGTCAGACGAAAATTCAATATTTACGTTTTTTTCAGTGAGATATTCTAATATTGCTTGTGGACATGTTGCCTTATCCACATAAACTTTTTTTCCAACTAACCTCTCTGCTAATCGCGGAAATTCACTAAAACAATGATGTAAAATGTTAAGACCATCAATTTTAATATCCTTCTTTTGCCTCTCTTCGGTTATAATGATAATGTCTGTTTTAGAGAGAACTAATAGCATAGCGTGAAAAATTGGTGTATGTCTAAGAGTATTTCCTCGAATATTCAAAAGCCAGTTCACACTATCGACACCACTTACAAGAATGGCAGATCTGGTATCGTTTATATATTGCAATTCTAAAAGGTTTGAGATTTTTTGTTTTGCAGATATACCAGCCATTTTTTCTGGCATATACCAATGCTCGCTAATTTGCTTGTCAGGCTTATTTTCCCAGACCCTATCAATAAGTGATTCACTGAATGAAGTCCATTTAATTAAAATATCACCTGCATTTTTTGGAAGTTTTTCGACTTGACTAGCTGTCATCGTCCAGCTGTCATAACCAATTATTATTTCACTTCCCAAACCAGAAGCATCTGAAATAACATCTTCAATGCCATGATTGGCTATGTCGTAACACTGCCACTCATCAGAATCTGTTTGTCTATTCATTTGAAGGATATAACGCTGGTCCGAAAATAATGCTGCTATATCTGATAGGATTAAAGCGTAACCTGCAGAACCTGTAAAATCACTTATGTATGCAAGCCTCTCATCACAAGGTCTTACCTCTTCTCCTTGAAACAAATCTGTTCTTTGAACAAGCAGTCCATCTAATTTTATAGTTTTAAGTAAAGTTCGAAGAACAATAAGCTTTTCTGATGATGTAAAATATTTCATCTAAACTTTAACCTCTCAAGAAAACATTTTTCGAAGATAAAAGTAGTGTAGACCATTCTTCGATTTCAAAATGTTGTTTCAATAATAGGTGATGATGGCGATAAATAGCTCTGATATCACGCATCTGACTTGTTAATAAACCTGAGAGGATAACTTTACCGTTTGAGCTAAGATTTTGAGCTATCAAAGGGGCTAATGCCATAAGTGGTTTAGCAAGTATATTTGCAATAATTAAATCAAACTTTTGTTTATTACGAAGATTAGTATGTGAAAAGCCATCAGAATGTATTGCAGTAAATCCTCTCTTTGGAAGTTGGTTAAGGGACCAATTTTCTATAGTAGTTTTTACAGAAATCTTATCATAATCTGCGGCTGTAATACGGGAGCTAGGAAAAACATATTTAGCGGCAATTGATAATATTCCGCTTCCACAACCTAAATCTAATATGTGTTTCGTATGCCTTTGAGAACGTGCGGCTGTCTGAATGGCTATCATACATCCTTTTGTTGTTGCATGAGTGCCAGAGCCAAACGCCTGGGCTGCATCAACACAAATTGGAAATACCCCCCCAGGCACCGGACTTTTTATATGGCTACCATAAACCCAAAATCTGCCAACTCTAAATGCTGGAAAGGCCTTGCGATTAGCCTCTAACCAATCTATTGAAGGCAATTCTGTAAGTCGTAAGGACCCAATTTTTGCAAGCATGCACCTTTTAAAATACTTTTGCACCTGCTCAAAATTTGGCTTTTTTTCGAACAATGCTGTTACGATAAAAGTTTCTTTGTTTGGATCAGCCCTCTGAACAGAGATTGAACTTGAAACAATTAACTCTTCTAAAATACCTTCTATCTCTATTGTAGGTCCAAGGCATTCAATTTGTAATTCCCAAATTTTGGTAGAATTCATTTTGTTCCCAACCTATATAATTTAATCATTTTGATTCTCATTTATGAGTTACAAAACTGGCAATAACTTTTTTCCTTCCAGCCTTATCAAATTGGATGTCAAGCTTATCACCCTCGATTTCTTGGACATCACCCATTCCAAATTTCAAATGAAAAACCCTATCACCAATGGTGAATTTAGATTGTTGTTCTTTTGTTATTACTTGAGCATTATTCATATCTAGTAGTGTATTATGAGAATTTCTTGTTCTAAATGCCATTCTGTCCCAACCGGGACCATATCCAGGTTTGCCAACACGCGTTTCTGCTGGCCCAATCATAACAGGCTCAATACGCCCTATTGAAAGACCTCTTGCCATTTCTTCTATTAGATGATTCTCCGGCAATTCTGATATAAATCTAGATGGAATGGCAGACTGCCACAATCCATGGATACGTCTGTTTGCAGCAAAACTTATAAACAATTTTCTTCTTGCTCGTGTTATCCCAACATAAGCTAATCTGCGTTCTTCCTCCAAGCCTGCCCCACCATTTTCTTCAAGTGTTCTCTGGCTTGGAAAGATACCTTCTTCCCAGCCAGGCAAAAAAACCGTATCGAATTCTAAGCCTTTTGCAGCATGAAGCGTCATTAAAGTAACCTCGCCATCAGTGGATTGAGTATCATTATCCATAACAAGTGATATATGCTCGAGAAAACCAGACAAACTCTCAAACTCTCCGATAGCTGTCACTAACTCTTT
>CACNQE010000018.1 GCA_902622515.1 uncultured SAR116 cluster alpha proteobacterium
CCTCACAGCGACCTCAACGCTGCGCGTCTACCAATTCCGCCACAGCCGCAAAACTGAATACAGTGTCTATCCCATTTTCAACCTTATTGATCAAGTGTCAAATTTCAAATGTTTTAGTTTTCCGTAAATGGTAGCCATTTAACAACAGCTTTTCTATATATCTGTTTACTTCCATGAATTTAGGATTTCTGTTATTTATACTATTACTATTATTAAATATATAAATATGCTGACGAAAATTTATTTACGGAGTTCTGGTCCATTACTATCTGGCAAGAATATACAGGCCTCACCGATTATGTTGAAGCGCTTAATTTAATGCAGAAAATGCATTCAAAAATTGCAAAAGGCGCTTCAGATGAGGTGGTATGGATGCTTGAGCATCCACCTGTTTATACTGGTGGAACATCTGCAACAAATAATGATTTATTAAATATAGGAAATATACCCACACATTTGACTGGAAGAGGTGGTCAATGGACTTATCATGGGCCAGGACAGAGAATTTATTGGCCTATGCTCGACTTATCGAGGAGGCAAAAAGATGTTCGCAAATATGTTTATCACCTTGAATTATGGATAATTAATACACTTAGATGTTTTTCTATTGAGGGACAAAGGAGAGATGGACTGCCTGGAGTTTGGGTAAGAAGGAATGATAAAAATCAGCCACATAGAACAGACAAAATCGCTGCTTTAGGAGTTAGAATTTCTAAATGGATAACCATGCATGGTATTGCGATCAATCTTGACCCTGATTTAAGTGCTTTCGACGGGATCGTTCCCTGCGGAGTATCTGACGGTGGGGTAACTAGTTTTGCAGACCTAGGTCATATAATATCGATGGAAGAACTAGACATAGCTGCTAAAAGATGTTTTGAGGCCATTTTCTAATAAATAATTCCCTCTGACCTTTTCTAGAACTGCTCAAAACCGGCTAATAACGGTGACAGCGCTGAAAGAGCTTTATCTGCTTCTTTGCTTAGATAATCATGATCAACATCGGATCCACCCATACCTTCAACTACACCTTGATAATGCACAAGTTTATTTCGCAAACCGCGCAACCAATTAAGCTGTCTCCGCTCTTTCGCGTTAAGCCAATCTAACCCGTTATGAAAATAATTATCTTCGTCATGCAACAGGTCTGGCTGCTCTTCATTCATTACAATATCAACTATTGTTGCAGCAAGAATTATAACAACAATTGGCATTCCTGATTTGACCGCAATAATCAATTCGCCTAACAAAGCTTTTGCATGGGGGCCAATGTCTAAACTCGTTAAATTAATGCAAATAGAAGAAAATTCTCTCCACCCTTCACCTGTGATTGGTTCATGATGTGAATATTTTTTAAAGTCCATAACTATAGTTTCATTTAAAAAGGAATTATTTTTCCGACAAAGATAAAATCAAATCATCCACATTAAGCAAGTCACCTTCGGTCACATGAATGCGGTCTACAATACAATCAATTTCACATCTAAGACTGTTCTCCATTTTCATTGCTTCAATTATAGCAACTTGCTGGCCTGAAAATAAAATATCACCCTCCGAAACAAGTAATTTAGTTAACATGCCAGGCATAGGAGCCAAAACTTTTAAAGCACCTGCAAATAAATTAGGTGCTGGCATGAATGCAATTACGTCATAGGCTTTAGAGGGCAGTATATTGACTTCTATAGCATAAGGACCATGGACTAGTTTTATTTTATTAAAAACACGACTGACTTTTACTGACAAATCCTCTCCATCAACCTGTCCAGTGAATAAGGACATAGACTTTGTAACCTGCCCTGTCACTTCATACTGAACGTTGTCTATTGTGATAATGTGGGTTCCTTCGAAGTAATTCCAATCAGCCAAGAAGTACTCTTCATGAGAAATTTGCAAGATATTCTGCCCTTTATTTTGTTTTTCAGGGTAGGATTGGTAAAAAACTGGCATTAATATTGCGGCAGAAAGTGCTAATAATTTCTTTTTTAATTCCAAATGAGGTGTTAAAGGAACGAATTTTCCACCAAATTTTTCTTCGATAAAGTTTGTGGTTATATTTCCTGACTGAAAGTCCTCATCCAGTAATATAGCACTTAAAAATTGAATATTAGTTTCAACTCCAGAAATTTTATAATGATTTAAAGCTTTACTTAGATTAGCAATGCCTTCTATCCTATTTGGACCATAGCTTATTATCTTAGCTACCATTGGATCATAAAACATTGTAATATGATTTCCCTCTTGGACACCAGAATCGATTCTTATTTTTTCTAAACCGGGCTCTTTATATTCGACCAATTGACCTATGGAGGGTAAAAATCCTCTTTCAGAGTCTTCAGCATATACACGTGCCTCTATTGCCCAACCATCTGCCTTTATATCACTTTGTTTTATGCCCAGTTTCTCCCCAGCTGCAATTTTAATCATAAGTGAAACTAAATCCACATCATATACAAGTTCTGTTACAGGGTGCTCAACTTGAAGACGTGTATTCATTTCAAGAAAATAAAAATCTTCATCAGCACCAACAATAAATTCTACCGTTCCAGCAGAACGATAATTTACTGCTTTCGCAAGCGAAATTGCTTGCTGACCCATTGCCATGCGTGTTTCCTGGGAAAGCAAGCATGAAGGTGCTTCCTCTATCACTTTTTGGTGTCTTCTTTGAATAGAACATTCACGCTCTCCAAGAAAAATAACATTCCCATATGCATCTGCTATTATCTGAATTTCAATATGTCGCGGTTGCTGCACGAATTTTTCGATAAAAACTCTATCATCTCCAAAAGAAGAACGCGCCTCATTCATCGCCGCTTGCATAGATAATTCTAGATCTTCCTCACGTTCAACAACACGCATCCCCTTTCCACCACCGCCAGACGAAGCTTTTACCATTACTGGATAACCAATTTTCATACATTCAGCTTTTGCTTTCTGAATATCACTTATTGCACCTTTACTACCCGGAACCACTGAAACACCTGCCTCTTGTGCAATTTTTTTTGAGGTAATTTTGTCACCCATCATCTCAATTGCATTGACAGTTGGTCCAATAAAAATAAGTCCAGCTGCTTCGACCGCACTTACAAACTCAGCATTTTCTGATAAAAATCCGTAACCTGGATGGATTGCCTCTGCTGAAGTCAATTTTGCCGCATCAATGATTTTCTCAATTATTAAGTAGCTTTGAGAAGATGGTGATGGTCCTATATGGATTGCTTCATCAGCCATTCTAACATGTTTTGCAAACTTATCTGCATCCGAATAGACAGCAACAGCCTTTATCCCCATATCATGAGCTGTTCTAATTATACGACAAGCAATTTCACCTCTATTGGCTACTAGAATCTTCTTAAAATTCACATTCATTTAGCTTATCTCCGTTTCAAAGAGGAAGATTATCATGTTTGCGAGGAGGATTTTTTAGCTGCTTACGTTTTAATATTTCAAATGCATTTACCAATCGGCGACGTGTATTAACCGGTCTAATGATGTCGTCTAAATAACCTCTAGAGGCAGCCACAAAAGGGTTTGCGAATTTTTCTCTATAAGCTGCCGTTTTCTCTTTCAACAATTCTGGATTATCCACAGCATCCCGGAAAATTATTTTCGCGGCACCCTCAGGACCCATAACTGCAATTTCTGCATTTGGCCAAGCAAAATTTATATCACCACGCAAATGCTTTGAAGACATAACGTCATAGGCCCCACCATAGGCCTTTCTTGTGATTAAGGTAACCTTAGGTACCGTCGCTTCTGCAAAGGCAAATAGTAATTTTGCACCATGGCTAATTATTCCACCTGTCTCCTGTGCCAACCCTGGCATAAAACCAGGTACGTCAACAAGAGTTAATAATGGTATATCGAATGCGTCACAAAAACGAACAAAACGAGCTGCTTTTCGTGACGAATTACTATCTAAGCATCCTGCTAAAACAAGAGGCTGATTTGCTACAATACCAATAGGGCAACCATTGATTCTTGCAAATCCAACAAGAATATTCTTTGCAAAATCTTTATGGATCTCAAAGAATTCTCCATCATCTACAATTTCTAAAACTATTTGTTTCATATCATAAGGAACATTAGGGTTCTCAGGTACAATATTTGCCAAGGTTTCTGATTGTCGATCTATTGGATCATCACATTCAACAATAGGAAGGGGACTTGCGTTTGAGAGAGGCAAAAAGCCCATTAATCTCCTTACATTTACTAGCAGGTCAAGCTCATTTTCAAATCGTCCATGGCTAACTCCTGATGTTTTTGCATGCATCTCTGCGCCACCAAGCTCGTCTGCTGTTAGTTC
Source organism: uncultured SAR116 cluster alpha proteobacterium (assembly GCA_902622515.1). Lineage (GTDB taxonomy): Bacteria > Pseudomonadota > Alphaproteobacteria > Puniceispirillales > Puniceispirillaceae > UBA5951. Next base: position 4,304 of record CACNQE010000018.1, read on the forward strand.
TTCATGTGTTACAGTTTTTACTACATCTGGCCCTGTAACAAACATATATGAGGAATTCTCTACCATAAATATAAAATCAGTAATAGCAGGAGAATAGACAGCACCGCCAGCACAGGGGCCCATGATTAACGAAATTTGGGGGATAACGCCAGATGCTAATACGTTTCGCTGAAATACTTCAGCATATCCCCCGAGAGAGGCGACTCCCTCCTGTATCCGCGCCCCACCGGAGTCATTTATCCCTATGATTGGCAAACCAAGCTGAATCGCCTGATCCATTACTTTACAAATTTTTGTTGCATGAGTCTCTGATAATGAGCCACCAAATACTGTAAAATCCTGTGAAAATACGAAAACGGGGCGTCCATTTATTAAACCATTACCAATAACAACCCCATCACCTGGAATTTTATTTTTCTCCATTTCAAAGTCAATGCATCGATGTTCAACGAACATATCCCATTCTTCAAAAGAGTCTGAGTCCAACAAAATTGTCAAACGCTCTCTTGCTGTCAGTTTTCCCTTGCTATGCTGCTTATCAATACGGCTTTGACCACCACCAAGTCGGGCTTGAGCACGTTTCTCCTCAAGCATTTCAGTATTTGTCTGCACAGATATGCTCCTTAAATTCTATTTTTTAAGAGTGTTATATTCATCATATTTCTGTCAGTCTTAAGAAATCTGATATACTAAATAACTCATTTTTAATAGCGCTTCTTTTTTGAAGCGCCTCCTCATCTTCTCCCCATCTTTTAATTTGATATAACTCATCTAAAAAACAAAGAGAAAATAACTCTTCAGCTTCTAACTGTTTACTGACGAATGCTAATGCTAAAATTGCAGAGCCAGTAAGCGTTGTAGCCTTAACATAGCCACTAAAATGCCAAATATTCATTGGCAAAATTATTTTTAATAATAGATTTTTGTTATTCTCATCCTGGTTAATTGGCATCACACCATTTGTGGTTTTAAGATCAAAATTATACTCTTTTTTTGACCATAATAACCATTGATTCCAGTTTTTATTTTGGTATTCCTGTAATTTGGTGTCTTTTGATTCTCGATAACATAATAAATCATTCATAATATAATGTTGCATTTTAGCAATCAGTTCAGGTTTCTGAGATTCTACCCTGTCTATTGCCGTTACAGTAAGTGAATATAAAGGCATTTGTTCTGGTATAACTTCATTTTCAACAGAAGACCACTCTTCAGCAATTTTATGAGCAAGAACTTTAGTGGGAATATTTAATGTATTTTTTGAAGGGGTCTTCAAAATTCTGTCATCAAGTTTTATTTGATAGATAAAATCAGATGCTAATATATCAACTTTCTTATAAAATCGTTTCACTAGGTTTTTTCCAATTTAATCATTATTTCTTGGAGGTGAGTATATTCAAGCAAGTTTGAAGCTCAGAAAAGTTATTTATAACCATACTTGCTCCATTTTGTTTCAGAATTTCAGAACTATTATATCCCCAACTTACACCAATAAATGAAATACCGGCATTTGTGGCACACTGAGCATCATAAATTGTATCACCAACAAGAACTGCTTTATTTAGGTCGACTCCGCATTCATCGATTGCTTCTACTACCATTTCAGGTGAGGGTTTGGGTTGTTTCTCGTCAACCGTATAAGTTACGTCAAATAAATGCCCTATTTCGTGTGTTTGTAATAGGTGATTTAACCCATTTCTACCTTTGTTTGTTACAATGCCTGTAAGCCAGCCATCTTTAACAAGAGAAGTGACAGTTTCTTTTGCACCTTCAAATAATGGCGATATGTAATTACTTTCCAAGTTCATTTCAGCTCTAAAATTTTGACGATAAGCGTTAAAAAATGCGTTTGCTTTTTCACTGTCATTATTTGTGAGTTCTAGAGCTAAATGATGAAGACCCTTTCCAATTGACTGGCGCGTTTGCTCTTCTTTTATATCCATCAATCCAACGTCATGACCTGCTCTTTTTATCGCACTAATGATCTGCTCTGCACTATCGCAAAGCGTGCCATCAAAATCGAATAAAACAAGTCGTAAAGCTTGTTTTGAGCTGGCCACATTAATAGTCATAACAGTTCCAAAACTCCTTTAAATATCATGAAAAAACTGTTTGTTTTTTGGGATAATAGCGCCGATTATATTTGCTGCTAATTGCATATGTTCTGGAACCTTTGCCGTAATAACATGCCCATCAGGTAGAGAAAGGAAATGAGAATGAAGGTGCATTTTTCTGGAAAACTCACTATCTGGATGTGCTTTTTTCCCTGCATATTTTCCATCTCCTAAAATAGGCGTTCCAAAATATTCCATATGCACTCTTAACTGATGAGTTCTTCCAGTTAATGGTCGAAGGCACACCATACTAATTCCCTTTCCATAATATAACCTTTCAAATAGGCTCATAGCAGCAAGTCCTTTGTTTCTGTCAACAGCCATTCTTTCATTGCGTTTAAGCATTAATTTAATTATTGGCTCCGAAATTTTTCCTGATTTTTTGGTCTTGCCAATACAAAAAGCAAGATATGTCTTTTCAATGGTTTGTTCTCTAAAATAGCGAGTCAAATAACGAGCGGATTTCTCCGACTTTGCCAATAGTAAAACTCCGGAGGTATCTTTATCTATACGGTGAACAAGCCGAGGTCGTTCATCTCCAAATGCTTCCTTTAATACACGATCTATATGATTTTTAGTGCTCGTTCCTCCCTGTACCGCAATCCCTGATGGTTTATTAATAGCAAGCCATTCTGGTGTCTCTTCGACCTTCCAACTTTCAATAAGGCGCAATGCCTTCCTTCTCTCAGAGTCTAGAGTGATACTCTCATTTACCTTTTTTTTAATTCCAACTGTCTCCAATAAAAAAGAATTTATATCAAACTTTAACTCAATTTGTTGTCCAGAATGCACTCTCACTCCCGCCTTAACTTTTTTTGCATCAAGACGAATTTTACCTTGCCTAACAAATTTTTCTAATTGGCCCTGTTTCAAAGCTGGTAATCGTGCACGAATAACACGATCAAGTCTCAAATTATTATCTTCAGCAGAAATTAAAATTTTATTATCCACAAAATTTTTCCAAATTTTTATTTTACAATTTAAACTCAACAAAACATTCTAATTCAAAAATAATACTCTTGTATAGGAGGGTAATATGGCGAAATCTTGACACCGCGAATTTAAACGACTGCATGAGTGAAAAGTAATTTTTATGATATTTTATCATTGTATTCTACGCCAAATATCCAGCCCTCTTTCATAGCCTCTTTAGGAACAATCCAATTTGTTTTATTTGCGGCTAAAGTTCTTATTGCAGCAGATGATATAAGCGCATCTGCCTCATCAAAGTCTGGCCCATTAACAACAAAACTCTCAGGCAATAGCTCTGACCCAAAAAATTCAAGAGCTTTATTCAGTACTTTTATTCGTGCATGATCACCTTTTATTGGTCTTATTCCAGATAGCGCAAAATAGTATGACGGAAAAATTTCTACCAAAGTAAGTCGATTATTCAATGTTTTTTCTATTGGCCATCGGCAAGCGCGATGGCCAATTTCGTGTAGAATCCGCATTCCAGCCAAAGAACCAGTGCCAACTCCAGCTGGTCCTACACAGTTAAATGTAGGACTTGGCGATTTAATCCTTTTTGCCCAATTTTCTGTCAACCGTCTGCGGGAACGAAATTTTTCTCCTTTATTCCCCGGTGAATTATAGAAGCATGAGAAGGTAGGGTCTTTCCATATAAGGCCACCATAAAAATCAGATGAATTAATGTTAATCCTATTGATAAGCGCCCATAATTCTAAAGCTGTAGCCGGTGCTTCTTTTATTCCAGGGAAAAAAGACATTTCATCAAAAAATGGATAAGAGAACGCGAAGTCTATTCCTGCAAGAACTTTTTTCTCACTACTTCTTTTTATAAGATATTCTATGACCTTACTACGAGACCAATAACGTAAATTTTTTGGAGGTGAAACAATTTTAGGAGCAGAACAACCAAGTTTTGCTTCACTAACTGCAATACCCCGATGGGAGGAGCCTTTTGCGCCAGACCAATCAATACCAATAAACAAATCAAATTCAGCTACCAAAGTATCACTTTTCTTTTAAAGTTTTATTACGCAAATTTTCCCAATAAGTAAGTCTTTTGCCAATTTCTCTCTCAAACCCACGTTCATTAGGGAAATATAATTTCAATCTTTGCATTTTATCTGGAAAACAATTTTGTCCAGAAAACGCATTCTTACTGTCATGATCATAAACATATCCCTTCCCATAACCTTGCTGTTTCATAAGGGGTGTTGGCGCGTTCAATACTGATTTTGGAGGAGTCAAACTTCCAGTTGACTTAGCAGCAGATATGGCATTTTTCCAAGCTATGTATACAGAATTTGATTTTGGAGAAGTGGCAAGGAATATAACAAGCTCTGCTATATGTAATTCACCCTCAGGACTACCAAGACGTTCATATGCTTTCCAAACCGAAATAGAAATAGGAACTGCCTGAGGGTCTGCCAAACCTATATCTTCAGTGGCAAAACGAACCAAACGTCTCAATATATAATGACAATCTTCTCCTGAATTAACCATTCTCGCAAGCCAGTATAAACTCGCATCACAATCTGAAGCACGCAATGACTTAATTAGAGCAGAAATTAAATTAAAATGCTGTTCACCGTTTTTATCATAAAGAACCGGTTTTTTTGAGAAAAATACAGAAACTTTTTGCCTTGTCCAATTTTGCTCTTTGCTATGAGAAACAATCATCTGAACCATGTTTAGAAGATATCTGGCATCACCATCTGATAATTCAATTAAAAAACATTTCGTATCCTCATCAAGTTCAATAGGATTACCTAAATATTCAATTGCTCGTTCATAAATAATGCGTAGACAAGATTTATCTAAAGCTGCGAGGGTAATTACCTGAGTCCTCGATAGTAAAGCAGAATTTAGGGCAAATGAGGGATTTTCTGTTGTAGCGCCAATTAATCTAATTGAGCCATCTTCTATGGCTGGCAATAAAGCATCTTGCTGAGCTTTATTGAATCTATGAATTTCATCAATAAATAACAAAATACTTTTATCGTTCTCATTTTTTAATTTAGAGCGCTCGTAAAGTTTTCGAATGTCGGAAATACCTTCAAATATTGCAGAAATACAGACAAATTCTTGTTGTGATAGATTCCCTAAAATCCTAGCGATGGTCGTTTTTCCAGAACCTGGTGGACCCCAGAAAATAAAAGAACCTAATTGTAGTTGCGAGAGCGGCAAATCCGTTAAATGTGGCTGCCCAACAACGTCACCTAGAAGCGTTGGACGCATCATTTCTGCAAGCGGTATTTTATCACTCAGGTTTCTTTTCATAAATAAACATATCTCACTGAACAAGTTCTAAAAAACAAAAAAGAGCCAAAATTGGCTCTTTAAAAATGTAAGCTTTTATTAGCTGACTAAGCAGCCCCAGCAGATGTTGGTACTTCATCTTCAATTCCGTCAACTTGAATCGGACCAGAATCCTGTCCTTTAGCACTTTCATCTCTATCTACAAACTCAATGATAGCCATCGGCGCCGAGTCACCGTATCTATATCCTGCTTTCAATACCCTTGTGTAACCACCTGCTCTATCTGAATAACGCTCTGAAAGAACCTCAAATAGCTTTGATACAATCTTTTCATCACGAAGCTGCGCAAAAGCTTGCCTTCGTGCATGCAAGTTACCTTTTTTTCCAAGAGTGATAAGTTTTTCCACAAAAGGTCTTAAATCCTTTGCCTTTGGAAGAGTTGTCATTATCTGTTCGTGTTTTATCAATGCTTGAGATAAATTACGGAACAGCATCTGACGGTGTTTAGATGAACGATTTAATTTCCGTCCTGCACTTCGATGTCGCATATTTCAACTCCTATTCCCTTTTGGGAGTAATTAATAACAGTTTAAAATGGCTCGTCTATACGTTTAGCCAACTCTTCAATATTTTCTGGTGGCCAATTTTCGTTATCCATCCCTAATTCAAGGTTCATAACTTTCAATACCTCTTTAATTTCATTTAAAGATTTACGACCAAAATTAGGTGTGCGGAGCATTTCATTTTCACTCTTCTGAACCAAGTCACCTATATAAACTATGTTATCGTTTTTCAAACAATTAGCAGAACGCACAGATAACTCAAGTTCATCAACCTTGCGAAGCAAGTTACGATTAAAAGGAAGGCTATCCGCCTCATCTTCTACTAATTCAGTTTTTGGTTCTTCAAAGTTAATAAATGGTTGTAATTGGTCCTGCAAAATTCTCGCGGCAAATGCGACTGAGTCTTCAGGGGTAATTGAACCATCTGTTTCTATGGTAAACAGCAACCGGTCATAATCAGTTATTTGTCCAACACGCTCGTTTTCCACCTTATAAGCCACCTGACGAATAGGGCTAAAAATGGCATCAACGGGGATAAGACCAATAGGAGAGTCCTCTGACCTATTTTGAGAAGAGGGTACATATCCTTTTCCAGACTCTATCGTAAGCTCCATTACAAGGTTGGCTTCTTTATCTAAGTGACAAATTATATGATCAGGGTTCATGATTTCTACGCCAGCTGTTTCACTTATCATACCAGCTGTAACTTCGAGTGGCCCCTCTGCATGGAGTCTTACCCTTTTTGTACCTTCTAATTCGAGAGAAACGGCTATACCTTTAATATTTAATATCAAATCCGTCACATCTTCGCGAACACCCGGTATGGATGAAAATTCATGCACAACACCCTGGATCTGAACAGCCGTGACAGCAGCACCTTGAAGCGAAGATAACAATATCCGACGGAGTGCGTTACCCAGAGTTATTCCAAAACCACGCTCCAGCGGGCCAACTGAAATAACAGCTTGACGAGGGTTATACTCAGAAGCTTTTACACCAATTTGTTCAGGCTTCTGCAATTCCATCCAATTTTTTTCTATCATCTGTTTTCCTTTATGTTTATTTGCAACAACTCAGCGCTATATAAAAGTTGCGTCATCTTTGAGGAAGTTAAAATATATTGCGCTATACGCGACGACGTTTTCTTGGTCGACAACCGTTATGTGGGATCGGTGTAACATCTCTAATCGAATTAACTGTAAATCCAACAGTTTGTAATGCTCTAAGTGCAGATTCTCGGCCAGATCCAGGACCCCTTACTTCTACATCTACTGATTTCACACCATGCTCAGCAGCTTTTTTTCCAGCATCCTCTGCTGCCATCTGTGCAGCGAATGGCGTAGATTTTCTAGAACCTTTGAAACCCATAGTACCGGCAGAAGACCAAGCAATAGTGTTGCCCTGTACATCAGAAATGGTAATCATAGTGTTATTAAATGTAGAATTTACGTGTGCTACCCCAGTTGCGATATTTTTCTTTTCACGACGACGAACACGTGTTTGAGTAGGTTGTTTAGCCATAATTTTTTCCCTGTTTTGCCTATTTCTTTTTACCAGCGATGGCCTTTGCAGGGCCTTTCCTTGTGCGAGCGTTCGTATGAGTACGCTGTCCCCTAACTGGAAGATTTCGACGATGACGCAATCCTCGCAAGCATCCAAGGTCTAAATAACGTTTTATATCCATTGATGTTTTTCTTCTGAGGTCTCCCTCTACGATAAAATCTTCATCAATGATATCTCGAACGCGCGTTAACTCATCTTCTGTTAAGTCATTCACACGCCTTTCAGCAGTAATCCCAGCCTTCTCACAAATCTTTTTCGAGCTTGTAAGACCAATACCATGAATATACGTAAGGGCAATCTCCACCCTTTTTTTAGTCGGAATATTTATACCAGCTATACGCGCCAACGGTTTCTCCTTTTTTTTGGTGGATAAAAACATATCCAGCCAGTTTCAACTTAAATTTTTAAAATAGTAAAACTAATTACTATATTTTTAACTATCCAAAACCTCATTAATATTTTTAGCAACTTCTTCGATGCTCATCATACCATCAACCTGAGATAAAATACCCTTTTTACGATAGAATGGTAAAACGGGTGCAGTGTTATCATGATATACCTTAAGTCTTTTTCGAAGCACTTCAGCATTATCATCGTCTCTAACATTACCCGACTCATTAGCCCTTCTTTCAATTCTTTCAAACAAAGCGTTCTCATCCACACTTATTTCAATAACATGGTTAATAACAACTCTATTTTGAGTTAACATAATATCCAACGCTTCAGCCTGCTTAACGGTTCTGGGAAATCCATCGAGAATTACACCTTTTTTTGCTTCATCACTGCCAAACCGCAATTCTATCATTTTTATCATAATATCATCTGAAACAAGTCCACCTGCATCCATAATTTCTTTTGCCTGAATCCCAAGTTCGGATTTGTTAGAAATTTCAGCGCGAAGCATATCTCCAGTTGAAAGTTGAACCATTGAGCGCTCTATAACCAATTTTTCTGCTTGAGTTCCCTTTCCAGCGCCAGGGGGGCCAAATAAAATAATATTCATCATCTACGCCCCCTTATTTGTGCTCTTTTAATTAAACCTTCATATTGGTGAGCTAACAAATGAGACTGTATTTGCGATACAGTATCTAAAGAAACAGTAACGACAATAAGTAATGAAGTACCACCCAGATAAAAAGGAATAGAATATTGGCTTATCAATATCTCGGGCAAGATACACACTGCGGCTAAATAAGTAGCGCCAATAACAGTCAATCTAGTAAGAATAAAATCTAAATAATCTGCGGTTGGTCTTCCCGGCCTTATGCCTGGTATATAGCCTCCATTACGACGCAAATTTTCAGCTGTATCCTCTGGGTTAAAAACAATTGCGGTATAGAAAAATGCAAAAAATACAATCATCGAAACATAAATTGCGAGATACAAAGGCTGACCGCGACCAAGAAGTGAATTCAACGTTAGTAGCCAATCTGGGCCGTTTCCCTGAGAACCAGACAAGTTAATAATAGATACAGGCATAAGTAACAACGAAGAGGCAAAAATCGGCGGTATAACACCAGCCACATTTAGTTTCAAAGGAAGATGTTGTGCTTGTCCTCCCATCATCCTACCGCCCTGTTGGCGCTTTGGGTATTGAACTAGAATCTTACGCAATGAACGTTCAATAAAGACGATAAATGCGATAACAGCAATTGCTAAAACCAAAATACCAAAAATAACTACGCCTGATATAGCGCCCGTGCGTCCTAGCTCTAACATTCCTACCAATGCAGATGGAATTTCTGCTATGATGCCGGCAAAAATTATAAGTGATATACCGTTGCCAACACCTCTGCTAGTAACCTGCTCGCCAAGCCACATAAGAAATAATGTGCCACCTACTAGGGTTACAACTGCTGTAATCCTAAAGAAAAATCCTGGGTCTACAACTACTCCTGTAGAAGACTCCAATGCCATTGCAATACCGTAACCTTGAACGGCTGCAAGAAGAACAGTTAAATAGCGTGTATATTGATTTATGGTCTTGCGTCCAGACTCACCATCTTTTTTTAACTGCTCCAATGTTGGAATGATAGCCGTCATTAATTGCATGATAATTGATGCGGTGATATAGGGCATGATATTTAAGGCAAAAATGGTCATTCTACCTAATGCACCACCGGAAAACATATCAAACATTCCCAAAATACCCGTTGACTGACGCGAAAAAACATCTGCAAGAGCGATTGGGTCTATTCCAGGCAAAGGTATAAAGGTCCCGAGTCGATAAATTATCAGGGCGCCTATAGTGAAAAGTAGGCGCTTCTTTAAATCATCTGCTTTTGCGAATGCAGATAAATCAAATCCAGCTTGGGTTCCACTATTAGTTGCCATTATCTAAACACCGCTTGCTAATTACATTATTCCGAAGCTACATCAGAATGGTTCAAGACGACTGAACCGCCTTTTTTTTCCACGGCTAATATAGCAGGCTTCGATGCACCTATTGCATGTACCTCTATCTTGGAGGAGATATTTCCATTACCAAGAAGACGGATACCATCTTTTGGCTTTCCAACAAGACCCGCAGTTCTGAGAGCATTTACATCAACCGGGTTAGATGGGTCAATTTTACCATCATCAATCGCTTTTTGTATTTCCCCAATATTAACTTCAATGTAATTTTTTCGAAATATATTTACAAAACCACGTTTTGGTAGACGCCTATGTATTGGCATTTGCCCGCCTTCAAACCCCTTTATTGCAACACCGGAACGGGCCTTTTGACCTTTATGTCCACTACCAGATGTTTTACCAATACCAGATCCAACACCTCGCCCTACTCGCCTTCGATTTCGAGTAGAACCTTTATTATCAGTTAATGTATTTAATTCCATCTCTATCTCCAAAAAACTTGATTTTTCATAAACTATGCATCTAAATCATTAACTTTTATGAGGTGTTTTACTTTATTTATCATGCCCCGAACACTGGGGTTATCCTCTAACTCCCTTGTTCTTCCGATTTTATTCAATCCGAGTCCAATTAGTGTTTTTCTTTGACTTCCCTCACGTCCTATCGGACTTTTTGTCTGTGTCACTTTTAATTTCTGCTTTACCATTATATTTCTCGAACTTAAGATGTGGTTTCTAATTGTGATTTTTTACCAAGTACGTCAGCAACCTTGATACCTCGTTTTGAAGCAACTGCGCGAGGGGCTTGAATATATAAGAGCCCAGCAAAAGTCGCCTTTATCATATTGTGTGGATTGGACGTTCCGATTGACTTTGCAACAACATCTTGAACGCCTAATGACTCAAAAACGGCACGCATTGGTCCACCAGCAATAATACCTGTACCTGATGGAGCAGAGCGAAGAAGCACATGTCCCGCTCCATAAGTGCCTTTAACATCATGGTGCAAAGTGCGGCCGTCGCGTAATGGAATTCGGACCATATTACGTTTTGCATCCTCTGTTGCTTTACGGATAGCCTCAGGTACCTCTTTTGCTTTGCCAGTACCAAACCCAGATTTGCCTCGCCCGTCTCCGACTACAACTAATGCTGCAAACCCAAATCTACGGCCACCTTTCACAACTTTAGCAACACGATTAATACCAACTAATTTTTCAATAAGTTCAGGTTCATCTCGGACAGTTGATTCAGCACTTCTATCGTTATTTCTCGCCATAAACTTCTACTCCTTAAAACTCTAGCCCAGCTTCGCGGGCTGCATCTGCGAGTGCTTTAACTCTACCATGAAACATAAAACCCCCGCGATCAAATACCACTTTTTTAATGCCACTTTTCTTTGCACGTTCAGCTAATTGCTTCCCAACAAAACTTGCCGCGCTAGAGTCTGCACCAGTCTTACCCTGTTTCCTAAAGTCTGGTTCTAAAGTGGACGCTGTTACTATTGTAATTCCCTTTTGGTCATCAATAATTTGAGCTCTAATATGCTTTGATGAGCGATGCACCGATAAACGAGGGCGACCCTGACCTGTTTTTTTAAGAATTGCTCTGGTACGATTGCGTCGTCTTTCAAACATTTCATTTGTTGTTAACATCTATAAATTCCTTTTATTTCTTCTTGCCTTCTTTGCGAACAATATATTCTTCAGCATATTTGACACCCTTACCTTTAAAAGGTTCAGGTGGGCGTTTCGACCTAATTTCAGCAGCGAACATTCCAATTAACTCTTTATCCGCACCAGTCACAGCAATTTTGGTGTTACCTTCGACAGAGACTTTTATACCCTCAGGCACAAGCATTTCGACTGGATGGCTAAAACCTAGATTCAACTGAAGCTTGTTACCTTGCATAGCAGCACGATATCCAACACCGTTAATCTCTAAATTTTTTGTAAAGCCAGTTGAAACTCCCTTTACCATATTAGCTACGTGTGCTCTTGTTGTTCCCCAATGAGACCGACTTTGATTATCAGACCCTTTTAAAGAGAATTTAACTAATTTATCATCAATTGATACGCCAACCGATGAAGGAATTTTTTTCTGAAGCTCTCCGTTAGAACCTTTAACGTTAATCACGTCAGCATCTATTGTTAAGGTAACACCATCTGGGATAGATACGGGCGCATTGCCTACTCTTGACATTCAACTCTCCTCTAAAATACCTGACATAAAACTTCACCACCAACATTAGCCACCCTAGCTTCATTGTCAGATAAAACTCCATTAGGTGTTGATAAAATTGAAATACCAAGACCATTGTATACACGCCGCAAGTCTTTTATGCCTGAATACACGCGTCTTCCAGGACGAGACACACGCACAATTTCAGATATAACAGGCGAACCCTCATGGTATTTAAGCTCGATGCTAAGCTTAGAGATACCGGGACTTACTTGAGAATTGCTGTAATCACGAATAAATCCCTCGCGTTTTAAAACTTCAAGAACATTCTTTCGTAATTTTGATGAAGGACTAGATACAACAGATTTACGTGCAGTCTGTCCGTTGCGAATTCGTGTAATCATATCTCCGAGAGGATCGCTCATAGACATTTTTAATCTCTCCCTTTCTACCAACTAGACTTTACTATACCTGGGATTTGACCAAATGAAGCCAGGTCCCGTAAAGCAATACGTGACATTTTTAATTTGCGATAATAACCGCGAGGACGGCCTGTTATTTCACATCTGTTTCGCACGCGGCTTGGTGAGCTGTCTCTTGGTTCTTCCGACATTTTTAAAGAAGCCGCGAACCGCTCTTCTAATGGAAGATTTTTATTCTTAATAATATTTCGCAAGGCTTCACGACGCCCCCCTTTCGAGGCTACGATTCTCATTCTGCGTTTGTTTTTTTCTATTGAACTTTTCTTTGCCATTGAAGCATTCCTTTTTATGAATGAGTTAAGCGGTGCCAAACGGGAACTGAATACCACGAAGTAGTTCACGCGCTTCATCGTCTGTTTTCGCTGTTGTTACCACGATGATATCCATTCCACGGATTTCATCCACTTTGTCATACTCGATTTCTGGAAAAACGATCTGCTCTTTTATACCAAGGGCATAATTTCCACTTCCATCAAAACTTTTATTATTTAAGCCACGAAAGTCACGAACCCGGGGCAATGCAATGTTTACTAACCTATCAAGAAATTCAAACATTTTCTCTTTGCGCAACGTTACTTTGCATCCGATCGCCATGCCTTCACGAAGTTTAAATGCTGCATTTGCTTTTTTCGCTTTTGTGATTATTGGTTTTTGGCCAGCAATTGCCATCATATCCTTCACGGCAAATTCGACTTTCTTAGAGTCTCGTACTGCTCCACCAACACCCATATTTATAATTACCTTTTCTATCCTCGGCACCTGAAACTCATTAGTATAACCAAATTTAGCTACAAGTTCCGGGCGAACAGCCGTTCGATAATATTCTTCCAAACGCGTTTTCATCTAAACTTCCTCTATTTTAGCTTATAACCTTACCTGAGGCTTTTGCTACTCTAACTTTATTACCTTCCTCAAAACGATATCCAACCCTTGTTGCTTTTCCAGAGTCAGGATCAACGTGCGCCACGTTCGAAATATGCACTGATGCCTCAACACTATCTATCCCGCCTGGTGAAGTTTGAGTTGGACGTCGATGACGTTTCACCAAATTGACTCCTTGTACTTTAACACGAGACTCCATCGGCAACACTTCAATGACCGTTCCTTTTTTTCCTTTATCTTTCCCTGTAACAATAATTACCTCATCACCTTTTTTTATTTTTAACTTTGGCTGCATTATAATACCTCAGGAGCTAATGAAACTATTTTCATAAAGTTACGTGACCTCAACTCACGTGTTACAGGTCCGAAAATACGTGTTCCAATAGGCTCGTTTTGCTTATTTAAAAGAACCGCTGCATTTCTATCAAAACGAATAGCTGTTCCATCATCACGTCTAACTTCTTTAGCCGTACGTACTATAACAGCTCTATAAACGTCACCCTTTTTGACACGTCCTCTTGGAATTGCCTCTTTAACTGAAACTACAATAACGTCGCCAACACCAGCTGACCTTCTTCCAGACCCTCCAAGAACTTTAATACATTGGACTCTTCGAGCACCTGAGTTGTCAGCGACTTCTAAATTTGACTGCATCTGTATCATTGCGATTTTCCCTATCTAGCCCTTTGCCGCTTCATCATAAATCACCTCAAAGAACTTTCTCTTCGACACAGGCTGACATTCTCGGATTTTTACTGAGTCACCCTCCTGCAACCGATTTTCTCCATCATGAGCAGCATACTTTTTTGATGTTGTGATAAATTTTTTGTATACTGGATGCATCAGTCTACGCTCAACCTGAACAACAACTGTTTTATTCCCTTTGTTGCTAACGACAACACCTTGTAAAACACGTTTTGGCATAGTCTTATTTTCCTGTCTCTTTGCTGGTTGTCACAATTTTTTCTGAAAGTACTGTCTTTAACCGCGCTATTTCGCGCCTTATTATACGAATCCTGGAAGAATTTTCGTTTTCACCAGAAGCGACTTTAAATCTTAGATTAAACTGTTCCTTTTTTAATGAAACTAAATTTGTCTTTAATTCATCACTTGTTTGTGCTCGCATTTCAGAAGCTTTTACTGTTGCCATCTCGAATCTCCACTATTATCCTGAGTCACCTAATCTTCGGACTATTCTTGTATTTATTGGCAGTTTAGCGGATGCCAACTTTAATGCTTCGTTCGCTAAATCCCAAGAAACACCATCTATTTCAAACAGAATCCTGCCTGGTGCTACACGGGCCACCCAAAATTCTGGCGATCCCTTTCCTTTACCCATTCTTACCTCTGCAGGCTTACTTGAAACTGGTACATCAGGAAAAATTCTTATCCATACGCGTCCAGCACGACGCAAATGACGAGTTATTGCACGGCGCGCAGCTTCGATTTGACGAGCTGTAATTCTTTCGGGAGATACCGCCTTTAATCCGTAAGAACCGAAATTAAGCTGTGTTCCTCCTTTTGAGTTTCCATGAATGCGACCTTTATGAGCCTTTCGAAATTTTGTTCGTTTGGGCGAAAGCATCTTTCAATCTCCTCTATCAAACGTTATTTCGAGGAGCAGCGCTTGAGGTCTGCTCTGCAAGTCGTTTATCTTGTGCCATTGGGTCATGCGTCATTACTTCACCTTTAAAGATCCATACTTTTATTCCGTTTGCACCGTAGGTGGTAAACGCAGTGGCCTCTGCATAATCAACTTCTGCACGTAAAGTATGTAATGGAACTCTACCCTCGCGATACCACTCTGTACGTGCAATTTCTGCACCCCCAAGACGGCCAGAGCAATTGATTCTTACCCCCAACGCACCAAGTCTCATTGCAGATTGAACAGCCCGCTTCATAGCACGCCTGAAACCAACACGTCTTTCTAACTGCTGTGCTATATTTTCTGCAACCAATTTTGCATCTATCTCAGGTTTGCGAACTTCGACAATATTAAGACTAACGTCTGAGCCAACTCGCTTGGCAAGATCAAGACGAAGATTTTCTATGTCTTGACCTTTTTTTCCAATAATTAAGCCAGGACGACCCGCATAGATTGTTATTCTAGCACGACCTGCAGGCCTCTCTATAACTACCTTGCTAATACCAGCAGGTTTTAATCGCTTCATCAGATGAGAACGGAGTTCAATGTCTTTATGGAGCAATTCTCCATAGGTTCTTCCTGCAAACCAACGTGAATCCCACGTGCGGTTAATGCCAACTCTAAGTCCGATAGGCTTGATCTTTTGGCCCATTACGCCTGCTCCTCTTTCTCACTGACCACAATAGTTAAATGTGATAATGGCTTTAAAATACGGGAACCGCGGCCCCTTGCTCTAGCGCGGAATCTTTTCATTACAATCGACTTGCCAACATAAGCCTCTTTTACAACTAACCTATCTACATCTAAAGAATGATTATTTTCCGCGTTTGCGATTGCTGATTCGAGTGCTTTTTTAACATCATTTGATATTCTACGCCTAGAAAATTCCAGCGCTGCAAGTGCTTTACTGACATCCATTTTCCTAATCATGGTGGCAACTAAATTCAGTTTTTGAGGACTTATCCGAATATTTTTTACCACGGCTCTTGCCTCATTATCTGCAACAGGGCGTGGCATTGATTTCTTTCCCATAACAAATATTACCTCTTAGATTTTTTATCAGCTGCGTGACCATAATAGGTGCGTGTAGGCGCAAACTCGCCAAATTTGTGGCCGACCATGTCTTCTGAGACAGAAACAGGAATAAATTTCTTACCGTTGTAAACACCAAATGTAATGCCAACAAATTGTGGTAATATCGTAGACCTGCGTGACCAAATCTTGACAACATCATTACGCTGTGAAGCAGCTGCTTTTTCTGCTTTTTTCAATAAATACCCATCAACAAACGGGCCTTTCCAAACTGAGCGTGCCATAGGTGATATGCTCCCTTAAGGTTTACGTCGCCGCACAATCAAGCGGTCTGTTTTTTTGTTATTACGAGTGCGCTTTCCTTTTGTTGGTTTTCCCCAAGGCGTAACGGGATGACGGCCACCAGAAGTCCTGCCTTCACCACCACCATGAGGGTGGTCAACTGGGTTCATAACCACCCCGCGCACATGTGGTCTTTTTCCAAGCCATCTATTTCGTCCAGCTTTTCCAATTTTTATATTTTGCTGATCTGGGTTTGATACAGCTCCAATAGATGCCATGCATTCGGACCTCACCAGACGAACCTCACCGGATGTAAGACGCAAAATAGCGTATCCTCTATCTCGTCCAACTAATTGAACATAGGTTCCAGCAGATCGAGCAAGTTGTCCCCCTTTCCCAGGTTTTAACTCAATATTATGAATTAGTGTTCCAACTGGGATATTCGAAATGGGAAGCGCATTTCCTGGTTTAATATCAGCTTTCGGTCCAGCCTCAACTATATCACCAGGTGATAGTCTTTGTGGAGCTAAAATGTATGACTGCTCGCCATCTTCATATTTTACGAGTGCAATAAATGCAGTTCTATTTGGATCATATTCTATTCGTTCAACTGTACCTTTGATGTCGAATTTACGACGCTTAAAATCGATTATACGATACTTGCGCTTGTGGCCGCCCCCACGATGCCACGAGGTGACATGCCCTGAGTTATTTCGACCACCTGTCTTGTGCAAACCTTGCGTTAGTTTTTTTACAGGGTCTCCTTTATACAACTTAGACCTGTCAACTATTACTAAGCCGCGCTGGCCAGGGGTGATGGGGTTAAACTTCTTTAACGCCATATCTTATGCTCCCATTATTTCAATAGATTGGCCTTCAGCCAAGGTAACGATTGCTTTTTTTACATCACTACGACGCCCTTTGCGACCTCGGAACATTTTTATTTTACCTTTAGTAATCAACGTATTAACTGTAACAACCTTTACATCAAATAACATTTCTACCGCAGCCTTAATTTCTGGCTTGGTAGCATCATTGCGAACAACAAAGGATATGTGTCCGTTCTCACTCGACATTGTTGCTTTTTCGGTTATTACGGGACGAACTATTGTATCGTATGCCTTTGCTTGGCTAACCCTTGTATCTATTGGCTTTTTGGGGCGAATGCTCATTTTAAACGCTCCTCAACAAAATTTACCGCTTCTTTAGTCATCACTAACATGTCACGGCGAACCGCATCATATACATTAATACCCTGAGATGGCAGAACATCAACAAGTGGAATATTAGCAGCGGCTTGTGCAAACTGATTGTCTAACTTCTCATCTCCGATGATTAATGCGTTTGATACTCCTAAAGCATATAATTTTGCTCTAAGTGAGGCAGTTTTCCCGTCAGATTGCAGCTTATCAAGAATTAATAATTTACCAGAAGCAGCCTTAGCAGATAAAACAGAGCAAAGTCCTAATTTACGTACCTTTTTAGGAAGGTCATGTCCATGATCTCTCACGACCGGTCCATGCACTACCCCACCGCCTCTAAACTGAACGACTGACCCCGATCCGTGTCGAGCCCTACCAGTTCCTTTTTGTCGAAACATTTTAGCCCCTGTCTTAGCTATTTCGGAGCGCGATTTAACTTTATGCGTTCCTGCACGGCGTTTTGCTAATTGCCATTTTATAACTCTGGCTATGATATCTTCCCGAGGAACTATGCCAAAAACGCTATCTGCCAACTCTATATTGCCTGTTTTTTTATTGACGATTGATTTTAATTCAACTTTCATCACTTGCACTTTCATTTTCAGCACCTGCATCAGCCGGCATTTCAGTCTCATTAAACTGTTCGCTCATATCATCTTTTGCTGCTTCTGATTCAGGAGATTTAGTTGTAGTTTGCATTTCACTTTCATCGTCAGAAATTATTGTTTCATCTGCATTTTGAAAGTTAGAACTTTCAACTAGAAGACCGGCGGGAAATGGCGCTGAATCAGGACGAATTTTCTTGACTGCATCTGTTATTAATATCCATCCATTCTTTGGACCTGGCACTGATCCTTGAACCAAAATTACCCCACTTTCATCATCAACGGTGACAATTTCCAGATTTTGTATTGTTACTCTTTGGGCACCTAAATGCCCTGCCATTTTTTTACCCTTAAATACCTTGCCAGGGTCTTGACACTGACCGGTAGAACCGTGTGAGCGGTGTGAAAGTGACACACCATGAGAGGCGCGCAAACCACCAAAATTGTGTCGTTTCATTGCCCCCGCAAATCCCTTTCCATGGGAGGTTCCGACAACATCTATAATTTGACCAGGCACGAAATGGCTAGGCACTAATGTAGCGCCAACATCTAACATTGCATCTCCCGAAACTCTAAATTCTGCGATTTTGCGTTTTGGTAATACTGACGCCTTCGCAAAATGACCCCTCATCGCCGCTGATACATTCTTAACCTTGACCGAACCGGCACCTAATTGAACAGCTGTGTAACCATCTCGTTCTTGGTTCCGAACCCCAACAACCTGTACTGTATCCATTTGCAGAACTGTAACTGGAATATGCTGGCCGCCCTCGTTAAATATACGAGTCATACCTATTTTTTTTGCTATCACACCGCTACGCATAACGCTGTTACCTCACCTTTGCTTTAAAGCTTAATTTCTACATCTACACCAGCAGCTAAATCCAATTTCATAAGCGCATCAACTGTCTGTGGTGTTGGGTCAATAATATCTAACAATCGTTTATGTGTGCGCATTTCGAACTGCTCACGACTTTTTTTATCGATATGAGGAGAACGAAGCACAGTAAACCGACGCATATCTGTTGGCAAAGGAATAGGTCCACGAACGTTTGCACCCGTGCGCTTTGCTGTATTTACAATCTCACTTGTTGACTGATCTAAAATACGATGATCAAAGGCTT
>CACNQE010000019.1 GCA_902622515.1 uncultured SAR116 cluster alpha proteobacterium
GAAACTGGTCAGAATGGAAAAACATCTGCAGTAAATTTAGAAGCATTGTAGGTTTAATTTATTCAGAAAAGCGTCAGATATTTTCTAGTATCTGGCGTTTTTTTTTGCCTCATACTAAAGATTTATAGGTAGCAGTTTTTGATAAATGAATCGTAAACTCGTTTGCTTATATTTTTTTACAGAAATTATTTTCTATTTTTAAATTTAGTAATAAATATTGGCATAGAAAAAAATATAAAAAGTACTCTCACTAAGTGGTGGAACGCCACAAAAGCTACATCATAGCCAAAAATTAGAGCTAAAATAGTAGCCTCATATAAACCACCTGGAACAAAAGCAAGCCAAATCGATAGAAAATTAACGTCTAATGCGAATACGATAAAAATCGTCATAATCAAGTATGTAATTAAAATTAATCCGGAGGTCAAACAAGCATCAACTAAAGTTGTTCTAAGCTCAAACAGTGAAATTTGTGCTAGTCTTGCTCCGACTGATGCTCCTATAGTCATTTGTGCAATTATTATTAATTCAGAAACTCTGGGTAGTTCGATTATACCGACAAAATGTAAAATGCTACTTAAAAGTATGGGGCCTAATAAATGGGGTATTGGAATTCTTATCAATTTTCCTATCCAATAACCACCAAAACATAAAAGTAAGAAAATGACGATTTGTGTTAGGGAAAGATCAACTAAATTTGGCATTTCATACAATATGTCATTAGATTTTTTGATAGCTAGATTTCCTCCGAAGAATGCTAAGAGAAATGGGGTGCTGATAAATACGATCGCCACCCTCAATAGATGAAAAAGAGCTACTACATAGTCTTTTTCAACTATCTCCCGCGCCATAACTACAGCTTCTGCTTGACCGCCAGGAATGCTGCACAGGAAAGCTTGTTTAGGTTCATAAAGTTTAACTCTAGTCAAAAATTGAAAAGTAATAAAAGTCACAAGCAATGTTGCAATAAGCATAATGATTACAGAAAATGTCCATTGTTGAGCAGTTTTGAGAATGTCTGGAGTGAAATTAGTTCCAATCATTACTGATATTCCAATTATCACTGGTAGATAAAACCAATTTGCGATTATTAGCAATGGTCGCACTCTAGGGACACTTGCTCCAGTTAAAAATACCCCCATAAGACTTCCGAGAAAATAAGGTGCAGGTACATTTAACAACTGAAATAGGTTAGCGCTTATGAAAGCTATTATTAGGGTAAATATAATTTTATATATTTCTGTAAATATATCATTGCCGAAAAACTTCATGTGCATATCCTTGAGGATGTTGAGCAGATCATATCCACATAAAAATTTGGCTAATAGGATATACTGAGAGAAGAACGTTAGGATAATATTCTAAGTTTTTCTCTAAAGTAAATGGGGAAAGGTAGAAATAATTTGATCAAACAGATTAAGAAAAATATATAGATTAGGTTTGAATAAATCTTATTTTGTTAAAATATTTTTAATCATTTATTTATATTGATAATTTTTCCTCTTCGGTATTACTCTTTGTTTGTCTTACAAACTCTCGCCACACAATTACCATACTACTTATGAAGATAGCACACGCCCCCAAAAGCTCAAGAGATGTTGGTAATTCAGAAAAATATAAAAATCCAACAAGCCCAGCGACTGGGAGTTGTAGATAACGAAGGGTAGTAACAACCACAGCATCGGCATATTTATATGCAAAGGTTACGGAAAGTTGAAGGAATGATGCAAGAAGTCCAAGAATTACTAATAAATGCCATATGTTTATGTCATGAGTGAAAACTAATTTTGACGGAAAAATTATGGCTCCAGCTAATGAAACTATAAAGGCACCCGCAAAATTATGTATCAATGTTACTGTAAATGGAGAGTCACTTTTACCAAGTTTACGGAGAATTATAGATAGAGCAGCCCCTGTCAAAGCGGCTGCAACCCCATATATTACTCCAAGACTTAATTCGCTAGAAAATGGATTCGTTATCAGAAGCACTCCAATCATCCCTATGATTACCGCTGACCATCTATAAATTCCAATTTTTTCACCTAAAAATAATGGAGAAAAAAGAGTTACGAAAATAATTGAACTCTGAAAGAGAGCTGTTGCCAATCCAAGAGAAATATTTTGCAGAGCTAAAAAAACAAAAGTTATACTGCTAAGTCCTAAGATTACTCTTAGACCCATAGCAACCTTATTTTGCACAGAGAATAATTTGTATTTATGAATTAAAAAAGCAGAAAGGACTAAAATAGGCAGAGCAAACCAAAAACGGAAAATTAAAATACTTATTATATGTAAATCTTGCGCAAGTATTTTCACGAGCATGCTTGTTAATACACCAAATAACACGGTCAATATTGAGAACAAAATGCCTTTAGCTACTTCTGTCATTTTTTTTTCATTTCTAAAATAATAGGTAGTGTTTTTTTAAACCAAGGATACCATATTATCTCTTGGAGCACCTCTGTGAAAAGAACATTGTTGAAGATAAAAAAAATATAGACAAAATTATCGATAAAGTTAAAAATAAAAGCTAAAAACAATTATTATTCGTTGTTAGGGAAAAAGTATGAAGGCATCTGCATTCAGTTATCATAAACCAATTTCACTTGAAGACGCTCTAAGTTTACTTGAGAGCGAGGAGGAGGTAAAAATCCTTGCTGGTGGACAATCTTTAATGCCAATGTTGAATATGCGCTTTGTTCAGCCCGAGGCTGTCATAGATGTAAATGAAATTGAAGAGCTTGCAACGATTTCTTTTAATGACAATGTTGAGATTGGTGCTTTAACACGTCAAAAAACGCTTGGCACTCACTCCATTATAAAACAGCATTTGCCAATAATGCAGGAAGCACTAAAATGGGTTGGTCATTTTCAAACCCAGTCACGAGGAACAATTGGTGGCAGTTTGTGTCACTTAGACCCTGCATCAGAGTTGCCGATGATAGCCTTGTTGTATGATGCAGAATTAGAAGTCGCATCGAAATCTGCAACTCGTATTATTCCAATGAAAGAATGGGCACTTGCCTACATGATGCCATCAATTGCACCAGAAGAATTACTTACCAAAATCTTAATAAAGCCCTGGGGTATGCCATATGGTTATGGCTTTCAAGAATTTGCACGAAGACACGGCGATTTTGCTATTGCTGCGGTAGGTTGTCTTTTAAAACTCCAGGATGGGGTGATAAGCGAAATCGCAATATCTATAGGCGGTGTTGAAGATGTTCCTAGAAGGTTTATCGAATGTGAGGACGTATTGCGTGGTTCGAAATATGATATAGAAGAAGTAAAAAAGCAAATAATAGGCCCGCTAGACCAAATAAATTATATAGATGATAGCCTTGTTACAGGTTCATATAGACAAAAATTGCTTAAGGGATTGCTCGTACGTTCAATCGAGCAGGCAGCAAGTAGGGCAAATTCTTTGTAAATAGGGAGATGTTAAATGCAAGAACAAGATGTTCGAATGCATGTAAATGGCAAACAAGTCTCAGGTAAAGTGGAAACCAGAACTCATTTGGGAGATTTTCTTCGTCAAGCGGCAGGACTTACTGGAACACATCTTGGATGCGAGCATGGTGTTTGTGGTGCTTGTACGGTGATTGTTGATGGAGATGCAGTGCGGTCTTGTCTTATGCTGGCGGTTCAAGCTGATAATTGTGAAGTTATAACGATAGAAGGAATAGCAAAGGAGGATGGGAGTTTGCATCCTCTGCAGGAGGCTTTTCGTAATAATCATGCGTTACAATGTGGTTTCTGTACTGCTGGAATGATTACTTCACTATATGCATTCTTAACGGAAAATCCTGAAAGAAATGAAGAAGAAATTAGAGAAGCAATATCAGGTAATATATGCCGATGCACTGGTTATCAAGGTATTGTCTTAGCTGCCAAAGAGGCAGCATCAAAAATGGCTAAAGATAGGAATTAAAAAAATGGGTGTTAGACAAATCGGAGCGCGTGTTCATAGAGTTGAGGATGATAATTTAATTCGTGGAGAGGGAAAATACCTTGATGATATTCAGCTGCCTAATATGGGTTATGCTGCATTTTTGCGTTCATCAATGGCTCACGCAAAAATCTCAATAACAGACACAGAAGCTGCGCGGACATTAGATGGAGTACAAGCGGTATTCACTTATGACACCCTTCCATCCTCTCTTGTAAGTAAAACACAACTTGAAACTTATCCGGCTCCCATAATCAAACAAAGTATGTGTCCTGAACTTCTAGCAAACGACGAGGTAGCGCACGTAGGACAAGCTATAGCTATGGTGATTGCAAACACGCGTCATGTAGCTGAGGATGCTTGTGAATTAATACAAGTAGAATATACACCCTTGACGCCGGTTGTAGACGTAATAAAGGCAGCAAAATCAGATAGTCAATTGACGCACAGTTCATTGAAAGACAACATTGCCGCATCTATAGAAACAAAATTCGGTGACGTGGAAACTGCATTTGAAGAATGCGAAGATTCAATAGAGTTAAGTTTTAAACAACACCGAGGGGGATGTCACTCCATGGAATGCAGAGGTGTTCTTGGTGATTGGCAACAGCAATTGGGAGAATTAACTTTATACTCCTCTACTCAATGTCCATATTTAGTGCGAAGAATGGTTTCTAGACAGTTGGGTTGTCCAGAAAGCTCAATAAGGGTGATAGCCCCAGATGTTGGAGGCGGTTTTGGTCCAAAAGCTGGATACTATCCCGAGGAGGCGCTTATTGCAATTGCGTCAAAAGAGTTAAGAAAACCTGTTAAATGGACAGAAGATAGAAGAGAACATTTTATATCAACTAATCAGCAAAGAGACCAAATTTGGAAGTTAGAGGTCGCTTTTAAAAAAAATGGGGAAATAACCGCTTTAAAAGGGCATGTAACTCTCGATAGTGGTGCTTTTTTGAATTATGGTTTATTGCTCTCGGCTACCACATTAATGCCTTTACCAGGTCCATATAAAATTAAAAACCTTCATGTTACTCTCGATGCTGTTTACACAAATACAGTCTCTACAAGTCCTGTAAGAGGTGCAGGAAGGCCAAATGCTGCTTACGCCATGGACCGCGTGATAGATGCTGTGGCTCGTCATTTAAGCATTGACCCTGCAGAAATGAGGCAAATTAATTTAGTTAAAAACGAGGATTTTCCTTATCAGCCAGGATCCAAACATAGGAATGGTTCTATGATGACTTATGATAGCGGGGACTATACTGGAATGTTAGCTATGGTAAAGGAAATGGCAGATTATGATGGCTTCCGTAAAGAACAACAAGAGGCTAGAGCAAGAGGTAAATATTTAGGGATTGGTTTAGCTTGCTTTATTGAAGATACTGGAATGGGGCCTTACGAGGGTGTAAATGTGCGCGTTGATGTAACTGGAAATATCATCGCATCGACAGGTGCTACCAGCCAAGGTCAGGGACACGCGACAGTGATTGCACAAGTTATTGCCGAAAATCTTGACATAGATATTAGCAAAATACGTGTTGAGGCAGGAGATACTGGAAAATTTCCCCATGGAATTGGAGCTATTGGAAGTAGAACCGGGGTAAATGTTGGTATATCTGCAAATGATGCTGCGATTCAGGTTAAAAACAAAGCTTTAAAACTAGCATCTATTTTGCTTGAAAAGCCAGAGGATGAGTTGGAGTTGTCAGATGGCGCAGTACGAGCTCGTTCTGATTCCAATCAATTCATTACACTTGCTGATCTGGCATTGCAATTATCACCAGCAGTCGCTGGCAAGCTTCCAGAGGGTTTTGAAACGGCTGGTTTGGAGGCAGTGTCATATCAAACCACTGACTACATGCCTCATTCTAGCGGTGCTAATATTGCAAAAGTAGAAGTAGATGTTGTGACTGGTGGAATTAAAATTCTTGATTATTATGTAGTTCATGATTGTGGTAGAATATTAAATCCAATGATCGTAGACGGTCAGATTATTGGTGGAGTGGTCCATGGTATAGGTAATGCTATGTTTGAGCAAATGGTATATGATGACTCTGGTAACCCGATGACTACTAATTATGGGGACTATCTTTTGCCCTTAGCGTCTGAAATGCCGGAAATTCATGTGGCGCATATTGAAACACCGTCTCCTGCAAATCCAATGGGATTAAAGGGCGCAGGAGAGGGAGGAACTATACCTGCTATTGGAGCTATGATCAATGCTATTGAAGATGCTTTAACGCCGTTTGATGCCTATATTGCAAAATACCCTGTTACCCCAGAATATATACTTGAGCTCGTCGATGGAGAAAAAATGGCAGCAGAGTAAAATATCAGTTCTTTAAATAACTGAGTTTCTAAAGTCTAAAATTTGGTTTAAAAGAGATATTATTTGCTTGCTTTGTTTAAAACAAGGTTTTGCATTTTTAACACACGATTCTTTGAAATTTTTTAACATAGATGCATACTGGTTACATGGTTCGAATATTTTTTTTGTTCCCTCCCCAATGTTTCCTAATGACCAACTTGCGGTCGCTCTTTGGCTTGGATTAAAGGGCGCATCTAGTCTTGCCCATCCATGTTGAGCAGTCACATGAACACATTGTGACAAACCCATGGCGCTTGAAACATGCATATAGAGTCTTTTCCCATGTCCAAAATCTAATAACGCATTCATATCTTTTTCTACATCAAGATTAGGATCCATCTGTAGGTTACAAAATAGTAGTTGGGGCGCACTTTCAAATATCAAAATTCCTGCGAGTGCTGTGTAGCAAGCAATATCCCATACTGGCCCACCACCCATTCTTGCAAAGTTTCTTATGTCTCCGTCTGGCCTTGGAGGGTACGAGAAAATAGCTGAAACATGTAAAGCATCTCCAATTTCAATTTTTTTTAGCCACTCCCATTGAGGATGAGAACGTATCATGAATGCCTCTTGAAAATAACAATTGCTTAAATTGGCTGCTTTTTCTACAGCGTCTATCTCTGATAATGTTAATGCCATCGGTTTTTCACAAAGAACATGCTTTCCCGCATTTAAAGCTTTTATGCTCCATTCAGCGTGTAAATGATTTGGAAGTGGTATGTAAACAGCTTCTACTTCTGGATTTGAGAGTACGTCATCATACCGTCCAATCTTTGAAAAGCCGTAATGTTCAAGACTTGGCCTTTTTGGTTCGCGTGTACCGAGATGCACAAAAGAAAATCCATTCTCCTGCATAGCAGGTATTATCTGATTTCTTGAAATTTTTGCATCTCCTAATATCCCAAATCTCATATTTTTCTCTCTACTAATTAATTCGTTTTCATTTAGCCAAACCGTCTAATTCAATCGTTGTCTGTAAGGCCAGCACCTGCCCCCGTTAGTCGTGATTGTTCTGTTTCTTGGACGTAGGTATTGGCTGCAAGGTCTTCGATTTCTCTCCAAATTTTATCGTTTATGAATAAGGAAACAGATGGTTCTAATTCAGCTAAATTATCATGGATTTTATCTGTTATCTTTAATGTTACATAGTCAGCTTTGTTGCTAATGAGGGATTCTCCATCGGCCGCTAATGAATATTCAAAAAACCTTGCAACCACCTTTTTATTGAGGCTTAATGATAAGCTTAATTCAGGGGCTAAATGTAGGCAGAATCCAACAAGAAGTAAAACGCTATCGATACGCCGGATATTGATCTGTCTATATAAATTTGATTGTAAAAAATCTACAAAGAATGGACCATCGTTAATAACTGAGACATCTCCAAAGTCCGCAACTTTCCGGGATACGTCTAAAATATGAGGCTGAGCTTTAGTTGTTCGAATTAAATTTGGAAGAAAATCAAAAATTTCACTTTGATATGCACCAATTCTTACGGCGCTAGATGCTATATCTTCAGCACGGCCGACATCTATGCCTGCACCGACGCACGCCTTATAACATAAAAATTTTGTTTCGGAGAATGATCTATGCATAATTACTGAAGGATTGGGAGCCACCAATCATCAGCATTTGAGTTATCTAATTCAGACGCTGTTGGAGCACCCTGATATAATGTTATACGTGTCCATCTGTCTGACTTTGGATCAAATTTCGCTGCACCAAAAAAAGATAACTTGCATCTAAGCATGTCAATTGGACGGCAATTCTTACCAATTAAATTATTTTGTATCTCGCTAAAAGGTGCCCATAAAGCGGTTTGTATTCTCCTAACAATATAACGAAATTCTGGATGTTTCATAATGAAAATAGCAGTTATTTCATTTTCATCATGTTCTCTTAATGCTTTTTCAAGTTTTTGAACTCTCTTTGCTATATCTAGAGGCTGTTCTTTTTCCGCACCTTCTTCTGTTCGTCTTATGCCCAGTCTGGGTTCAAGCTTAGCTTCAGATGTATACCAAAAATGAAAATCTTCGTCAGGGTTAGAAAAATCGATTTTAAGTGCCCAATCAAACTGATTCTTTATTATATCTTTAAGCAGTTTTAATGGCATATCTGGTCGAAGACGGGGTTCGGTATCGCTATTCATACAATGTGATAAATCGTCAATTTCATCACCCCCAAGTTCAATTACAAGGGCAATCATAAGCTCCTGTGTTTCAAGCGACAATTCGCTGGTTTGATTGATAAGGTTATTGATAGGATAAATATTATCAATATAAAGATTGATTTTGGTTCTTAGAATTTTCCATTCCTTTCGAAGAATAGATATGCGTTTGGCCTGAATGGCATCTGCCGTTTGCCATTGTTCTAAATGGGCGTTTGCCCTATCGAATAAATTGACCAAATCTTTTTTCTGGCGGGTGGTAATAGCACGTTTTCCTCGCATTTTAGCTATTGCTGTCTCTCTGGCTAAAATCCAATTATTTATCAATACGGGGTGGCTTACCAGAAAAGGTGCCATACCAAGACCAGTCGAATTACCAATTCCCAGATATCTTTTATTTGTAGCTGAAAGCTCAATTGCAGTTTTGGGAGATTTGCATCTAGCAATATGTTCTACAAGCTTATGAGTAAATTCTCTTATGAGGTATACCGCTAGCATCTCAATCTGGAAAGGACCAGAAAGACTTCCTCTGTTAATAACTTTTTCTCTATCTGCAATGCCAAACTTACCATTTCCGTAAACAGCCGTTGTTCTCATTAGGTAACCAGTTGACTCGACAAGCTTTTGTTCTGGCTGAATTCCTTTTGCCAGATTATCAACAACATGTTGAAATAGCCTAACGGATTTGTTGGCTCTACTTAGAACTAATTCTTTTTCTGAATATCTACCTGCCTCTTGCTTTGGCACTTGATTTTCTAGTCTAACTAGGTCTTCTTCGGAAGGAATGCCATCAAATAAAACATAAGTACTATCCCACGCTTCAGCAATTACACGGTCGGTTCGGTCTTCATCAGATAGTGGTTGTGTGTAAGCTATGAGTGAATAAGGTAGTCCATTAAGCTTAATAGTTAAAACAGCTTTTCCAAAGCCTTTCTCATTTAATGACCAATTTGTGACATAAAGAGATGAACCTTCTTTTGAAAGTTGGCGAATCAAAACACGCATAAATGATAGACGTGTTGGAAAAAAACTACCAAGCCTTTCCAATCTCATAACAAGACTCGGGGGTCTTAGCTGATCCATGAAATTCTCTGTTAGCTCACATTTTTCTAATGTTTTGAACTTTTGTTTACTCATACTTAGTGTCCAAATTCTTCCTTGTAAAATTTGTACCAATTATCGCCTAATATGCCATCTATCTCTCGTTTGGAAAACCCAGTTTTTTGCAATCCTTGTTCTATATTGAAAAAATCCGAGTTCTTTCTAAACCAATAAGGCTGCATTGGAAAACCAGCTTTCTCTGCAGAACCTTCACCGAAGTCAATCGTTTTTGTCCAACGGCCATTTCGCATCCATTCAACAATTGAGTCAGGGTGGTCCTGACATAGATCACTGCCAATTCCAAGAGAGGAGGTTCCTCCTATTAAATCGGCAGTCTTAGCAATCATCTCACAGAACTCTTGTAATGTGCAGTTACTTCCATTTTTCAGATGGTGCGGATAAATGGAGAAACCTAGCATACCGCCAGAATTAGCTAAAGCTTTTATGACAGTATCTGACTTATTACGTTTTGCTTTACACCAAAAAATTGGATTTGCATGTGAAATGGTTATAGGTCTAGATGATTTTTCAATTGCTTGGAGGGTAGATTTTTCTGCTGAATGACTCATGTCAATAAGGATTCCAAGACGGTTCATTTCCGTTATCACCTCTCGTCCCATGCGAGTAATGCCACTATCTTCAGCTTCATAACAACCGGTTGCTAATAAAGACTGATTATTATAAGTAAGCTGCATAATTCGAATGCCTAACTGATGCCATATTTGTAAAAGACTGATATCATCTTCAATTGGTGCAGGTGTTTGGAAACCAAAGATAATGGCAGTTTTTCCTTCTTTCTTAGCAAGGCGTATATCCTCAGCATAATGAGCGTGCACTATCCTATCTGGATAACGCTCAAACCATCTATTCCATTCTTCTAAGTTGAGTATTGTTTCTCTAAAATTTTCATGATAAGCGATTGTTGCATGCACACAGTCGAGTCTGCCATCAAGCATTTCTATGAATATTTTTTCCGACCAGTTTGCATATTGCAAACCATCAATTCTATAACCCATTAAGATGCCTTTTTGAAAATCTGATAACTTAAATTGATAACCTTCGCTTGTTCTAAAAATAACATATATAGAAATATTCGGGAATACGCTATTATTTGACCCTAATTAAAAATATGTGCGAAGTTAAACCGAGTCAGTTTGATAAATTAGAGGATATTTAATGGTTAAAACTAAAGCGATGTTATTAGAGGAGATTTATAATTTAGCATTTACTAAATTGGTGGAGGCTGGTTCAGATGAGCACAATGCTTCTATTCTCGCAACTGTTTTAAGAAACGCAGAGAGAGATGGCTCTCATTCTCACGGTTTATTTAGGTTACCAGCATATTTGACTGGGCTCAAGTCAGGTAAAATAAACGGTAATGCTAGGGCAACCATTAGTAAGATTACACCTTCCTTTATTCGTGTGGATGGAAAACAAGGATTAGCACCAACGGCTCATGATGTTGCTGTTCCAGCACTTGTTACCGCAGCTCAGAAATCTGGTGTAGCTATCGCAGCTATTCATAGATGTTTTCATATGGCGGCGTTATGGCCAGAAGTTGAAGCGATTGCTGAAAAAGGTCTTGCTGCTATTGCTTGTACGAATTACATGCCATCAGTGGCACCTGCCGGTGCTAATAAGGCCTTTTTTGGAACAAATCCAATAGCTTTTGCTTGGCCACGTCCAGGTAAAACACCTGTAGTGTATGATATGGCGACTGCAGCAATGGCATTGGGAGATGTTCAAGTCGCAGCACGTGATGGCAAGAAAGTACCAGAGGGAACTGGTCTTGATAGTGATGGACAGCCAACCATAGAACCCTCAGCTATTGTCAAAGGAGGCGTACTTTTGCCTTTTGGCGGGTATAAGGGTTCTGGTTTATCTATGATGGTGGAATTGCTTACTGCTGGCCTTACAGGAGAGACTTTCTCTGATGAAACAAAGGCCCAAGACAACGCAGACGGAGGGCCTCCGATTGGAGGACAATTTCTTTTGGCAATGTCACCTGAAATCATCGCAATAGATGATTGGCAAGAACATTGTGATTCGTTTTTTGAGCGGATAAGTGGTTTGCCCGGGGAGGGTGTAAGGCTCCCAGGGGAAAGGAGGCATAAGAATCGTCTTTCAGATGCACCAAGGAAAATAAATCTGGAACTTTTAGAGAAAATAGCCTTATTTTAATGGAATAGTGTATCATTCTTTTTAAAATTCATATTGTTCGGCCGCTTCTGAAATCAGTTGCCAAATAGACTCTGAATAACTTCTTGGAAGAAAGATTTTCCAGTGATTTTGGC
This sequence comes from uncultured SAR116 cluster alpha proteobacterium, assembly GCA_902622515.1. Classification (GTDB taxonomy): domain Bacteria; phylum Pseudomonadota; class Alphaproteobacteria; order Puniceispirillales; family Puniceispirillaceae; genus UBA5951. The sequence continues at coordinate 11,877 of CACNQE010000019.1, forward strand.
TTCGCCATAGTTTTGTACTTACTTGCTGAATAGATGTTGTAATTAATTTACCAACTGGAAATTGTTTTTCTCGTATATCAACAGGCACAAAATGTGTGAGGACACGTGTTGAGAATATTCCACTTATCTTTATTTGAACAAAGCTGTGTGACAAATCAATATCCATAACGAAGTCCCTATCAATTCCCCCGAAAACGTTGGAATAGTCATTTAAAACCCACCATTTATAGGGCTCCACTCGAACAACGTGAGCACTGCCATATTGACATACTATTCCTGGTTTCAAATAATCGCTATTAACATTAAGGGATTTAAAATATTTTTTTAAGTTATTCATTTTAATAGGCCAGGTTACAATTTGATTTAGTTTAAAGTCTCTAACAAGTTCAAAATCAATTTTGGCTTCACCATTAAATTTTTTGTTTTTTGGGAAATATGAGTCAAGTGCGTTAACTCGCTTTATTTTAGGTGATTTAACCATGCAATCTTAGGCCCTCTGGATCATACATTTGGGGAGAAACGATCTCCACATCAAGAAAATTTGAACGCAATTCGTCGGATAATACAATATTTTTGTCTTTAACATAGGCAAGGCCTCCAGTTATGAAACCGAGCGCTATCCAATGTCCTAGTGCTGGAGAAAAGGTAACCGATGTTACCCAACCAAGTGGATGCCCGTTTGAGTAGCCTGCTTCATTTAATAATGCTCCAGCTTTGAATGTTTTATTTTTGTCTTTCGGGAAAATACCAACGAGTTGTGGTCTATCAGAGTCAGTCAGTTTTTCTCTATTTTTTAAAACTTTTCCAATATAATCTTTATTGGAGGAAGCCATTTTGCTAAGTCCAATATCTTGAATAGTAACTCTTCCATCTATTTCAGCGTTTGTTAAATGACCTTTTTCAATACGCATAGTTCCTAGCGCTTCAAGTCCATAAAGACAGCATTCGAATTTTTGACCATTTTCCCAGATAAATTCCATCATTGATTGTGCATAATCACTAGGAATATATATCTCATAGCCAAGTTCACCAGAAAAGCTAATGCGTGCTACATAGCATGGCACATTTTGCATTAGAACTTGTTTTATGCCCATGAAAGGAAGTGACTCATTCGAAATTTCACTCGGATCGTCTATAATTTTTGTTAATAAATTTCTTGAATTTGGTCCTGCAAGTGCACAGCCACCCCATTGGTCAGTAACAGAAGTTACCTGCACACTTAAGTCAGGCCAACGAACCTGTAATAATTCCTCTAAACGGGCCATTACAGAAGAGGCATTGTCGGTGGTTGTTGTCATTAGATAACAGTTTTCAGACAGGCGCCACGTCGTGCCATCATCAAATACTAAGCCATCGTCACGGAGCATAATTCCATATCGTGCTTTTCCAACTGGTAATTTAGCAAATGGATTTGTATAAACACGATTAATGAACTCAGTTGAGTCTGGACCTTGTATTATAATTTTACCGAGGCTGCTGACATCGCAGATGCCAAGACTTCTTCTAGTTACTGTTGCTTCTCTTATATAAGCCGCTTCTAGCGACTCAGACTCCATTGGGTAATACCAAGGTCGATGCCATAGTCCGGCATTAATCATCACACCCCTATTTTGGATAGAAAAATTATTAAAGGGTGTTCTCCTGATAGGTTTAAAATGAGACTGTCTATTTCTTCCTGCCAATGCTCCGAGTGAAATTGATGTGTAGGGAGGGCGAAAACGAGTCACACCAACCTCGCTTATAGAACAATTAAGTGCCTCTGCCATCAGGGCAAGTCCAATAATATTTCCCATTTTCCCTTGGTCTGTTGCCATGCCTAGAGTAGTGTATCTTTTCATATGCTCTACTGAGATGAAACCTTCTTGATATGCTAAACGAATATCAGAAGAGGTAACATCATGTTGGGGGTCTACGAAGGCTTTCCCTTTTATATTATGCAAGCAAATTTCATATATAGGAGCCAAAGGAGTTTCCCATCCTCCTATTACAGTGGAGGGTTTATGTTTTTTCCTTGAGTTATACTGAAATATTTCTTTTGCAGACTGAATGCATCCTGCTTTTGTCCATATTCCTCTAGCAGAACCAATTAAAAAAATTGATTTGTTATCTCCTGATGATAGAAAGCACGCATTTTCCTCATTCCAATTTATTGGATAGCCTTGATGTGAAGCAAGATGTATTACGGGAGACCATCCAGCAGAAATTAAAAGACAATCACAATATAAATTACCAGCATACCTCCATTTGTTATTTGCAAACTCAACTAGTTTAATTTTACCAATAGATGAGGTATTTAACCCTTTTTCTGCTTTAACAACGCCAGAACCTAAGTATAAGTTAATTCTTAAACCTGCAATCTGCTGTAAAAGTTTGTTTCCTATCTGTTCGCGAGCATCTAGTATTGTAATCGTTGCCCCTGCATTTTCTAACTCTATTGCTGTTTCATAAGCTGAGTCATTATTTGTGCTTATAACAATATTTTTACTTAATAATAAATTGTAACGGTTCAGATAAGTTCGAGCAGAACTAACGCTCATAATTCCAGGCAAATCATTATTTATGAAGGCATAACTTCTCTCGATGGCACCGGTAGCCAATATTATTTTTTCTGCTCTGCAAATATTAAATTGTTGTCTTGGCTTTTTTGAGGAAGTTTTATACTCTTTGGCTGGCATAACTTGAACAAGTCCTACTGTTTTATCATCGTATAAACCAAAAGCAGTTGTGCGAGTTAAAATTGTAACCTGTAGTTGTTTAAGTACTTCAATTTGTGTCTCGAGTTCTACTGTATCTGGCTGACTTAGATAGCTCCCACCAATTGCATAATCTTGTTCAACAATTAAGACATCTTTTCCTTCTTTTGCTGCAGAAATAGCTGCTTGAAGACCTGCGGGTCCAGTTCCAATAACCAAAACATCTGTATGAGTATGCATATGCTCATAGCAATCTGGGTCTGGCAGCCTGGAAGATTGTCCAAGCCCTGCAGCCTTGCGAATAAAGTGCTCAAAAAACATCCATATCTTTGTGCCTCGTCCCCATTCGAACGGTGGTATGCCCATGAACATTTTATAATAAAAACCAGCCGCAAAAAATCTGCCTAAAACATTCAAAATGCTTCCAATATCAAATTTTACTGAAGGCCAAGCATTCTGAGAATAAACAGAAAGACCTTGTGTTAATTCTGTAGTGGTTGCTCTGACATTTGCCTCAGTGTAAGCGCCATTTCCAATAGTAACGAGCGCTCCAGCTTCCTCTACACCAGCAGACATGATTCCTCGTGGCCTATGGTATTTAAAGCTTCTACCAATCACATGTTGATTATTCGCTAATAAACCGGCTGCAATGCTGTCACCTTTATTGGCAAAGTATTTTTTGTTATTCCAAAAGAAAAAAATAACATTCTCTTCTACATTATCGGCACGAAATTGGTTTTTTTTGCGAAGAGGGTTCATGTGGTTTTCTTTATTTGTTTTTGCCAATCAGTATGAGCAAGTTTAACAGAGAAAATTTTATGGGTTACTGTATCTCTTTCAACTAGTAACCAAGAACGACAGCCATGTGTGTGTTGCCAAGTCTCGATTTGCCTCCCATAGGTATTTTTTCTCAAAAAAACGGCATCATACCAACTATTTTCATCCGCGTTCAAAGCAGGAAATGTAATTTGACCTTCCCTTCCATAACTAAATTCACTTTGGTCGCGCTTTCCACAAAATGGACATTCTATTTGTATCATCGTTTTATAGCCTAACCATGTAATTTTGTGTCGGGTCCTGCGCCACTTTCATCAATATAATGCCCACGCTTGAAACGTTCTAAATCGTGATTCTTTATAATTTCACTTGGTCTATCATTCGCAATAAGATCTGCAAAATACCAGCCAGAGGCAGGACTCGCTTTGAATCCTCCATAATTCCATCCAGCATTCAAATATAGATTATCTATTGGTGTTTTACACATAAAGAATGAGCCATCCATAGACATATCAACTATTCCAGACCAATGTCTTAATAACTTGACTCTTCCAAGGCACGGCATAAGAGATATTGCAGATTCTGCTACGTCCTGCACGATTGGTAAATTCCCTCTTTGAGCATAGGATTTATACCAATCGATGTCACCACCAAATACCAAGCCCCCTTTATCGGATTGAGATATATAAAAATGTGCGCCTCCAACGCCAAAAACTACTACTTGGTCAAGCAGAGGTTTTAGCGGTTCTGTCACAAAAGCCTGTAGTTTATGGCTTTCAATAGGTAAGTTCCCTAAATTGGCAAGATGCCATAATCTAGAAGTATTCCCAGCAACTGCCAGCGCTATTTTTTTGGCTGATATTTTGCCTCTATTTGTTTGAAGGGAATTTATTTTTTGACCCTTGCGGTCAATGGCAGTCACTTCACACTTTTGAATTATATCTACACCAAGTTTATCTGCCGCACGGGCATATCCCCAAGCAACTGCATCATGCCTAGCTGTTCCTGCTCTTTTTTGAACAAGACTGCCATAAATTGGGAAGCGAGCATTTTTCGCATAATTTAAATGAGGGATTTTCTTTTCTAGCTTTGTGCGAGACCATATTTCGGCATCAGAACCGGTTTGACGCATTATATTATATCTTCTAGCAGCTGAATCTAAGGCACTAGGTGTGTGATAAAGCGTTATATGTGAGCTTTGACTGAACATGACATTATAATTCAAGTCATGACTAAGATTTTCCCACAATTTTAGGGAGTGTTCATAAAATTCTCGATTACCCTTAAGCATATAGTTAGAGCGGACTATTGTTGTATTTCGCCCGGCATTTCCTCCACCAATCCAGCCTTTTTCAACAACAGCTATATTTTTTAAATTAAAGTTTTTCGCCAGATAGTATGCGGTTGCAAGACCATGCAGACCCCCGCCCACAATAACAATATCATACTTTGATTTTGGTTCTGGATCACGCCATTGTCTTGACCAACCAGATTGACCAATGAAACCATTTTTTAATACATTCCATGCTGAAAATCTTGTCACTTGCAAGGCCATAAAGGAGTAAGGTTAAGGTTTTTCTTTAAAATGGGAAAGTACCTGTCATCTGTTAGAAAAACACCGCATTTTACAGCTGTCAACGAATATTGACGGATTAGGAGTGAAAACTTCAATAGGTAAAAAATGTCAGAAAGTTTATGTGAATTAATACTTGATATACTACCAGCTTGCTGAAATATATTGTGTTTCCATAAATTCGTGCATGCCCTCATGTCCACCTTCACGACCTAGACCAGATTGCTTGCTTCCACCAAACGGGGCCGCAGGGTCTGATACCAAACCCCGGTTCAACCCAACCATCCCATAATCAAGGCGCTCACAAACGTGCATCCCACGTTTCATATCCTCTGTGAAAACATAAGCTACAAGACCATATTCAGTATCGTTGGCTCGTCTAATGACGTCTTCTGTATCTTCAAAAGACTGTATAGCGGCGACTGGCCCAAAAATCTCATCAGCAACACACTCTGCTGATTCTGGTACATTAGTAAGAACAGTAGGTGGATAATAAAACCCAGGACCTTCGATATCTTCCCCGCCAAGCTTAATTTCAGCACCTTTAGAAACAGCATCTTTAACAAAAAAGGCTACTTTATCTTTTGTAGATTGATTAACAAGAGGACCCACATCGGTTTCTGGGTTAAGTCCATTTCCAGTTTTAAGATTTGCCATAGCATTAGTAAATTTAGAAACAAAGTCATCGAAAACTTTTTTATGTACATAAAATCTATTTGCAGCGGTGCATGCCTCACCGAGGTTTCTCATTTTTGCAAGCATAGCTCCCTCTACAGCTATATCGATATCAGCATCATCAAATACAATTAAAGGCGCATTTCCTCCAAGTTCCATGGCTGGTTTTAATACCTGATCTGCCGCAGACCGCAATAATACCCTGCCTATTTCTGTAGAGCCAGTAAATGAAACAACTCGAACACGGGGGTCATGCAATAACCTGTCGACTAATGGTCCCGTCTTTTTGGATGGTAGAACATTCACAACTCCTTTAGGAACACCAGCTTCCTCCAGTAACGGCATTAAAGCAAGCATTGTCAAAGGCGTTTCAGATGCGGGTTTTATAATTACCGGACAGCCTGCTGCCAATGCTGGGGCAATTTTTCTTGTACCCATCGCAGCTGGGTAATTCCAAGGTGTAACTAATACTGCAATGCCCGCTGGTTTATGCTGAACAACTATACGTGCTCCACTTGCGGGCGCATGCGTAATAAGACCATCGACACGCACTGCCTCTTCTGAAAACCAGCGAAAGAATTCAGCAGCATATGCTGCTTCACCTCGAGCGTCGTTGCCAGCTTTACCGTTTTCTAAAGTTATTAAACGAGCAAATTCTTCCTGCCTTTCAATCATAAGTTCATAAGCTTTGCGCAATATTTCGGACCTAGCTCTTGGTGTCCTAGATGCCCAATCTGCAAAAGCATCTTGTGCTGCATCTAAGGCTTCTTCTGCATCTGCTATTTCGGCGGATGCGACGGAAGCAAGCACACTTTCATCTGCTGGATTAATTACATCAAACCTAGTATTTTCTGCCCCAGATTTAAAAACGCCGTTAATATATAGATCAGTATATTCCATTAAATTTTGCCTTAAAGTAATTGTTTTAAAGGTGATTTTATTCGCATGCTTAAGTCGCGAAGTAATGAGAGTGCATTTTGCTGAGATATTTTATTGGGTTGCCAATCCAATGTAATCATATATTGTTCTGAAAAATCTGAAATCGTAAAATTTATATCTGAATTAATATCTCCAGAAAGTTGAATAAAATCTGTAGCTGTTAAATCACAAACTTCTGCGGTTATAGCTATATCATTGTTGGAAGGTCTGATGTTTTCTAACTGAAACTTATCTGGGTCTTGATACAGGACACTATTTAGCTCCTCTCCAGATTTATACTTAATTCCAATAATTTCAGAGTTAATTATTACTCTCAGGCTCGCAGAAATAAACGATGCAAAGATTAATTCTGAAGAAATATTTTTTTCGGAAGCAGAGTTTATTTCAGACATAAATATCAAAAATGAGGATTTACTAACCAAGCTTGTAGCATTGTTGCGAAGGGGCATTTTCCCTTGGTGGCTGGATAATTGCCTAAGTGAGGATAGGTCAGCTGCTTTAAAGGGTTCAGTAAAACCTGCTTTTTTGAGCTCAATCAAATTTAGATTTTCAGCTGCCGCAAGAGAGCGTAATTTTGGAGATGCAAGAATTTTCTCTTTCGTAAATGATGGTCCTTCTATCTTTTGTTCATCTAAACTGCCATTCGATGCTGAGGGTGCAGGAAAATCTTCTGCTGGTTTTGTCTCTTTTTTAATGCTTGTCTCATTAGGGAGGTTTTGTTCATTGTCAGTATTATTTTTTTCACTAGCCCTTTTCTTTTCTTGAGGCGCAGCCTCTAAGTTTTCGACAATAAGGGCAACAACTTCACCTACGGGAACATCTGTATTTTCAAATGCCGAAACATTTGCCAAGAAACCATTGTGTTGTGCTTCAACCTCCATCGTAGACTTATCTGTTTCCACTTCCATGAGTGGGTCACCTTTTTTAACAGCATCTCCCTCATTTTTAAGCCAAGCAACCAACCTTCCTGTTTCCTGAGCCATCCCTAGGGCTGGCATGATGATTTCATGCGCCATTCTAAATTTTTCCTTCAAGAACCATTACAACTCTCTCATGAATCTGCTGAGCTGTAGGAACCGTTAAATCTTCTAGTACAGGTGAGAAGGGGACAGGAACATCCATTGCGCCAAGTCGCTGCACAGGAGCATCTAAATAATAGAAAGCTTTTTCAGAGATTCTCGCAGCAATTTCTGCTGTTATTCCATAATTCTGATGCCCTTCATCTATCACAATTGCATGGGAAGTCTTCTTCACAGAATTGATCAATGTTGTTTCATCAAGTGGAGATATAGTTCTTGGATCAATAACTTCTGCTGAAATATTCTGATCAGCCAGAGTATTAGCAGCCATCTCTGCTTGCTGAACCATGGAGGATGTAGCAATTAGAGTGATGTCTGTTCCAGGACGAAGAATATTTGCTTCTCCAAAGTTAATCAAATATTCTTCTTCTGGAACTTCAGCTTTGTCGTTATACATCAATTTATCCTCAAAAATAACAACTGGGTTGTTATCTCTGATAGCAGTTTTCATCAACCCCTTTGCTTCATAAGCAGAAGATGGCATGGCTACCTTTAAGCCGGGTATATGAGCAACAAGAGCTTGCAGAGATTGGCTATGCTGAGCAGCTGAACGTCGTGTAGCACCCATGTTTGTCCGCAATACCATTGGTACTGATAGCTTGCCTCCTGACATATAATGTGTTTTTGCAGCCTGATTACAAAGCTGATCCATTATCAGAAACAAGAAATCACCAAACATAAGGTCTACAATTGGTCTTAATCCTGTCATAGCAGCACCTACCGCTATTCCTGTAAAGCCTGGCTCCGATATCGGTGTGTCTATTACTCTTTCTGTTCCAAATTCTTCAACTAGGCCGGACAAAACCTTAAATGGTGTTCCAGCCTCTGCAACATCTTCTCCAAGGATGATTATACTCTCATCCAATCGCATTTCTTCTGCCATAGCTTCGTTTACAGCTGCCCCAAAGGTAATTTCTCTCATTTTCTACATCCTAAATTAAAATTGTTTTACCTTAATTCGAGGCGAAAACATGCATATTTACCTCCGATGCATCTGGCCAAGCAGCATTAAGAGCATAATTGACGGCTTCTTCTGCATCTTTTTCTATTTCCAGCTCAATCGATTTTAGTTCTTCTGAAGTTGAGATTTTCTTATCTACTAACAGCTGACTAAAGTTAGTAATAGGATCTCTTTCCTCACGCCAAAGTTGCTCTTCTTCTTTGCTTCTATAGTACTCACGATTAATATCTCCAACATGATGTCCATGATAACGATAGGTATTTAGTAAGATAAAAAAAGGTCCATCTCCTTTTCTAGCACGCTCAACAAGCTCTTGAGTCAAATTATTTACTGCTAATACATCTTGACCGTCTACTTCAAAACTCTCAATTCCAAATCCTTTTGCACGAGCCATGAGGTCGCCTGCGGCCATTTCCTCTACCTTAGTGTATTCTCCGTAAAGATTATTCTCGCATGCGTATATTACTGGAAGCTTCCACAAAGCAGCCATGTTCATTGTTTCATATAAAAGACCCTGGCCAAGAGCGCCGTCTCCAAAAAAACAGACAGATACTTCTTTTTTCCCCATTCTTTTTGCAGTTAATGCAGCCCCAGTCGCAATACCAGCTGAACCACCTACGATTGCATTAGCACCGAGGTTGCCATTTGCTTGGTCAGCAATATGCATGGAACCACCTTTACCTCTGCAATACCCTTCTTGTTTGCCAAGAAGTTCACAAAACATCTGTTTAAAATCTGCTCCCTTGGCAACAC
>CACNQE010000020.1 GCA_902622515.1 uncultured SAR116 cluster alpha proteobacterium
GATGATTTGCAGTAGGCCAGCTAAGACAGTTGTTGCAAGCAAATATTGGAGCCCGTAAGCTTTAACGAGTGTAACCATTAATACAGCTGTTGCTGCGGTTGCAGCAGATATCATTCCTGGCCGACCTCCAGTAAAAGCACTTATTACAGCAATTGAAAATGATGCATATAGCCCAACTTTTGGGTCCACTCCAGCAATTATTGAAAATGCTATCGCTTCAGGGATAAGAGCAAGGGCAACTACAAGGCCAGCCAATATGTCTCCACGCACATTTGCAAGCCAATCTCTTTTAAATTCAGAATACTGTAAGGTAAGCACTTCTTGAGGGAACCTCTGAAAATATTGATTTCCTGTTGTAAATACGATTGGAAATAAAAATAGGATTTTTGGGTTTTGGAGAAATAATCTAAATGATATTTGTTCTAAGATAAAACTTGTTTTAGAAAATGCCCATGTTCACAATCAGGATCATGGTCCGGGCATCGCGGACCATCTAAGCATTCCTTGACATCAAAGAGCGTTGGCTCAATCCAAGTTGTGTCAACTGTATAAGGGAGGAGAGACATTTTGAATTTCATTACAGCATTTTGGGTTCCTAAAAAATCATAGTCACTGAAACGGTCTCCGTCACAATATAAGAAATATCCTTCATCACTAACGTCAAAGCCTTTTTGAAGCATTACCCAAACATACAGGTCCATTTGTCTTTTGTATGCAGCCTTCCATGGGTCTTCCAGGGTAATCTCTTTGTCCCTTGATTTTTGAGAGGTGCTTTTATAATCAATGATATGAAGCTGGTTGGTTTTCGTGTTAAGCCACACATCATCTAGTCCACCACCGACCAACAAGTGCGTTGGTTCATGAACCGTATTCATTCGGTTCGTTGCACCGAAATGCAGGCTTTGTGTCCAAAGCTCAAAATGCTCGTGCTCAAATGGAACAAGATGCTCCATCCCCATATGTATTAAAAAGGGATGGGTTTCTGATTGTCCTCGATATTTATCAAAATCTCTTTTAAGGAGGATGTCAGTTGCTTCATTGATATTAAAGCCAGGAATAGATGGAAACTCAATTTTCAGAACTTGCTGCATATAAAAACAAGCAGGGCATCGTACAAAGTTCTCGATACGTGATCGACTGAGTTCATAGGGGCTTTCATGCCCAGGTTTATATTGGCCGCGATGTCTAGTCATCATACAATTAATAGAGGTAAATATATTAGAATCATATCAAAATATGATATGTGAAAACAAATGAATATTTAATAGAAATCTCGGGTATAATGAGACCATTTAATGAAAACAAATAAAGAAAAAATAGTTAGTTATTGGCTAAATAAACCAGAGGAAAATGTTAGATTTTATTTTGCATATGGTTCTAACATTAACCAAGAGCAAATGGCGTTCAGATGCAATGACGCATTACCGGTTGCCATAGCTTATGTCAGAAACTTCAGGTTCGTTATCAACTCAATGGGAGTTGCGACTATCATTCCAGTTTCTGGGTTAGTAGTTAGAGGCGTGCTATGGCAAATAAGTAAATCAGATGAGAAAGAGTTAGACACATACGAGGGTGTCTCGTCTAACTTGTATACTAAAGAAAGGTGCAATGTTTTAGTAGGAGACGAGAATTTAGAATCTTTGGTATATATTGCGACTAACAGTGAATTAGGAAGCCCGCGGAAAAATTACCTCGAAACAATTATCGAGGGTATTGTCTCTTTTAAAGGGGATAAAGAGTGGTTAAACGATGTTCAGTTTTGGAAAAAGAATGATATAAACGCTTCAGAATTATTATAATATTCCAAAATGTGCGAAGCATAAGAAAAGAATTTTTAGTTTACAGCTTATAGCTTCCCACGCCAACTCAATGATTGTTGATTTAGTTGGTTTAGGTTTGCCTTACCATTAATAATGTCTTCGCAAAGCTCAACCGCAAGTTTTGCTTGTTCATTTGTGAGATTCTTGTAAGCAGGGCGTTTCAGATGCTCATACCAAACACCCCCACATATTGTATCTAATACAATTCGCTGAAAACAGTGGTCTTCATACACTGGCCAATTTGGACTCTTCTTTTTAGCTATCGATGGAAGCACCTCTTTTGTGAGGTGTATGTAGACTTGGATTATGTCTTGCGGTTCTTTTATTTCTTCACTCATAATAGAGGCCATTCAAAGGTATATTTTTCATGTTCACACGTAGTTTTTAAATGTTGGGTATCAAGGAGAATGACAAAAGTTTTGAGATAAACAACTTTTATGTCATATTCTTTGTTATAATTTTTTTTGAGATGCGAGGTGGATATGACCAAAGTGCAAATTTTCACTGATAAAAATCAACAGGGTTTCTTGGGTTTTCCAAATGCGGTAAAGGCTAATGGCTTAGTATTTACATCAGGTGTTCGTTCTAAGCCAAAAAAACAAAAAGAGAGAAATTTCTCAGGGATACCGCAAGAGTATAGAGAAAAAGAGCAAAGGTTCAGCCTTGTTGACGAATTTGAAGGAAAAGTATGCTATGACGCAGCTCATACGCACGCAGCACTCCAGGATTTGTTAGAGCTTTGCGGTAGTGATAGCACACAAATATTACGACAACATATGTGGCAAAGAGATAAAAGATTTTTTCCAGCTTATGAAAATATAAGAAAAAAAGTACAAAAAGTGCCTGCTCCAAGTTCTGGATTAGGAGTTGAATATGTATTCGGAGATCGAGAGGGGTCAATTGGTTTAGATGCTATTGCAGTATGTCCAAATGAGAGCTCACTTTATCCCCAAAGGGAAGTCATTGCAAAGTTAGATAACAAGAAACTTCCATCGGCAGGTTTTTATTCTCAAGCAGTAAAAACAGGGGACCTTGTTTTTACCGCTGGGCACATTCCGATAAAAACATCAACTGAGGGTATGCCGGTAGTTACTAGTTTTAATGATATCCCGGTAGAGGGAAGATTTCTAGCTACAGGGAGAAGCCACCCAGATAGCCGCGATGGTCCTATAGCTGCTCAGGCTTGGTATACCTATAACGAACTAAAAAGAACTTTAGAAAATCATGATGTGAAACTTTCAGATACTATTAACTCAACCGTTTATCTTACAGATATTCGAGACTTTCCTGTATTTCATAGGATCCATACCCACTTTTTCCCCGAAAATGGTCCTGCGCTTACAGTCATAGGTTTCTCTGAAGTCGGACACAGAGGATGTTTAATTGAGATTGAATTAACAGCAGTTAAAACACTTTATAAATCAAAAATAAAAAGAGTTGACTGGCCTGTTAAGCCACCATTCAATGCTCCAGCAGCAACTATAACAGACAATTTAATATTTCTTTCTGGTATATGTGGTTTAAAGGAAGATGGGACTATGTTTACTAGCGAACAAAATTCTACAGAAATAAAGTTTCCAGATACTATCACACAATTATTAACTGTGGATTCGGAATTGGTGGGTCAAACATGGTACGCTTTAAATATTATTTCTGAGATTTCAAAAAAAGCAGGGTCCTCAATTGACAACTTGTTGAAGATATCAGTTTATTTAAAAGATGAGAAAGATTTCGAAATTTTTCAGAAAATTTTCAATAGTTTGGTTCTAAAAGAGAATTTTCCGGCATTAGAGTGCATTATAATACCAAATCCTGGTCCAACTGAACATGCTAGAATACAGATAGAGGCTATTGCCTCTAAGATTTGACTCTTCAAAAGCTTTGAGACTTAATTAAAGTTATACAGCTTTTTGTATAACAAAAGAGGGTTAACATAATTAGTAAAATGGAGAATTAAAAATGAAAAAATTAAGTTTAATTGCATTCGTTCCATTTCTTTTGTCAACTTTTTTACCAATATTTTCTGCAAACGCAGGAGATTATCCAGATAGGCCAATCAGTATTGCAGCCTGTTATCCACCTGGTGGAGGAGTTGATAGAAACTTAAGAATGGTCGAGAGAGTTGCATCCAAATACCTAGGACAATCATTACTTCCTCAATATAAAACTGGAGGTTCAGGCACTGTTGCTATGCAGTACATAAAAGCAGCATCCCCAGATGGCTATGAACTCGCTATATGTGACAATGGAGGCGCTATTATTGCACCAATAGCCCAAGGTTTGGATCTTGGGGCTAAGGACTTTACTCCAATTGCTCAGGTGTCGTTTGTCCCTTGGATAATGACTGCAGGAGCTAATTCGGGTTATAAGTCTATGGATGATTTTATCTCTGCTGCGAAAGCATCTGACGGTAAGATGGCTATAGAAATTTCAGATATTGCGACATCCGATCATTATGGATGGCTTTTACTTTTAAAAGAGGCTGGAATTTCACCAAGTAATTTTAAATGGAACCCACATGGTGGTGGCGGACCAAAGATGCGGGCTATACTTGCAGGTGAAGGTGACTTATTTTATGACGATGCTGGAGAGATTGAAGGCTATGTAAAGGCCGGTGAATTAATCCCATTAGCTGTTGCCTCGAATTCTAGATTGGCTCAATTTCCAGATGTTCCAACGATGAAAGAACTTGGTTACAACGTAGTAGCTGGCTCTTCTGTCGCGATCTACGGTCCGCCTGGTCTCCCAGCTGATATGGTAAGCGTTTTACAAAACGCAATGAATGAAATAAAAGAGGATCCGGCTTTGCTTAAGGCTTTTGAACTTACGCTGCAGGATCCAACAACATTTGTTGTGGATGAGTTTGCAGAGGCTTACGAGAATGATTGGAGTAATGCTGGAGAGCTATTGAAAGCCGCTCTCGCAAATTAGCGTTACTAATATAAATCATGTCACACGGGCAAAAACTTGAACTTACACTCGCAATTATAGTTTTAATTGCGGGTGTAATGCTATTTATATACTCTCCAACCTTGGTAAGAGGTTGGGCTTTTTCTATACCGGGGACTACTGATGTAGCTTTGGAGCCAGTATTTTTTCCAAGGCTAGCCTCGGTCTTTGTGTGTCTGAGTGCTCTAAATCTGTTAATAACTATCCCGTTACGAAGAATAGATTTACCGGCAGTAACCACGAAAAGAATAGAGTATCTAAAAGTCATACTTGGGCTTTTAGGCATTTTGATCTATTTGTTATCGGTTTTGTTTTTTGGATTTGTTGTTTCCACTGTTATATTTGTGAGTTTAATGAGCTACTTTGGTGGCTATAAAAATATCGCTATTAGCTTTGGAGTTGCTGTAGCAGTGTCATTGTTATTGCGCTTAATTTTTCGTTACGGATTACATGTGAATTTGCCTCAAGGTTTACTTTTTTAAAGGAAAGATATGTTAGAAGACCTTCTATCAGCCGCAATATTAGTTTTCAATTGGCAGACTTTAATAGCTATCTCTCTCGGCACGATTGTCGGATTAATGATCGGAGCTATACCTGGATTAAGTGCAACGATGGGAATGGCACTTTTATCGCCGTTTACATTTTTTGTAGATCCCTTGGTAGGAATACCATTTTTAATTGGATTATTTAAAGGAGGAACTTTTGGCGGTTCGGTCTCTGCTATACTAATTGGCACACCAGGAACAGCAGCCAATGCCGCCACACTTCTTGATGGTTATGAAATGAGAAAAAAAGGTAAGGCAGGAGATGCTATATTAGGTGCTCTACACGCCTCGCTTGTAGGAGATTTTTTTGGCACAGTTGCCTTAATTTTTGGTGCGCCAGCTCTAGCTCTAATTGCTATAAAATTTGGTCCGTTGGAATTCTTTTCCTTAATATTGTTTTCTTTAACTATGATTTGTTATGTGTCTGGACCTTCTCTTGCGAAAGGGGTATTAGCAGCCACTATGGGATTATTATTTGCTTTAATTGGAACAGATCCATTGGGTGGCACGCCTAGATTAACTTTTGGACTTTTAGAGCTTCAGGGAGGTCTAAATGTAATAGCACTTGTTACAGGTCTTTTCGGAATAACAGAGGTTCTCATTCAAATCGAAAAATTTGGTCCAATCGAAAAAGCAAAAAATTTTAGTAAAGATGTATATCTCTCAAGTATAAAAGAAAATATAAGTCTGGTATCAAAGCATTTAAGAACAATTATTCGATCCTCTATGATCGGCACGTTTATAGGTGCTCTTCCAGGGATCGGGTCAGAGACATCTCCATGGGTTGCCTATGGCTTGGCAAAAAGAGCTTCAAAAAAACCGGAAGATTTTGGAAAAGGCTCACTTGATGGCGTGCTCGCACCTGAGGCCGCAAACAATGCCGTTTGTGGTGCGGCTATGATCCCTATGCTAGTTTTTGGTATCCCTGGTGATATCGTAACAGCGATTTTAATGAGTGCATTGATAGCTCAAGGTCTTCAACCTGGTCCATTTTTAATAGTTGAGCATAGAGAAGTGATATATGGGCTTTTTATGTCAGTCCTTTTTGCCACATTTGCGCTTTATATTTTCGGACGCCTGACTTTGAGGTGGTGGATGAAAATATTAACCATTCCACCTGCACTATTATACTCGTTAATAGTAGCTTTTTGCGTGGTTGGCACATATTCAGTGAAAACTAGCAGTTTTGACCTAGCTGTAATGTTTGTCTTCGGTGTAATAGGTTACATTTTTCGAAAGTTAGACATAGCGTTAGCACCAATGTTACTCGCATTTGTTTTAGCAAAAATATTAGAAGAATCACTAAGAAGAGGTCTGGTAATGGTGGATGGAAATTTAATGGCCATACTACAAAGACCAATTGCAGCCACTATATTATTTTTAACGTTATTAGTATTAATTACTTTCGCAATAATAGAGTTTAGAAAACGAAAAAATAGTAAAACCTGATTAAATTTTTCACTTTCATCTAACTTTAACCTTTACTTGCAATAATTTAAAAAAATCGTAAACAAAAACACACCCTGTAAAGGCTTCCAACCCATCAACTCTGCGCTTTTGTGGTCAAAGTTTCACGGCACATGGACCCACGCCCCAACTTACAATGCTTATCGAAAAAATGTTCTAAAGAAATTTATTTGTTATTTTTTTTAGCATGTTCTGAGACAAACAAGGGACCACCGTCATTTTCGGCAATTCCAAAAAGACGGAGCATCTTGTTTTTTTGCATTTCTTTTAGCCAGGAATTTAATAAACCTGAACCAAATCCTTCCTGCTCAAACATAGTAGCGACAAAACCATTTTTTATACTTAAATATTTTAAACCTTCATCTTTACGAACTTTTTTTACGGCATCAGCTAGCAAATCTACCAAGTCTAGCCCCGTCGGAGAAGCATCGGAATTACTCCCTATTACTCCTGCTTTTGCTGTTGGATGCTTTATTCCTCTCAACAATGGTACCTCAGCATCGTAAACATTTGACAATAAACCTGGAAACGCCACGATAGTATTTATTTCACAATCTAGCATCATATCTTCCACGCTACCCTGTTCGAAGGGAAGATTTGCTTCTTTAAGATATGTTTTAATAAAGTCTTTTCTATAATCAAAGTTTGTAAATCTTGATCCAAGCCACATCATATATGGGAGTCCAAAATCCATTATAGCAGGCCCAACTTGAACCAAATCATAATCTATCAATGAAAGTTCTTTGGTTTCAGGATCGTAAAGAACATTATCAGGTTTAAAGTCATTGTGAATAACAACTTCTCGTCTTGCGGGATTGGATAGAGGCAAAAAATCTTGGCATTGCATTACTTTTTTATAAACGCCAGTTTCAACCATCAAGTTGAGAACTCTTTTTGCCGCTTTCAGATCAGGATTCCCGACACCTAATATCGGCATACCAGTGTCAAAGGCAGACCACGGCAAACACCAACAAGGAGCGTATGATGGCATAGATTCTAGAATTGATTTTAATCGCGTGTCTCGATTAAGAAACTCCCTTTTTAAGTCTGTGTACCATTCAGTAGGCACAGAATGAAGTTTTGCCAACAGCTTTGCAATTTTTTCAGGTGGCGCCAATTCTGAAGTAAAGTGAAAAAAATCATCCATCACCGAAATACCACTGGATTTCTCTATGTGAAAATCAGCTCCGCGCATTAATATGGATGGAGCGATGTTATGTTTGCGCAGAACTTCTGTAGCTAATACAACACGTTTTTCAGTATTTGGATGTGAGCTTATAATACTGTCATCACCTTTGACCTTAACTATGCACTTTGGTACTTCATCATCAAAACATATAAATGTTTTGGCGCCGCTATTTCCAGATACGTCTTTGATTGAGAGATTTTTCTTTTCTTGTTTATTTCTAAAAAATACTGCACTTGCTGTTGCTGCAATTTTTTCCAAACTTGCATTTTTTAAGGTGAGGTCTGTTTCTTCATATTGACTTGTATTCACATCGCCTCAGGATTAAATAAGCTTTTTTTGCATTGGCCCTGACTTTAAATTACAATGTTTTCAGAAGCCTTTATTATTACTGACATTATTTCAGTATAATGAAATGGTCAATACATTTGGAAAGTGGATTCTTATACTGTTTGTCATCAGGTCATTGTTTTTGTTGTTCATATATTAATAAAAATCAAACAAACCTTAACCGTTATATTCTCGAGTTTCAAAAATTTATCATTAGCTCTAAATTCCACTCTCAACAAAACCACATTCCTCTAACTTTGCCAATCCATCAACCGCCTGTAGTCCGTGGTCACAGATCCCCTGTACATGGACCCACGCCCCTATCTAAATTCCAGATTTGTTAGCAAAAGGCTCAAGTAACCCCGAAGAGCAGTTAAATGAGATCAAAGATGGCTAATGGATTACAAACATCGGTTCAGGTAGGTTGCGGGTAAGGTTTTGATAGTTGACCAGATAGTAAAATCTGCTAAGCTGTTGATATAAATAGATTCAGTCACAAGTTGGCGCTCAGATTAGGTATCGAACCTCTGCCCCTAGGCACCACTTTCCAAGTTTGAAGAACCGTGAACCACGGTACAAGTGACTGTTTCTAAAGGATTGCAAAAAGGCTGTAAAATGTCCACCTTACCTCGTCCTCAAAACCCGGAAACAGACCCCCGCGTTAAAGCTGTTTTTGACGATATTAAAGCCACGCGTGGTAATGATTTCATAAATAACCTTTGGCATTATCTTGCTTTTGATCCGACATTACTTGAAACGATTTGGCGGGATGTTAAATCGGTGATGGCTACTCCTAGCAGTTTAGACCCCATGACAAAAGAATTAATCTATGCGGCTGTTTCCATAGCAAATAGCTGTGAGTATTGCATCCATTCGCATACGGCTGCTGCTAAGGCTAAGGGTATGACAGAGGAGCAATATGCTGAATTTCTCTCAATCGTATCTCTTGCTGGCCGAACCAATCATTTACTTAACGGTATCAAAGTGCCTGTAGATCAAGAGTTTGACCACTCCTAATTTTAGGTTATTTTTTTATCCAACCTGATAAAACCTCTGGCTAGTAGCCTCTGCCATAACGATGCTCAATTGCTTCAGTTACCCAGCCAATAATAGCATCTATAATGTCAGCAGGACATTTAACAGCCCTTAATCTGTCTCTCATAGAAGCTGCCACAGCTCATTAAAAGCTACGCTATTGCAATTCTACAATTCTTTAAATAGGAACTGAGACTCAATCAACGAATTTTATTAAAACTGTGATTGTAAAATACGTTCATTTTAAATACTGTCGAACAATGAATTCCGAGATAGATCGTAAGATAGCTGTAATTTTAGTAGCTGATGTTGTTGGCTACTCCAAACATATGGAAAGAGATGAGAATGCCACTCTTATAGCTTATGCAGAATGCGAGAGGATATTAAAAACCTGTCTAAAAAAGTATAAAGGGTATGTCTTCAATACAGCAGGTGACTCAGCTCTGGCTGAGTTCCCAAGTGCCGTTAATGCCGTGGAATGCGGTGTTGCTTTTCAGAATGATATAAAAAAAAGAAATAAATGGGATAAAACAGAGGTAAAGCTTGAGTTTCGCATTGGTATCAATATAGGGGATGTTGTAAAGAAAGAGGATAATCTTTTTGGTGATGGTGTAAATATTGCGGCACGATTAGAAACGCTTGCGCAGCCCAGCGGTATCTCTATATCCAAAAGTGTCTATGACCTCGTTGTTCCTAAAACTAAACTGACATTTAATGATTTGGGGGTACAGAGAGTAAAGCAAAATGAGTTTCATGCCTTTGATATCCTTCTTGACCCTTCGCAAAAGAGAACATTAAAAACAAAGTCAAAACGACTGCAACCAATCATTGGGGCAGTTGCTGCTCTGGTGGCAGTTTTATGTTTTGGATTACTATATTTGAATACTTCAAGTGAAAACGATAAGCAAATGGCTGCGTTAGAAACTTCATCTAAACCCATACTACTGATAATGCCCATTGAAACCTCTGGCTTGACGGATAATCAAAAAGGATTTGCAAGGGGGATTACAGAAAGCATGATTTCTACCCTTTCAAACTATCAGGCAATAAAAGTATTATCCAGCAGCACGAGCTTTCATGCCCAAAAAACAGAAATGCTTGATGAAACAATAAAAGATGAATACGGCGTTGATTATTTGATAAGAGGCTCAATGCAAGTAATGGGTGAAAATGCGCGGCTAAACCTTGAAATAACTGATTTGAAAGCCGCCAAAGTTACTTTATCAAAGAAAAAAGATTTTAATATGGAAGACATATTTAAAGTTCAAGATGAGCTTGGTAATGAAATTTTAGGTGCACTTTCAATAGACCTAGGTGTTGGTAGTGCCCAGGGAAGTAATTGGGCAAAACGATGGAGGTCAATGGAGGATTTCACTAAATTTTTAAATTGGCGTAATGAGTGGCGAAAATTTACCAAGAACGGATACTTGAACTCCCTAAGAATACTGGAAGAGCTAAAGGCTTCCTATCCAGAGGAAAGACCAGCCATTTTAATTGCAGAGTCATGGCAGCTATACCAAAAATTAAATTTTGGGCTTAGCAAGAATAAAGAGAAAGATTTGAAGCGCCTGAAATATACTCTTGATAGAGGAATTGAGATAGAACCCAATTCTGTCGATTTATTGGCAGGAAGAGCATTAATCGGTGTACAATATCTGGGCAGAAGTTGTGAAGACTCCATGGCTGACATTATAAAGACGGAGCAACTAGGTAGTACTGTTGATACGTTGACGATAGCTGCAGGAGTTTATGAAAATTGTGGGGAATTAAAAAAAGGAATAGCATCGACAAGAAATGCTTTAGAACTTGTTCCAAATGACTTTGGATGGTTTATTACAAGCAACCTCGTGGTACGTTTGTATAAAGACGGCCAGATTGACGAGATATATAAACTTATAGGAGACGATATTGTGGCCGAAGATATGGGTAGCTGGGTATTAGCTATCTATGCGTTTCTTGAGCAAGATAAAGGAAATATGGAGAGCGCGAAAAAATATCTTGAGAGGGCAAAAAAAAGGGGCCTTAATTTGGAAAGATTTGAGGAAAATTTAAAAAGCTATGACAAGGAGCTTCATAAAAAAACTATTAATGGATTAAAAAAAATTGGTGATCTGGAGTAATCACCAAAATAGACAATTTACCTTTTTTTTATATATTCTAGACTATTAATATAGTTGAAAGTCAGGTTGCTTATATCCCCGTAATAGGGTATCGAACTCCGCTGCTGGATAACATTTACCAAGTATCAAGGTCCGTGGGCCGAGGTGTAAGTGACTGTTTCCATTGCTGTTGGTTCTTGAACCTAGGTTTCAATTTTCCTTAGCCATTTATACATCACCTCTACGTTATGCCCCTTGCCGTATTGATGACCAACGCCCTCAGAAGACCAACCGCCTATCGCATCAATAATATCAGCAGAACATTATGCTTATCGAAAAAATGTTTTAAAGAAATTTATTTGTTATTTTGTTTAGCATGTTCTGAGACAAACAAGGAACCACCGTCATTTCAGCAATTCCAAAAAGACGGAGCATCTTGTTTTTTGCATTTCTTTTAGCCAGGAATGTAATAAACCTGACCCAAATCCTTCCTGCTCAAACATAACGGTCACTCGCTCGGCTCATAAGGTCCGGATAGAAGTGCGCGCAATGCTCCTCAGTGACTCGTAGGTTGCATAAATTCTTTACGTTTTTCTTTTATAAATTTTACTAATATTATCCTAATTCAGCAGCAATTCATTGACACCATAAACTTTATTTGGTCCGATTATTTAAAAATTTAACAAAAAGTAGAGGGAATAATGGAAAAAGAAATGCTAGCACTAGTTAAGTTAAAAGAGGGAGAGGAGAACTTTTCAAAATTTATGGCATTTATGCAGTCGGAGGAGGGTATGGCCGAACGGGGAAAATTTGCAATTCCACCTAGGACAATTGCTGCAGTTACGCCAGATAAGGGTGCGTTAATGTTCAAGGTTTTTGTGACCGATGAAGATGGTATGAAAAGTTTTGTTTCTGGCGAAAATGCATTAATGAAACCAATTTATGACGAATGCATTGAGAGTACACAACTTTGGGATTTATCAGAGGTAAGTTTATAATCAACATAGTTAGATATTGGACGGCACTAGTGCTGTCTTTCTTTAATTAAATTATTTTTGCCTAAGCATCGTCGTATCTACTCTAGTCGCTCTATTTAGTTTGAATAAAGCCAGTGTAAATTAAGAAATAAAATCCATTCAAAAATTGGTATAGTTTAGTTATTAGTCTGTTAATAAAGAAGTGGGAAAATAATCTTAAATGAAACATTTCATGTGTACTCATAGTTACCTGTCTGGCGATGCAAAAGAAAATATAATTAATCAGCTAAGGGGTGTAACAGATAGAGAATTTTTAGATATGAATAGCGGTAAAAATGCTCGAGTCTTACAACATTGGGCTGGTAAGGATGAGTTTTTCTTTTGCCATTGGGAAGCAGAAAGTGAAGACGATATCCACGAAGTTCTCTCGAAAATTGGAGCTGATAAATTTATTATTACTTTAGCAAATGAGATGCAAAGATATGTAACCCATTATGACATAAAAGATGAAAAGATTAATATTCCTGAAGATGAATAATATGCATACACACCATTTTAAAAAGTCTAGTTATATTCAAATTTAATGTTAGCACTATCTGTCCGGATACTATTAATATCTAGAATTCTGCATGCAGAGTTGTAATGGAATGCTTATTTTTTGTGCTAAATATAAATAATTTTTAATTTCACTTTTGAAGAATTTCTTACTGTGTATTAATCCATAGTAAGGTGAAGAATGTTCTAGATGATAAAAATCAAGTTTATCAGATAATTTTTGGGAGTAAACTATGGTAACAGTTTTGATGACGGTAAAAATCTCTAAAGGGTGGGAGACTTGGTCTAAAATGGCTAAAAGTCTTGAGCCTCAAATGAATGAAGTAGGCGCAAAAATGATTTGGGCGGGATGTAACGCAGATGAGACAGCTATCTATGCTCTCGCTGAAATGCAAAACCCAGAGCAAATAAAAACATTTGGGGAAAGACCAGATATTGTTGCAATCCGAGAGGCCGCCGGTGCTGACGTCTCTTCAACTACCCCAATAGCTCAGATTGGAAAATATTTTCTAGGTTAATAATTAAATTATTCAATATTTGTTGAAACATTTTAGGAGAAATAAGATGTCATTACTTGCGATGTGTATGCCCATTTTGCCTGGAAAGAAAGAGGCTTGGATGGAGGCAGTAAAACAGCTAAATAGTCCTGAAGCTAAGTCTGCGGCCGACTCTATAAGAGAAAATGCTGGTGTCCATGAAAGAGCTTTTCTTCAGGAAACACCAAATGGAGATTTTGTTATACTTACATATGAAGGTGAAAATCCAGTGGAGAGTTTTGGAAAGATAATGGAAAATTTACCTGCTGACTTTGCAGATTTTGTAATGGATATTCACGGAATGGATGTTAAATCTCCACCCCCGCTTCCGTCTTTGGTTTATGATAGTCGTGGATAAAATGAGATAAATAAATGGCTCTATTGAATGGAAGAAATAATTTAAAATTTATGTTTCTTTGCCGGTGGAAAAATGCGCCACATTAAGACTGTCCATATTGTACATAATAAATAGAGAGTGACAAAAAATGCAGCAGGTAAGTCCCAGTAAACGATTTTTGAAATCCAATATTTTATAAAAGATTGGGAATAATGGTTCTCATTAAGTGCATTTTCA
This sequence comes from uncultured SAR116 cluster alpha proteobacterium, assembly GCA_902622515.1. Classification (GTDB taxonomy): domain Bacteria; phylum Pseudomonadota; class Alphaproteobacteria; order Puniceispirillales; family Puniceispirillaceae; genus UBA5951. Next base: position 14,074 of record CACNQE010000020.1, read on the forward strand.
ATAAGTGTTAAAGGGCAAGTCATCCCAATCATTGTCTCAATAGTAATAAAACAAATCAGGCCTAAATGTGTGGAACGCAATTTCAAATTACTAAGCCATACCCATTTCATTTTATAACCAATAGGCACAATGAAGAACCCTGTGCATATAAATATTATGATAATAAAATGAAAAACTAAGACTACATCTGATATCAAACTATTCATAATTTGAAATGATAAATAAAAAAATAACAAAAAACATCTTTAAAATATCACATCGGGAGTTAACTATGTCATCCGGAAATAGATGGGAAATTAGATTCCTAACAAGTTTAAGTTTGCCTACGATTTTTATTAATCAAAATTGTTTTACTCTTAAGGTGAGAAATTAAAATTAATTTTAATATTGTGCTTATTAAGGTCAGAAAAATCTAAGAAAAACCTTGTCGTATTTGAAGCAGAAAATTTATCCTATTTAATATAAAAATTTAAAATGAATGAAGTTCATGAAATTCAGAAGGTAAGCTCCAGGCGTGGATACGCTATGATTTTAATGCTTATTGGCTCTATCACTATTAGTTTTGCCGGATTAGCTATCCGCAACATAGAAATAGCTGATAATTATCAAATCAACTTTTATAGGGCGATTGCATTTGGATTTTCGGTCTCAATAATTTTACTTATTCGACATGGAAAAACGGTACCCTCAAAAATAAAACACATCGGATTGCAAGGTATTTTGGCAGCTACTTTCTTGGCTATTGCTAGTATTTCCTTTTTACAAGCAATAACAAATACCACTGTAGCTGCTACAACCTTTACCCTTAGTTTTATTCCTTTCTTAACGGCCATTATGGCTTGGGTAGTTCTTGGTGAGCGTATTGGTAAGTCTACTGTTTTAACAATGGCTATTGCAGGGATCGGTATCTCTATTATGTTTTTTCAAGGTTTGGGATCTGGAACATTTTATGGAAACGTCATGGCATTGTTGTGTGCTGTTGGATTCTCTTCTTATGCAATAATGATACGCAGAAATAGCAGGTCTGAAATGCTCCCAACTCTAATTCTATCAAATTTGATAATTATGTTTGCTGCCTTAATTTACACATGGGATGATTTAAAAGTCTCATGGAATGATTTGATCATTTGTTTTGTTATTGGCGGGTTTCTTCAGGCTACAGCTAACACTCTACTTATATTGGCATCAAAGCACCTTTTCGCAGCAGAATTAACTCTTTTTATGCTTTTAGAATTTACTTTGGGCCCCGTATGGGTTTGGGTATTTATTAATGAAGTGCCATCAAGTTGGACTTTAGTAGGGGGAAGCACTGTGACATTGTCGGTTTTAGGAAAAACGTTGTTAGAGTTTCGCAAGTCCGATAGTTAACCTATTGAATTTTATGTTGAATATGGGTTTTAAAAGCTTAGCAAAAAGCTAATTAGAAGTTGAGAAACTATACAAATAGAAGTTTTAAAGCTACACCCACAAGTACAAATAGAATTACTTTGTCAAATAAAGCTGCGGAAGCATTTTTAAGTAAAAGTGCCCCCAGTGGCATTCCAGAGGTTAATGGTAAAACTGCTAAGCATCCTAGTATGAAATGTTCCAATTCCATAAGCCCAAGATAAGTAAGGGTAGGAAGTTGTATGACTGACATTGCTACAAAAAATGATGAGACAATGGCTATAAACTCGGAACGTTCAAATTTTATTGCATTTAAGAAAGTAAAAGTTGCTGGTGATGAAATACCAAAAGTACCTTGTAAAAATCCTGCGAGAAATCCTACAGGAAAACTTAGTTTTTGAGCTATTCTCATAGATAATTTCCAGCCTGGTGTAAAAATTCTGAAACCTACATAAAACAAAACAAGAATGGCCATCAGTTTTTCTAAAATACCACTGGAAGTCAGTTGTAAAGTAAGGCTTCCAACTAAGGCTCCAATCCCTGCTGCAAAACAGAGTACAAATAAGAATAATCTATGTTTAAGTGAACGGAGATAAATAAACATCTGCAATAGATTAGTAATTAGATTAGGCAGAACAAAAACTGCCACAGCAAAGCGAACATCGTAAAAACTTGTCATTAGCGGTACGGCTACTAATGGAGCGCCCACACCAGTAGCTCCTTTTAATATTCCTCCAAGAGCAAAGGCCAACCCGACGATCACAAGTGTTTGCATATCAGTAAATGTAATCATTTAACTTTTTAAAAAGCCCCTCAGTAAATGTAATATGATCAATTTTGACAAAAAATCGGCTAATGTTAAAGAAATTTGAAGATGCGAAATTTAATATTATTCACAGCATGTTGTAATGGCTGATATTTCAAAGCTTCTTCCTTAACTTAGACGGCCTTTGTGTTATCCTTTTTTTGATAAAACTTGAAAGTTGCATTTCTGAAAATTAGTTTGGATGGTAATTTTTCTAATAGATGTTTCTTTAAAAAAAACTTAGAATTTAAATTCATAACAAATAATTTAGTCTAGGTATTTTTGAATGGAGAGGTATAAAAAATGACTTTAACAAAAAGCACTCAAATAAATAACTCTAAATCTGCTCAGAAAACTGAAGATACCTCTATAAAAAACCATAAAATGATAATTGATGGGCAGTTGGTTGATAGTCATGGATTAGACAGGATAGAAATAGAATGTCCTGCGACAAAGGAAATTTTTGCTACTGTGCCGCGCGGAAATAATCAAGATGTGAATTTAGCAGTTGAAGCGGCCTCTCATGCTTTCCGAAAATGGTCTTTAGTAGAACCAAGAGAGCGTGGAAATCTACTTTTAAGGATTGCTGACGCCATCGAAAATGAGATTGAAAATTTAGCCAATACAATCGCTCGGGAAACTGGCAATGCTATTAGAACTCAAGCAAGACCTGAAGCAAAACTAGCTGCTGATATTTTCCGCTACTTCGGTGGTCTCGGCGGTGAGTTGAAAGGCGAGACAATTCCACTGGGAGAAAATATTTTAAGTTATACTCGGCGTGAACCAATCGGCGTTGTAGGAGCAATTATACCATGGAATGCTCCTGTTCTTTTAGGAGCATTAAAAATCGCACCTGCACTTTGTGCTGGTAACACGATAGTTATGAAAGCGGCAGAGGATGCGCCTTTAGGTATTCTAAGGATTGCAGAAATTTGTCAGAATTTTATCCCAAAAGGCGTGGTCAACTTAATTACTGGTTTTGGAGAAGAATGCGGAACGCCACTAATTGAACACCCTTATGTAAGAAAAATTTCTTTTACGGGTTCGACTGGCGTGGGGAAACTCATTATGCAGGCTGCATCAGAGCGCATTGTTCCAGTCTCCCTTGAATTAGGTGGAAAAAGTCCCTCAATAGTATATCCAGATGCAAATGAGGATTGGGCAGTCGAGGGAGTTATGGCAGCAATGCGATTTACCCGCCAAAGTCAATCATGCACCGCTGGTTCGAGATTATTTTTACATGAGAAAATATTTGATAGTTTTCTTGAAAAGTTAATTTCAAAGCTCAAGAATTTAAAAATTGGAGATCCTTTAGATGAGGCTAATGATATTGGGTCATTAATAAACAGAAAACAGTATTCTAGAGTTTTAAGTTATATCCAGGAAGGAATGGAACATCCATCTAGTGAATTGATTTGTGGAGGAATGCCCCCAGAAAATGGAGAAATGAGCAAGGGTTATTTTACGTTACCCACAATATTTTCCAATACTACAAATGAATGGCGTTTGGCAAAAGAAGAGATATTCGGACCAGTATTAACAGCAATAAGCTGGAAAGATGAAGAAAATGTTATCAAGATGGCCAATGATAGTCATTATGGACTAGCAGGATATGTTTGGACACATGATATCGGTATGGGTCTGAAAACGGCCCATTTATTGGAGGCTGGATGGGTTCAAGTTAATCAAGGATTAGGTCAGATGCCTGGACAGTCTTATGGAGGCGTTAAACAATCTGGTATTGGCCGCGAGTTCTCGTTAAATGGTATGCTAGAGAGCTTTACTCAGACAAAAAATGTTACAGTAAGTTTATCGACACCAAGTTAAAGAAAAATTTCTTCCAAAAATTTGATTGATTTATGTAATGTTGAGAATGTTTTCGGGGTGTAACACAATGTCATACCGAGATTATGTGCTTGGATAATTATGATTTGCAAAAAGGATATAATGGTGATTTAGTTATTCTTCAAGCCACTGAAATTAATGAGGGTTTGCGTCTTAAGCCTTCTCGTTTGTTTGTCATTAGGAGAGGAAAAATAATCTCTTTCGAGAAGCCAAAACCTAGCAACGTCTTAATAAACGTAGAAACATACAAAGTTGGTTTTTCAAAAAAAGATTTTTCATGGACACAATTATAATTTGTTTTCTTTGACTGAACATTTCTTACATTTGAATAAGTATTTAGCCATGAGTAAAACAACTCATGGCTAAATTTTAACAATTCTCTAGAAGATTAAAGAGCCTTATCAGTAATTATGTGGGTCCAAGCCCCCTCTGGTGCCTTTGAAATAACTGGGTCTGAACCTCCCTTTAGAAGGGTATTCACAGTTCTCTCATAGTCAGCTGGGTCGAGTGTTCCATTTGAGCCAGCTGTAAGTTTTGCTATTTCTCCCATCATTCTTCTTTGATGTTTTTCTGTTTGTGCACCTGTGGCATCGTTGTCAAGCACAATATCTGCTGCTGCATCTGGATTCGCTTCAGCCCATTTCCAACCCTTCATTGATGCACGGACAAAACGAACCATTTGGTCTTGGAAATCTGCGTCTTTAAGACGGTCCTCTAACACATAAATTCCATCTTCAAGGGTTGCAACTCCTTGATCTTGATATTTGAAAACTACCAAGTCATCAGGGGAAACACCTGCATCAATAACTTGCCAATATTCATTATATGTCATCGTAGAAATACAGTCAGCCTGTTTTTGCAAAAGAGGATCGACGTTGAAACCTTGCTTAAGCACAGTGACTCCATCACTTCCACCATTGGTTGGAATACCAAGTTGGCTCATCCATGAAAGAAATGGATATTCATTTCCAAAAAACCAAACACCTATTGTTTTTCCTCTAAAATCAGCTGGTGACTTGATTCCTGTTTCTTTCCTGCAAGTTAACTGTAGACCAGAGGATTTAAATGGTTGAGCGATATTTACAATAGGAACGCCTCTTTCTCGAGCAGCAAGAGCAGAAGGCATCCAGTTTAGCATCATATCTGCTCCTCCTCCTGCAAGAACTTGAGGTGGAGCTATATCCGGTCCACCAGGCTTAATGGTAACATCCAAACCTTCATCGTCATAATAACCTTTGTCGAGAGCTACATAATAACCAGCAAACTGTGCTTGCGTAACCCATTGAAGCTGCAAAGTAAGCTTATCTGCAGCGAGAGCCATCGAGGATGAAAAAGTCATCCCAGCAGCAATTAATGTTAAAAATAGTTTTTTCATTATTTTCTCCTTATTAACTATTCTTTAAACGGTACGACGGATGCCAAGATGTGACAAGCCTCTCTATCAAACTTAAGGCACCATAACTTACCGAACCAGCGATTGCTGCTACTGTAATTTCGGCCCAGACCATATCTAAATTCATACGACCTACTTCAGTCGAAATCCTAAATCCAATTCCCACGATTGGAGTTCCAAAAAATTCTGCTACAATTGCTCCTATCAGAGCAAGGGTGGAATTAATTTTTAGGGCGTTAAAAATAAACGGCATTGCCGCAGGCAAACGAAGCTTAAAAAGAGTTTGCCAATAAGAAGCAGCATACGTATTCAAAAGGTCACGTTCTATTAAAGATGAGGAATTTAGTCCTGAAAGTGTATTTACTAACATCGGAAAAAAAGTCATAACCACAACCACGGCTGCTTTAGATTGCCAATCAAAACCAAACCACATAACCATAATGGGAGCTATACCCACGATAGGTAGTGCAGAAATAAAAT
>CACNQE010000021.1 GCA_902622515.1 uncultured SAR116 cluster alpha proteobacterium
AGCTGTTTCAAGGATACTCGCGGAAAAAATAGCTGGTAAGAAAGAAAAAGGGTCGGTGGATTTGCTTTGGATTAATGGCGAGAATTTTTCTAGAATGAAAGAAACAGGGTTGCTACAAACGAATGGCTGGGCGAATGAATTACCAGCATTCCGTTACGTAAATCCAGAAAAAATGCCAGATACAATATTTGATTTTGGGATACCAGTAGATGGTCTTGAATCCCCTTGGGGCAGAGCTCAATTAGTTTTTGGTTATAATAGTAAAAAGATAAAAGTACCTCCAAGGTCAGTTAGTGAATTAGGAGCCTGGATTAAATTAAATCCTGGAAAATTTACTTACCCCCAACCCCCCGATTTTATAGGAACCAGTTTTTTAAAACAATTATTGATACAACTCCTTGATGATAAGGATGCATTATATAGATCTTCCTCTAACAGCGATGCTACCCATTTACTCAAGCCGCTTTGGGAATGGCTAAATGAAACACATCCTTTTATGTGGAGAAACGGAACTATATTCCCTTCAGGTAGTTCACACTTGCTTCGCTTACTCGGTGATGGGGAAATAGATATTGCAATGTCCTTTAATCCGGCTGAATTTGCTTATGCTGTTGAACAAGAGATTTTGTCAAAGGAGGTAAAAAGCTTTATTTTCGATGAGGGTTCCTTAGCAAACGTGCACTTTGTAACCATTCCATTCAATGCAACTTCACCCGATGCAGCAAAAATAGTGGCAAATTTTCTTCTTTCTCCAGAAGCACAAGTTCGAAAGGCCAACATAAAATTCTGGGGTGACCCAACTGTTTTAGATATCAATATGTTGCCGGAAGAATTTAAAATGAATTTCAGACAGCTCCCAGCTCATCAATCTATGCTTTCACCCGAGGAATTACAAAACATTGTCCCAGAACCACATCCAAGTTGGGTTGAAGTTATTGAGGAGGAGTGGCAGAAAAATTATGGAACTGGAAGTAGAAAATAGCATTCACCTTTTTAAAAATCGTAGGGTGTTTCTGAATAATGGTTAAGAATTGTATCGCTATTACTTTTTTCATTTTACCAGTAATTGCTGGATTGCTAGGTGTATTTTTTCCAGCTTTTGGGTGGTTTCCTATTTATGGAAAATCACAATTTACAATAGAATTAATTTTACAGTTTCTACAACAACCAGGCATCTTAAGATCTATTTCGCTTACTATTTTTACAGCTGTTTTTTCTACGTTCATTTCTTATTGGCTTTGCATATTTTCTCTTATTTTTAGTCAAAAAATAAATTTACATACTACACTAAAAAACATCATTGTACCATTGATCTCTATTCCTCACATAACGATTGCAATCGGCATTTTATTTTTGATTCAACCAAGCGGATGGATTTCTAGGATTTTTTCTCCGTGGTTTACTGGTTGGCACAATCCTCCCAATTTAAATATTGCTCCAGATTTGTATGGGATCTCTCTCATAATGGGCCTTGTAGTAAAAGAATTACCATTTTTGTTGTTAATTGGTTTCGCAATAATCACGCAAGTTAATTTGAAACACCACAAACAACAAATATCGTCCCTAGGTTATGGCCCAATATCTGGATGGTTTCACGTAATACATCCTATGGTTGCTCAGCGAATGAGATTGTCGGTGTTAATTGTCCTATGTTTTGCTGTTTCCGTTGTTGACATGGCATTAATTCTTGCCCCATCTACCCCTGCACCCTTAGCAGTAAAAATTTTCAATTGGTATCAGTCACCTTTTATTAAAGATCAGTTTTTAGCCGCATCTGGCGCACTCTATTTATTACTTATTACAATATTCTGTTGTATATTCTGGGCCTTGTGTGCAAGGGTTTTTGGATTTATTTTTCGTATTTTAAGCTATAAGGGGTGGCGGCTTTCCATTAGCAGTTTCGTATCAAAATCTTTCTTTATACTAATTATCAGCATAATAATGTTTTTTTTAACCATTGGTATTTTTTCGATAGCATCAGCAGGTGTTTGGGCTTTCGTTTCCGTTTGGCAATACCCTGCCTTAATCCCTCAGAAATGGGGGTTAAGTGGTTGGCAATTTAATTTTGAGGCATTTATTGGTCCGCTTGTAAATACATTAGTTATTGGAATTACCTCTTCAATATTAGCCCTGATATTTGCAGTGATTTGGCTTGAGCATGAGTCTAGGTTGAAAACTAAATATATGGAAATGGCAATGTATTTACCTCTCTTATTGCCTCAAACTGGATTTCTCTTTGGAATGCAGGTCTTATTAATTTGGCTTAAGCTAGATGGATTATACCTGACTTTAATATGGGCTCATTTTTTATTTGTTTTCCCCTACACACTCCTTTCCTTATCTCCGACATGGAGAAAGTGGGATGTTCGTTATGAAATGTTGGGTGCAAGTTTCGGATTCGGTAAATTAAAAAGATTATTTCGCATAAAATTACCCCTATTACTTATACCTATGGTTGCCTCGTTCACAATCGGTTTCTCCGTGAGTTCTGCGTTATATTTGCCAACTATATTTGCTGGTAATGGCAGTTTTGTTACCCTTACAACAGAGGCCGTTGCTTTAGCAACTGGGGGTAGTAGACAGGCAGCAGGCATAGCAGCCCTTTTGCAGATGATTTTACCACTTTTAATTTTTTTAATGGCGGGTTTTTATATAAAGGTAAAGGCACGGAATCTTATTTATTTTAAAATTTAATTAGCTAGTTTAGGCAAAAATTTTTTTAGTTTATTTAAAAAAAACTAATGAGGCATGGGTAAAAAAACAAAGAGAAAAAATTTTATTTAGATAATTTTTTAACTTGCAATTTAAGGGATTAAATGGTAGGACGCGTCTTGATAGTAATGAATAACGGTAAAACTGTCATTGATCGATACAATGACTTTCTAATTGTCGTTAAATCTTTTTTATGTTCAGACTCCGTTTTGTTGGTATTTTGATTTATGGCAAAAACTTCCCCTGCACAGTTCGTCCGACAGGTAAGACAAGAAATTACAAGGATCTCTTGGGCTAATAGACGAGAGACAGGTTTAGCTACTATCACAGTCTTCGCGATGGCAACAATTGCGGCGATTTTCTTTTTATTAGTTGATGCAATATTATCAAATGTTGTCCAATTTTTACTTAACTTCGGTTATTGATTATTCAAGTTAAGGAAAAGGGTTGTTAAAATATGGAAAAGCGCTGGTATGTTGTTCATGTTTTTTCTGGTTTTGAGAAAAAGATGAAACAAGCAATTTTAGAACAGGCAGCAAATAATAGCCTTGATGACATGATTGAGGAAGTTCTTGTACCTACTGAAGAATACCTTGAAATGCGAAGAGGTGCGAAGGTGAGGGCAGAACGAAAATTTTTTCCAGGATACATTTTGGTAAAAATGGAACTAACTGATGCTACGTGGTCTTTGGTTCAGTCTCAACCCAGAGTAACTGGTTTTCTGGGTGGTAAGGGTAAACCAGTTCCAATTACAAATTCGGAAGCTGAGCGGTTGCTTCGTCAAATGGATGAGGGAGTGGAGCGACCTGTTTCCACCATCACTTTTGACATTGGTGAGGAGGTAAGGGTCATAGATGGTCCATTCGAATCTTTTAATGGGCTTGTTGAAGAAGCAGATGATGAAAAGTCGCGTCTGAAGGTAGCTGTTTCGATTTTTGGTCGCTCTACACCAGTCGAGCTTGAGTATAGTCAAGTCGAAAAAGTCTGACTGTGACACGATTTGGTTTGATATATGGGTAGGAGCTAGCCAAAATGCTAGCATTAAAGAGAAAAAAATGGCAAAAAAAATAGATGGATACATAAAGTTGAACATACCTGCGGGTGCTGCAAATCCGTCGCCCCCTGTCGGCCCTGCATTGGGACAGAGAGGCGTAAATATTATGGAGTTTTGCAAGGCATTCAATGCAGCAACGGATAGTTTAGAAAAAAATATGCCTATTCCAGTTGTTATTACGGTATATCAGGACAAGTCTTTTTCGTTCACTACCAAAAATGCACCCGTTAGCTATTTTCTTAAAAAGGCTGCTGGACTAGCAAAAGGCGGACAAACACCTGGAAGAGAATTGGCTGGAAAAGTGACTGTGGCTCAAGTCGAAGAAATAGCAGAGCAAAAGATGAAGGATCTTAATGCAATAGACCTGAAAGGTGCAGTGCAAATGGTGCGTGGTTCTGCACGTTCGATGGGTCTTGAGGTGGTGGAGAGTTGATTATGGCTTCAGGAAAAAGATTAAAGTCTGGATACGAACTGATAGATCGAAACAAAACATATACAGTCGATGAGGCTGCCAAAATTATAAAGGAGGCCGCAAAAGCTAAGTTTGATGAGACAATAGAGATTTCAGTTAATCTTGGTGTTGACCCTCGTCACGCTGACCAAATGGTTCGTGGTTCTGTGGCAATGCCAAACGGTACCGGTAAAACTATGCGTGTCGCGGTATTTGCTCGTGATGCTAAAGCTGACGAGGCTAAATCCGCTGGGGCAGAGTTTGTTGGAGCTGAAGATCTTGCAGAGCTGATTCAAAACGGTGAACAAGGGTTTGACCGTGTAATAGCATCTCCTGATATGATGGGGGTGGTTGGCCGACTCGGGAAAGTGCTTGGGCCACGAGGACTTATGCCAAACCCAAAACTCGGCACGGTTACTCAAGATGTAGCAGGGGCCGTTAAAACTGCAAAGGCCGGTGAAGTCCAATTCAGAGTTGAAAAAGCAGGAGTTGTTCATGCGGGCATAGGTAAAGCCAGCTTTGATGCTGAAAAAATAGCACAGAATGCACAAGCATTTTTGGATGCAATTCAAAAAGCTCGTCCAACTGGAGCAAAGGGTACATTCATGAAAAAAATTACCATGAGCTCAACTATGGGACCTGGTATTTTTATTGATGCTGCTCAAATAACAGGATAAGTTCCAGTTCTTTGAGTTAAAAAGAATTCTGGCACATATAAGTGCTTGAATGCAGGTGGAACAGTTTTTGTTCCTAACCTGTCCAAGACTGCAGGGGTTGATACTCAACTTAATAGCCTGCATAGATGGGGCATAGCAAATTGGTGCTTTCGCTTCGATGGGCAGGCCAACGGTGTAAATGCGGATAATAGTCCGTTTTTACGCTCTGGTGTAACCGGGGGTGAAAACCCCCATAACTAAGGAGAAGATCAGATGAATCGGATAGAAAAAGCCGAACTGATCGAAGCACTTCAATCTACGTTTGGAGCGGCAACATCTGTTGTCGTAACACATCAAACAGGGATGACAGTGGCAGAAAGTAGTGAGCTTCGTCAAAAAATGCGTGAAGCTGGGGCGACCTTTAGGGTGACAAAAAATAGGGTTACCAAAATAGCGCTTCAAGGAACACAATTTGAAGGGTTAACCGAATTTTTTAGCGGGCCTACAGCAGTTTGCACATCTTCGGATGCTGTAGCTGCTGCTAAAACCGTTTTCGAATTCACTAAAACTAATGACAAAGTCACAATTATTGGTGGTGGTCTTGATGGGAAAATTCTATCAAAAGAAGAGGTAGTTGCACTAGCAAAGTTGCCATCTTTGAATGAATTACGTGGAAAGATTGTCGGAATTCTGCAGGCGCCGGCAGGTAAGTTGGCTAGTGTCATTGCTGCACCCGTTGGTGGATTAGCTCGTGTCATTAAAGCACGTGCAGACAATCTTGAATAAGTGTTTGTATTCTTATGATCAGAAGTTAAAGCCAAAAGGAGAAAATGATGGCCGATATTGAAAAAATTGCAGAGGATCTATCTGCGCTAACTGTATTAGAAGCTGCTGATTTAGCAAAGCTACTAGAGGAGAAATGGGGTGTGTCCGCAGCTGCGCCTGTAGCTGTTGCTGCAGTTACTGGTGGTAGCGATGCAAATGCAGGGTCAGCTGAAGAAAAAACAGAATTTGAAGTAGTTCTGGCTTCTGTAGGTGCTTCCAAGATTAATGTTATTAAGGAAGTCCGCTCTATAACTGGTCTTGGTTTGAAGGAAGCGAAGGATCTCGTGGAAGCAGCTCCAAAGTCTGTAAAAGAAGGTGCCAGTAAAGATGAAGCGGAAGAGATCAAAGGCAAGCTTGAAGCTGCTGGCGCAACAGTTGAGCTAAAATAACTATTTGCGCTCTACTTAGAATTAATTGAATCACCAGATTGGTTAATCAGTCTGGTTATTCGACGCATAGGATAATATTTAGTTTCTCAAAAATTATAAACAGCAACTAATTTTTGGGAATAGGTGTTAAAACCTTTGTACCGTAAATTATGTGATTATTAATTTACTCAGATATCAACAACGTTATATAAGAAAAAAGGATATCGTTATAATGGCACAAAATGTAAGTACTCTTGATAGCCGCAAACGTGTTCGTAGAAGTTTTGGTCAACTTTCAGAAGTTGTTTCCATGCCAAATCTTATCGAAGTACAGAGATCAAGTTATGATCAGTTCTTGCAGATGGCAACATCTGCCCTTGAAAGAACTGAAACCGGACTTCAAGAAGCATTTACATCCGTTTTTCCAATTAATGATTTCTCCGGAAGGGCGGTTTTAGAATTTGTATCTTATGAGCTTGAAAAGCCAAAATATGATGTGGATGAATGTCAGCAGCGAGGGTTAACATATGCTTCTGCTCTTAAGGTTACTCTGAGACTCGTGATATGGGAATTTGATGAAGATACTGAAGCAAAATCGATAAGAGATATCAAAGAGCAGGACGTTTACATGGGGGATATGCCCCTTATGACAGATAATGGCACATTTGTTATAAATGGCACTGAGCGTGTAATTGTTTCTCAAATGCATAGGTCACCAGGGGTATTTTTTGACCATGATAAAGGAAAGACGCATGCATCAGGAAAATTATTATTCGCGGCTAGGATAATTCCATATAGGGGCTCGTGGCTTGATTTTGAATTTGATGCAAAAGATATTCTTAATGTTAGAATAGACCGTAAACGCAAATTACCAGCAACAACGTTTATGATGGCTCTTCCAGATGAGCGTTCGCTTGAAAAAGTTGAAAATGCAAAAAAACAAGGGCTAGAAATTGAACCTTCAGAAATTATAGGAATGAGTCGAGAAGAGATCCTTGAGACCTATTATTTATCAGATGAAATAAGTAAAGTTAAGGATACTTGGCGTCAGCCATTCGACACTGAAATTTTGCGCGGTACGAAAGTGGAGAAAGATATTGTCGATGCCGAGACTGGAGAGGTAGCTGTATCGGCTGGCACAAAACTGACTCCTAGAAGTCTAAAAAAATTGGAGGAAGCTGGCCTTAAGCTTATCCGAATAGATGAAGAGGACCTCATTGGGAAATTTCTTGCGAGAGATGTTGTTGATTTGTCCTCTGGAATTGTTCATGCAGAGGCAGGAGATGAAATAACAAAAGATTTTCTTGAGCTTGCAGATAATGAGAGCATAAAGACACTTGATATATTGAGAATAGACAATGTTAATTATTCAGCCAACCTCCGAAATACACTTGCCGTAGATAAGAACAACAGCCGGGCAGAGGCATTGGTAGATATTTATCGTGTTATGCGCCCAGGAGAGCCCCCGACATTAGAGGGTGCCCATGAGTTATTTAATAATTTATTCTTTGACACAGAAAGATATGATTTGTCTGCTGTTGGAAGAGTAAAATTAAATTCTAGACTTGAGCAAGAAACTGATGATGAGATGCGGATTCTTCGTAAAGAAGACATTTTAGCAGTTCTTAATATTCTTGTTGGGTTAAAGGATGGAAGAGGAGATGTTGACGATATTGATCACCTTGGAAATAGGCGGGTGCGGTCAGTAGGAGAACTGATGGAGAACCAGTACCGTGTTGGATTACTTAGAATGGAACGAGCCATAAAAGAACGCATGGGTTCTGTTGAAATAGATACCGTTATGCCAGCAGATTTAATTAATGCCAAACCAGCATCTGCTGCCGTAAGAGAATTTTTTGGGTCGTCTCAGTTATCTCAATTTATGGATCAAACCAACCCTCTCTCAGAAATCACACATAAGCGACGTGTGTCAGCCTTGGGTCCAGGGGGGCTTACAAGAGAACGAGCTGGTTTTGAAGTGCGTGACGTTCATCCCACACATTATGGGAGGATTTGTCCCATTGAAACACCTGAGGGGCCTAATATTGGTTTGATAAATTCTCTTGCTACATTTGCTCAAATAAATAGATACGGATTTATTGAAACACCTTACAGGAAAGTAGAAAATGGAAAATTAACAGATGAATATCATTATGTTTCTGCAATGGAAGAGGGTAAATATGGGATTGCACAGGCTAATACAGAATTTGATAGCAATGGTAATATTGTAGGAGAATTAATTCCAGTCAGACGTGCCGGAGAAATAAGTCTAGCAAAACCAGAAGACGTTGATTTCGTTGATGTTTCACCAAAGCAACTTGTTTCTGTTGCTGCTGCTCTAATCCCATTTCTTGAAAATGATGACGCCAACAGAGCATTGATGGGGTCCAACATGCAACGTCAGGCTGTTCCACTTTTGAAAGCTGAGGCGCCAACTGTAGGAACGGGGATGGAAGCTCGTGTTGCTCGCGACTCCGGTGTTACGATTATTGCAAAACGTTCAGGATTGGTAGACCAGGTTGATGCTACGAGAATAGTTATAAGTGCAGATGAAGATAGTGGCAATGACGATGTCTCTCCAGTAGACATATACAGTTTGCTTAAATTTCAACGTTCAAACCAAAATACGACTGTTAATCAGCGCCCACTGGTTAAAGTTGGGGATAGAATAAATACGGGCGACATCATTGCTGACGGTCCTTCAACAGAAGACGGTGAATTGGCCTTGGGAAGAAATGTGCTGGTCGCTTTCATGCCATGGAATGGATACAATTTTGAGGACTCAATTCTTATAAATGAGCGGATTGTTAGGGACGATGTTTTCACATCTATTCACATTGAAGAGTATGAGATAATGGCGCGTGATACTAAGCTTGGACAAGAAGAAATTAGCCGCGACATTCCTAATGTCGGAGAGGAGGCTCTTAAGAATTTAGACGAGGCTGGTATTGTATATGTGGGTGCAGAAGTCAACGCTGGTGACATAATGGTTGGGAAGGTCACACCAAAGGGTGAGAGTCCGATGACACCTGAGGAAAAATTGCTTAGAGCTATTTTTGGTGAGAAAGCCTCTGACGTAAGAGATACCTCTTTGAGAGTGCCACCTGGGGGTGCTGGGACGGTCGTCGAGGTACGTGTTTTTTCAAGACGCGGCCTAGAAAAAGACGAACGTGCGAGAGCAATTGAACGGGCAGAAATTGAGCGCTTGGCGAAGGACCGTGATGATGAACAAAATGTTTTAGAAAAAGGTTTTGCGAGCAGAATGATGTCTATATTAGACGGTCAAATTGTTGCTGCAGGGCCCTCCTCATTATCAGTAAATGAAAAGCTTGATAAAGAAAAACTTGGAAGCTTAAGAAACCTAGAACTTCGTCAAATTGCAGTACAAAATGATGATGTACAAAAAAGCGTTGAGGCACAGATCACAGATTTTGAAAACTCCATAAAAAGGCTGGATGGAAGATTCTCAGATAAGGTTGATAAGCTGCAAAGAGGCGACGAATTAATGCCTGGCGTCATGAAGATGGTTAAGGTTTTTGTGGCAGTAAAACGTAAATTACAGCCTGGCGATAAAATGGCTGGACGGCATGGTAACAAGGGAGTCATTTCCCGTATAATGCCAGCTGAGGATATGCCTTATTTAGATGATGGAACGCCCGTTGACATTGTTCTGAACCCGTTAGGTGTACCATCTCGGATGAATGTTGGTCAGATTCTAGAGACGCACCTTGGTTGGGCTGCAAGAGGGCTGGGAAAACAAATTGGTGAGGCAGTGGATGCTGCTAAAGCTTCTCATGACCTAACACCGTTAAGGGATAGGCTTAAGGCAATTTATCCTAAAGACCAATATAATGAAACAATTGCACATATGGATGATGCTCAAATAGTAGAACAGTCAAGTCTTTTAACTAGGGGTGTTCCCATGGCTACACCAGTTTTTGACGGAGCAAAGGAAGCTGACGTCTTGAATTTACTTAAGCAAGCAGGGTTGTCCGAAGCGGGTCAAGAATGGTTGATTGATGGACGCACTGGAGAAAAGTTCGATAGGCCTGTAACAGTAGGTTATATATATATGCTGAAATTACACCATCTTGTTGATGAAAAAATTCACGCTAGGTCTATAGGCCCTTACAGTCTCGTTACCCAACAACCTCTTGGTGGAAAGGCGCAATTCGGAGGTCAGCGTTTTGGAGAAATGGAAGTTTGGGCTTTGGAAGCTTATGGCGCAGCATATACATTACAAGAGATGCTTACTGTAAAATCTGATGACGTATCTGGTCGAACAAAAGTCTACGAAGCCATCGTCAGAGGTGATGATGATTTCGAAGCGGGAATTCCGGAGTCGTTTAATGTACTTGTTAAGGAACTTCGTTCATTGGGTCTTAACGTAGATCTTCACGATATTGAGAAATAGTTACTTGGAGCAAGAATGTTTGATTCCTCACAATATAAAAAAGATAAACACACTGGTTTCCCCAGGTTTTAAGAAAGGCAATAGGAGTCTAAATGATGAATGATTTGATGAACCCATTTGGTCAGCTAAAATCTGCACAAAGTTTTGATAAAATTAAAATTTCAATAGCATCACCAGACCTTATTAGATCTTGGTCATTCGGAGAAATTAAAAAGCCTGAAACTATAAATTACAGAACATTTAAACCTGAAAAAGATGGTTTGTTCTGCGCACGAATTTTTGGTCCTGTTCGTGATTATGAGTGCTTATGTGGAAAATATAAGCGTATGAAATATCGCGGTATAATTTGTGAAAAATGTGGTGTTGAAGTAACTCTATCTAAAGTACGAAGAGAGCGGATGGGTCATATAGATTTGGCAGCACCTGTGGCCCATATTTGGTTTCTAAAGTCATTACCGAGTAGAATTGGACTTTTGGTCGATATGACTTTGAAAGATCTTGAGAAAGTTCTTTACTTTGAAAATTTTGTTGTCCTTGAGCCTGGTTTGACTCGTCTTCAAAAGGGTCAGCTTTTGAGTGAGGAAGAATATTATGATGCACAAGATGAATATGGGGATGATGCCTTTCAGGCAGAAATTGGTGCAGAGGCTATAAAAACTATTTTATCAGGAATTGATCTTCAAGTGGAACGTGAATCAGTTCGAACGGATTTGCGTGAGACAGGTTCTGAGGTGAAGCGAAAAAAATTAGTGAAGCGTTTAAAATTGATAGATGCGTTTTTAGAAAGTGGATGTCGACCAGAATGGATGATTTTAGACGTAGTACCTGTTATCCCGCCAGAGTTACGCCCTTTAGTTCCATTAGACGGTGGTCGCTTTGCAACTTCTGACTTAAATGATTTATATCGTCGTGTAATTAACCGCAATAATCGTTTAAAAAGGCTAATAGAGTTACGTGCGCCCGATATTATCGTTAGAAATGAAAAGCGTATGCTGCAAGAAGCGGTAGATGCCCTTTTTGATAACGGCAGGCGTGGCCGAATTATAAGCGGGGTAAATAAAAGACCGCTTAAATCATTATCTGATATGTTAAAAGGAAAGCAGGGAAGATTCCGTCAAAATTTGCTAGGGAAGAGAGTTGACTATTCGGGTCGTTCTGTAATAGTTGTCGGTCCTGAACTTAGGCTACATGAATGTGGTCTTCCGAAAAAGATGGCACTCGAGCTGTTTAAACCATTTATATACTCAAAACTCGAGTTATATGGCCTTGCCAGTACAATAAAAGCTGCCAAGCGGATGGTAGAAAAAGAGCGTCCCGAAGTATGGGACATACTAGAGCAAGTTATCCGAGAACACCCAGTAATGTTGAATCGAGCTCCCACACTACATAGACTTGGGATACAGGCTTTTGAACCAAAATTGGTTGAAGGAAAAGCGATACAACTGCATCCGCTTGTTTGCACGGCGTTCAATGCCGATTTTGACGGTGACCAAATGGCTGTGCACGTTCCTTTGTCACTTGAAGCTCAATTAGAGGCGCGTGTCTTGATGATGTCAACGAATAATATTCTAAGCCCAGCAAACGGAAAGCCTATTATCGTTCCCTCACAAGATATTATTTTAGGTCTTTATTACCTTACAATGGAACGAGATGGAGAAGATGGCGAAGGTATGGCGTTCGCGGATATCCAAGAAATCTTGCTTGCACTTGATAATGGCTCAGTGAGTCTTCAGGCTCATGTTAAAGCAAGGGTATCTACTTTTAATAGCTCTGGTGAGCGGGTCACAAAAGTAATGGATACGACTCCAGGCCGTGCTCGACTAGCAGATTTACTCCCGGATAATCCGAACATTACTTTTGATTTAGTAAATAAGTTAATGACAAAAAAAGAAATTACTAATGTTATTGACACTATCTATCGACATTGTGGTCAAAAAGATACAGTCATTTTTTGTGATAGACTTATGGCTTTGGGATTTGGCCAGGCTTGTAAATCAGGTATTTCTTTTGGCATAGCTGACCTGAAAACACCAGGTCTTAAGCAAAAATTTGTTTCTGATGCAGAGTCACAAGTTACTGAGTTTGAAAGCCAATATCTAGATGGTTTTATTACTCAAGGTGAAAAATATAAC
Source organism: uncultured SAR116 cluster alpha proteobacterium (assembly GCA_902622515.1). Classification (GTDB taxonomy): domain Bacteria; phylum Pseudomonadota; class Alphaproteobacteria; order Puniceispirillales; family Puniceispirillaceae; genus UBA5951. Next base: position 12,613 of record CACNQE010000021.1, read on the forward strand.
AAAGTCATTGATGTTTGGTCTCGCTGCTCAGATTTAGTGGCTGAGGAAATGATGAAGAGCATATCTACAATCGAAATTGGCAAGCCTGTAAACTCTGTTTGGATGATGGCACATTCTGGTGCTCGTGGCTCCGCTGCTCAAATCAAACAACTAGCAGGTATGCGAGGTTTGATGGCAAAGCCTTCTGGTGAAATTATTGAGACACCTATTAAGTCCTCCTTTAAAGAGGGTCTAGATGTGTTAGAGTATTTTAATTCGACACATGGTGCAAGAAAGGGTTTGGCAGATACAGCTTTGAAAACGGCAAATTCTGGTTATCTTACTAGAAGGCTTGTGGATGTCGCGCAGGACTGCATTATTACAGTTGAAGATTGTGGCACAACAGAGGGAATTACAATTCGGCCAGCAACCAATGGGAGTGAGATCGTTGACTCACTCTCAGATAGAATATTGGGCAGATACCTCGCTGCTGATTTAGTAAACCTTGAAACTAACGAGGTTATTGTAAAGCAAGGTGAAATGGTTGAAGAGGACCATTTGGAGGAAATCGATAAGTGTGGTTTAGATCAAGCCTGTATCAGGTCTGTGTTGGTATGTAATGCACCAGTAGGAATTTGCGGCACTTGTTATGGTCGAGACCTTGCACGCGGAACGACAGTTAACATAGGAGAGGCAGTAGGTGTGATAGCGGCACAATCAATAGGTGAGCCTGGAACACAGCTTACTATGCGAACTTTCCACGTGGGTGGCGCCGCACAAAGAGGTGCAGAAGAAAATAATATTGAAACAACAATAGCCGGTAAAGTTCAATTGGTTGACGTAAGCATAGTTGAGGGTTCTGACGGAAGTCCTATAGTGATGTCAAGAAGCTCAGAACTCCTGATTATAGATGAGCAAGATAGAGAGCGCGCCAGACACAGATTACCGTATGGAGGCAAACTGTTTGTTAAGGACGGAGATATGGTTAATCTTGGAGATGTATTGATTGAATGGGACCCTTACACAATCCCTATTATAACCGAGGTTAGTGGAAGAGCAAATTATGTTGACCTCTCAGAAGGTATAACAATGCGGGAGGCTGCTGATGAAATTACAGGTATTGTAAGCAGGGAAGTTATTGAAACAAAGCAATCAGGCAACACAGCAAACTTACGACCAAGGATAACCTTACGTGACAATGACGGTGAGGTTTTATCGTTGCCAAATGGAATGGAAGCTCGATATTTCTTGCCAGTTGGAGCAATTCTATCCGTTGACAATGGGTCTGACGTGAAGGCTGGTGAAGTGGTAGCTAGAATTCCTAGAGAGTCTTCAAAAACACGTGACATTACTGGAGGGCTTCCTAGAGTGGCTGAGCTTTTTGAGGCCAGAAAACCAAAGGACTTTGCCGTAATAAGTGAAATTGATGGTCGTGTAGAATTCGGAGCAGATTATAAAGCTAAAAGGAGAATTAGGGTAGTTCCTCTTGACCAAGAACAAGATGCAGTGGAATATCTTCTGCCAAAAGGACGTAATTTAGCAGTTAATGAGGGCGATATAGTGCGCAAAGGCGACCTCTTGCTTGACGGCTCTCCAGTGCCTCATGATATTCTTAGTATACTTGGAGTAGAGGCACTTGCTGAATATCTAGTTAAGGAAATCCAGGATGTTTATAGACTTCAAGGGGTAAAAATTAATGACAAACATATTGAAGTTATTGTCCGTCAGATGCTTCAAAAAGTTGAAGTTGAAGATGGTGGCGATACTACTTTGTTAGTTGGAGAGCAAGTCGAACGCGAAGAATATATGCTTGCTAATGAGGTGGCCGAAAAAGAAGGTCTTAAACCAGCCATTGCGAGACCTGTTTTGCTCGGTATAACTAAAGCTTCATTGCAAACTCGTTCATTTATATCAGCGGCATCATTTCAAGAGACGACACGTGTTTTAACAGAGGCCTCTGTTTCAGGCCGTGAAGATAGACTTGAAGGTCTCAAAGAGAACGTGATTGTGGGTCGACTTATACCTGCTGGTACTGGATCTGTTATAAATAAAATGCGAAGAGTTGCAGCTGATCGAGATAATGTCATTGAAAGTAATAGAAAAGCTCAAGCAGATGCAAAAGCCTTACAAGATGAAGCAGCTGGTTTTGCTGACGAAGAAATAGAGGAAGTAGTTGAAGGTTAAATCTTAATCCACAGAGACTAGAACTTGAATTAAATAAAAATGACCGAAATGTAAATAAAAGCTTGACCATTTCGTTCACAAAAAATAATATCCGGCAATTCTTGTGGATCGTGGTAGTGGAATAAGTGGCGTTATATCTTTCCAAACACTCGGTCTGTTTTACAAGCGGTTGGTATCGTAAATACCTAATGACCATTTATGTTTTGAGAGCACAAACGGTCTTCTTAAAAAATTGTTTTGTTAAAAGGGCCTAATATGCCAACAATAAACCAGCTTATCAGATATGGTCGAAACCGGCCTGTGTCTAGGAATAAAGTTCCTGCGATGGAAGCATGTCCTCAAAAACGCGGTGTTTGCACAAGAGTGTACACAACAACACCGAAAAAGCCTAATTCCGCACTCCGTAAAGTGGCTCGTGTTCGTCTCACAAATGGTTTTGAAGTTACAAGCTACATCCCTGGAGAAGGACATAATTTACAAGAACATTCCGTGGTACTTATAAGAGGAGGGCGAGTTAAAGATTTGCCGGGTGTTCGTTATCATATTATACGTGGAACGCTCGATACTCAGGGTGTGTCTGATCGTCGTCAACGCCGTTCTAAATACGGTGCAAAACGGCCTAAATAAGGAGAAATTATGTCTCGTCGTCATCGTGCAGTTAAACGTGAGGTCATTCCTGACCCTAAATTTAAAGATGTGGTAGTATCAAAATTCATGTCTTGCTTAATGTTTGATGGAAAACGGTCGCTTGCTGAAAGCATTGTTTACGGAGCTTTTGAACAAATACAGAGTAAATCAGGAAATGAGCCAGTAAAAGTTTTCCATGACGCACTGGAAAACGTACGTCCTCATTTGGAGGTTAGGAGTAGGCGCGTTGGAGGGGCTACGTATCAAGTGCCAGTTGAAGTACGGTCTGATAGAGCGCAAGCACTAGCTATTCGATGGCTCATAGATAGCTCGCGCAAAAGAGGTGAAAGAACAATGGTTGGCAGATTATCTGCCGAGCTCATTGATGCTGCCAATAATCGAGGCAATGCAGTAAAAAAGCGTGAAGATACGCATAAAATGGCTGAGGCAAATAGAGCATTTGCGCACTATCGCTGGTAAAAGTTTTCAGGAGTTAAATTAATGTCGCGGGAATATACATTAGACAGATATCGTAATTTTGGGATAATGGCTCACATAGACGCGGGAAAGACAACCACAACAGAACGTGTTCTATATTATACAGGTCGTTCACATAAAATAGGGGAGGTCCATGACGGTAATGCCACTATGGACTGGATGGAACAAGAGCAAGAACGGGGTATAACTATAACCTCAGCTGCAACTACTTGTTTTTGGTTTCGCACTGAAGACGGAGAAAACCCTACCCCAGAGTATGGAAAAGATGCAGATGAAGCCAAGTTTCGTTTTAACATCATTGATACGCCCGGCCACGTCGACTTTACTATAGAGGTAGAGAGGTCTCTTGCTGTTTTGGATGGTGCTGTTTGCGTGCTTGATGCTAATGCAGGGGTCGAACCACAAACAGAAACTGTTTGGCGTCAAGCTGATAGATATAAAGTACCTCGTGTAGTTTTCGTTAACAAGATGGATAAAATTGGAGCTGATTTTTTTAACTGTATCCAGATGATATCTGACCGTACAGGTGCTACGCCCCTACCGATACAAATGCCAATTGGTTCTGAAAGTGAGTTCATCGGCTTAATAGATCTGATTACTATGAAAGAATGGGTGTGGCAAACCGAAGATCTGGGCGCTAGCTGGATAATAAAAGATATTCGTCCTGAGCTTCTAGGTAAAGCGCAAGAAATGCGCGCTAATATGATAGAATTAATTGTTGAACAAGATGATGATGTTATGGAAAAATTCCTGGAAGGCGAAGAGCCTGATGAATTGACCATAAAAAGCTTAATTCGTAAAGGCACATTAGCAATGGATTTTGTGGCAGTAATATGTGGTTCAGCGTTTAAGAACAAAGGCGTTCAGCCCATGTTAAACGCAGTTATCGACTTTTTGCCTGGTCCAAAGGATGTCCCTGACTATTTAGGATTTGCGCCAGGTGACAATACAGAAACGCGTGATATCCCCAGAAAAGCAGATGACTCTGAACCATTTACGGGACTTGCATTTAAAATAATGAATGACCCTTTTGTTGGTTCCCTAACTTTTCTTAGAATTTATTCTGGTTGTCTGAAGAAAGGCGACTCTCTTTTGAATTCTACTAAAGGGAAGAAAGAACGCGTAGGACGAATGATGATGATGCATTCTAATAATAGAGAGGAAATTGAGGAGGCTTTTGCAGGAGATATTGTGGCGCTTGCAGGGATGAAAGAGACAACCACTGGAGATACTATTTGTGATCCTCTGAAACCTGTTGTTCTTGAAACTATGACTTTTCCCGACCCCGTTATTGAAATAGCTATCGAACCGAAATCTAAGAATGACCAAGAAAAGATGTCAGCAGGTCTTCAACGCCTTGCTGCGGAAGACCCGTCCTTCCAGGTGTCATCAGATAATGAATCAGGTCAAACTATAATGAGAGGTATGGGAGAACTTCATCTTGATATCTTGGTTGATAGATTGAAGAGGGAATTCAAAGTGGAAGCGAACATTGGTGCACCGCAAGTAGCTTATCGTGAAACAATTACAAAAGATGTAGAAATTGACTATACGCATAAAAAACAATCAGGCGGTTCGGGGCAATTCGCAAGAGTGAAAATTAAGTTTGGACCACTAAAAGAGGGCGGTTTTCAATTTTCTAATTCGGTGGTTGGTGGAAATGTTCCCAGAGAATTCATACCTGGAGTAGAAAAAGGTATAACCCAAGCAAAAGATACTGGAATAATTGCAGGATTTCCAGTCATTGATTTTCAAGCAGAACTGGTCGATGGCGCTAGCCACGACGTGGACTCATCTGTGTTAGCTTTTGAAATTGCAGCGCGTGCGGCATTTCGTGATGCTATGTCTAAAGCAGCGGCGAGATTGCTCGAGCCAATAATGAAAGTTGAGGTTATTACGCCTGAAGAATACATGGGTGACATAATAGGGGACTTGAATAGCCGCCGTGGAAACGTCGGAGGGATGGAGCCTCGCGGAAATGCGCGCGCTATTGATGCTATGGTGCCTCTTGCAAATATGTTTGGATACATCAACACCCTGCGGTCTATGAGTCAGGGGCGTGCTCAATATTCAATGCAATTTGACCATTACGAACAAGTGCCTCAGGCCGTTGCAGATGAAGTTCGTGC
>CACNQE010000022.1 GCA_902622515.1 uncultured SAR116 cluster alpha proteobacterium
GTCTTGTGGAAAATATGCCGGACGGAAATGCACAACGGCCCGGAGATGTAGTGACATCTATGTCGGGACAAACTATAGAAGTTATTAATACAGATGCAGAGGGGCGTCTCGTACTAGCTGATGTTCTTACCTATGTTCAAAAAGAATATAACCCAGAGGCAATAATCGACCTTGCAACTTTGACTGGGGCTATTATTGTTTCTTTAGGCAAAGAATACGCTGGTTTATTTTCAAATAGTAACAAGCTATGTGAGCAGATTATTCAGGCAGGCCAGAAAGTGTCTGAGAAAAGTTGGCGTATGCCAATGGAGGAGGCCTATAATAAACAACTTGCATCACATATAGCAGATATGAAAAATATTGGTGGTGCTTTTGCAGGTTCTATCACTGCTGCTTGTTTTTTAAATAGATTTATAAAAAATGATACACCCTGGGCTCATCTTGACATTGCTGGAAAGGCTTGGTCCGATAATGCAGTCACCAGTGTACCAAAAGGCGCAACAGGTTATGGAGTAAGATTGCTTAATCAAGTAGTAGACGATTGGCAACCAATTGAAAATGGTGAATAAGTGAGAGCAATATTGCATCAATTTGATTTCTATAATTTGATCAATAGTGATTATTTCAGACCAGCAATGCAAATTGCAGAAAAAGTGCTAAAAAATTCTAATAAGTTATTAATCATAGCTCCTGAAAATGAATTACCTAATTGGAGCACTAAATTATGGACCGATAAAAAAGATAGTTTTATTGCTCATGGTATGGGAGAGGATGACATCTCAGATTTTGCTCCTATTTGGTTATCCTCTTCGATTGAAGATAATCCAATAAATGCAGAATTTATAGTGTTAACAAATGGCCTAGGTTTAGAAAGTTTTAGTTCCTTCAAACGTGTGTTTTATTTGTTTGACGGTTCTTCAAAAGCAGCATTAGCTCAAGCAAGAAATCAATGGCAAAATTGGTCCTCTAATCCTCAACATATTTGTCGTTATTTCATTCAGGATGAAAAAGGTAGATGGCAAGCTGGCAATTTATAAATAAAATTTAAGGAGAATTTCAAATAAATTTAAAAAGTGCATAAATGAAGGTTTGTTTTTTTACAAATTTGCTGTACACAAGCCGAAGCAATGAATTTATTAAAATAATTTCGTTAAAATTTGCTAAAACAAAAGCTACTTTTTGTAATATTTTTTGGGGATATTTCATGACTATTCAACGCACATTTTCAATTATTAAACCAGACGCAACTAGACGTAATTTGACCGGAGCAATTAATTCAAAAATAGAGGCTAGTGGCTTACGCATAATTGCTCAGAAGCGAATACATATGTCTGATAGAGAAGCGAGAGAGTTTTACGCTATCCATGCAGAAAGGCCATTTTATAATGATTTGGTATCTTTTATGACTTCTGGCCCAGTCGTGGTGCAAGTGCTTGAGGGACAAAATGCGATTACCGCCTACAGAGAGGTGATGGGTTCGACTAACCCTTCTGAAGCGGCAGATGGAACCATAAGGAAAGAATTTGCCGAAGGTATAGAAGCGAATTCAGTTCATGGTTCTGACAGCATTGAAAATGCGGCAATTGAAATTGCGTATTTTTTCACCAATGAAGAGATTGTGGGTTAAATTAGCAGAGTGTTTTTGGTAACTTTTTCAGCATAGACTTATTTTTGTTGTCCACCAATTGTTTTATTATTATCAAAGAAGAAACACAGCCATTAAGATTAAAATTGTAACAATACCCGCAATTACGATTTTTGATAGTGAGAGAAAACTCTCATAAAAAGAGAGATGATTGGTAGCCTGCTTATCAAAATTATCTGTTTTCATTGTATATATTTACCTCATAAAATATATTTGTGTGATTTTATATTGCCCTTAAAAAAAAATATACGCAATCTGTTTAATTATGATTTTTGATCAGTAAATAAGGTTTGATTGTTATATCTCTATTTTTAATTTCACCATCAAGTAATGGTGGAACGCTATGCCAAGTTACTTTGTGTAACTTTATTTCAAGATATTTTTTTACAAGCGACTCTAATATTAATGGATACAAAATATGCTCCTCCTGAAGTATGCGGTGTTCTAATGTTTCAACTGTATCATTAGCTAAAATTCTAATTTCGGACTGAGCTATAATGGGACCATCGTCGAGCTCATTAGTAACCACATGAACTGTTGTTCCATGTTTTTTGTTACCAGCTTTTAAAGCTCTTGAGTGTGTATTTAACCCTTTAAATTTCGGGAGTAAAGAAGGGTGTATATTTATAATTTTACCTGCAAACTTCTCAACAAAATTGCTAGAAAGTATAGCCATATAGCCTGCTAGCAAGATCCAGTCAGGATTATGACTCTCAAGTTCTAAGATAAGTGCTAATTCATGATCGAATTTACTTTCATAGTCAAATTGGTTTATTAGCTTGGTTGGGATATTATTTTCTTTAGCGAGAGTAAGACCAGCGGATTTTTTATTTGCGATTACACATGCTACTTGACAATCTAGATTTTTTCTTTCAACTGAATTTACCAGTGAAATCATATTGCTTCCGCGTCCAGAAATTAGGATAGCAATCTTAATCATTATTACTTTTTTTCAAATTTTTCATTTATTAACGCCAAGAAATTTCAGTATCCTCAATAATTACGGACTCTTGGTTACGTTTTTCCATTTGTCCAGCTATCCAAGCGTCTTCTCCAGTTTCCTTAATAACGTTAAGAAGTTTGTCTGCTTTGTCTTCTTGAACAAAAATAATACCTCCGATACCACAATTAAATGTGCGTGCAAATTCATTATCAGGGATATTGCTTGTCAATTTAACCCATTGGAATACTGGCAATAAGGGGCGATGCTTTACTGATAGTCTGAGGCATAAATCTTTACCATAGCATCTTGGAGGGTTTTCCAATAAACCACCTCCGGTGATATGAGAAAACCCCGTAACTCCTCCAAATGATAGGGCAGCCTTTACCGTATTTATATAGATGCGTGTTGGTGTAAGTAGACTCATTCCAAGGGATTTATTTTTGTGGAATGGTGAAGGGTCATTATAATCTAAATTTTCTTTATCAATTAAATTTCGAATGAGTGAAAAACCATTTGCGTGAACACCTGATGATGGTAAGGCAATGGCTACATCACCCAACTTCACCATGTCTGGGGATAATACTTCCTCTCTTTCAACTGCTCCAACACAAAATCCAGCTAAATCATATTGTCCATAACTGTAAATACCAGGCATTTCTGCGGTTTCACCGCCTATAAGAGCGCAGCCTGCTTTAATACATCCATCTGCGATACCAGCCACAACTTCTGTTGCTACTTCAATTTCTAGCTTGCTTGTAGCGAAATAATCCAGAAAAAATAACGGTAAGGCACCTTGTGCTAACAAGTCGTTGGCGCACATGGCCACAAGGTCAATGCCGAGACCTCTATGTATTTTACTTTTCTGGGCTATCTCTAACTTAGTGCCTACACCATCTGTTGCGGCAACTAATATAGGGTCAGAAAAGCCGGTATTTCTTAAATCAAAAAAGCCTCCAAAACCCCCAAGCTCTGCTCTGCTTCCTCTGGTAATTGTTCTTTTTGCATGTGGTTTTATGGCTTCAACGAGTATATTTCCAGCATCAATGTCTACGCCTGAATTTAAATAAGTTATGGGAGATGGATTGATTTTTTTATCCATTCTGGTCAGACCTTGATAATATGTTATATTATAATGTAATTTATACCTAAGTGGTTTTAATTCATAGCATTAGGAATTGCAAATTGTCTCGAAATCTAATGGTATTTATCGTAGTGCTAAGTTGTAATTTTTTTAGTAATGCGGGGAATGCTCAACAAACGTGTATATTACCCGCTTTTTCCGCGAAAAATGTTAACATTGATGAAATTGCTGATACAGGAACTGTAGCTCGTGAAACTGGTATAAGTAAAGCATCTGCTTATGCGTTCGAGAGGGTGTTAGGAAGATTGCTTCTGGAAGAAGAGGATGTCCTTGAGCTTTTGTCGAGAGTAAAATCACAAGACTACCTTGACTATTTACATATTCATAAAGAAACAACGCTTGCAAGACGATATATAGGAGAAATAGATTTTTGTTTTGATGCAAGGGAAGTAAGGAGTTTATTCAGAAAAAATGGGATGGGGTGGGCAGAATTAGTTAGCCCCCCGATTGTCACAATGCCAATTTGGAAGGAAGCATCCGGTGCTGTTGTTTGGAATGAAAACAATAAATGGCTAAATGCATGGAATGAGCATAGCAAAACATATGATGGGTTATTATCATTCGTTTCTATAAAACCAAATACAAAAATTCAAAGGCAATTGAAAGAGGAAGCAATTTTTACCGAGGACTCGAATATACTGAAAATTGCATTACGAACCGCAGATGCTAATCAGCTATTAATAGTTTCTGCGGAAATTGACCACTCTGCCACTATACCTGCCTTACGATTTAGTTCTCGCTTATTTGATGAAAATGCCAATTTAATTGCAACTCTTTTAAAAGAAGTTCATGAATTGAATGGAACAAAGAACATGGCGGTTTTATTTGATGAATTTCAGTACAGTCTAATATCAGAACTTGAGAAATTTTGGAAACAAAAAAATAAAATTTCACCTGAAACGGATTTTTCACTCAATGTAAGCTTTTCAGCAGAAACACTATCAACTTGGCTCTCTTTCAGGGAAATTTTATCTTCAATGCCAATTGTTCGAAAAGTTGCCCCAATTTCGTTATCAGAATCTACTGGGCTTGTGAGGATTACTATATCAGGAAATATTCCTCAATTTATTTCTAATTTAAATTCTATTGGCTATAAATTAACTGAAACTGAAGATATGTTCATGCTATCTATCAAATGAAAAGAAGATTATAGGCTAACACCAGTTGGTTAATATAATTTGAGTATTAATATGATTGATCAAATGCCGTTTAATTTTGATGATACCGCAGCTCCAAGCTTAATTGTAAGCTCCGAGAACGAGCTTGCGATAAAATGGATAAAAACTTGGCCTAATTGGCCATCTCCTAGCCAGTCTTTAAATATTTTCGGCCCAACTGCATCCGGGAAATCAAGCCTCGGTAGACTTCATTGCCAAAATAGTGGTGCAAGGATTCTAACAAGCCTTGTTAACTGGTGTCCCGAAGATATTACAGAAAATCATTTGATTTTAGATGATGTGGTAGTCTCAGAAAATTGGTCAGAGGAGGCTCTATTTTTTTTATACCAAAAAGTTTTAGGAAATAGTGGCACAATATTATTTATTTCAGAAAACCCTATATCCTCGATGGCATGGCGCTTAAATGATTTACGCTCTCGCCTTCGAAGTGTTAGTGCACAGGAGATATTTCCCTTGAATGAGAATTCAATAAAGCCTCTTTTAGAACATCATTTTTCTCAGAGGCAATGTATTGTGCCAACCACGGTATTAAACTTTTTACTTCCAAGGGTCCGCAGAGAATATTCTTATATTCAAAGATTAGTTTTAGAAATAGATATGTTATCTTTAAAGCTTAAACAATCTGTTTCGATAGGACTTGTTAAACAAGTTCTATATCGGATGTCTAAAGATAGCCAAAAATGATAGATTTTGGAATTTCAGGTAGAAAGGCACTTATCTGTGGGGCTCCAGCGGGCTTGGATATGGTTGTGCAGAAGCATTGGCTATATGTGGAGTAAAGCTGATATTAAATTAAAAAATGAAGAGAGATTACAAAAAGCCTGTAATAGTTTGATGAAAAAAACAGGTGCTGAAATAGTTTTGGCCGCAGCCGATATTACAACTGATGAAGGAAGAAAATTAGTTATGGAAAAGGCAGGGGATGCTGATATTCTTGTCAATAATTCGGGGGGAGCGCTTCTTGGTCATAAAAAAATTGGGATAGAGAGGATTGAATTAGAGCAATCAACGAAAACATGTTGACATCTATTGAGATGATAAAAGCAGTAATTGATTCAATGGTGGGTAAAAAATTTGGACCAGTTGTTAATATAACTTTCGGTTCTGTTAAGTCTCCTATTCTAGAGCTTGGTTTATCTAATGGAGCACGATCTGGATTAACTACCTTCGTAGCAGGAATAGCTTGAGAATACACACAGTATAACGTGACTATAAATAACTTATTACCTGGTCAATTTAATACGGCAAGAATTGAGGCTTTGATCGAGAAGAGAGCAAAAGAAAATGGTATCACATCGCAGGAACTGGGAGCAAAGGTAGAAGAAGAAAATCCCTCAAAACTTCCCGGAGAGATAGGTGAATTAGGCGTTGCCTGCGCATGGATTTGCTTAACTCATTCTGGTTACCTAGTTGATCAAAACATATTGATAGATGGTGGGCGTTTTAATTCTACTTTCTAAGTGTAGTTATTAGAAATTAAATAAATTTTATTATTTTTTATAGTTAGTGCAATTTCGCCTGATTTTAGTTTTAATGCAGTATTTCCAAACAACTCACGTCTCCAACCTTTGAGCAACTTAATATCTGCATTGTCATCTTTGGCTAAAGCTTCTAAATCCTCAGATGAAGCTAATAATTTAGGAGCAATTTTCTCATTTTCCGTTATATGCTTTAATAGCACGCGAAGCAGTTCAAGGGTAGCAGCCGGAGCTTTGGCACGGCGAAAATCAGCTTTTATTTTAGGCCAGTTTTCACGTGGTGTTTGTTCGGCATTTGCAAGAGTTTGTAAAACCTCAGGCACTAACTTTCCGCTGCTCCCGCCCGGAAATCCTCTTATAATTTCAAATTTTGAAGCAGTTTTTGGATTTGTTGCTGCTAAATCAATTAATGTTTCGTCTCGGGCTATCCTATTTTTAGGCATATTTTTTGTCATGGCTCTCTTTTCTCGCCAAGAGGCAAGGTATTTTAATCGATTCAAAAAATCTGAGTTATAACTTCTTATTTTTAATTTCTTCCATGCATCGTCAGGATTGGGCTTATATAGAGATAATTGCGTCAATGCAGAAATTTCTTCATTAAGCCAGGATAGTCTCTCGTTTTTAGTCAATTCATCAAGCATAAGGTGATAAATTTTTGATAGATGAATAACGTCATCAAGCGCATATTTTATTTGCCTGTCACTGAGAGGTCTTGCAGACCAATCTGTGAATCGTGATGATTTATCAATATCAATATTAAGATAGTGTTGCACTAATTTGTCGTATCCTGCTTGGTCTCCAAGCCCCACAACCATTGAAGCAATTTGTGTGTCAAAAATGGGGTTTGGAACATTTCCCGTTAAATAAACAAAAATTTCTATATCCTGACGTCCCGCGTGAAAGACTTTTACAATATTTTGATTGTGTAGTAATCGAAACAGCGAAGAAAGTTCTATGCATTCAGACAGAGGGTCTACAGCAAAATGATGCTCACCTGCTGCTAATTGAATCAAGCATAATTTTGGGTAATACGTTGACTCACGGATAAATTCAGTATCAACGGCTATTGAGTTAAACTCGCTAAGAGTTTTTATTGCATTTTCTAAATCACTTGTTTCAGTGATTAATTTAGATGTTTTATCCATACTCGATCATACATATGATGACGTTTTATATGATAGTCATTATCTTACCTTGTGGTAAAAACTCCTATCTTTTTAAGTATCTAAGTTATTTTAAAGTGTTATTCATTTGAATTACTGATTTATTTAAGATAATGCTCATAAATAGATTAATTTAAATTATTTTGATAGTAATTGGGTCTTTTTATTTTTAATGAGAACGATAATTAAGTTTAAGCCAATTCCAAACAAATAGTTCGGAGGTATTATTTTATAGCTATCTTTAATTTAAGGATATTATGTAAATTAAATTCATCGTGTATAAAGTGAATATATTTATTATTTTTGCCTTCAAAGGAATAAATTTTTGATGTTCAACACTTGGCCTGGACGTAATTTCAAAGCTTTTCTTGCAGCATATTTTTTTCTATATTGCTTGGCATGTATTGCTAGCAATGCTTATGCAAAATCATCTATTGTATCTCATAATGCAAATTATACTCTCTCCATGGGAAAGAAAAATAGTAATGCCACTGTCCAGGACGTTGCCGGAAAAATATCGTTTACTTTAAACGCACAGTGTGATGGTTGGTCGTTGATAGAGGATTATTTTTTCCGGTTTTTATATGAAACAGGAGAAGAGATAGCGATCTTTTCTCACTCTGATTCTTGGGAAGATAAAAATGGTCAGCTCTTCAGTTTTGATGTGCGTGAACGAAATTCTTATGAGCCAGAATCGATTTATACTGGTTATGCCATCCTCCCACCTCAGAGTGATATTGCTGAAGCCAGCTATACAGGGGCTTATAACGATACCTTAATATTATCTACCGATATAATGTTTCCCATCACATATACCCGCACCATCATTGATGCTGCAAAACAAGGGAGAAAATTTATGTCTGGAAAGATATTCGTTAATAGCACCCCAGAGGACGCAGTTAAGACCGCAAGTGCTGCCATTGGTATTAAAAAGCCTTACAAGTCTGATATTCAAATTAATGGTGTTACAACCTCTGATTACTGGCCTGTCGATATTGCTTATTTTAAGGCAGGAACAACTGAATCTATACCAGAATATCAAATCCAGATGGATTTACACGACAATGGAGTCGTTACTGATTTTATGATTAATTATGGCGATTTTACCGTTCATGCGTCAATCTCAGATGCTCAATTAATCGAAGAAGTTGATTGCATGTAAAACAAGGCCGCATGATTTATGATTTTAAGAAATACCTTGTAAACTAGTTTGTTCCGAATAAAAGTGCGGCGCCTCGAACACCACTAGAGTCGCCATATTTTGGTTTAAGTAGCCTTGTATTGATTTTATTGGAAAAAACATAGGCAGCCCATTTCCGTGGAATATTTTCATATAATCGTTCTATATTCGAAAGACCACCACCCAAAATTATAATGTCTGGGTCAATAATATTTATAATCATTGCGAGGCCACGTGCTATTCTATCTTCAAGTGCTTGCAAGACTGCCTCGGCAACAATATCACCGTTCTTACAGTCCAATACTATTTGTTTTCCATCTTTTTCCAAACCTGTCATCCGCTTATAATCTTTTACCAGTGCTGTACCAGAGATATATGTTTCGAGACATCCCGTTTTACCGCACCAACAGTCATGATTTTCAAATTCATTTTCGACAGGCCAGGGTAAAGGTGTGTGCCCCCACTCACCTGCAATCCCATTTACGCCTGAAATTATATGACGGTTTACAACAATACCACCACCACAACCAGTCCCAATTATAACACCAAAAATTACACTAGCGCCCTTTCCGGCACCCTCAATCGCTTCCGAAAGAGCGAAGCAATTAGCATCATTTGACAAACGAACAGAACGGTTGAGAGTGGCTTGTAAATCTTTTTGGAAGTTTTGTCCATTTAGGTAGGTAGTATTGGCTCCTTGGATTAGCCCAGTTTCATTTGATACGCTGCCAGGCATACAAATACCAACTGGTCCATCGAACCCTGTATTTTCAGAAGCTTGTTGAACACTTTTATCTATGGAATTTAGTAAAGCTGCATAATTTTTTGGAGTTTTTGTTCTCTCTCTAGATAGAAATTCACCGCTATCGGAGAGAATAGCGGTTTCTATTTTTGTCCCGCCTACATCTATGCCGCAACGCATAATTTGAACATCTCATTTATTTAATCTTTGCTTCTTTGAAAAGTACATGTTTTCGGACTTTAGGGTCGTATTTCATTAATTCCAATTTTTCGGGTTTTGTTCGGGGGTTTTTTTTTGTTACGTAATAGAAACCGGTATCTGCGGTGCTAACCAGTTTAATTTGAAGTGTTGCAGGCTTCGCCATAATGTGCTCCGCGATGATAGTATTTTTCAATTTCGGCCAAAATGCTTTAAATGTTTCAATTTGTCAAGCTTATGACGGCATAGTTTTATTTAAATTGGCATTAACCTTTACTAATAGCAGCTTTACTTTTTTTTAGAATAGATTTTTTTCTATTTGATACCTTCTTTCTTTTTTTCTTGGAAGCAGAATTATCTACAAAGCCGCCTGCGATCCAGGATAGGGATATATTACCGCTGACAATGGATATTTCACTTACCAATGCTTGTAAAGAATCACCAAGTCTAAACTTCCAACCTGTGTGTCTCCCTCTAAGCTGTGTTTTTTTGTTATCCAATAAATAAAAATCATCTGGCAAAGATTTCCTTGAGATAAATCCCTCCGCCAGACCGTTTGCTATAGATACAAATAGGCCTGAGACGGTAATGCCAATTATAATGGCTTTTTGTTCTGTGCCAAGTAAGTTGCTCAAAACGATATTAGCCATTCTATTAACGGCACGCCTCTCAGCTTTTGCAGCGAGCTGCTCAGTTTCACTTATATGACTGCATATTTCTTCAATGATTCCTTCGGAGTCTTTCGAAATAACATTGAGGCCAAGATTACATGCTTTAATCAAAGCACGATGCACTAACAAGTCAGAATAGCGTCTAATAGGCGATGTAAAATGAGTATATCGTTGTAGGCCAAGCCCATAATGTCCAACATTTTTTGTTGAATAGTTAGCACGGGACTGACAACGAAGAATTGCATTTTGCAAAAGTTCTTTATTAGAGGGTGTTGTTCCTTTTTCCAAAAGAAGATTAAACTGTTGAGGGGAAAAATGTGCCTTTTCTGGTAGTTTTATATTCATTTCGGCGGCTAATAAAATTAATTCCTCAAGTTTATCAGAGCTTGGTGGCTCATGAACTCTATACACACACGTTCTTTTTTTCTCTTCCAATGTTTCCGCTGCGCAAATATTAGCAAGAATCATCAATTCTTCAATAAGCTCGTTTGCTTGTTTTTGTTCACGAATTTCAATATCTATTGGATGCATCTCAGTAGAGAGTTTGATTGAACGTTCCCTTAAATGAAGTTCTAACGCGCCTCTTTTTTTTCTCAATTCCTTTCTACACTTATAAACTGCAAACAAATGATCTAATGTTCCGGCGGGAAGGTTTAACTGCCGCTCATCTGAAAGACCTTCATACACTGATTGCACACTATCATAAGTTAATCTGGCAATTGACTTAATTACACCTCTTGTAAAACGATGTTTGGTTTTATTTCCCCTTGCATTAAGATGTATCTCAACCGCTAGGCAAGCTCTTTTTTCATTTGGTTTAAGAGAACATAAGTCATTAGATAGTTTTTCAGGTAGCATTGGGAGCACTCTGCCTGGAAGATAGACTGAATTCCCTCTTTTTTTTGCTTCTGCATCTAACGCGGTGTCTTTATGCACATAATGACTTACATCTGCAATAGCAATTATAACTCTCCAACCATTTCCTGGTGTCGGTTCAGCAAATACGGCATCATCAAAATCTTTAGCATCAACACCATCTATGGTGATAAAAGGAATCGCTGTTAAATCTTCTCTTTGGGCAAATGAAATAGGCTTTGTATTATATGCCTGTTTTAAAGCTTCATCTGAAAATTTTTCTACAAGATTAAATTCATCTATGGTCATTGCAAGGATTGATTTTGGGTTCTTTATATTGCCGTAAGTATCAACTAATTTCGCTTTTTTAAGATACCTATCAGATGTTTTTTTTAGCTCTGCTTTAATAAGTATGCCATCCTCGAGCTCTTTCTGGTCTACAATTTCTAATTGGATAGGTCTCTGCATCCCTTTTTCAGCGTTTTCTATATACCATGCGCTTTTTGATTTAAATGCCCGACCATACACAAACGATTGCATTTTATTTTTTGGTAAAATACGAATTAATTCTGCTGTTATTCTGTCATCTTGTTTATCTTTAATTCTTGCTAAAATATGGTCGCCTAATATAGGGCTTCTGCCTCTTTTTGATGACGTATTTATTTCCGCTTGAAATTTTGTATTTTTGAGTGACCTATCAACTAGTTTTGCGATTGCTATTCCATCAGTGTCAATTGACGTGATTTCCATAATGCATAACTCAGGAATATCTAAATTTTCTTCTGTAAACTTCCAATCATTGGGGCTATTGCCTATATCAACTAACAATTGTCTTAAAGCTGATCTATCACGAGCATTAACGCCAAAAACACGAGCTATTTTGCGTAATTTGATAGGTTCTGGACTCGTTCTTATGTAATCTTTTATTTCTTCTTTAGAAGGTAATGAGTTCTTTGTTTTTACCAAGTTATATGTCACTTTTTGCTGTTAGCATCTAATCATTATCAATTTTTAAGAGAATAAAAATTAAATATACCGAATAATAAAATCCTAAAAATCAATTAGAATACTATTTCAACCTCAATAAATTTTAAGATTTTGTGGTGGTTTTTTTCTTTGTGGATGACTTCTTATCCGATTTTTTTTTCTTTGTAGGGCTAGCCACTTTATCTTGCAAAAGTGCGATTGCGTGTTCCAAAGTTACGTCACTCATTTCTATGCCCCTAGGTAACGATGCACGTAATTTTTTATGCTCAACATAGCTTCCAAAGCGACCTCGTTTTAACTCAACTTCTCCTCCATCGGGATGCTCACCCAGAATTCTTCCAGCCTTTAGTTGTGCTGCTGCTAATAAATCTACTGCACGATTAATTCCAACAGATAACACATCATCATCCGAGGTTAAGCTAACAAATTTACCTTGATGTTTAAGAAACGGACCATATCTGCCTATTCCTGCTTGAATAGCCTCGCCTGATTCTGGGTGTAATCCAATTTCTCGTGGAAGTGATAGCAATGAAATTGCCTGCTCAAGGGAAACTTGATCAGCAATAATTCCCTTTGGTAGTCCTGTTCGTTTCGGTTTTTTAATCTCTTCGCCACCTTGCTGGACATACCAGCCATATGGCCCCTTTTTCAACCAAATAGGTATATTTGTATTAGGGTCAATTCCTAATTCAGTATTATCTTGAAGTTGTGTTGAGTCCTCTGCAACTTGAGAATCATGCACTTGCTTTGTGTAGTTGCAATCTGGGTATTTAGAGCATCCAATAAAAGGTCCATATTTGCTAAGTTTTAGCTCAAGATATCCCTCGTTACACTTGGAACAAATTCGATTTACATTTCCATTTTCATCAGGTTTGAAAAATAATCGTTCAAGATCATTATCAAGCGCTGCCATTACATCCGGTACTGGTAATTCCTTTGTTGAATCAACGTTTAGCTTAAAATCATACCAGAATTGAGATAGTACTTGTTTCCAATCAAGCCTTCCACCTGAAACATCATCTAATTGATTTTCAAGGCTAGCAGTGAAATCATATTGAACGTATTTTTCAAAGAAATTTTCAAGAAAGGTTGATACAATTCTACCACGGTGTTCTGGAATAAAACGTTTTTGATCTTTGCGAACGTACCCCCTTTTTTCTAAGACTTGTAAAATTGAGGCATAGGTAGAGGGTCTCCCAATACCTAATTCTTCAAGGTTTTTTACAAGGCTCGCATCAGTAAACCTTGGAGGCGGTTGAGTGAAATGTTGTTCAGGAAGGATCTGCTCTTGAGTGAGGATTTCTCCTTTTTTTACTAATGGGAGAATGGCTTCTCCATCCTCTTCTTTGCTATCTTGGTCGCTCGTTTCGTCTTTACTTTCAAAATAAGCGCGTCTAAAGCCATCGAATATTATTACACTACCATTGCTTCTCAGTTCTATAGAATTATCCTTATCTATAAAACGAATGGTTGTTTGGTCTATTTCTGCCGAAGTCATCTGACTGGCAACAGACCTCTTCCAAATCAAGTCGTATAAACGAAATTGGTCATAATCAAGAAAGGACCGAATATCATTTGGATGTCGCTTAAAACTGGTTGGTCTGATGGCCTCATGTGCCTCCTGTGCATTTGCTGCTTTAGTTTTGTAAAAGCGTGGTTTTTCAGGCAAATACTGCTCACCATAAATTGAAGCTATTTCATCACGTAAAGAAAAAATGGCCTCACTACTCATTTGTACGCCATCAGTTCTCATATAAGTGATTAATCCGGTTGTTTCACTTCCAACTTGAATACCTTCATACAATCGTTGAGCAATCTGCATTGTTCTTGAAGCAGAAAACCCAAGTTTACGAGATGCTTCCTGTTGTAAAGTTGAAGTGGTAAAAGGCGCAGATGGTTGTCTTTTTGTTCTTTTTGTATCAACAGATAAGACAGAAAAAGTTGCTCCCTTGATTTTCTCTTCAATCTCTTTTGACTGCTTTTCTGAGGTAATGTCTAATTTACCAACTTTTTTAGAATCGAGTCTAACAAGTCTGGCGATAAGGTGCTTGTCCTCTTGCGTTTTTAATTTGGTATCTATGGACCAATATTCTTCTGAATAAAAAGACTCAATATCTGCCTCTCTATTACATATTAAACGCAAGGCAACTGATTGCACTCTACCCGCTGATTTTGCTCCTGGAAGTTTTCTCCATAAAACAGGTGATAGATTGAATCCCACTAAATAATCTAATGCACGGCGCGCCAAGTAAGCGTTTACCAAGTCATAATTAATCTCTCTTGGTTTATCCATCGCGGCTAAAATAGCCGATTTAGTAACTTCATTAAAAACAACTCTTTCACTAGGAATGTCTTTCAAGGATTTTTTAGATTTAACAAGTTCTTGTACATGCCAGCTTATTGCTTCTCCCTCACGGTCGGGGTCGGTTGCAAGAATTAGTCTATCAGCCTTTGATAACGCATCTGTTATTTCCTTAATATGTTTATTTGATTTCACGTCGGTTTGCCAACTCATTTCAAAGGAATGTTCGGGTAATACTGAACCATCCTTGGCAGGTAAGTCTCGGACATGACCATAGGAAGCCAGAACAGTATAATCAGCCCCTAGATATCTATTTATGGTTTTTGCTTTAGCAGGAGACTCTACTACTACAACTTTCATTC
>CACNQE010000023.1 GCA_902622515.1 uncultured SAR116 cluster alpha proteobacterium
AAAACCGGGGGCTGGGGGTTCGAGTCCCTCCACTCCTGCCACTATTTAAAGTATAAAATACAGTGGTATGAAGACCCCTTTCCCATATTGAGGGAGGAGTTTTTTCTGGAAAAAATCACCTGCATGGTACGAAAATGGTACGAAAGTTTGTGCGAGGGTGAATAAAACATGCTGGATAACCTAAATCTGTTTAAACGTCTTTGACGTTAATTTTGATAAGATACGGCTCTATCGCTTCTCTGTTTGCCTTAGAGTATCTGTCCATAGTCGTTGTTGCTGAAGAATGACCAAGCCTGTCCGATAATTGTTTTACAGGCACATCAGTATTTGCAAGGTTAGTCGCGTGAGTATGTCTCAAAGCATGAAAGCTTCGGTAATCTATTCTAGCTACTCTGCACAACGCTTTCATAGTTGTACGTCCGAAATGCTTCGGAATATGCAAACCATCATTATGCGATATGAAGGGCGTCTCCAAAAGTAAAGGTGGCACATTTTTATCAGCAATAGATACGCAATTTTTATAAACCCATGCCCTGTACTGACGAATAACAGATGTGTCTTCATCAGTAAGGAATATCTTCCGGCGACTCGATTGTGTCTTTAAATCTGACAACAAAGGTTTGGTATCCCCGTTTGCGTAAATGCACTGTCTTTCAACATTTATGCACTTTTGCTCTAAGTTGATATCACGCCATTTAAGACCAGCTAACTCGCCATAACGCATCCCAGTATTCAGAGCTACATAGAAGAGGATAAATCTTCTCTGGTCATTTACAGAATCTGAATAAGCGTTAGCGGCATTCATTAGCTTTTTTTGGTCATCGTAACACCAAGGTAGAACCTCTTTCGCTTCGCTATGTTTCACTTTAATCTGTGAGAGGTTGCCTAGAGGGTAGAAAGGAATCATTCCATCTCCTACTGCATCACGAAGAGCTTTCTTTATGACCATCTCCATATTTTTTATTGTTTGCTTTGAGTGGGTGTCAAAAAGGCTATTGCGAAGCTTTCGGATTTTTTGGCTATTTATCTCGCATAGTTTGTAATCACCTAAAGCTGGGAAGATTTGTTTTTTGAAATAGTTATCAATCCTCCTTGCATAATTAAGGCTTATCTCCTGTCCCTGTTGTCTAGCAAGATGCCAGTTAATTAAATATTCCTTAAATAATAAGTCAGTCTCGCTGTTCACTGCCGTTTTCACTTCTCCTTTCAATGCAGCGTTGAAGGTCTCCAAGACTTCGTCATTGCCTTTGGAAAGCTCACCTTTAAAGTTTGCTTCATATTTTCGAGCCTCCTCTCTCGTCTTGAAACTCTTCCTTATTCGTGTAGTTTTAGGTCGATATATTTCGACACGCCAGCTACCGCTCGGTTGTCGTGTTATAGCCATTGGTCACTCCTTTATTTGGCTTCTGGTGTTGCGTGAGTTCTGGTATTCCCACGCTTTCTTTCGGCAGGATTCTGAGCAATATTTTTTGTTCGACCTCCCGCTAAAAACTTCGTTGCATCCTTCTCTTGAGCATTCTCCGCTCACTTCTCTAGCGTCAATGCCAGAGAAAACCATCACAATCTGTATTGCGTCCTATAAACAGGATGGCCGAAAGATTGGCACAACTTTATTTCCGTGTCTGTCCCAGCCGTAGGTTATATTGAAATCAGGAAGATATTTACTTGGGTCGTCAGGTAGTTTGTTTTCCTTAAATGCCTCGAGCAAGTTTAAATACGACGTCCATGCTTTTAAGAATTTGTGTTCTGCAAAAAAGTCCATTTCGTCTGAAAACGGATTGCCGCCGCCGAGTGAAATAATGAATATCTAAAATAGCGTTCTAAACTGCTCTCACATTCTCAAGTAATACTAGATTGCTGACTCATAGGGAGTCACTAAGGGGTGTTAGATAGGGAGATATGTGGGGAAACTGGAGAGGGTCTTAAGAGGCGCTGGTGAGTCTTATTTACGGTTGTCTTGTCTTAAAAAAAGTAAGGGATAGTGGAACTAAAAGCTAAATAAATGGGCTAAATAGCATGTACAACTTAGAGACTTTGGCTACCCAAATAAATCTGTTTGCAATAAGTTGGTGGTCTTTGTTAAAAATCGATAAGTAGAGAACAGAAATAACTTAAAGGTATAAGATGGCTGCCCCTAAATTAATGAGTTATAACCAACTTGATTTTCAAAGCAAAGCAAATCTTGAAATGCATGTAAGGCAACTTGAAAGCGAAACGGATATGTATAAAGAACAGTTAGAGAAAGCCGGAATGTTGTCTTTTACGCTTACTCAAGTATGGAACAAACAAGGAAAACATAGGCTTGGTTTATATTTCTCCTACAGAGATGAAAAAGCGTTTATCGATTGTCAAAAAATCTTAAATGGTATCCCAGAAGATGAGGATAACCCAATGATTCTTAACGCAGATAGGGGAGTAGTGCGATTACATGTTGTATCTGAACAATAATTGAGATTTTTGTATTTCTCTTTCGTTGCCACTGTCCTCAGCCTTAGAAATACTAAATAGCCCCTCGATAGCAAATAGGGCGAGAACGCCTTTGCAGAATGTAGGTACACATGATTAGTCAGCATCCATATTTAACAGCGACAATAGGGCCCTCTTTATTGCGCCTTGCCACACCCAATATTATGGCGATGTCGTTTATGCTCATTGCAGCCGTCATAGAAGCTTGGTTTGTTAGTCATATCGGGACCGTTGCACTTGCTGGGCTAGCGTTAGCATTTCCAATGTTTATGCTGATGATAATGTTATCTGCGGGTGCCTTTGGTGGCGCCATTACTGGCTTTATTGCACAGCGACTAGGGGCAAACAACAGAAATGAGGCTGAATCGCTTGCTTTGAACGCCTTACTCCTATCCCTCATCTTAAGCACTGTTTCAACGGTTATTTTTGTAGGTGCTGGTCAGCTAATATATAGCTTTCTCGGCGGACAAGGCATGGTTCTTGAACAAACGCTTGCCTATTCTGATAGCCTCTTTTGGGGATGCACATCAATTTGGCTAGCTAATACACTTGCCGGTATTACGCGCGCAACTGGCAATATGTGGACTGCATCCAAAAATCTGGTGGCTGGTTCTATTGTTCAAATATTTGTATCTGCCATTTTAATATTCGGAATTGGACCATCTCCAACGATGGGTATATCTGGGGCTGCAATTGGTGTAATTTCTGGCTATCTTTTTTCTTCCATCCTTTTTATTCGCTATTTGCTGGCTCATTGTCCGGAGTTGAAACTGCAATTTTCTGGGGCAAAAATTAAAATTGTTTCTATGTTAATAATTTTTAAGGTTGGAATATTATCCTCATTAAACCCTATTTGTTCCATTGCTTCTGTCATTGCAATGACATCTTTTATGACACAATTTGGAGTGGAAACACTTGCTGGCTTCGGCATAGGAGCAAGACTTGAATTTCTTATGATTCCTATGATTTTTGGGTTTGGGACTGCTTCTACAGCAATGATAGGGGTGAATTTTGGAGCAAATCAAATCAAACGCGCTTACAAGATTGGTTGGACAGCTTCATTATTTGCAGCTCTTCTTGTCGGCAGTATTGGGACCCTATTTGCAATTTTTCCAGAAATCTGGATTGAACTTTTTACAAAAGAAGCAGGCGTTCAACTAGCGGCTACTACCTACCTTAGAATTGTAGGGCCATTTTATTTCCTATTCGGCTTGGCATTATGTCTTTATTTTGCATCCCAAGGTGCAGGGCGTGTATTATGGCCAGTTTTGGGGGTGATATTTCGCTTTGTCATTATATTTTGCGGCGGGCTTTTACTGGTAAGATATAATTTCAGGGAGCTTGATTATTTTTACTATTTAATAGCAGCAGGCTTTATAGCACAAGCCTTAACGTCTGCATTATCTGTATATTTTGGTGCATGGACAAAGGGGCGATAAAGCTAGTTTTAAAAGTAAGTTAGCAACAGGAAATATCTTCATGATATTTATCAACAAGCATTTTCTACGTTGGCTCAGCCATTAATATTTTTACCTCTACTAATCGACTAAGCGACTCCAATCCTCATCAGTCTCAAACATCAGAGTATCTAGGTCATTTTTTACTTGTGTTCTCTGATCGACCAATCAATTTCATCTGCCTCGGGTCATTAATAGTTGGAGTGCACGATAATTCTTTAGAACAGCTTTTTATCAGTTTCATCTAATAAAATAAAACCGTTTTCAAACTAATGTAAAACGTAGTAACAGAGTGATATAAACCATCATTCATGGCTTTATCATTAAAAATGATTTCGTAATTACCATCACTACTTCTGGATATGTTGAAATTATAATACCAATAATCGCTTGATAGCACTGAAACTCTGTTATCTCCTCTATTTTTATTATACGGTTCTAAAATCAACAAATAAGCCAATTCAAAATCAGTTCAAGATGAACAATATGACTGGAGATTAAGTTCTCCCACGATGTTTAGGTTATAAAAAATTAAAAGCTTCAAAAATCTTTTCGCACTCTTTGATAAATACTATTGGCTTTAACCTAGGAACGTCTCAGCATCTATAATCTGCTTGGCTATCTCATTAACTGGTTTATTCCTATTCATTGACATTTTTTGAAGCCTAGAGTGCGCCTCTGTCTCTGTCTCATTAAAACGTTTCATTAAAATACTTTTTGCGTGTCCAGCTAATTTAATATTATCTAATTGAAATAATGCAGTGTTCCATTGCTTTTCTAGATTATCTATTCTTTTTGAAATGTTTACAGAACATGTCAAACCTATCAATAATTCTAAAGTTTCCGACCCATATAAGACAACATTGTGTGCACCACTGTTTAAAAGAGAAATTATTTTGCCATCAGAAACTGTATCCGCGATAATCAACAATGGACAAGCGAAGTAAAACTGCCTAATCACATCAATATCCGAAATATGATCACTGAATTCGTCTGTGATATAAATTACAATATGTCTTTCATATTTTCTGTTCTCATTTATCTGTGAAGGTAAAGTTGTGAGCTTTACATTTATACCCTCCTCTTTCAGCAAACTGCCAACAAAAGACATTTTTTTATTATTGTTTCCAACAATAAAAACGTCATAGTTATCTCTTATATTTTTTGCCAACATGGTGGGTTGAGACCAATCAATAACTAGAGTTTTTTATATTCATCGTTCAACTTCCTTTCCTCTATTTTCTCCCGCGAGTGCTCTTTTTAAAAAATTCAGAATAAACTTAATATTTTCTTAGAAAAAATATAAAGATAGGCTCACTTAACCGGATTTCAGGGCCAATTTTATATAAAATGGACCTAAAGGTTAAAGTTTAAAAACTTCTGATATAGAATGATATTCCGTTATTAGAAAGTTTGTTTCGCCGTTAAAACAAACAGTTGTGAAATTTTACTCACATTTAAAATATATACCTACTTATTTTCTTTAACAGTGTTAATTTTTCGCCGCTGTGATGCAAAAAACGCATCAATATTTAACTCAACAACTAATTTAATCAATTTAGAAAATAATGTTTACGCCCGTTTCTAAATTATTATAAAAGCCAAAAGATTTTGCACAATAACATGAATAATGTTGTAAATGTCATGTAATGAATTTGAACGTAAATCACGTGCCGAAGTAATAATATAAACAAATATAGTTATCTCAAATAAGAGCTTTTGGAGTCTATCGGACTAATAATTTCCTCAGTTCGTTGTTCCGGACGAGTGATATAAAAGTCACCAGAGGTAAATTTAATCCAGTTTTGGTTTAATACCAGGAACGCTTTATATCTGCGCCAACATATTCGTCATAAAGGTCGATGCGTCTATCACGAAGAGGTTGATTGAATGAGTTAAAAGATCTTTTACTTCTCGCATCGGATAAATTTATATCAGCAAAAATAAGTTCTTCTTTATCTTTGCTGGCAGGCCCTGCGACAGGCCAACCATTTGAAGCGGTAATAATACTTGAACCTAAGAATAGCTGTTGTCTCTCAGTTCCTATACGGTCAGCTGCCGCTATAAAAAAACTATTGGAATGAGATGCCGACATAATTAACATATTAGACATGAGAGGAAGACCCTCCGGCTGTTCGGGCATTGGAACCCAGTTTGTCGGAATACATATTAAGTCTGCTCCCTGTATGGCTGCCATCCGAAAAACTTCTGGAAACCAAGCGTCATAGCAAATTAGTGCTGATATCCGACCGTGAGGTGTATGCCATACTGGAACACCAAGATTACCGGGCTCAAAAAACAAATTTTCCGCTCCCCATAAATGATTTTTCCTAAACTTACCTATGTATCCGTTAGGCCCCACTGCTACGGCACTATTATAAAGTGCACCATTGTGGACTTCTGCAATACCCGCCACAATAATTATTTTATGTTTAGTAGCCGCTTCAATCAACATTAATGTAGTTGTGCCATCTGGCACCACTTCAGCTAGATTAAATGCTTCCTCTCTACTATGAAATACGTAACCTGAATTTGACAATTCAGGAAGAACCAAAATCTCTATGCCTTTGTCGTGTGCTACTTTTATATGATGTAGAATTTTGTTATTATTACTATTAACGTCACCAATAATAGGCTCAAACTGCACGCACCCTACTCTAGTTTTTTTTTTATTCAAAAATTTTTCTCCTTACTTTAGCTCTTTAAAGTGGCCCGAAGGGCTTTCCAACCTGCCTTTTCCTCGTATGCAAAAGCTAGTCTAAATAGGTCAGCTTCCTTAAAAGGTGCTGCAGCAAGTTGGAGGCCAACTGGCAATCCCTTTTTATCGTAACCACAAGGGATGGAAAGAGCCGGAAATCCAGTCAGATTCCATGGATAAGTCAACCGCCAAGAGGCAGCTAAGGCACTCTCTCTACTTTCACCAATTTGCACCATGTGTTCACCAATACGCCAGGCAGTCAGAGGTAGCGTGGGACTTATAATTATATTTATGTCATTAAAAATTTTTGTAAATTCAGTAATTAAAACTCTCCTGAATTGTTCGGCCTTTAAATAGTCTATCGCAGTTATAAATTGACCAATTTCGACAAGAGTCTGAACGTCTTTTTGGTACCCAGACGTTAAACCTTTTTTTATTCTAGGGTCATGCCAAGCACTTGAAGATGCTAGTTCAATGGCAAAGATAGCTCCAAGGCCAAATTCCAGATTAGGAACTTCAAATTCAACTATTTCGCATCCAAGTTTTGAAATATCATCAATGGCTGCTTCCACGTTTTTTTCAACATCTGTCTCAAGCCCCTCAAAAAAATGGTTGCGACAAATACCAATTTTTAAATTTTTCACGTCCGCACCAAGAGCTTCTGAGAAATTTTGAGGTTTTATATTTACATTTCCTGGATCATTTTCATCATACCCTTGAAGCGCTTCTGTTACAAAAACCGTATCGGCAACTGTTGCGGCTAATGGACCAGCATGGTCGAGAGACCAGCTATGCGGAACAATGCCCGAGCGTCCAATAAGCCCATAAGTTGGTTTTAATCCTACTGTTCCGCATAATCCAGCGGGCATTCTTATCGAACCACCAGTGTCTGAGCCCAAGGCAGCGGAAACAAACCCGGCCGCTATGGCTGCTCCAGACCCCCCACTAGAGCCACCTGGGACACAATCCGTGTTCCATGGATTTCGTGTTGGTGGGGTATCTCCGCCCCAGGCAAATTCTTTCATGTTAGTTTTGCCAATGATAATCGCCCCTGCCTCTCTCAGCTTAGCAACACAAAATGAGTCTTCACTTGGAAAATTTACCTCAGAACTGGTCCCTGCTTTAGTTTGCATATCGGAAGTTAAATAGTTGTCTTTTACAGCAATTGGCACTCCGTGGAGAGGGCCTTTATACCGCCCTTCTTTGATCTGCTTTTCGGCATCAATAGCTTGTTTACGTATATCTGGCCCAATTGTTACGAAACTCTTTATCAACCCATCATATTTCTCAATTCTATCTAGCAGGCAATCGATAAGTTGAACTGGTGACAAAATACCTTTTTGTATTTTGGGAGCTAGAGTTTCGATCGGTTGAGACCAAAGTAAATTATCGCTCATCATTGTGCTCCTTATTTGGAGTAAAAAGTGAGAAAACTACGGCAGGATATTCATTACTCAAATCCAGAGTTCTCAATTTCTTAATTTCTTCAAGAATATCTTTATACGATTGCTGATTTTCTTCAATCCTTTCTGGCGGAAGAGATATTCCAAGAATATCCTTTATTAAATCTAAATCTTTCATTTTTCTGCTCTCTAATACTCCATCTAAAATTTAATTATTTATCTTTGATTAGGCGGCAATAGTAACATCGATTTAACTGCCTCATCTAATACACTTTTCTTATTTCTGGATGGCATACCAGCGATAAATGGAGCGAGTTGAATATTTGAGATGGCAACAATACGCCGAAGCTCTTCTATGGGTTCTGCGTGTTCATCAGAGCGAAGATCAACTAGCGGATATTCTTCTACACCAAACACTTTTAAAGCTGCAGATTGCTTACCTCTCTTATCCCCACCAGCCTCCTGCCCAGCTTCTAAAGCAGATAATAATCGTTCTGACAAAGCGCCAGTTGTGTGTTCAAATGCTATTTGCATCGCTTCTAGTGTTGCTTGGCTTTTAAGCATATTACCCTGAATAGCAACTCCTGGTCTGGAAATTTGACCTGCCCAAGAAGTGCATTTATTTCCAGTCCAAGAAACTGCATTACCGCTGGCATCAACTACACCAAGTTGGCGTAAATCCCGCTCTTCATCTGCATCAATCACTTGTTCTAATGCCTCACTTGCTGAGTCACCATTTTTTAAACACTCAATAATATCGATAGCGAGATACGGATTTACCCAGGATTGCGTTGAAACAGCTCCTACGTTCGGACAGATAAAAGGACATAAGCCTCCAACTCCTGGTAATGCAGTACTAATGGCTATGCCAAGTTGCCCCGACTTTTGACAGTTTGCAACAATGGAAAATGTATTGGCTTGAAGAGTCATAATAATAATTAAACCTCTAAATGAAACTTAATATTTTTTCTAGATTGATTGTCTGAAACTGTTCCCACATCAACAATTTGACCTAACTTTAACACTGCATATCTGTCAGCAACCGAGAGTGCAAAATCTAAGTTTTGTTCTATCAAAAGTATAGAAACACCCAATTCATCTCGGGCTATTTTTAGAACGTTTGCCATTCGCTCGATCATTGTCGGTTGCAAACCTTCAGAAATCTCATCAATTAGCATTATTTTTGGACTAGCTACTAACGCACGAGACATGAGAAGCATCCTCTGCTCTCCACCGCTTAAGCTGCCAGCCTTTTGTTGGAACCGCTGTGGTATAATTGGAAAATGTTGTTTAATTAGCTCTACGCCATCAGTGAGTGTAATATTTTTTGGCAAACCAAGTAATAAGTTTTCTTCCACAGTCAAATCTTGAAAGAGCGCTTGCTCCTGTTGAATATAGGAAATCGATTGTCTAGCAATAGTGTAAGGTTTTTTGCCGGTAATGTTATCAAAGCCAATATGGACCGTTCCTTTTTCCAGTTTTAGGAAACCCATTATGGTTTTAAGTAAAGTGCTCTTACCCATTCCATTTTTACCCAAAATTGTGAAGATTTCACCTTGTTTAATCTCAAGACTTACATCTGAAATAACTTTGGCGTCTCCGTAACCACTTTCCAAGTTTGCAAATTTGAGAGCAGGGACAGAGACCATCAAACATTCTCCTCTTTGAAGGTAATTTGCTTACCTGAGTAAATTGAGCGCACCAATTCAGAGCCCACGACTTCATCGACAGTTCCATCGAGCAACAGTTTTCCTTGATGAAGCACAACAATCCGAGAACTTATATCGCGCACAAAATCTAAGTCATGTTCTATTAGCAAGATACATAAGTCATTAAAATCTAACAGATCGGTTAGAATCGATCCAATTAAGGTTCTCTCGCTTTTAGTAAGTCCTGCAGTAGGTTCATCTAAAAGCAATACCGATGGTTCTGTTGCCAAAACCATTGCGAGTTCTAATGCACGCTTAAGACCATGAGATAGGTTTGAAACTTTTTCGTTAAGCATTTTATCTAATTCAGTGGCTTTTAGAATTCTTAGTGTGCTTTCAGGTAAGTTGAGATCCCTCTGATGCAAAAACATTGATGGAGCCTCTGCTCTATGACGTGCCAAGCGAAGGCAATCCGAGACGGTAAGTTGAGCAAACAAACTTGTATTTTGAAAACTTCTTCCAATACCAAGCTCAGCTAGTTGATGTGGAGACACCTTTCCTGCTTTTACTCCATTGACCCAAACCACTCCTTCCGTTGGTTCATGACCATTACTTATACAACGCATTAAAGTTGTCTTTCCAGCTCCGTTAGGACCAACAATGCTAACAATCTCATTTCTTCGAACCTCTAAATTGATTTCAGTTAAAACCCTTAAGCTTCCATAATTTCGGGATAACGATTCCACCTTTAACGGAATAGCTTGAATATTTTTATTTGTGTATTCTGCTAATATTAATTCTGGCAGTTCTTCTAGTAGGCTTTTCTGAGGGGCTTTTGCAAAAACACCAGTCTTTATAAATCGCACACCCTGCATAATTAAAGGTGCTACTCCCTGCGGTATGAATAAAATAACGGCTACAAAAATAGAACCAATAATTAATTTCCAC
>CACNQE010000024.1 GCA_902622515.1 uncultured SAR116 cluster alpha proteobacterium
GTAAAAAAAATCTTTCAATGCACTGGTTAATTTGAAAGTATCATATTATGAAGAAGGTTTTAATTACAGGAAGCTCTAGCGGCATTGGTAAAGCAACTGCTGAATTATTCTTAAAAAATGACGTTCCTGTTGTTGGCATAGCCCGTCAACATAAAAAATTCATTCATAAAAGCAAACTATATGAGCCAATAGAGGCTGATTTATCTCTAATAGAAAGCTTGCCAAAATTAATAACTACTATTTTACAGGAACACCCTGACATTGATGTATTTATTGGTAATGCGGGTTATGGTGATTTTCAATCAATTGAAAACTTCTCAGCCAATCAAATTCGAAACTTTCTAAATTTAAACCTTATTTCGCATATTACTTTATGCCGTTTTATAGTAAGCCATATGAAATATGAAAAAAATGGAACCATTTTTTTTTATTGGTTCTGAATCAGGTTTGGTTGGTAAAAAGAAAGGGACACTCTATTCTGCAGCTAAATTTGGTTTGAGAGGATTTTGTCAGGCCTTAAGAGATGAGGTGGCAATATCTGGAATAAGGGTTTGTTTGTTAAACCCAGGTTTTGTTAGAACACCATTTTTTGAGAGCTTGAATTTTGAACCAAAAGAAACAGAAACTAACGCAATAGAACCAGAAGATATCGCGAAAATAATTCTTGATTTATTGCATACCAGAATTGGAACAAATATTGACGAAGTAAATTTATCTCCAACAACAAAATCTTTAAATTTTAAACCAGTTAAAAAGGAAACCTAGATTTATATAGGTATTTGCTGATTTTATGGGTTAACCCGCCATGAATCTTATACCAGCTAAGGCTAAAAAAAATGGGGTTGGAACTAATTCGTTATAGAAAGAAACACTGGGAAACCACTTACTTTATATGACGAGAACATAAGTAAACTCCCAGAAAATATTGTACTTGGTTTGCGACCTGAGGATATAGGAGATTCAAAGTTGAGGAAGGGACGCGATCTTCAACTCGCTTCCTGTAATGTAGATGTTGTTGAACCAGCCGGAGCTGATACTTACGTTCTTATAAACTTGGGTGGAAAATCTATCATAAAAAAACTCAAATTGATCGCTGCTGAACGGAAAATTAATTTTTTTTCATCCAAAACCTACTCACAACAGGCGTCTCCTTGTGATGAGCACCTTAAATTGGTTTTACAAAATGCAATCTCAAAAACGGGTCACCCCGTCTTTGAACTCCCTTCAGGAGCAACTCACGATGCATCTGCTATAGCTGACCTTTGTCCTATGGCTATGCTTTTTGTTAGGTGCCACAAAGGGATCAGTCATACGCCTGAGGAATTGACCGAAGAACTTGATATGCAGGCTGCAGTTGATAGTCTGGCACATTTTTTGACCCTGTTAAAATAAGAATTTTTTAAATACATGATTTCTTTTTAATAATACAAAACAAAATAATTTATTTTATGCTTTCAAACGTTCCAAACACTATGACCACTCGCCATTTCTAAAGACCGGTGTAATATTTCCATCTTTATGAAGTCCGTCAATATTCATTGTTTCAGAACCTATCATCCAATCAACGTGAATCATACTACTGTTTCCACCACGTTTTATAACTTCATCACTGGACAATTCACCCCCATTTTTAAAGCATTTTGAATAACATTGCCCAAGTGCAATATGACATGCAGCATTTTCATCGAATAAAGTATTGTAAAATAGAAGGTTACTCTGTGATATCGGTGAGCCATGAGGAACAAGCGCTACCTCGCCAAGACGGCGGGCGCCTTCATCCGTATCCAGAAGTTTTAAGAACACCTCTTCTCCTTTAGAAGCTTTGGCTTCAATGATAACACCATCTTTAAACACAACCGAAATATCTTCAATTAATGTACCTTGATGTGACAACGGTTTTGTAGACTTAACATATCCATTTACCTTTGACGCATATGGCGTAGTGAAAACTTCTTCTGAAGGGATATTCGGATTACAGGTTACCCCGTTTCTAGCGATAGATGCACCACCCATCCATTCATGGTCATCAGCTAATCCAACCGTTAAATCCGTTCCATCCGAATAAAAATGAAGGGCTTCAAAATTTTTGGTGTTGAGCCACTCGGTTCGTTCTCGAAGGTTTTTATTATGTATTTTCCATGCTTGAATTGGATCAGCACCCTTAACTCTTGACGCATCGAAAATAGCGTCAGCCAATGCTAATTGCGCCTCATCTTCACTCATTTTCGGAAAGACGCGTTTCGCCCAATGTGTCCCGGGCCAGGCAATAATATTCCAATTTACATCAAAACGAGTAATTCTCTCTCGAATTGGAGAGGATGCTATCGATACAGCTTTATTCGCTTTGGATACATTTTCTGAATCTTGCTCTGACAAAAGCATGGGGTCTTCTCCTACTACCGCGAGACGCGCCGTGTTGTTATCAAAAGCAACTGCCATCCCATCGAACAACCAGTTTGGGGCTTTTTCAAATGAATCTTTACGGGCGTAACGGTAGCGTGCTAGGACGACCTCTGGATCAGTATATAAAGGGGTAATGATTTTAGCTCCTTCTCGGTAAGCATGATATGCTAATCTACGGACTAGGGGGGCGGCCTCTAATGGAGCAGTTATTAAAATGTCTTGGCCTGGCTGCAATGCAACGCCTGTTTTTATAGAAAGCTCTGCTAATTTGTCCAACTCAGCACTTTCATCCCAGTTTATTTTTGTCATATCATTCTCTCTCCAGTTTTTATCACACAAGATAATGAAAATTCTTAAGGGATATCAACTTATGCGCAATGATTCAGAATCTGTTTTTTATTTTTACTATACTTTTTTAACGTTACTAACCTAGACGATAAGTGACTTTCAAACATATATAATAAGAAAAAAATTTTTACGCAGTAGTCCTAACAGGATATTTTTTCATTACTCGCAAAATTCAAGTTACTGGGTAACATCATCTCTTTACAAAAATAGATAAATCTTTTTCCCTGACTTTATAGAAACAGACAGGATTCAAAAACGCTCTATCCAGGGTCTTAATTCTATTTCCCATGACCAAGCACTTCTATGCTGTCTATGCATTTGAAGATAGGCATTTGCGATTTCGTCTGAAATTAATTTTGAATCTAATTCATTATTTGTGTCAAATGGGGAGGAGATCTGACCATCAACAATGAAATGTCCAATATGTATGTTTTTCGGGTGCAACTCACGAGCAAGCGACTGAGCCAAACCTCGTAAACCAAACTTTCCAACTGCGAATACTGAGGAATTTGCAAAACCCTTTACACTTGCGGAGGCTCCAGTAAAAAAAATACTTCCCGAACCTCTCGGTAACATTCTTGTTGCAGCTTCTTTAGCAACTGAAAGGGCACCTATTGTGGAGACTTCTATTGCTTTTTTTGCTGCGTGCATATCGAGTTCCTCAACTGCTCCTCGTAGCCGAGCAGAGGGGTTAAAAATTACAAGGTCTGGTATCCCAAGAATATTATCCGATTTCTTAAAAAAATTTTCCACTTGCTGAATAGAGGTCACATCACATTCCTCAAGAATCGCGTTCGTTTCTTTTGCTAATTTATAATTTTTTTCTACGTTCCTAGAAGCTAGAACTAAATCAAAACCGCTTTTAGATAATAATCTTGCTAATGAAGCACTAAGGCCATGGCCTGCGCCAACTATAATAGCTTTTTCCACACTCATTTTTTTATTTTTTCCAAAAATTAAAATATAATAATTTCATAGTATTTACTTATTAAACTAACCACCTATTGTTTATCACGCAAAGGCTTTATAATAGGAGTGGTCATTGATATCTATATTAATCTTAATAAATTATTCCCTACTGCTTGGTATCATGATTTTTTTCGTCGCAGGGGTTTCCCCGAGTGCTATTTCAACACTAGATGGCGATAATCTATCATCATTCTTACGAACTATCTTTCCAAAGTTGTTTATTCTAGGTTTGATTTTTGGAATAAGCGGTAATTTGCTAACATTCAGTAATCAACTTTGGATATCAATATCATCAGTTATTATTAGTGCTAGCTTCATAATAAACTTACTCATTGTAACTCCTAAAATAAATAGGGTCATGGATGATGAAAAACTTAGTGAGAACACTCGTAAACGAAGTTTTATTATATATCATGGGATATCGGTTCTACTTTTTTCTATTAACTTTGTTTTAGCTTTTTTGATCGTTTTTGCCGAAAGTGGATTAAGCAATTTCATACTGTAAAAATTTGTTTAAGGAGTTCCCAATGAAATCCGAAAAATTGAATGTTGCCGGTTTTTGCCATCAAAACTTTAATGATTTAAAATTATCGTTTGAAGAAAACTTCTTAAAGCATGGTGAACTAGGTAGTGCTATTTGTGTGTACCATGATGGAAAACCTGTTGTGGATTTATGGGGCGGGTTCTTGGATGCAAACAGAACAAAACCCTGGAATAAAAATACACTTTGCCTGATGTATTCTTTAGCAAAGTCTATTTGTGCCCTTTCCATACATATATTAGCAGATAGGCAAAAATTAAATCTTGAAAAACCAGTATGTGACTATTGGCCTGAATTTGCTTCGTTCAATAAACAGAATATCAAAGTAAGACATTGTATATCTCATTGGTGCGGGGTTTGGTCTAATGAAAATGCTAAACCAGGTGACATGTATGATCCAAAGGCGATGCAAAGGGCTATCGAGGAGCAGTGTCCTGAATGGGAAGTGGAACAAAAGGGTGCATATAACACTATCAACATTGGGTTTATTTGTGGAGCGATTGTTAAGAATGTAACAGGTAAAACTATTCAAAAATTCATTTATGAGGAGATTGTTAAACCATTAAACGTAAACTATTATTTGGGTGTTCCAGAAGAGAAATTAGCTCTTTGCGCTGAAATTATTCCAAATCCAGCAGACTCTATCCATAGCGCAGGAAAAGATCCTGACTCCCCAGTTAGGAGAGCCTGGAGAGCTTTCCCAAAAAATTTTGGGCCGACAGAACAAAACTCTTTACGTTTCAAGAAGGCGGGTGTTCCTTCATTTGGAGGTTTCGGTGATGCTCGCTCTATGGCTAAAATATATGCATTAATTGCAAATGGAGGTGAAATAGATGGTATTCGTCTTTTAAGCACTTCTTCAGTTAAAAACGCTCTAAAACTCCAATGGTCAGACTTAGAAGACGGATTGCTGAAGAGACCCACTTCAATGGCTATGGGATTCATGAAAAACCCTCCAGACGGCACACCTCTGTTTACAGAATTTGCAGATGCATTCGGACACCTAGGTTCTGGTGGTGCCAGAGCTTTCGCAGTTCCATCAAAAAATATCGCTGGAACTTTTATTTCAAATTTTCAGAGTGAAAGACGCAGCGAGGGGGTTCGAACAGAAAACTTTATCAATGCCGTCAACACCTGTATTCATCAATTGTAGAAACGTATTTTCTAGTGCATTAACTCTTCGCCATCTACTAAGAAGTTAGAACCGGTTGTAAAGTTTGCTGAGAGAATAAACTCAGTCAGGTTTTTCATTCTCAATATTGGCCCTGACAAATTGCTTTATACTCAACTAGCACCATTGTATCCCAAGAAGCAGGTATCAACTAAATACTTCCAATCTCTCATTTCAAACGAAAACATGTTAAATGTTTATTTTCTAAATTGCTAATGTGCAATTTTTGCACCATGATTGGGCAAATTAAGCACTCATCTTTCTCAAAAAGTAAACGTATATATTAATTTTAAAGGAGAATAATATGTTCCTTGCTCAGTTAGTGGTGTGCGGTTTCATCGGAGGTCAATGTGTATTGCTCGAAGACGTGAAAGGTCCGAAACCTTCCTTAGAGCAATGCAAGTCTCGTCAAGAAGAAATGTTTTACGATATTCACGCAAGACTCCCATACATAAAGTTTGGTGGCAGCAGATGTATAAAAACAAACAAACTACATGTATAAAATATCAACTAATAATGTTGGAAATTAATTTAGACGTATAAATTTATCTCTAAATAATTTCACCTTCCGAGACAGCAATTTTTGCCAGAAGCTGCTCTTTGAGAGCTTGTGCGCCTAATAAAACATCTAACTTCTCTGAAGCAATTTTTTTATTCAAGAAAACCTCATAAATTATTCCCGTATTTTGACTAGTTTTGCATAAATAACGTTCATATCCCTCTTTTTTTTCTGTATTTGAAAAAGCCTCTATTAACGGCCATATAGATGGAGCGAGGAGAGTAAAATTAATACATCTAGAATATCTCACTTCGGGTTTCCTGCCACCACCATGGAAGAAACATAGCTATCCATAACTTGGGAACCTTTTTCAAATACATTTTTATATTCTGATGATTCATAAGCACGTATCCAATTGCATTCAGAAAAGTTTCCACTCGCAAAAACAATATTTTTCAAGGCCTCCACATCATCATCTGAATTAGCTTTTAAAATTCCAACAAAATTAAAATTACTATCGGATGTAAAGAGAAATTCGCATACCTCTATATTTAATGCGTTTAAAATTGGCCTAACAATTTCGAGCCGATCTTGTGGTTTGTTTAGCATTGCAGAAGCAAACTCATTACTCACTCTTGCCAGAAGTACATATTTTTGCATCATTGTTTTCCTTATAATATTTATTACCTGAGCTAAGATAATGTGCAGAATCTCCACCCTACCAATTTTTAAAATACAGGTGGGATTTTTACGGTTAAATAACAATCAAAATATCCAGTTTTTCCAACGAACGATAGAAAAAAATTTCTCCGAGCTCCAAATAGTTTAATTTTTTAATTCTGCTTCTAGTTCGGCTAATTCTGCGCCACCTGCCATCAAACTTCTTAAATTATCAGTATCAATAGCTTCACGATTTCCGTTTGCTAAAATTCGCCCTCTATTAAGGAATGTAAATCTATCTCCAATTAATCGTGCATGAAGGTCGTTATGAGTAATAAAAATTATTGCAATGTCTTTCCTATTTCGGACTTCATTGATTGTCCTCAATACCTCTAATTGTTGTTTCTGTCCGAGTGCGGAAGTTGGCTCATCAAGTATCAAGACTTTTGCTCCAAAATAAATGGCTCGAGATATTGCAAGTGTTTGTCTCTGACCCCCTGATAACGTTCCAATAGGTTGATTTGGATCTGCAACATCAATTCCAAGTTTAGCCATCTCTCGCCTGGTAATTTCGCTCATTTTATCCAGATCTAAAAATAACCCTTTGTTTATTTCACGACCTAAAAAAAAATTTCGAGATACACTCATTAGTGGCTGTAACGCTAAATCTTGATAAACTGTCCCTATGCCAGCAGCAGCAGCTTGGCGAGGAGAGCTAAATTTAACTGGCTTTCCTTCAATAATAATTTCACCCTCATCTGGAGCATGAACTCCAGAAAGACACTTGATTAATGTAGATTTTCCAGCACCATTATCTCCCAATAAAGCTGTTACCTCACCCTTATGGGCTTCAAAAGAAATATCCTTCAAGGCTATTATATTTCCAAAAAATTTTGATACTCCGTTTAATTGTATGGTTGGCGTCATGTCACCCTCTCAAAACCCTGTTTCTCAAAAACTGATTTAGAAGAGCAGCACCAAGAACCATCATGCCTAGCATAACCCTGAACAAATTATTATCGATGAATGGAACGAAGTTTATTCCTCTGCTTGCAATTGCAAATATAAATGCCCCGAGAACGGCACCTATAACAGAGCCATATCCTCCCATGAGTGCGCAACCACCTATAACTGCCGCCGCTATAGCATGTAATTCGCGAAAGTCTCCTGCCTTTGGATCTGATGCCCCCGAAGTCATAACAGTTAAGACGCCTAATAAACACGCCAAGCAAGTTGAAATCATAAATAAACTTATTTTAACTCGATTTACTGGTACACCTACCGCTCTAGCAGCTTGTGCATCGCCACCTGACGCATATATCCAGTTGCCGAATCTAGTTCGATGTAGCATGAAAGCGGTTATTATCACAAGAATGGCAAAATAATATACTTCAGCATCAAAGGGAAGTCCGAAGGCCTTATCAAAAGCAAATATATTGTCGATCAATGTAGGGTCTTCACCACCGCCAGCGGGGGGTTTGAGATATGGCTTAACAGATAAACGAGATTGATTTACGAGTGTTTGCGATAGAAAAACGGCAAACCCCCTACTCGCAAACCAAAAACCGAGCGTTACTATAAAACTAGGAAGACCGGTTCTAACAACTATGGTCCCCATTATAAAACCTAAAAATGCTAATTCAATAAATGTAATAAGTATAGCGGGTAAAACGGGAACACCAAAGGTTAATAATAAGGCAAACGAATGGCCCGCCAAGGCTATATTTGCTCCCATACTTAGATCAAATTCACCTGCTATCATTAGCAAGGAAGCGCCAATAGCTAAAATACCGACAAATGCCGCCAGCTCAACCCAAGCTTGTATGCCAATAGGATTGGTCCACATAGCTGAAAACGTTCCGCTCACAGTGGTAAGAGACATAAAAGTTACGACAATAATGGCCAATCCAAAAACAGAACCAAGTTCTGGACGAGAAACAAAACTCTGTAGTGAGCTTACCTTCCTTAAACGTTCATCTTCCATAAATAAAAAAACCTAAAAAAGAAATAAAAAAGGTGGACACAATGAAAGCGTCCACCCTTCTCTAAAAGAGATTATTTTAGCGCTCTACACCAGCAAGTGCTTTCACTTGCTCAATATTAGCAGTTGTTACAAATCCTGGACCTGAGTTGATTGAGTTACCAGGTAATGTTCCATTTCTATGATTTAAGTGAAGGACCACAACAGGAATATAACCTTGTAAAAATTGCTGCTGATCAATTGCGTAGTGCACTGTACCGCCAACGATACCGTCAACAATTGCAGGGCCGAGGTCAAAACATCCCAACACAATATCACCAGCCTTACCAATTTCCTCAAGTGCAGCAATTGTTGGATCACAACCGGTTGGGCCAACAGCCATTACAGCACCTGTATCTGAATTAGAGGTTAAGTAAGCGATAACTGTGTTTTTAATATCGTCAAAATCTGTTGAAACCTCAACCATATTTAGATCTTCCCCTAATCCATCTGCAAAACCCTGGCATCTGTCTAATAACGCTGAATTGAATGGCTCATGATTGAAACAAACTCCTTTTGAGCCACCCAAGCTTTTTGTGCGCTCACCGCCACCAAGGCCAGCTTCATATTCAGGCTGTCCAACGTGCATAATTGCCCCTAATTCTTTAGAAACACCTGCGCCTGAATTCATCGAAATGACTGGGATACCAGCATCAACTGCTGCTTTGATAGGCCCACCTAAAATATTTGCATCTGGAATTGATACAACAATCCCATCTGGATTTTGAGCTATGGCAGCCTCAATTAACGAAGCCATCTCGTTAAGGTCTCCTGTTGGTGGATTCCTATACTGAACATTCGCGCCCGTATCTTCT
>CACNQE010000025.1 GCA_902622515.1 uncultured SAR116 cluster alpha proteobacterium
TAACATTAAAAGCCCGGGGCAAGGCTTGCAACCAATGTATATCAATCAATTAGTTGGAAAAATAGCAAAAAGAAATTTCTTGAAAGGCGATGTTTTTTTTAACACAGATATCTCTGAGGAAATTTTAAAACCTAAAGATTACAAATTTAGCAGGCCATTCGGAATTCCAGTTAGATACCATGATTTTTCTACCTTAGCCAAAATGTCAAATTTTGATTTCGTTGAATTTCATCTCAGTTATCAAGATATGGAGATAGATCCCTCTGATTATTTGGAGATAAATAATACATTAGATTTTGTCGTACACAGTCCAGAACTTTTTGCTGATGACCATATTTTGAATTTAGCTGAAATTAATGATCAATACAGAATTCGTTCTATAAATGAACTTGATAAGGTCTGCTCAATAACCAGAAAATTAAAACAATATTTTAGTAAGACCACTAAACCAATGATTATAGTAAATGTTGGTGGTTTTACAGAAAATAACTTCTTAGGCTTTGAAGAACGCTTTGTTTTATATGAGAGGGTTGCAGAATCCTTAAATCAAATAAATCAATCGGGAATAGAGATTATTATACAGACTATGCCTCCATTCCCATGGCATTTCGGCGGTCAAAGATACCATAATTTATTTGTCGACGCAGATGAAATACGAGACTTTTGCCAAAAATATAAATATAGAATTTGTTTCGATATCTCCCATTCAATGATGGCTTGCAACTATTACGGTTGGAACCTAAGCGATTTTACCAAAAAAATTGCTACTTATAATGCGCATCTCCACATAGTGGACGCCAAAGGCATAGATGGTGAAGGAATACAAATTGGTGAAGGCGATGTTAACTTCAAAAAAATCGCTTTAGAACTTAATAATCTTTGCCCGAAAATTTCCTTTGTACCTGAGGTTTGGCAAGGTCATAAAAATAAAGGACATGGTTTCTGGCATGCTCTATCTTACTTGGAAAAATACTTCCATGAAAATTAAGGACTCAAAAATATTGGTTACTGGGGGTGCTGGGTTTATAGGCTCTCATTTATGCGAACAACTAGTTAATTTACGTGCTAAGAAAATAATTTCGCTAGATAATTATTTTACTGGTTCAAAAAGTAATCATGTGCACGGGGTACAATACATATTTGGTTCAACAGCTAATATTAACGACTTAATTGAAGATGACGTAAATTTAATTTTTCATTTAGGTGAATATTCTCGAGTGGAACAAAGCTTCAAAGATATAAAATTAGTATGGGAATATAATCGGAGGGGTATCGTAGAAATATTGGAATATTGTCGAAAAAATAACACGAAATTAATTTATGCTGGAAGCTCGACAAAATTTGGTGATGGTGGGCTTGGACGGGAACAAAGCCCCTACGCTTGGAGCAAGGCTACAAACACTGAACTAGTAAATAATTATGGGCGCTGGTTTGATTTAAATTATGCAATCACTTATTTTTACAACGTTTATGGTGGAAGAGAAATATCTATTGGACAATACGCTACATTAATAGGAATTTTTACAGAACGCTATAAACAAAAACTACCACTTCAAATTGTAAAGCCTGGGACTCAACGCAGAAACTTTACTCATATTGAAGATGTTATCGATGCTTTAATTAAAATCGGTGAAAAAGGGTATGGGGACGAGTTTGGAATTGGAAGTTCAGACTCTTTCAGTATCATAGAAGTAGCCTCTATGTTCAAATCAGAAATTGAATATCTCCCAGAAAGAAAGGGAAATCGCTTAGATGCAGAAGTAATTACAAAAAAAACAAAACACATTGGATGGGAACCTAGTCAAAAGCTAGCTGAGTACATTAATAAAATCATCTCAATACAAGGCAATAGTATAGATTCATAAATAGAATAGAAATTAGTAGATATGTTTGAAAATAAAGTAATACTCATTACAGGTGGAACAGGGTCCTTCGGAAGAACTTTTACAAAAATGACGCTCGACAATCATAACCCTAAAAAAATAATAATCTTTTCTCGTGACGAAATGAAACAGTGGGAGATGGCGCAGCAATTTAAAGAAGACCACCGAGTTCGCTTTTTTATTGGGGATGTAAGGGATAGAGAACGACTTTATCGAGCATTGGATAATGTCGACTGCGTTATTCACGCTGCAGCAACAAAAATTGTTCCAACTGCCGAATATAATCCTTTTGAATGTGTAAAGACTAACGTCAATGGTGCCATGAATTTAATTGATGCCTGTATTGATAAGGAAGTGCATTCAGTTGTTGCACTTTCTACTGATAAAGCTAGTAGTCCTATTAATCTTTATGGTGCGACAAAATTAGCGTCTGATAAACTTTTTGTTGCTGGCAATCATTATGCGAGTTCAAAAAGAACGCGTTTTTCAGTCGTTCGATATGGAAATGTAATGGGATCTAGAGGTTCAGTTATACCTTTTTTCTTATCAATAAAAAATAATGGCGTTCTTCCCATAACAGACACACGAATGACCCGTTTTATGATAACCTTGGAGCAGGGGGTAAAGTTAGTCTGGTTAGCTTTTGAAGATATGGTAGGTGGAGAAATTTACATTAAAAAAATTCCTTCAATGAAAATCACTGATATTGCTGACGTTATTGCACCTAATGCAAAAAGGGAAAGTGTTGGGATTCGCCCAGGAGAAAAACTTCATGAACAGATGATTAGTTTAGAGGATGCCGCAAATACTTATGAATATTCTGAATTTTATAAAATTCTTCCACAGATAAACGATTGGGACAAAGATATAAATAGAATTAAAAATGGCCACCGAGTCTCAACGGACTTTATTTATTCGAGTGATAAAAACACAGAATGGATGAAAAAGTCTGAACTTGAAAAATGGTTAATTGAAAATTCTAAAAATGACTCACGGGGGAAATAATGATCCCTTACGGAAGACAAAGCATAGATAAAGAAGACATAGATGCTGTTCTTAAAGTTCTTAAATCAGATTTTTTAACACAAGGGCCTTGTGTTCCATTATTTGAAAAGGAAATTACAACAAAGGTAGGAGCCAAATATGGCATTGCTGTAAATAGTGCAACGAGCGCATTGCATATAGCATGCATGTCTCTTAATTTAAAACCAGGTGATTGGCTTTGGACCTCTCCGATCACT
The DNA here is from genome assembly GCA_902622515.1 of uncultured SAR116 cluster alpha proteobacterium. Taxonomy (GTDB): domain Bacteria; phylum Pseudomonadota; class Alphaproteobacteria; order Puniceispirillales; family Puniceispirillaceae; genus UBA5951. The sequence continues at coordinate 3,125 of CACNQE010000025.1, forward strand.
TTTGTGGCTTCTGCAAATTGTGGTGTCTATTGTGGAGCCAACATAGATTTTGTCGATATTGACCCAGTCACTTTCACTCTTTGTCCCGTTGAATTAGAAAAAAAATTAGTGTCGGCGGAAGCAAAAGGCAAACTCCCAAAAATTGTAGTTGCTGTTCATTTGGCTGGACAATCTTGTAACATGGAAAAAATATTTAATCTGTCAAAAAAATATGATTTTAAAGTTGTAGAAGATGCTTCCCATGCTATTGGTGCAAAATATAAAGAAGAATACATCGGAAATTGTCGTTATAGCGATATTGCTATTTTTAGCTTTCATCCGGTAAAGATAATTACCTCAGCAGAGGGCGGAATCGCATTAACAAACAATAAAGTTTTAGCTGATAATATGCGATTGCACCGTTCTCATGGAATTACAAGGAGTAAAGAGCTTATGGAGGAAAAAGCTCCTGGTCCTTGGTATTATGAACAAATTAATATTGGTTTCAATTATCGGATGACTGACTTACAAGCAGCTTTAGGGATGAGTCAGCTAGCAAAATTAGATTATTTCGTAACAAAAAGAAATAACATAGCCAATAGGTATAATAAATTATTGGCTGACCTCCCACTCAGCCTACCCGTAATTCATCCAGATAATTATTCAGCATTTCATTTATATATTGTTCAAATAAAAACTGAAGAATTAGAAATATCTCAGAAAGAAATATTTAATTATTTAATCCGTAATGGAATAAATGTAAATTTACATTACATCCCTGTTCATACACAACCATTTTTCAGAAAACTAGGATTTAAAAAAAATGATTTTCACAAATCTTTGACCTATTACTCTAAAGCAATTAGTCTGCCAATATATCCTGCATTGGAAGAACAACAACAAGAATTTATAATATTAAAAATTAAAGAATTAATCAAAAATAAGTCTTAAAACTAATGAACATTGCAATAATTCCTGCACGTGGCGGTAGCAAAAGAATTACCCGAAAAAATATAAAGTATTTTTGTGGAAAACCTATTATTGTTTGGTCTATCGAGACTGCATCCGCTAGTAATTGCTTCGATAAAATAATTGTTTCGACTGATGATGATGAAATAGCTACTATTTCAAGAAATTCGGGTGCAGAAGTACCTTTTTCAAGGCCTGCAAATCTCTCAGGCGATTATTCAGATACAATTTCAGTTATAAGACACGCAGTAAAATGGATTGAGAAACACAATTTGAAACCAGAATATGTCTGTTGTATTTACCCTACAGCTCCTTTTATGCTTGCAAAAGATTTAAAAGCGGGACTGCAAAAAATTATAAAGTCGCAGAAAAATTTTGTTTTTACAGCAACAACCTACGCATTCCCTATTCAACGGGCATTTAAAATTAATCAAGATGATAAAGTTGAAATGTTTTACCCAGAAAACTTTGCAACTAGAAGTCAGGATCTAGAGAGTGCATTTCATGATGCTGGTCAATTTTACTGGGGAAGAGCGAATGCTTGGCTAAAATGTGAATCTATTTTTACTCTTGAGTCATCACCGCTGATTCTGCCAAGATATAGAGTTCTGGACATAGATACAAAAGAGGATTGGGCTCAAGCAGAAATGCAATTTAAAGCGTTGAGACTATTGAAAAACACATGAATTTCGTGTTTAAAGTAGATGCTTTTATAATAGAAAAACATTTTATATTAGATATAAATGGGGGTGGTCCAGACGATAGTTTTTCTCTAAAATCAATAGAATTCTCAAACCTATGTTAGGATGTTGGAAATACTTGGAAAGCTATTGAGAGTATTAATTATAGTTTAAAATCGAGTGAGATTGAAAACATTAAACATAGAAGGTTATAGTATTTCGTAAAAAATACGAAAAAGGGCAATAAAATTACATATGAGAACATAAAAGTGTTAGGCCAATATATGGAATGACCCCCAAATATACTAAGTCGTTAATTGGAGAATGGCTTAAAATTCCTGTAAAAAAGATTATTGCAGTCTTGCGTGAATATTTTGACTTTTAAAAAATTTCTTCAAAATTAATTATAATAAAATTTAGACCTTAAGGTTAAGAAATGAAAAGAATATGTTTAATCATTGATAATCCGTTGCGTGATTTTGATGGAATTGTCTTAATTGCAGCTTACCTAATGGTAAAAAATTTTGAAGTGTTTATCGTTCCTATGAATGCCCAGAACAGTGACGCCCTATCTCTAAACCCTGATGTCGTGTTGGTTAATTATATTAGAGAAAATAATCTTGAAATTCTCAATCTTTACAAAAATAGAGGAATAAAGGTTGCGATTTTAGATACAGAAGGGGTTGGTAAATGGTGGCCAAAACATGCCCAAATATTGAGAGATATGAAAGCGGACAAGTTTGTAGATCAATACTATTGTTGGGGAAAAGAGCAGCATGATCATTTAGTTAGCTCAGAGTCGCTAAACAGCAAAAAGATAAAAATCACTGGCTGTCCACGTTATGATTTTGCTGTTCAACCATGGAGAAATACTTTGCAGCCAACGGGCATTCCCCCAGGATACATTCTTATTAATACGAATTTTCCGCTCGCTAACCCTTTTTTTAGTAAAAACTCAAAAACGGAAATTAAAAGTTGGATAAATACAGGGTTAACTTCGAAAAATAATGCTGAAAAATTTTTAATAAAAACAAACGAACTTTTCAAAGAAATCATAAAAGCTATAGAGACAATATCAACAAAATTGCCAGAAATACAATTTATAATTAGGCCTCATCCCTTTGAAGATATGCGTGTATATAAAAAAATTGAAAACAAAATTCCTAATGTTATAGTTAGAAAAGAGGGTACATCGCTTCAATGGTTGAATATGGCTAAAGCTCTTCTGCATGTAAACTGCTTTACTGCTATCGAAGCTGGTTTTATGGATATAGAAGTGCTCGCCCTGGAATGGGTAAACAAAAAAGAGATAAGAGACCATAGTAACGAACCAAGTTTAGTAAGCAGGAATGCCACTAATGTAGATGAATTGATTGATTGGATTAAGTTGCTAGATTCCAATAGTTTCACAATTAGCAAAACAGAGGAACAGTGTAAAAATTTAAAAGAAATACAGATAAATAATTATTGTGACATTGACGGTTTTTCCGCCAAACGTGTATCTGAAAACTTGATAGAATTAGCAAACCAAACTTCTAAACCAGTTAAAAATTATTCTAATAAATTAAGTTTTGTGAGATTAGCAAATCTAAAAGCTAGAGAATTTTTGGGATATAAGATTTATTCATTAATAAGAACAATCCTTGAATTTCTGAATTCTAAACCCAAAAAAAGAAAACAAATTCCTGATTTAGAGACTATTGAAGCTTTATTGCTAAAAATTATGAAAATTAAATCTAAGAAACATAAATTTACAGTAAATTATGCAACTAAGAGTGATTTCCATTCACCAAGACAAGCAGCTTTCAAATCTATAAAAATAAGAAAATGTGGCTAACAGCTATAATGAGACTAAAACTAGAGATTTCAATTTTTTTCCGTATGGATTAAATATTTGCAAACAGTACTAAAACTATAATTAGATTTCCTTAAAAATTATCCTCTTCTATATGCATAATGTTTATTGAATTAATTGGAGCCAAAATAAATGAAGACAATAGTTGTTACTACTTTAGCTTTGTATCAAACAAAATTTTGGGTTGAATTAGCAAACCAAATGGTTGAGCCTGAACTGGGAATAGCTTTTATTTCATTCGATGAACGCTCTTCACAATTAATAAAAAAAAATAATTACAGTGTTCTTGAGATCAACGGAATTGATTATAAAAATTTAAAATCTCTGAGCGAAGTTAATAAACTATTTACACAACTACAGATCAAAAATCCTCGTTTGACAACATCCCACGAACGATTTGTGTTTGGCATTACAAAAGAAAAACATTTATTTAATAAATTTTTCCAATATTACAAAAAATGCAATCATTTTCTATCATCCATATCCAAGAATAATGAAATTGTTCTCGTACAGGAGCTTGGAGGGTTCATAAGCGTTCTTGCAGCTCATCATGCGGCTCTGAAACTCAAAATTAATTCCTATTTTATAGAACCATCGTTTTTTAATAAACGGTACTTCTTATTAAAAAATAAATTGATTAATGATGACTTAAAATTGAATACATTTACGGAAGAAGAAAAAATAAAGGTTCAGAAATATATTAGAAATAAAATTTCAAATAAAAAATTGGTTATTCCATCGAAAGATATCGCACATTACAATATTGCATATAAGAAAATATTCAGGCCTAAAAATTGGAGGCGTTTTTTTGAAAAAATCTTTGACCAATTTTTTTTAAGAAAACATCAAGAGTTTGGGCATAATTTTCGATATGCTCTCACACATTTAAATATGGTCATAAATTCCAAATTTTTAGCCCGTCATTACACCAATTTTTCTAAAGCAAATAAATTCATTTATTTTCCTCTTCATGTTCCAAATGATGTTTCACTCACCCTGCGTAGTCCTGAATATTTAGACCAGTTATCACTTGTAGAATTTATAGCAAGAAATGTCCCAAAAACTTATTCACTTGTAATCAAAGAGCATCCCGCACAAATAGGTTCTTTCAATCATAAAAAAATTAATGAATTATTAAAAAGATATGAGCATCTTTTCTTACTCCATCCAGAAACAAATAATTTTGATATAATTGAGCATTCTTCTGCAGTTATTTCTATAAATTCAAAAACTGGTGCTGAAGCTATTTTAAAATTCAAACCAGTTTTAGTTCTGGGCCATTCTTTTTATAGTTTATCTCCATTCGTGGAGAGAATTAATAAACTCTCTGAGTTGAATGATAAATTGATAGAAATGTTAGAAAAAAAGTATATACCAAATAAAAATAAAATAGATGATTTTTTTGCTTCACTGTGGAGCAAAACTTTTTCTGGTGATTTATATGATGTTAACCCTAAAAACATTGCGCAGTTTTCAACATCACTAAAAGACAATTTAAAAA
>CACNQE010000026.1 GCA_902622515.1 uncultured SAR116 cluster alpha proteobacterium
TTTCAGCTGCTTCAAATAATGAGATGTTTTGAGTTCTTGATAATTTATATATCAATTGCAAAGTTGCTTCTCCTAAACCACGTTTTGGAGTATTAATAATACGCTCAAAGGCAAGATCATCAGATTGCTGATAAACAAGTCTTAGATAGGATAACGCATCCCTTATTTCTAATCGTTCATAAAAACGTGTTCCAACCACACGATATGGTAGTCCAATTGCAATAAAGCGCTCTTCAAATTCACGAGTTTGATAACCCGCACGAACTAAAACAGCCATTTCAGACAACAGTTGTCCATCTTTCAAAAGAGATTCTATTTGACTAGAGATAGTGCGTGCTTCTTCACTTCCATCCCAATAGCCAGCAATCCTAATTTTTTCGCCGTCTGACTCCGTTGTGAAGAGTGATTTTCCGAGTCTTCCTTGATTATTAGAAATCAATTCTGAAGCTGCAGCTAAAATATGCCCAGTTGAACGATAATTTTCCTCTAGTCTCACTATTTCTGCACCAGGAAAGTCATGTTCAAACTTCAATATATTTCCTACCTCTGCACCCCGCCAACCGTAAATTGATTGATCATCATCCCCAACGCAGCATAAATTTTTATGGGAAGATGATAACAGTCGCAGCCATAAATATTGAGCAACATTTGTATCCTGATATTCATCTACCATAATATGTGTCAATTTCTTCTGATATAAATCTAATATATCTGAATTTTGATTAAAGATCGTAAGCATATGCAATAATAAATCTCCAAAATCAGTTGCGTTAAGAGCTAAAAGCCGATCTTGGTAGGATTTAAAAAGTGATTTAGCTCTACCCTGCAAGGCATCTCCTGCCTCTGATTTTGTAATTTTTTCTGGTGTAAGTCCTTTATCTTTCCAACGACTAAATAAACTTAGCATCATTCTAGGTGGCCAGCGTTTCAAATCTAATCCGTCCGCTTCCATTACCTGTTTTATTAATCTTAACTGATCATCACTATCTAAAATTGTGAAATTTGATTTCAATCCAACTAGTTCTGCATGACGCCTTAACATCTGTGCTGCTACAGAGTGGAAAGTTCCAAGGGTAATCTGTTCGGCCATTGGCCCTACCAGGTCAACAGCGCGATTCCGCATTTCTCGGGCAGCTTTATTTGTAAATGTAACTGCCAGTATATTAAAAGGGTTAGCAGTCCTTGTAGCAATTAGCTGAGCTAAACGAGACGTCAACACCCTTGTTTTGCCTGTTCCAGCTCCAGATAAAACAAGTAACGGGCCATTCAGATTGGTGACAGCATTTTTTTGGGCTTCATTTAATTCCCCCAACCACAAAGGTTGAGAAATGCCCTCTTCTATTTCAGCACTAGTTCCTAACTTATCTTTATCAGCCATATACCTGATTTCTTTTTATTTTATTTCTATATTTTGAAAAATAAAGCTTCTATTTTCTAAGTGCAAACATATTTGAGTATTTGGTTAAATATTTTCTTTTGAGTTTTGGTACTTAGACATAAATAGATTATTTTAGAACTGTATTGGTTGTAGCAAAATTTTTATGGTATCGATATATTTAAGAAATTATGAAATATGAACATATGATTTTAAACCGCTTTTTTTTAACCATCGCTCTTTTTCTTGCTTTGTTATCAACCAGCTGTAGTTCTGTTGATGAAGGTTCAATATCAAATAGAAAAGACCCGCTTGAAATTACTAACAGGAAAATTTTTGCTTTTAATGATAATTTAGATACAGTGGTTTTGGAACCAATTGCTGCTGGCTATAATAAAGTGATCCCCAGTCATGCAAAAACTGCTATAAATAATCATGTATACTGGGTAGGTTTGCCCTACAACACTATAAATTCTGCACTTCAAAGAAAATGGGAAAATGCAGCAATCTCAAGTCTGCATTTTACTGTTAATGCTCTCACTTTAGGATTTGTTAATTTTATGAAAGAAGACGAGCCACCTCAACAACGAGATTTTGGACAAACATTAGCTTTTTACGGGGTTTCGGAAGGACCTTATGTTGTAGTCCCTGTAACTGGCGGCAAAACCAGCAGACATGCTTTTGCAGAGGTCATCAATTTTGTGATTAATCCATATTCGGCTTTTAAGGAGAATAAAACAATTGATCAAGCAATTTCATTTCAGCCAGTATTATCAACTATATCCTGGAGAGCAAGAAATTTTGAATTAGTGAATGACCTGAAATATAATAGCCTAGACACTTATGCAAAGGCTCGCTCAGCTTATTATCAAAATCGTTTTAAAAAAATACAATCTGATAATAAAAATGCTCCTTCAGAGGCAGACTCGCTTTTTGACAATTTAGATACGGAGGGATAAGATGTTTAGTTACTTAAAATTACTCATTATTCTATTTTTCACATTTTTTCTCAACTTTACTCTTATATCTAACACTTCTTTAGCCTCAAAAACAGAAAATGCATCTTCAATAGTTCACAAGTTAATTGAGAGAATCCATAGCATTCAGGAAACAAAATATACTGAAGAAGAAAAACGGACCGAATTTTTGCAAATAATTCAAACTTTTTTCGATATGAATATCATAGCAAAAGCATCTACCGGTCCTTACTGGCGAACCGCAACATCAAATGAAAAAAAGCGCTATACAGAATTGATTACTGAGTTAATTGCAGATGTTACAGCCTCGCAACTTGGCGACATCTCCAAAATAGAATTCCAACTCCAGTCCTCCACCCCAAAAGGTGATAAAATGGTTATAGTATCAGGAGAGTTGCTCGTTCCTAACCAGTCTAAAAGTAAAATTAACGTGAATTGGCGTTTTTCAACTCCTGATAGCGACGTTCCTAAGATTATTGATGTTGAATTTGAGAACATATCAATGTTAGTAGCTCAAAAAGAAGAGAGTGTTGCCATCATCCGGAAGAATGGCGGCGTTTTTTCTGCTTTAATTACAGCTATTGAGGAAAAACTTAGAAAATAGGGTTAATTTCTTAGAATAGGTTTATACTTTATTCTTGACGGTTGTGCAGCATCTGCGCCAAGCCTTCTTTTCTTGTCAGTTTCATAAGCCTCATAATTTCCCTCAAACCACTCTACATGCGAATTTCCTTCAAATGCAAGGATATGAGTAGCAATTCTATCTAGAAACCAGCGATCATGACTTACCACAACTGCACAACCAGCAAACTCCAACAAGGCTTCTTCTAATGCACGTAATGTATCTACATCCAAATCATTCGTTGGTTCATCTAATAGCAGAACGTTCGAACCAGATTTTAGCATGCGCGCAAGATGCACACGATTGCGTTCCCCACCAGATAATTGAGAAACTTTCTTTTGTTGGTCTGAACCTTTGAAGTTAAATAAACTTACATAAGCTCGTGACGGCATAGTTCTTTTTCCTAACTCAAGTTCATCAAGCTCATCAGATACTACCTCCCATACTGTTTTGGAATCGTTTAGAGAATCCCGTGATTGGTCAACATAACCGAGCTTCACCGTATCACCTAGTTTTAAACTTCCCTTATCAGGAGCTTCATCTCCTACTAGCATCCTAAATAAAGTAGTTTTACCAGCGCCATTAGGTCCGATTACACCGATAATACCGCCTGGTGGTAGTCTAAAATTCATATCTTCTATTAGTAACTTGCTACCAAAAGCTTTGCTAATGTTATTTGCCTCAATAACTACATCCCCCAATCTTGGTCCTGCTGGAATAACAATTTTTGCAATATCCTCACGAACTGTTTGCTGTTCTTCTAACAACCTTTCATAAGCATTCAATCTAGCTTTTGACTTTGCCTGCCTTGCCTTAGGAGCAGAGCGAACCCAATCCAATTCACGTGAAAGCGATTTAACCCGTGCATCATCTTTGCGCCCCTCTACTTCAAGTCGCTTTTGCTTTTGTTCAAGCCAACCCGAATAATTACCTTCATATGGTATTCCCTGCCCTCGATCTAATTCTAATATCCAGCCTGCAACTTCATCCAAGAAGTATCTATCATGCGTAATTGTTACAACCGTGCCAGGAAAATCATGTAGAAAACGTTGCAACCAGGCCACAGACTCTGCATCTAAATGATTGGTCGGTTCATCTAACAGAAGCATGTCAGGCGAACTTAATAATAACTTGCACAAAGCAACGCGCCTTTTTTCACCTCCCGATAGTTTGGAAACATCAGCTTCAGCTTCTGGAACACGTAATGCGTCCATGGCTATTTGTGCTTTTCGTTCTATATCCCATCCATCGGCTGCATCAATTTTCTCCTGTAATTCTGTTTGCTCATTTATGAGATTATTCATCTCCTCATCTGTTAATTCTTCCCCAAAACGAGAACTCACTTCATTAAATTTATCTACTAGTTTTTTTACTTCACCAAGACCTGATAAAACATTGCCTGCCACATCTAATGTTGTATCTAATTCAGGTTCCTGAGCTAAATACCCTATATTCAATCCCTCAGCAGCCTGCGCCTCACCGGTAAACTCTTTTTCTATGCCAGCCATTATTTTTAGTAAAGTAGATTTACCAGCTCCATTTAGACCAAGAACTCCAATTTTAGCTCCAGGAAGAAAAGAAAGACTTATATCCTTCAGTACTTCCTTACCGCCAGGATAAGTTTTGCCAAGACGATGCATTGAATAGACGTATTGGGCACTCATCATTGTTTTTCCTTTCAATAATTCTGAGTTTTGAAAATGTGATATACCAATTTTTTCTTTAGCGCCAGCTATCAATCATTTTGAAAGTTTTAAGAGAACCGCATGAAGCACGTTCAATTACTTTAATTCATTAATAAGAAACTAAAAAGTTGTTATGTGGAAATGAGTTTTTATGGCTCCTGATCTATCCACATGCAAAATGGTTTGTTTTTGATCTGAAGCTTCTGGATTACCTATCCATAATAATATACCTCCTGATGCATCTATATCAACCGAACGAATTACTTGCCCCTGCTTCAGGGGTACGGATAGCTCAACAATATTTTCGGTTTTTTTTGATAATTTTTGCTGTATTCCAAAAATTAAAGCGATGACCCCTAAAATAATTAGTATACCCATTATAATTGACGCTAATTTAATGAGCCTGAGAGATGAAACTGATATTATAGTTCTCTTATTAGGTGTTATTTCATCACTTTCTGCTATATTATTCATTACTATGTCAGATCCCGATTGTATTACATTCATAAGTTCACAAAACCACTCGAAATGGCGAATAGATAAGTATGTTTCAGACACGTTAAATGAATTAAACTTTTCACGCTCTCGAATTAAAATACTTATCAAGGATGGAAATTTATCCTGTAATGGTAAAATTGTAAACGATCCCTCTGCAAGCGTCAAACCTGCTGCTACCTATCAATTAACCATACCAGCAGTCATCAACGATATACCGAAAGCTGAAAATATAGCATTAGACATTTTATATGAAGATACTGACTTGATCGTTATTAACAAGCCTGCGGGACTGGTAGTCCATCCAGCACCAGGCTCTGAAAATGGAACGCTGGTAAATGCCCTATTATATCATTGTGGAAATGAATTATCAGGTATTGGAGGGGTTGCCAGACCCGGAATAGTGCATAGGTTAGATAAAGATACATCTGGAGTAATGGTTGCTGCTAAATCTCAAGAGGCCCATCTATGGTTAAGTAATCTTTTCGCAACGCACAAAATAAACCGCAAATATGAAGCATTTTGTTGGGGAATTCCGTCTGAAATGAGTGCAACTATAGAGGCCCCAATTGGCAGATATTCAAAAGACAGGAAAAAGCAGACCATCCGTGAAGATGGGCGTTTCGCTATTACGCATTATCAAGTTGCTAAATCATTCCCTCCCTTTGGATGCCATATTGAATGCACACTTGAAACTGGCAGGACCCATCAAATAAGAGTACATCTTACGTCGATTGGGCATTCAATAATAGGAGATGCCATGTATGGCAGGCCACAACGCCTTTCTCAAATGCCTGACAAAATAAGTAAACAGGCACTTCTCGCGATAAGATCATTTTCACGTCAAGCACTCCACGCTTCAGAACTGGGATTTATTCACCCCATAAGCAAAAAACAAATAGACTTCACTGCACCATTGCCCACAGATTTACAGGATCTTCAAACTGTTTTGGAAAAAGCAATTTGGGAGCGGGGTCAATCAAAAACTAAATAACTCTTTAAAAACATTAAACTAATAATTATATTATAGAGAGTAAAAAAAATTCAGGAAAGTACATGACAAAGAATGCTCTTATTCCTGCGCTTACGCCAGATGATAATCTATCGAAATATTTAGCACGTATTCGATCTTTCCCTATTTTGGATAAAGATGAGGAGTATATGCTTGCTAAAGCATGGTCAGAACGTGAAGATGTTGAAGCAGCTCATCAATTAGTCACAAGTCATTTACGTCTTGTTGCAAAAATTGCAATGGGTTATCGAGGTTATGGGTTGCCGTTATCTGATTTGATATCTGAAGGTAATATTGGGATGATGCATGCGGTAAAAAAATTCGATCCTGAAAGGGGTTTCCGGTTGGCTACATATGCAATGTGGTGGATAAAAGCATCTATTCAGGAATACATTTTAAGAAGTTGGTCTCTAGTGAAGATAGGAACAACTGCTGCTCAAAAAAAACTTTTTTTTAACCTGCGGCGGCTTAAAGGAAAGATAGATGCAATAGACGGAGGTGATTTGAGGCCAGACCAAGTTAGTCACATTGCCGAAACTCTGGACGTTGACGAAAGCGAGGTTATATCGATGAACCAACGTATGTCAGGCGGAGATAAATCGTTAAACACACCTATGGCTAGAGACATTGACGGCGGTGGTGAATGGCAAGATTGGATTGAAGATGATAGAGAAAATCAAGAAGTCGCATTTGCTGAAAGGGAAGAATTCGAAGCTCAATATTCAGTGATGAGGGACGCTATTGAAGGCCTGAACCCTAGAGAGCAGCGAATAATACAAGCAAGAAGATTAACAGAGCCCCCACTTACACTTGAGGACCTCTCTGAAGAATTCGAAGTTAGCCGAGAGCGTATTAGACAAATCGAGGTAAGAGCTTTTGAAAAATTAGCGGAGGCCGTTAAAATAAAATCTGCTGAATTAAATCTACTTCCTCTATCTTCCAGTGAAAGCTAGCTATTCACAAATGGATCTCTTACAAGGATTGTATCTTCGCGCTCGGGGCTTGTTGATAAAAGAGCGACAGGAATATGAATAAGCTCCTCCAAACGCCTTATATATTTAATAGCATTTGCTGGCAAATCTGCCCAAGAACGAGCTCCAAAGGTTGTTTCTCTCCATCCTGGCATTTCCTCATAAATTGGATTACAAGCTTTTTGAGCGTTTATGTTGGTAGGAAAATAGTCAATTCTTTTTCCATCTACTTCATAGCCAATACATATTTTCAAAGTTTCAAATCCAT
>CACNQE010000027.1 GCA_902622515.1 uncultured SAR116 cluster alpha proteobacterium
TCACAAGGTGCAAATTGGGATTTGGATATGAATTCAATGCCAGTTGTGCCTTTTTCTCAAATGGCTAGAGTTAATTGGAAATATACACTGGGCCATTTGTCGGACGGTCTTTATGTTGCAAACAAAACCATTAGTTATGTAGAAAATTCTAATTACCAGGGATACGTAGGAGTAACACAAAATTACGGGTTCTTTTGGACGAACCCAACTGAGGCGTCCAACTCTGCTGGTGGAAGCGTTTTCAAGATACAGTTTGAAGAGTTTCCGGGAGTTATTTTCTACACAACAACCAATTCTTCTCAAGGTTTAATAGCCACTACGGGTAATAATTTTAATTTTAGTCCAGCTAATGTGCCAGGTTCCCAAGTCATTCTTCCAGATGAAGCGCCTAACCTAACGCATAAAGTTGATGGATACTCTACTAGTTATAATTTCTTTGTAATCGCCGGCACACATGCTGATGTGGAGGCATCCGCTTATTTTGGCCACGCCAGAAATACTGGGACATCTGACCTTCCTGGCAATGCTATAATCATCGACGATATTGCCAATACACAAACATATTCGGGAACTATAAACCCAGTCTATTCAATACTCAAAGACGACTTGAGTGCGCTTAAAGCAGTTGATTATGGCTCTGGGTTTGGCTCTTCTATTGAATCGGTCATCATTGAGGTCAATGACCCGTCAAATGTTTCTGGAATAGATACCTCAGGACTGCCCAATCCGAGTTTTGCGACAGCTGACATTCCTTCCGAAATTTTAGATGCGGTAGCGAAATTTAATGATAGCACAGTTTCATCTTATTCACTTGATGCTGAACTAGTTACTGGGTCGTTAAAAGACCTGACTGACATCACTGTTGAGCAATTTTTGGCGCTCACAAGTGATGATATAACAGGTGGAATAATAAATTCGGCCTCGATTGCGGATACGGCTGCCAATCTTATGCTGTTGGACGCACAATCTATTGTGGATGCGAGCGGAAATCCTGACCCGTCATCGCCATTGCTAAAAATCACAGGTCTTTCGGCAACAGAAGCCACTGTTGACCAAATCATAGCGCTAGATGCTGGAACAGATTTTGTTAATGCGAATAATGGAGCAAATGCAGATATTAGTCTCACATATACGTTTGCCTCAGGTGAAACGTTCACCAACATAATTGTAGATGGCGCCGAACTTGCGTTAAGTGCTAACGCGACTAATTCTCCGTCGCCGGGCACAATAAGCATTCTAGATAATGCCGGTACAATATTAGATTCCGCGGCGCTTTTTGGCACTAGTGGAGCATTGAATGGTGTGTCATCCGTCACCGCTGGTAACGCTCATATGGACGAATTGGCTGACTTAGTTGGTGCACCACATGTTCAAAGCATTTCAATTGAAAGCAATATATTAAATGCTGTTCAAAATGGTTCTGAAAAAATAGCGGTTAGCGAGGCAATCGCGGCTCAAGATACCAAGGTAGGCAATAGCCCTGCATCCTATGGTATCGTTGATACAGCAACAGAGGTTAGTTCAAAACTCGCACAATTAAATGGTCTTTCTACTGGTCCAGGTAGTTTGACCGTTGAGGATGCCACAATTTCCCAATATGAGAATTTGTACTCAGAGACGCTAGTAACTACAATTAACTTAGAAACATCTTTTTCCGATCTTAATGCTGCCACAGGCACCCTCACTTTATCGAGTTTGCAGGGTGGTACAGTTACTAAAATTGGTAACGTATCCATAACTGAGCTTGCGGTATCTGATTTAAGCGCTGTCGAAGGTTTTGCCACCTCTGTGAGTTTCAAAGATACGCCTGATAATTTGCTTTTCTTTGACGGTTCGTATACGCAAACTGTTTTGGAAAATGCTGAGAGTGTAGAAGTCACATCTGGAACAACCTCACCGATTACATTGGATGAAATGAAGATTTTATCTGATGTCGTTAACACATTCCCTCCTGAATTTACGCTTGAAGTTAATGCTTCAGCCAAAAAAATCGTAGATTTTGCTACCAGTTCAAACACACTTGAAAATCTAGCGGTCGCGGATGCGGACGTTATCAACGTTGTTTCAGGTAATCCCATTTCGGTTGGTCAATTAAGTGTTCTTAAGGGGTTAGATGATGTTGTGCTGGGTTCTGGTACTGTAGACATAGCAGATAGCGATACAGAAATTTTGGCAGCCAATGACGCGGTTTTGGGTTCTGCGGAAGTTGGAATAGTAACGGTTAATTCTGGTGCCTCTTCAGTAACTGATGGTGTTTCTTTAAATGGAATGACAAAAGCAGTTGTGTTTGACGTAGAGGGTACGGCAAAAGACATAGTTACTAATGCGAGCTCACTCGGAGAAGCAGCTAACATTTCAGCCACAGGTGGAACTGCGATCACGGTGGCCGAAACACAGACTCTGCAGGGTCTTCCAGGCTATAATGCCTCCACAAGCTCCTACAGCGTAGAAGATTCTGCCGCGAGCATTATCTCAGGAGGCAGTGATTTACTTGCGAATGGAACGATTGATGTCGATGTAAATAACGGGGATGTGAGTGCTTCAGATGGTGCAATTTTAAATGCCTTTACTGCTGATATTGATTTTAGCGTAGATGATAATCCAGCGGCCGTTGCAGCTGAAGTTACCGATTCGAATTCGTCTACTGACCTGGATGATGCGGAATCGGTTGTTCTTACAAGAGAGGCTCAATCAGGAACCTCCACTGTTCAGCAATCCGGAATTACGCCTCATGAATTTTACGTAAATCCCAATGATTATATTGTTGTTAAGTTTGAAGTTGCGGATTTGGCCGGAATTACCCCATCAGGGGGCCGTTATGCGACACTTTCTGTTAAAGTAACAGATGCAAATGGTAGTGTTATTACTGACTCAATAGCAATTCCAGACTCTAGTTATGCTGGAACAACAGAAACGATGATAAATAAGAGTTTTTCCATCATACAAAACTCAGTATTACCCGCTACCATGGAATTTACAAATCAATCTGATGGTGCGGGTTGGGGTATTGTTACAATAGGCGATAATGGTCCAGGTTTGGATTATAATAGCTCTCTAGCTAGCGCTGATATGTCAGCGTATAGAGCCTCTTACAATGCGCAATTTACAATTGTTACAGATCCAAACATACTCGACATAAATGAACTCCAAGCTGTTCAAGCAATCAGCGGATATGACGCTGGCAACAGCGATTTTGATATCAAAGATACAGCGCAGGCTATCTTATCGGCAGGCGATCCCGTTTTATTAGACTCTGGTGTGGAATTAATCACCGTTGATGATGGCCCTACAAGCGCTTCTGAAGGAATTGCTATTTCAGATTTATCAGCCGTGGTTGAGTTTGATGTGGCTGACACAGCAGATAATGTAATATCTGAGATGGTTGGTACTGGTTCATCTGTGTTTGATGAGGCTAACTCAGTTGCGGTTACATCTGGAGATGTTACAGTCGACGAAGCGGTGGAGATTCAGTCCATCAGTGCTTATGATGGCGCGAATAGTGATTATGATATCACAGATACAGCCGCTAATATCCTCTCTTCAACGGATGCAATTTTAGACAAAGCAGGTGTTGATGTAGTTACTGTCTCAGATGGGCCCGTTTCTGCTTCTGAGGGTGAAACACTCACTGATTACAGCGCTAATATCTCCTTTGATATTAGAGATACCGCTGATGCAATCGCTGCAGAAGTAGCCGGCACTGGTAATGCGAATGAGTTAGACGATGCAAATGCTGTTTTTGTTTCAGGTGGAGATGTAACTGTTGACGAAGCCTCTGCTATACAAGCGATTTCTGGTTACAGTTCTGTCTCCTCAAATTACGATATTACTGATGATGCTGCTAATATTAAAGTTGCATCTTCCTCCACACTTCAGGTATCTGGCGATGTAACTGCGACCAATGTTTCATCAAGAGAAGACGCTCTTTCCTTTAAAAATGACGGAAATGTTGATAATTTTACTCTTGACACGTCATTAACTGGTGCGGCCTCTATTACTGGAGCTTCGGTAGATGAAGCACTCGCTTTATTGCAAAGCACTTCTGGTGCAACAAATGGTTTAACAGACGAATCAGTCATTAGTATTGTTGATACCGTATCAAATTTAAACACGCATATCTCAGATTTAACGGACTCAAACATACTGGGAGATGTTCATGAGGTTCATGCAACCGTATCAAATGTAGCTGATGCAGAGTCTTTTGTATCTGGCACACAGCAATCTTCTACCTCCTTTTCATCTTCAAATTTACCCAGTGTGGTTGATAAATTTTCGCTAGATGCTAGCGTATTATCTAGCGAGGCTAATTTTACAGACCTTACGGTCTCCCAAGCGCTTTCTGTGCTCAAAGCAGCTAACGCATCACAAATACCCAATATTTCTATTTTAGATACATATGCAAATTTAACCGCATCTGATGCATCAACTGTAAATGCTGGATTAGGCTCTTCATCTATCCCATCTATTTTGGAAAACCCATACGTTGTATACAATGGAACACAAGTGTCATTTACGTTCAAAGATGTGCACGTAAAAGACGTAACTCTCTCAGAAGCCATTGATTTAAATACTAATTACCCAAATGTGAACTTTAGCTACTCGTTAGGTGACGGTACTAATGTTGAAGACCAGTTCACATCTGCAAAGTTGACAAATGCAACTATAGCGGAAGCAGAAGCATTCGTTCATGCCACTAATTTTCCTGGCTCGTCTCAGTTGACAATACAGGATACCGCAACCAGCATTTTAAATTCAGATGGTTTTGCTATCTTCGCTTCAGGGGATGTTACTGCAACAGGAGCGTCTCATGCACAGGCTGTCCAGCTTGATGCAATGGCAGACGTGGATACCATTAGATACGCAAATGGAACAAGCTTCAGTAATTTGACTATCGAAGAAGCGTCTGTTGTTGTCGGAAATAAAGCAGAGACCAGTGGCGTTGATACATTTTCGATAAGCGATAATTTTTCCGCGCTTGCTTCAAATATTTCGTTAGTCGTAAATGCACCTAACGGTTATGAGATTAGTAATTATGATGTAACAAAGTCTACTGTTTCGGATGCCCTCGATATTGCTACTGATAAGCTTACTGTTGAAGAGGCAACTCTATATTTTGGAGCTTCAAATAGCGATTTTGCAACGCCACTTAATAATGGTCCTACCTACAGCATTGAAGACACGGCTAAAAATATCGTAGATGGTGAAAATAACGGTAGTGAAGCTCGTTCGGGTATTTTTAACGCTTCAGAGGTTGTAGCCAATGGTCTCGGACCTGACCTTACAGTAGCAGAAACTAAAGTCATACTCGCACTTGGAAATTTTGCTGGTACAAGCGATGTGGATGTATCAGATAGTGCGGTGAATATTATATCTGGTGGAGATCAGGTTTTAGATAATCCGGGCATCGATATTGTAACTGTATCTGACGGACCGGTTAGCGCTAGCGATGGTGCTGTGATAAATGCGTTTACCGCTGAAGTTGAATTTGATGTTAATGCAACGGCCTCCGAATTAGCGGCCGA
>CACNQE010000028.1 GCA_902622515.1 uncultured SAR116 cluster alpha proteobacterium
GAAATTATGGAACATGACGAATGGGTTTTATTTCGTGATCGAATTGTAACAATTGCAAAACTGGCTGCTGAAGAATTCGGATTAATCCCTGAACTTCATCCTCATGCAGGCGGTTTTATAGATTTCGAAAAAGAAGTTGAAAAAATTCTTGCAGAAGTTGACACAAAAATACTTAAGTTATGTATTGATACGGGCCACTGTACCTATGCTGGGTTTGACCCGATTAAATTTATGCAAAAACATATGGATAGAATTACATACGTTCATTTTAAATCAACTAATTCAGAGATCAAGAATGAGGCTATTGCAAATCGCACTGGATTTTATGATGCCTGGAAAAGGCATATTTTGTAATTTATCAGAAGGAGAAGTCGATTTTATTGAGATTCGTAAACTTCTTTTGGACTCAAAATATGAAGGCTGGTGCACTATAGAACAAGATTGTGACCCGATGCTTAACCCAGACCCACTTGGTGATGCTCGAAAAAATCGAGAATATTTGGAAAGCATTGGTTTTAAATAGGGATAAGGATATGACAAAATTAAACTGGGCAATGGTTGGTGGTGGTGAGGGAAGCCAGATTGGACCGGCACACCGGTTGGGTGCACAGGCAGATGGATTATTCAAATTTACAGCGGGCGCTTTAGACCATCGACCAGAGGAAGGACGGAAATATGCTCAAAGTTTAGGTGTGGACATTGAGCGAGCATATGGTAATTGGCAAGAGATGCTTGAAAACGAAATTAGACGTGAAGACCGCATTGATCTTGTAACTGTTGCAACTCCTAATGACACTCATTTTCAGATTACAAAAGAGTTTTTGAGTGCAGGATTTAATGTGCTTTGTGAGAAACCAATGACTATGAGTGTGGAAGAGGGGGAAGAAATAGTAAATATTGCCCAAAAATCTGGCAAGATTTGTGCTGTAAATTATGCATACTCAGCTTATCCAATGGTCCGTCAAGCTCGTGCCATGGTTCGTTCTGGTGAAATAGGAAAAGTGCGTTTGGTAGTAACTAATTTTAGCCATGGGCATCATAGTAATCAGAGTGATGCAGATAACCCGCGTGTTCGGTGGAGGTATGATCCCACAATAGCTGGGGTTTCCGGGCAATTCGCTGATTGTGGTATTCATGCTTTACACATAGCAAGTTTTATTTGTGATGATGAAGTTCAATCCTTATCAGCTGATTTTGCTTCAGTTATTGCCAGTAGAGAATTAGAAGATGATGCAATGGTCAATTTTAGAATGAGCAAGGGTACTGTCGGGCGATTATGGACATCCTCGATTGCAATTGGAAGGCAACACGGCTTCGATTTTCAGATCTTTGGTGAAATAGGCGGTTTGCGTTGGCATTCAGAACAACCTAACCAATTAATTTATACCCCGTTAGAAGGACGAACTCAAGTTTTGGAGAAAGGCGAAAAGGGACTTCATGAAGATGCAAATCGACTATCCCGTGCAGCAATAGCGCACCCAGAAGGTTTTCCTCTAGCAGTAGCCAATATTTATTGTGATTTAGCTGATACAATTAAAGGTCAAGAGCGAGACGGTCTTCCAAGGGCTGCTGATGGTTTAAGGTCAATAGCAGCAGTTCATGCTGCGGTAGCTTCGGCTAAAAATAAAGGTGAATGGGTAGATGCACGACCACCAATGTTTCGTTAATTTAGATAATTAATATAAATAAATTGAGTCATGCTATGCAATTAAGAGTTCTCTTTTCCCTATAAATTAATGCAGCCAGCAAATTTTTTATTTTGAATCTCTATCAACAATCCATTGAACGTTAGGTTCGGTTTTAAATCTCCATTTACGTAATGGGCCCGCCATTACATTCAAGTAATACATCTCAAATCCATAAGGCACTCCGCATGGATGGTGCCCTTTCGGAACGAGTACTAGATCACCATCTGAAACGGCGAGCATCTCATTAATAGATCCATCCTCATGGTATATACGCTGCATACCAAAGCCGTTTTTTGGATTAATGCGATGATAATATGTTTCTTCTAAATAGGTTATATTCGGGAAATCATCCTCATCGTGCCTATGGCTAGGATAGGACGACCAGTTTCCATCAGGTGTAAAAACTTCGGTAACTAAAAGACTGTCGCAATAATCCTCTTCTTCCATTGCGATATTGTGAATATAACGTGTGTTACTTCCACTCCCTCTTTTAATTAGCTTTATCCCATTTGGTTCTATTTTTCTGGCTGGATGCCCGCTTTTACCTGGGGCAGAACATACAGCTATGACACAATCGGTTTTGGCGTTGAGGGACCATTTTCGTCCATTTGGAATATAAAGAGAATGAGGGGGCTTTTTTTCAAATACATCCATTCTATCACCCAAAATACCCCAATTCTGGCCTGCAGCGTTTATTTCAGCTTTGCCTTCTATCATCACTAAAATACATTCATATTCATTGGTTTCATCGCTCGCAGTTTCACCCGATTTTAGCTTGTAAAGTGTAAATCCAACATAATTCCAGTTTTCTAAATGGGGGCCATTGGCAGTACTCGCATTTAAATCATGAATTTTTCCAAATTCGCTTGTAGGTTTCCGTAAAAGATTAGACATTTTTCACCTGATTATGGAAGACGCTTACTGTTATTATTGTGAAGTGCTATTTGGAAGTCGTCTTCGCTCATATTTTCGTTTAGAGCTCTATTTAGTAATTCTGCCTGGCTCTCAGAAGCTAACCCCCCGACTGGTGGGTCAGTATCAAGATTGGTGGGGAAGGGGTATCCTTCTGCTGCTGCTGCTATAACGGCTGCTCTTTCACCACCAGTTAAATTAAGTTCCTTAATTGCTGGGTATAAAGCCTCAACCATTGATGTTCGGTCAATTCTTTCGAGTGACCTGCCCATTGGAGAGGAAATTTGAAGAAGATTTGCCATCCTTTGAATATTTTCTGACTTGTTTTCACCTGCAGCATGAAAAAGAGCAGGATTAAAAAAAAGCATATCCCCTTTTTCTAATGGTATTTGAATATAATTTTCCTCAAAAATTTTGCGAAAGGTAGGAAGAAGTGTTGCTATATAGCCAGCATTGTATCTCTGTGAATTAGGTAACAGCTTTGTTGGTCCGCTCTCTATTGGCATATCGCAATGGGCAATTGCTCCTTGAAGGGTAAGGGACATTGAAAGTAAATGTGCATGCTTTGGAAAATTTTCGGCTTGTTTGGGTGTCATAAAACCTAAATGATAATCACGGTGACAGGTTTGAGCCTTGCCCCCTGGTCTAACTAAGTTTACCTGGGAGGTCATCTGATACCATGGACCCAACCAAGCTTCGCATACAGCAGCAAGAGCTATACTGGAGAAATAACGAGAGAATAGGTTTGGGTTGTGTATGCAAAGTTTTTGAAGTGAATTCCACACACGGTCATTTGCACCTTTTTCCCCAAAATGATCTCCACCGCTATTTTCAGCTTTTTCCTTTATAATTATTTCATTAAAGAGCTCAGTCACTTGCTCTAACATTTGCAAATCAGAAATTGCACCCTTAACCACTAAAGCGCCAGATAATTCACTTATCACTGAGGCCCACTCAGTCATTAATTGGCGTCGGGTGGTAGGATTAGCTAGAGTGGAGACAACAGTATGGTTGCTATATATAGGAATATTATATTCTAAATTTTCTGCAAATTTTAATGAAGACGGATCAATTTTTTCAGAAATAAGCTTTAAAAATTGATCAATATTGCAGTCGTTTTCTGTAAAATACCCGTCCATCACATTTTACTCCAAACCATTTAATTGAATTTGTTTGCCGCTTTCAACGGACTTTAATGCTGCCTCCGCTATAATCAGTGCCTTTAAACCATCATCACCAGTGGTTGGTGGGTCATTTTTATTTTGAATTGCTTCAACAAATGCTGCCATTTCGATGGCGTAAGCTTTTTCATATCTTGTCATAAAAAAGTTTAGCAAAGGTGGTTTTTTAAATCCTTTCATAGTAGATATTTCGATATTTTTTTCATGTGTGTTTCCAGCCCTGACCATGCCTTTAGAGCCAAGAACCTCAATACGTTGATCATATCCATAAGTTGCTCGTCTTGAATTAGATATTAAACACTGCTTTCCAGAATGGGTACGCAATATTACATTTACACTATCAAAATCACGAACTTCATGTATCTTAGGGTCTGTCATTACGGAACCAGATGCTAAAACGGATTCTACTTCTTCCCCTAAAATCCAACGCGCCATATCAAAATCATGAATGGTCATATCTCTGAATATACCTCCAGATTGAGTTATATAATCTAAAGGAGGTGCACCAGGATCACGTGATATGATAGTTACCATCTCAATATTTCCAATTTCACCTGAGACAATCGTTGCTTTTAGTGATTGAAAGTCAGGATCAAAACGTCTGTTAAAACCAACCATCAAAGTGGTCTCGGTCTCACTAACAGTTTTTAAACATTGTCTCACACGGTTAAGATTTAAATCAATTGGCTTTTCACAAAAAATAGCTTTTTTGGTTTGAGAAAACCTTTCAATAAGATCTGCATGAGTGTTTGTCGGTGTGCAAATTACCACTGCGTCCACATCATCAGACAATGCAACTTCATCAATCGTTCTCAATATGTTTCCAAAGCGCTGCTTGACAACTAAAGCAGCAGACTCATTCGGTTCAGCAACCGCAATTAAAGAAGCTTCATTTATTGAGTTAATTGCTTGTGCATGAACCATTCCTATGCGCCCTGCTCCTAAAATTGCAAACCGAACACTCATTATATTTTGATCCCTAACAACTTTTCGTTACTTCCTAATTTTGACGGGTGGAACCATTAACTTGGGTAAACACCCTTTTATCAACATTAATTAAAAATTTATAAATAATCATCAGACAAAATCAATAATGAGCTGAGAATCATATAAACTTCTTTGTAAAAAGAGAAATACA
>CACNQE010000029.1 GCA_902622515.1 uncultured SAR116 cluster alpha proteobacterium
ATGATGAAACAACTGCTAGACTTTGCCGAGAGCATAATGATGCAAATGTCATCATTCTTGGGGAGCGGATAATGGGGGAATTAACGGCAATTTCTTGTGTTAATATATTCTTGAATACTAACTTTTTAAGGGGTCGCCACCAAAAACGTATAAATAAACTGAGAAACTCAAAAATGCTTATGTCGCCACAGGAGAATTAAAATGCGTCAGGATAAAAAAATGTTTGTTGATAATTTGATGAGTGGTGATCCAGAAATTGCCGAGGCAATTCAGCATGAACTGTTCCGGCAGCAGGATCAATTAGAAATGATCGCATCAGAAAATATTGTTTCCTCTTCGGTCCTTGAGGCGCAAGGATCTATTTTAACTAATAAATATGCGGAGGGGTATTCTGGTAAACGCTATTATGGTGGATGTGAATATATAGATGTGGTTGAAACACTGGCAATTGAAAGAGCAAAAAAATTATTCGATTGCGAGTTTGTAAATGTTCAACCTCATTCAGGAGCACAGGCAAACCAAGCGGTTTTTCTGGCTCTGTTATCACCAAATGATACTGTTTTAGGAATGTCTCTAGCCTCTGGTGGTCACCTCACACATGGTAGTGCTCCTAATCTCTCAGGTAAGTGGTTTAATGCTATTCAATATGGTGTAAGCCGTCAAACTGGTTTGATAGATTTTGAACATTTAAGGGAACTTGCGTTAACTCATAAGCCAAAAATGATTTTAGCAGGTGCCTCAGCCTATCCACGGCAAATTGATTTTTCAAAATTTAGAGAAATAGCTGATGAAGCTAGAGCTCTTTTAATGGTTGATATGGCTCATATTTCTGGTTTGGTGGCCGCAGGTCTTCATCCAAACCCAGTGCCATATGCAGACATTGTAACATCTACCACTCATAAAACTTTAAGGGCGGGTAGGGGAGGAATAATTCTTTCAAATAATATTGAACTTGGAAAAAAAATTAATTCTGCAGTTTTTCCAGGGTTGCAAGGCGGGCCATTAATGCATGCAATAGCAGGTAAAGCTGTTGGTTTTAAGGAAGCTTTAAAACCTGAATTCAAATCCTACA
Source organism: uncultured SAR116 cluster alpha proteobacterium (assembly GCA_902622515.1). Classification (GTDB taxonomy): domain Bacteria; phylum Pseudomonadota; class Alphaproteobacteria; order Puniceispirillales; family Puniceispirillaceae; genus UBA5951. The sequence continues at coordinate 1,073 of CACNQE010000029.1, forward strand.
TTCAGTCTGTAATTAATAATGCAATAAAATTGGGAGAGGTCTTAAAGGAACGTGGTCTTGATCTGGTATCAGATGGAACAGATACACATTTATTATTGGTTGACTTGAGACCCAAGGGACTTACTGGAAATATTGCCGAAATTAGTCTTGAGGCTGCAGGTATAACCTGTAATAAAAATGGTGTTCCCTTTGACCCTGAAAAGCCCATGATAACATCAGGGATAAGATTAGGCACTCCAGCGGGCACAACAAGAGGTTTAGGCCTAGAAGAATTTGAAGAGGTGGGAAATATTATTGGTGACGTGCTAGATGGTCTGGCGTCGAATAAGTCTGATAATTCGGCAGCGGAAAGACAAGCTAGAAATCAAATTGTTGAAATTTGTAAGCGTTTTCCCATTTATTGATAGGGATTATAGCCGAGAAGTAAAAATAGGAAAAACAGGGTATGTTAGATGTTATGTCCATTTTGTAAATCAGAAGATACGCAAGTAAAAGACTCTCGACCTTCAGAAGACGGAACAGCTATAAGAAGACGAAGGCAATGTAATAGATGTGATGCACGGTTCACAACTTTTGAAAGAGTTCAATTAAGAGAGGTTTCTGTTATAAAGAGAGATGGAAGCAAAGTACTTTTTGACAGAGACAAGTTATCTAGATCTTTTAATGTTGCCCTAAGGAAGAGAAATATTGTCCAAGATAAAATTGAGATGGAAATCAACGAGATAGTAAAAAAACTTGAATCAACAGGTGAGCCAGATGTCGCTTCCGAATATATTGGTTCACTTGTTATGAAAGCACTATTGCAGCTTGATAAAGTTGGTTATGTAAGATATGCCTCTGTTTACCGAAACTTCGCAGATCCAAAAGAATTTGAGGAATTTGTTAACGAGCTAAAAAAGTGAGCAGTTCAATCCCCTGTAAGGAATGCGATGAAAGGTGGATGAAATTTGCTTTAGCGCTCAGTGAGAAATCACAGGGATTTTCTTCTGAAAATCCTAATGTTGGTTGTGTTGTAGTCGATTCTAATGGAGAGTTGTGCGGGAGTGGTTTTACTCAGCCAGGAGGCCGTCCTCACGCAGAAACTGAAGCTTTAAAAGATGCCGGTAAAAACGCGAGGGGTGGAACTATGTATGTTACTTTGGAACCGTGTTCCCATTATGGTCAGACGCCCCCTTGTACGAAAGCTATCATACTAGCTGACATAAAAAGAGTGGTAATAGCAATATTGGACCCTGATAAGAGGGTAAATGGAGCTGGTATAAAACAATTAAAACAGGCGGGCCTTGAGGTAGAGGTCGGATTAATGAAAGAAGACGCAATAAAGTATATCCCTTCTTTTTTAGCAAGAAATGGTTTTTCCATTAATGGTAAAAACTTAATCAAGAAAAAAAGGCCTTATATCTCTGTAAAAGTAGCGCATAGTCTTGATGGGTTCGTTAGTAAAGGTATTGGAGTAGGAGGTAAAATATCTAATCAAGTTTCAGCTGCATTTACACATGATCTTAGGAGTAGGGTGGATGCCACTTTAATAAGTTATCAGACAGCAAAAATCGACAATCCACTTTTAAATGCAAGAATTAATGGGTTAGATTACCCTACAAAAAGAATAGTTTTAGATAAAAATTTAGCACTTGATAAGCTGAGTAATCTTGTTAAAACGAGTGATATTCATCCTTTAGTAATAGTAACAAAAGATAAACCAAAAGGTAAACATTGGATTCATGATAAAATATTAAACAATCAAATTCGTTTACTTGTAATGGGAAAAAATTATAACTTAGAAGCTATATTCATTGCCTTACTTGAACAAGGATTTGGACATATTTTAGTAGAGCCAGGTCCACGATTGCTGAAATCACTGTTCTCTGAGAAACTAGTTGACGAATTTTTTGAGATAATCAGCAAGAAGAAATTAATTAAAGGGTACTCTATTGGCATTTCGGAAAAGGCTGTAGATTTTACTCCTCCAACGTCTTTTGTTTTAGTAAAACAATTTAATTTAGCGAATGATATTATAAAGTTTTGGAAAGTGTGAAGTATATATGTTTACGGGTATAATTACAGATATTGGTGAGCTAATATCATTGGACAAACAAGGTGATTGGCAATTAAGAATCAAAACTCATTGGAATACAAAAGATATTGACATTGGTGCATCAATTGCTTGCTCGGGCATATGCCTTACAGTATTGGACCGAAAAGATGATTTCTTTGATGTGTCGGCTTCAATGGAAACAGTTACTACTACCACTTTACAAACTTGGCAGCTTGGAAAAAAAATCAATTTAGAAAGAGCACTAAGAGTAGGTGACGAGTTGGGAGGACACATAGTTTCAGGACATGTAGACGGTATCACTACGCTTTCTGAGATTAAGCCAGATAATGACTCGTATCGTCTAAAATTTTTAATAGATGACAAGTTTAAAGGGCTAATCGCCAGCAAGGGGTCTGTTTGCATAGATGGGATATCTTTAACAGTTAATTCGGTAACTGATAGCAACTTTGATGTTAATATTATTTCTCATACTTGGAATGAAACTAACCTTGGCAATTGTGTAGTTGGAGATACTGCAAATCTTGAAATTGATATGTTAGCTCGCTACGTTGCCAGGTTGTTGGAGACGAAAAAATAACCATTTAAATGTTTACAAATAAACAAAGGAATTTTAATTTTGTCTGTGTCAAAACCATTAAAAATAGATCCAATTGAAAAAGTAATTTTGGATGCTAAGGCCGGTAAACTTTTTATCCTGGTGGATGATCAGGACAGAGAGAATGAAGGTGATCTATGTATAATAGCAGAGCATGCGACTCCAGATGCAATAAATTTTATGGCTACGCATGCAAGAGGTTTGATATGCCTTGCACTTACGCGTGAAAAAGCAGATGAACTAAGCCTAAGCCTAATGGAGCGGCGTAATGAATCCCGACATTCAACAGCTTTCACCACATCAATAGAAGCAAGAGAGGGAGTGACTACTGGCATATCGGCTCATGACAGGGCACATACAGTTAAGGTGGCGATAAGGTCAAATGCAACCATAAATGATATCACTACTCCAGGTCATATTTTTCCATTAGTCGCAAGGGCGGGGGGGACGCTTGTGAGAGCAGGCCACACAGAGGCAATAATCGACATTGCTAAGGCTGCTAACTTGAACCCCAGTGGTGTAATATGTGAAATAATGAATGATGATGGTAGTATGGCAAGATTACCAGACTTAATTACTTTTTCAAAAAAACATGATTTAAAAATAGGGGCGATTGCAGACTTAATCGCATGGCGTAGAGGTAACGAAACTCTTATTTCTAGAATATCTGAGACTTTAATAAATTCTAGTTTTGGAGGTGATTGGAGAATGCTGGTTTACAAAAACGACATAACAGGTGTGGAGCATATTGCACTTTTGAAAGGAGATTTGATAACAAATGAACCCGTTTTAGTTAGGATGCATGCTCTTGATATGATGGTAGATATTTTAGGAGAAACAAAACAACATAGATCTTTTGGAGAGTTGCATAGGGCAATGGAGATTATTGCCAAAAAAGGTAGAGGACTTGTTGTTTTATTGAGGGAGGCTAATTCGAGTAGTGTATCTCAAATTATTGCCTCCAGAAATTCAGTGGAGCATGAAAAAATTAATAGTCCAGAACTTCGTGATTATGGCGTGGGTGCGCAAATTTTAAGGGATTTAGATGTTCGTGATATGATATTATTGACTAATTCAAGGCCTAACGTAATAGCACTAGAAGGTTATGGGTTAACTATATCTGGGTGGGAACCAATATTTATTGATTAAATATTGCTCAATAATTGAAATGAAAAAGGAC
>CACNQE010000030.1 GCA_902622515.1 uncultured SAR116 cluster alpha proteobacterium
GTACAACGGCAAATAGAACTTATTGAAGATGGTGGTGAGGTTATTCAAGAAACTAGACTATTCGATACCTCAACTGGAATGACTAGAACTATGCGTGGAAAAGAAGATGCACATGATTATCGCTATTTTCCGGACCCTGATTTGTTGCCACTCACATTCGATGATGCATTTATTGATAAGCTAAAAGACGGAATGCCGGAATTACCGGATGAAATAAAAAACAGAATGGTTAACGAATATGGTCTTTCTTCGTATGATGCAAATGTACTTACTGAAGAGAGAGAAACGGCAGTGTTTTATGAGCTAGCTAGTGATGGGAGAGACAGGAAAATTACAGCAAACTGGATGAGCGTAGAATTATTTGGCGCTCTTAATAAAGCTGGTATTGAACTAGCTCAAAGCCCAGTGAAACCTAAACAGTTGGGTGGTTTAGTTGATTTGATTTCTGATGGGAGTATATCTGGTAAGATTGCAAAAGAAGTGTTTTCTGCCATGTTTGAGACTGGAAAGGATGCAAAGGTTATTGTTGAAGAAAGAGGGCTGAAACAGGTATCAGACGAAAGCGCTATTATTTACATGATAGATGAGGTGTTAGCAGCCAATCTTGATAAGGTAGATGAATATAGAGGCGGTAAAGAAAAATTATTCGGATTTTTTGTTGGTCAAGTGATGAAAGCTTCAAAAGGGCAGGCTAACCCAGGTATGGTAAACCAGTTATTGAAAAAAAAGCTTGATATTTAGAGCGCTGCTCGTAATGCAGCTTCTGACGTCCCTTCATGCTGATCCCAATAAGGTGTTGGAGAATATAGGCCTTGAAGAAAAGTGGTGAGTAGCATTATACGCTTATATCGGTGATTTTTTGTTCTAAATGTCGCATGTATAGGCTCATCTTCATTAACTAGCTCATCAAGAACAGGAACAAGATGCTTATTGTGAATGTGCTTCCCAGTAACGTAGGTTGGAAGCATTGAAATACCCCCATTGTTTAGGACCGCACGTAATATTGCATCACCAGAATCCATCCTGACTGCGCCATTTGCAAGAAAAGTACTTATTTCACCATTTTCTGTTCTGAAATGCCAGTTATTATGCGGATGTCCATATTCTAGCGTAATTAGACGATGTTTTTGCAAGTCTGAAACAGCTGTTGGTGTTCCCTGAGTATTTAAATATTCAGGGCTTGCAACTAGTCTCCGCGTATTGGGTGCAAGCATAATAGTTGTGAGACCATCTGTTGTATTCATCTCAGAAATACGTATGTGTAAATCAATTGCAGTATGACTGGGAGATATTGAATAATCTGTAGTGCTTAAATCTACGGATAATTTTGGATATTTGCTCAGAAAAAAAGGCATGTGTGGTGCAATGTGTCTGTGCGCAAAAGCGGGAGGTGCGCTGACCTTTAATACACCTTTTACCTCTCCAGTAGCATCTGTAATCTCTGCTTCTGCCTCGTCAATTTCGGATAAGATATGACGGCATCTTACTAGATAATCAGAACCGACTTCTGTTACTGAAACTCTTCTTGTTGTTCTCTCTATCAGTTGGGCGCCTAGTCGAGCCTCCAGAGCTGCAAGATGCTTTGATATAGCAGAGGGTGGCATATCTAAAAGTTCGGCAGCTGCTCTGAATGAATTTTCACTCGCGATAATAGTGAAAACGCGCATTGAGGTAATTAAATCCACTTGTACTCCAGAGAAACACACAAATTACAAATAATTAAATCAGAAATTATTGCTAATCAAGATCTGTATCACATTAAATCTGAAAATATTTATAAATAGGTTACATAATGATTTTATAAATTTCTTTCATATTAATGATTGAATGAATTGACATGCTTATGTGAAGAGATTAAACGAAAAGTACAAACGCCGTGCAATTATTTGAACTTCAACTATTTATTGCGGAGGGGTGGCCGAGTGGCTGAAGGCGGCGGTTTGCTAAATCGTTGAAGGAGGAAACTCCTTCCGGGGGTTCGAATCCCTTCCCCTCCGCCACACTACCCTTATTAGCGCCATCTTTTACCATCTTTAAATCAAAAATATCTCAATAAAATGGGATTTTATGGGATTATCAGATATCCACGGCATATGGACCACTACCCATATTAAAAAACTTAAGTTGATTATCAAACTGGTTTAGTAACCATCAAACGAAAATATACCAGACTTAAAGATTACATTTTTCAATAAAGTTTGTGGGGTAAAATGTGGCTACCTACTACTCAAATAGTATTAGCCTGCCTCTTTCTCTTTGCTAGAATTCATGCATTCTTCTGCATTATAATTTTTTCGAGCTTTTTTATAGGCTTCGATTATCACATTTGTAAGCGCATAAAAAAACACAAATTGGTCCTTCAATAGGTCTAGAAAAAATTCACTATCTTCAGTATCATTTCGCATCCGTTTCATTGCAAACCCCGTATCTATCGTTCCAGAACATAAGTTATATCCCGTTATATCTGAAATGCCTAAGTTTATAAAATTGAGAAAAATTAAAACTAAAAAAATCAAAAAATAGATAAGGCTTTGTTCAGGCAACTAGCGAAATAATAAAACTGGAATCAGGCAAGACCTTATCATTTGCGTGGTTGTTGACCCTATCATTAGATTTCGTATTCTCGAGTGTCCATAAGCTCCCACGACCAATAAGTCTATATTATGCTGCTCTACGTGATCACTTATTACCGTTTCAGCATCCCCTGCGGTTTTAAAAGTTTTAGTTTTGCGACCTTTTTCCGTAAGCAACTTTTCAGCAGCCTCTAACTTCCTCTTTCGATTGATGTCAATTCTTCCAGCAGATAAAAGATGACATTCGAGGTCTTTAAATAAGTCGTGATTTGAAACATGTTCTACCGCCCTAATAGCACTTTTTCCTCCGTCAAATCCTATGAGGACTCTTTTAATTGGTTTGAAATTTCGGGCTGCAACCAGAACTGGCTTATTTGCTGCCCTAATTAGTCTTTCAAGATTTGAACCAAGGTGTAGTTTGGCAAAGTTGGCTGCCTCTCCTCTTTTTCCGATGATTAAAATATCGGCCTCTTTTTGAAATTCAGTCACAGTATCAACGAAGTCTCCGTTTCTGAGATGGGTATCTATATTTTTCAAACCACCCGCTATTAAACGGGCTTCAGAATTCTCCAAAATTAATCTTCCTTTTTTTTGAGCCAGCTTAGCTCTTTTATTGTCTAATTCAGCAAGCTCAGATAGGAGTGTGCTGCGAGCTTCAGCAATAAGATTTCCAGAAAAATTTGCGGCATTATGGCTTGTTTCGGTAACATCAATCACATTAAAAATAGATACTTTTGAACGATTTTTTTGAGCTATCCATATCGTGTGATCACAAACACTTTCGCTATAAATAGAACCATCAACAAATGCCAGCATTCTTTCCATGTTTTTAAAACCTTTTTATTTTGAAATAAGTCTCTTAAGCCCACCGGACTTATCGTAAACAGTTAATTCATCGACGATTGTTTCACTAGCCTTATTCAACCCAACAAGTTTAACCTCAGCGCCTTCTCGTTGAAACTTTAAAATTACAGTATCAAGTGCTGCTACGCTGGAAATATCCCAAATGTGCGCTTTTGTAAGATCTATAGTCACTGTCTCAAGTGCTTCCTGAAAATCAAAAGAATTTAAAAATTTCTCTGCAGATGCAAAAAAGACCTGACCTTCAACTATGTAAGTTCTTGCTCTACCATCGGTTGTTGATACAGATGATAAACGAAATATTTGCGAAATTTTTCCGGCAAAGAATATTCCTGATAGTAAAACTCCAACTAGTACTCCAAAAGCTAAATTATGAGTTGTGACTACAGTCACTACAGTGGCTATCATAACGATAGAAGAACTACGAGGATGTTTTTTAAGATCTGCAATAGATTGCCAGCTGAATGTTCCGATTGAAACCATGATCATTATTGCAATTAGTGCTGCCATTGGAATCATCCCAACCCAATCACCAAGTCCAACACATAAGATTAAGAGAAATACCCCCGCACAAAGAGTTGACAGCCTGCCTCTTCCACCAGATTTTATATTAATTACCGATTGTCCTATCATTGCACAACCAGCCATCCCGCCGATAAACCCCGTAAAAAAGTTAGATATACCCTGACCTATACATTCACGGTTTTTACTACTGCCTGTGTCAGTGAGTTCGTCTACAACAGAGGCAGTCATAAGTGATTCCAGTAGACCCACAGTTGCAATTGCTATTGCTGGTGGTGTTATAATTGACAAGGTTTCGAAATTCAGCGGAATTTCTGGTAATAAAAATATTGGCAAACTATTAGGAAGAGACCCCATATCTGAAACCGTTCGAAGGTCCAATCCGAAGCCTTGACAAACTAAAGTTAAAAC
>CACNQE010000031.1 GCA_902622515.1 uncultured SAR116 cluster alpha proteobacterium
CGCTGCTTCGTTTACCAGCAGGGTATCGCTTAGGCATTGTACCTGCTTCTGATACTGGCGCTATAGAAATGGCAATGTGGTCAGTGTTGGGCCAAAGACCTTTAGACATTTTAGCTTGGGAGTCTTTTGGGCAGACATGGGTAATCGATGTTACAAAACAATTAAAGATTCCAAATGTTACAGAACATTTAGCAGGCTGGGGGGAGTTGCCTAACCTTGATAAAGTGAATTTCGACAATGATGTTGTTTTCTGCTGGAATGGAACAACTTCCGGTGTTTGCGTACCTAACTCAGATTGGATAGCATCGGACCGATTGGGATTGACTATTGTTGATGCTACTTCTGCTTGTTTTGCGATGCATATAGATTGGGAAAAAATTGATATCGCAACCTTTAGTTGGCAAAAATCACTGGGTGGTGAAGCGGCCCATGGGGTTATAATTCTGTCACCAAGGGCCGTAGACAGGTTAGAAAATTATACTCCCCCTTGGCCATTACCAAAGATTTTTCAGCTAACTAAAAATGGTAAAATAATTGAGGGTATTTTTAGGGGAGAGACAATAAACACACCGTCTCTTTTATGTTTAGAAGATTTACTTGCTGCTCTTGATTGGGCAGAACGGATAGGTGGGTTGGATGAGCTTATCAAGAGAAGTAAAACTAATCTTAAGGCCATTTCAGACTGGGTTGATAAGTCGGAATGGGCCGGATTTTTGTCAGTTAAACCTGAAACCCGCTCTAGCACTTCAATATGTCTTAAGATTGTGGATTCGGATATTATAGACCTCTCAGAAGAAGAAAAAAAGACCTTTGTAAAAGCCATTACTAACAGGTTGGAAGAGGAAATGGTGGCTTTTGACATTAATGCTTATAGATCTGCGCCAGTAGGGTTGCGAATATGGGGCGGACCAACAGTTGAAGCAACAGATATCAAACATCTTTTAAGTTGGCTTGACTTTATATTTGAAGAGCAAAAAAAGATGATAAATTTTAAAAAGGGAAATCTTTAATGCCTAAAGTTTTAATCAGTGATAAATTATCGACTGAAGCTATTAGTATTTTTGAATCCGCTGGTATAAACGTTGACTTTAAACCTGGCCTCTCAGCAGAAGAATTGAAACAAATCATCCATAATTATGATGGTCTTGCAATTCGCTCTGCTACAAAGGTTACAGCTGAGTTGCTCGCATTGGCCCGAAACTTAAAAGTTGTTGGAAGAGCAGGTATCGGAGTTGATAATGTGGATATTTCTGCCGCTACTGCAAGTGGTGTTTTGGTTATGAATACACCTTTTGGAAATGCTATAACAACAGCTGAACATGCAATTGCAATGATGTTATCGCTCACTCGCCAAATTCCCCATGCACATATTTCAACTATTTCTAATAAGTGGGAGAAATCTAAATTTATGGGAACAGAAATAACAAGTAAGAAGCTTGGTATAATTGGATGTGGAAATATAGGTGCGATTGTAGCCAACCGTGCCTTAGGCTTGAAGATGAGGGTTATTGGATATGACCCCTATCTCACAAATGAGCGCGCGAAAGAAATCGGAATTGAAAAAGTTGAATTAGATGATTTACTAATACAGGCAGACTTTATCACGCTTCATACACCCCTTACAGACTCAACCAAAAATATTATTTCAGCAGATGCTCTAAATAAAACAAAAAAAGGAGTGCAAATTATAAATTGTGCTAGAGGAGGTCTTATAGATGAGCTTGCACTTTTTGCAGCGCTTGAATCAGGGCATGTAGCAGGAGCAGCTTTAGATGTATTTGAAAAAGAGCCTGCAAAAGAAAATATTTTATTTAAACATCCAAATGTAATTGTCACACCCCATTTGGGTGCTTCCACTATAGAAGCACAGGAGAAGGTGGCATTGCAAATTGCTAATCAAATGGCTGAATATCTGCAGCATGGAGCTATAACAAATGCATTGAATATGGCTTCTGTAACGGCAGAAGAGGCCCCAATTCTGAAGCCTTATATGACACTTGGAAAGTTGTTAGGGGGATTTCTTGGCCAGGTTAATATGGATGGATTAGCTGCTGTACAAATTGAATTTGATGGAAAGTCTGCTAAAATAAATGAATCACCCGTAGTGTCCTCAATATTAGCAGGTTTGTTGTCTCCTAAACTAGATTCAGCAAACTTAGTAAATGCTGCTGCTATTGCTTCTTCCAAGGGCATTGCAGTATCTACTGTTAAACATGATAGAAGATGTGACTATGAGACTATGATTAGAGTATCTGCAAGCTACAAAGGTGGTGAGAGAAGTATAGTTGGAACATTAGTTGGGGGAAATAAACCTCGTATTATAGAGGTACAAGGGATTTCTGTTGAATCTGATTTTCCGTCTGATTTACTCTATGTTAGAAATTTTGATCGGCCAGGATTTATTGGTGCGATGGGAAGTCTTCTTGGTCAACTTGAAATTAATATAGCAACATTTCATCTGGGAAGAAAAAGTGGAACAGAAGAAGCAATTGCATTAATCGAAGTCGACGGTCAAATAGACCAATCTGTTCTTGCCAAGGTTCGGGAATTACCTCAAGTAGTAAGAGCGGATTATTTGCAGTTTTCCTCATAGCATACACTTGCGCTTGAAAAGCATCTGCGCTAATTGTTTTGAGTTATTAGTTATTCCAACTTAGCGCTAGCAAAAAATATTGATTAGGTTTTTTAAAATTAAATGGCAGAGGAAAATAAAAATTTTAATCAGGGTTTATTGCCTGCAGGCTTAGTTGACCTTCTTGAACCTATTGCAAGTCAAAATGATCAAGCAATAACAACTATGTTGAATTGTTTTGGCCAATTTGGTTATCAACGCGTAAAACCTCCCCTCGTAGAATTTGAGTCAACATTGCTTGCAAAGGGTCCCGGTGCTACGACTGCTGCGAAGTCCTTTCGTTTAATGGACCCGCTTACACAGGATATGATGGCCCTCCGTTCTGATATGACGGCTCAAATTGCAAGAATATCTGGCACCAGGCTTAAGCATGAACCTCGTCCTTTAAGGCTCACCTATGAGGGAGATGTCATGCGAGTAATTCCGGATAGTTTAAACTCAGAGCGCCAACTCTATCAAGCAGGAGCTGAATTAATAGGATACAACGACGCAACTGCAACAGCAGAAATTTTAGTAATGGGGGTAAAGGCATTACTCTCTGTTGGATTAAAATCAATAACAGTCGATTTAGGAGTGCCTTCTTTAGCAGAAAAACTATTGTGTAACCTTTCAGCAGACCGAAGCGTGTTGGCAAAAAAAAGTATTCTAGACAAGGATATCGACGCATTGCTCAAAATTGATGATAAGAATATAAATCTAATAGTGAAGGTTTTGAATGCATCTGGTTCAGATGGGGAAGCACTTTTGAAACTGCTTCCAGAAATGTCAGAAGATGCGAGAAATATGATCGATGATATGCTGTTTGTTGCATGGCAGTTGAGAGACGCCTATCCAACGCTTCCTATAACTTTCGATCCTCTTGAAATGCGTGGTTTCGATTATCACACAGGCGTCGGATTTTCCATTTTTGCAGAGGGCTTGCGTGGAGAGATTGCTAGGGGTGGAGCATACCTAACTGGTTTTGGAGAGCCCGCCACTGGACTATCTGTTTATATGGAGCGTGTATTTCGAGGGCTACCAGAGTTTATGCCCAAGCAATACATATATATTCCTAATGATATTCCTAAGCAGACAATGCTCAAATATATAGATAGAGGAAGATGCGTGATAGCTGGCAGATATAAATCAGATGATAAACTTGCATTGGAAGAAGCAAAGCAACTTAAATGCACCTTTATTTTACTAAATTCTATTTCTCCTCCAGAAAAAGTTGAATAATAAGGTATTTCTATGGCAAATGTAGCGGTGATTGGAACCCAGTGGGGAGATGAGGGCAAAGGTAAAATAGTAGATTGGTTATCTGAGCGAGCAGATATAGTTGTTCGTTTTCAAG
>CACNQE010000032.1 GCA_902622515.1 uncultured SAR116 cluster alpha proteobacterium
TGACTATATTCATTCTCATAATTTACAATGTAGTCAATCTCTGTACTTTTCCATTCAAGATTTGATGGGTCGGCATAAGTGGGTTTGTTCTTATCATGAATGGTTGGAAGGGTAGTACCTATTTCACCATTGATGGGAATATCTCTTTTGAAATGCTCATAGAATGCTCTTCTCATGGACTCTTCTAGTTCACTATTTTCTCCAAAAGCTGAATGCATTATGAAACTATCATGTACTGGTAATACGGGTTGGTCTTCTTTTGCGTAATGCATCATTAGGTTTTCAGCAATACAGCTATCAATATATTGCAACTCATTCCCTAAACCCTTGAAGAACATATCCTCAATAGGCTTATGAGCGTCTAGGATAGCTTGTCTTAGGAACATCCAGTCAAATTCTACATGATTCAAATCAAGGTCTCTAGGCTTTGTAAGAAGTGGTGTTGAAGATTGCATCATGGCATTGAATGCCTCTTTTACAAGGTCTCTATGCTCCCCATTTAGAACTCTGTCGTAAGCGTCCTCTTCACCCATATCTTCATTGCACTGAAAGTAAATCATGTGGGGATTTAGCTGGGAGTAATCGTATTCACAGGTTTTCTTTGTGTCTAAAGTTATATACTTACGATATTCGCTTGGTACATTCTGCCACCAAGCACGATAGAAACGTCCACCATTATCAAAGCGTCCGTTAGAGAAGATACGAATTAATGTTCTCTGACTAAAATCTATGGGGGTCTTATCACCATCTGCATTCAACCTTGATTGCAAAGGCTCGTAATCTTCATCTTTTATACGCAAGTCTGGCCAATGTCTGGACAGGCAGCTATTGATGAAGCGCAAGTTCTCACGTATCTTTATCGTCTGAGGTGTATCCTCATAATTAACTATAGTCCTTACCCCATCTATTCTATCTCTTAAGATAATGCATTCACCGTCCAAGTCAGGCTTAACTACTTTAAATGGATTATCTGAGATGGCTTTTAGCATCTCTATCAGCTTATCGTGTGCTATATATTTGGAGAGTTCACCTATACCTTTCTCTCTATCTAGGTAACCACTTTTTGTCTCCTCAATCAGGCCTAATGCTAGCATTCCATTATAGGCTGCTGTGGTTTGTTTATAGGTCAGATTAGGGTCACGATAGCGTGGGAATTGAGAATACCAATTTGCATTCTTATTAATGCTTAATTCTAATTCAGGAAGGATGTATGTGCCTTTCCATACCTCTTGCACGATAGATGCAATGGCGTATTCAAAATGCGTTTGTGCTTCAGAGTTGCGTTTACGCTCACGCCTCTCAATCTGAGTTATTTCATCTGCAATCTGCTGCGCAACCTGTTTTACGTCATCAATCATGAAACCAACCGATACAAGTAAGAAATAACTCTATCATTAATGATAATTCTGACGATGGGGTATAACCCCTCTAATGCCGCCCCTAGGGTTTTCTGTATCACCAGTTCTGCGTGGAATAATGTGGATATGAAAATGAAAAACGGTCTGACCTGCATCTTCACCAATATTCATCCCAATATTGAACCCTGTTATCTCTCTGTCAGAATCTATAAGTTTATTTTTTTGTGAATTTAATATCGCAGGAATTTCATTATGTTCGTTTGCATTACATTGAAAGTAAGTAACAATGTGTCTTTTTGGAATAACCAAGGTGTGAAGTGGGGTCACTGGATATAAATCTCTGATAGCAACAAAATGATTATACTCATCAACAATTCGGTCTGCTTCAATATTACAAAATACACAATTACTCACACAATTTATCCTTTGCATCCTATCCAAAACTTTTGAACATAATCTGATTGAATTGCTCTTTCTAACTCTGCCGTCTGCTTATGTCTCGTAAGATTTGTTTTCATACAATTCAGCAAGTCAGAATTTCTTTTTTCAAGTTTCAATATCAATTCTTTGGATGGCAATTTATTTGATTGTTTAGAATTTGCGGTTTTTTTTGAATAAACTAAATTCCACAAATCATCTGAATACAAGTATGACCATGGAATAACATGATGCACACTCAATTCACCTTCTTCAATTTTCGCATTAGTTAAGAAACAAACCTTTTCAGGATTTTCTAAATCTAGATATTTATGAAACTGTGTAAGACTTTTTCTTTTAATATTCTCTCTATCTGTCCCCTTAACTTTGTTTGCAATTTTTGGGGACGAATTGAAGGTTTCAAGTATTTGTGTCCATCTGTAACTTATTAATTCAAGCAACAGGTCTGAATTTGAGATTAATAGCGTAGGGTTATGTAAAAATAATTTATTTTCTCCTAAATTTAGAGAATATATATCCATATCGTTTTGCAATCTTTTGCTAACATCAGTTTTAATTATTTTTATCATCTTGTTTATATCAATAGAAATCTTATTCTGAACCTTGGTAAAATATTCGGGCTTATTTTTGTTATACCTTTTTTGATAAAACTCTATTTGCTCTTTAACTAATTGAACGATTAATGGTTTTTTATTTATGTTTTGACCCTGCTCTAAATCAAAGAAAATAGTTTGATTCCAATAATGCTTGAACATATTTACAGCTATATCTTCCAGAGCAATTTCTTTTTCTCTATTTTTTCCTTCTAGCAAACACTCAATTATCGCGCGTAACCAAGACATTTTATAGGTATTTTGGTAGCTGCAATTTCTGATACCTTCACTAATTAGTTGAAGTTGAGAATTTATATTAGTCATAAAGTATTTCTCTGGAATTCGTCTGTATGAATTAGCTATTTCCACTCATTATAGAAATAATTTGTTTGTTACGTTCATCATAACCATGCATTCGCATCATTAAAACAATGCCGCAAATTATAAAGACAACTAACCATAAACGCTTGGATAACATAACTTTGTGCAAACCTCATTACTCACTCAACAAGAGTAACAGTTAACTGTAATAGTTATCAACTCTGCAGACCCATCCAGGATTCATCCGAAATTTGTTTAAACACGTTCCTGTTGAGTATGGGGGATATTCTATTCAAACTGCTGCAGAATGATGTTTCTTGTAGCATCAATTATTGGTGAAAATTTATAGTCATCACTAACGTCCTTTCGCCATATTTCCATTTCTTTTTGGATTTTTTTAAATGCTTCAGGACTTTCATATTCAAAATACGTAGATGTTTTAAAGACATTTTTTTTATTCCACACTTGATTAAAAGTGATTTTTACAAGACCAAATGGAGAAAATCTTTTGAAATAATCATCAGCATGTTTCTCCCAGAACTTGATCCAAACTATCATTTCTGCCTCTGTTTTGAACGAAAACACATTAAATGAACTTAATTGAGGTTTCTTTTCTTCCATGCTGACCTCCACTCAGCTCTATATACTTTTTGAATAATTCTTAATTTTTGTTACCTTAAATTTATTACATACAGGTTCATTCATAAAACAGTTTTTTAAATATCCCGGAAAGTAACAAAAAAATGTCAGCAAAATTAATTAATTTCAACACATCTGACTTTCAAACTGAATCAGATTTAGAAATGTCGTTCTATAGATGGCAGGAAAGGAAAGAAGAACTCTTACCCATTCTTAAGGAAAAAGGCTTAATGAGAGTAGCTACCACTAGGGTTTGGAATAAAAGTGGAATATTTAGGACTGGTACTTTGATAGAGTATGAGGATGAAATGGCTTACAAACACTGTCTCCCTGTTTGGCGGGAACTTGAAAAGATAGCTCAAGAAAAAAGACCACGTAAGATTGTTTCTAACAGGGGGATAGTTATTTTTGATGATATTTTGAGA
>CACNQE010000033.1 GCA_902622515.1 uncultured SAR116 cluster alpha proteobacterium
GTTTCTGAATTTTCAGAAAATCTTAAAAAAGATATTTTGGACAAAAAAGAACAAGCGCTTCCATATCAGGAAACAAAGCAGTTAAATTCAAAGTTGTCCATTTCTGGAGTTCAAAAAGAAGAAATAAATGAACCGGCTGTTAAGAAGGAAACCAAAAATGAGCTGAATTTATTAGCTTTATTGATAGCAATTATCAAAAATTGGTTTAGCAGAACCAAATAAATTTTGGTTGGATGTTAAATGGATTAATTGGTTTTTACGTATTTGTGGTTTGAAAGCCCCGGATTTGGTAGTTAAAACCATGTAATTAAAAATCTTTGAAAGGTTGGTTTTGATGTCAGAATTTCGGATAGGTATAGCTGGTTTAGGCATTGTTGGGGCTGAAACAGCAAGACAACTTATAACCGCAAAGGAAAGGCTCTCAAAAAGAGCCGGCAAAACTTTCAAAATTATTGCTGTTAGTGCAAGGAATGAAAATAAGGATCGTGGTTTTACGCTTGATGATATATCGTTTTATAAAGATCCGCTTAAGCTCTTAGACCATAGTAATATTGATGTAATTATCGAACTTATAGGAGGCGAAGGTGGTATAGCGCTTGATTTGTGCCAGAGAGCACTTCAATCTGGAAAACACGTTATCACAGCCAATAAGGCAATGATTGCTCATCATGGATTTGAATTATCAAAACTTGCAGAAGACAATAACGTTACCATTCAATTTGAGGCAGCTGTTGCTGGAGGTATACCGGCAATTAAAGTTTTGAGAGAGGGTCTAGCTAGCAATCAAATAGACTATATTATTGGTATTTTAAATGGTACATGTAACTACATCTTGTCAGAAATGACATCCTCAAAACGAGCGTTTCCAGATGTTTTAAAAGAAGCACAAAAAAAAGGATTTGCAGAGGCTGACCCTAGTTTTGATATTGATGGTGTTGATGCTGCCCATAAATTGGCGATATTATCTGCCATCGCATTTGAGCAAAAAATCAATTTTTCTAGCCTTTATATTTCTGGAATAAGACATGTGTCAGATATTGATATTAATTATGCAGAAAAACTTGGGTTTTGTCTAAAACTACTTGGAATAGCCAGAAGAGATAGTGTGGCTGAAATTACAATGGCACTTATCGCTTCTGATGAGCAGCTCGCTTCTGTAAATGGAGCTCTTAATGCTGTGAGCTACAGGGGAGTTCCTGTTGGGTCCTCAATTTGCATTGGCCCCGGCGCTGGTGCAGGTCCAACATCCTCTGCTGTTTTAGCTGATTTAATTGATATTGCAACGGGGTTGGCTAATTTTGCATATGGAAGCCCTGTAGGGACTCTCTCAGAGCAAATATTAGATCTAAATAATTCTTTTAAACAATGTTATTATTTGCGAATAGCTGTCACAGATAAACCAGGTGTGTTATCAGAGGTTTCCTCGATATTGCGAGATCACGGACTATCGATTGCCTCAATGATACAAAATGAGCAATCAGAAGATGGCTCAGTGTTTTTAGTGTTAACAACACATAAATGCGTTAAAAAAGACATTGAATTAGCAGCTATTAAAATTAGTAATTTTGAGTACGTTTTAGGTGACCCAATACTGATCCCTATTTATGATAGTAGCTCGTTTGTTTAATATGGCAGATTTTGATAATTTAGCTACTTCCAACCTCACAGATGTCGTTTCTTCATTATCTGGCGCAAAGTGGGAATTGGAATCATCACAATATAGCTTGGATGTTGTAAGACGGCAGGCCTTAAGAATACAAGAAACTCATGGTCTGCCTCCACCAGTTTGCATTTACTTAGCTAGAAAAGGAATTTTTTCAGACTCGATAGATAGTTATCTTGAGCCAAAATTAAAAACGTTATTACCAGAACCTTTTTTATTGAAAGGGGTGAAGGAGGCAACTCAAAGATTGGTTGAGGCTGTCGAGAAGAGAGAAAAAATTGGAATTTTTGGTGATTATGATGTTGATGGCGCATGTTCTGCAGCTTTGTTCTATAAGGTTTTAAGTTCGTTAGGATGTACTGTTGAGATATACATACCAGATAGATTCACAGAAGGATATGGACCAAATATTACTGCCCTACAGAAGCTTAAGAATAACAACGCATCCCTTATTTTAACTGTAGATTGTGGAATTACCGCACATGAACCTTTGCAAGCCGCTAATGATGAGGGGTTAGATATCATCGTGATTGATCACCATCTTGCCGGACCGGTTCTACCCAATGCTACAGCAGTGGTTAATCCAAATCGCCTAGATGATGAGAGTGGATTCGGATATTTATGTGCTGCTGGTGTTTGCTTCATAACGTGTATAGCATTGGTTCGTGCTTTGCGGGATTCTGGTTATAATGATTTGCCGGATTTATTATCATTCATTGATTTAATTGCGCTTGCTACCCTATGTGACGTTGTCCCAATGAAAAATTTAAATAGAGCCTTCGTGAAGCAAGGGCTTTCCATCATGCGACATCGTCGAAATATTGGCTTAGCTAATTTAGCTGATGTTGCTGGCTTAGATAAAGAAGTTAATGAATATGAATGTAGCTTCATCCTTGGCCCAAGAATAAATGCTGCTGGTAGAATGGGTAAATCAGATATTGGTGTAAAATTATTAATAGAGAATGAGCCTGAGAAATCTATTTCATTGGCAATACAGTTAGATGAGTTAAATAAACAAAGACGCAATATCGAACAGGAAATCACCACTGATGCTATTCACCAAGCAGAACTTCAATTAAAAAAAAATCCAGAGCAGCCTGCTTTGGTAATTGCAAGCAAAAATTACAATGAAGGAGTGTTGGGAATTGTAGCTGGTCGATTAAAGGATTCGTTCTCAAGGCCTGCATTTGTGTTTACAATAACCGAAGATAACATTGTTAAAGGCTCTGGAAGAAGTATTTCTACAATTCCTATTGGTAGTTTAGTTTTAGCTGCAAGGCAAAGTGGGATACTAATTAGCGGTGGGGGACACGATATGGCTGCTGGAGCCAGTCTAGCATTAGATAAATTAGATTTATTTAGAGAATTCTTGAAACAAAAAATAGTATCTTTAATTTCACGTCTTCCTCAAAAAGAATACAAGATTACCTCAACTATTTCTATTGCAGGATGTGATGCCGAATTGGCAGATTATATAAGAAAATGTGGCCCCTTCGGGCCAGACCAACCCGAGCCTAATTTACTTTTAACCCATATTTTAATTAATCAAGTTAGATGGGTGGGCGCATCAAATTCTCATCTTAGTGTACAATTAGATGATGGCACTTCAAAACCAATCAAAGCTATTATGTTTAACGCTAATGACTCAAAAATAGTTAGTGCTCTAAAAAATATAAATGATTTAGGTCCGTTAAAAGTACTTGGAAAAATAAGAAGAGACGAATGGCGTGGAGGAGAGTCGGTTCAATTTTTAATTGAAGATATAGCTAAGCAATTCGACTAGATAAAGTATCTACAACGTTTTATGATGGTTTAGTATGGCAAAATAAAATTTAAAAATAAGTTGATTTATATATTTAATATTATTAAAAATTTGACTAGTTCATTTTTCTGTGTCCCGTTCG
>CACNQE010000034.1 GCA_902622515.1 uncultured SAR116 cluster alpha proteobacterium
AAGGTAATGAGTGTCATGAATAAAATAGCAAGAGATATGTCACTTCTTTCAATAAAGAAAGAGGAGATGCTTGATACAAAAAATGCTAGAAGCGCTGAGAGCGAGGAATATTTAAACAAGAAAGCAATTATAATCCAGGTTATAATAAATAAAAATCCACATATAGGGGATAGCATTGCAATTACACCTAATCCCGTGGCAACACCTTTGCCACCAGAAAATTTTAACCAAATAGGATAGCAATGTCCAACCACAGCACTTGCACCTGCTATTCCTAAATAAATATCAGGTAAATATAACCCAATTATATATACACCAAATGCGCCTTTTCCTGCATCTAGAATAAGTGTAGCTGCTGCAAGAGATCTGTGCCCCGTTCTAAATACATTTGTTGCCCCAATATTTCCAGAACCAATTTTTCTAATATCACCTTCACCTGCGAATTTTGTTAGCAGTAATCCAAAAGGAATACTTCCAAAAAAATAGCCAGAAAGAAGTGCAAACAGTATTTCAATATTCATTATCAAGCTCATTTCTTTAATTTTTGAAAGATAAAGATCCAGTTATGACTATAAAACTATTTCATCACAGAGATGCCATTTACAAAGCAGCCTTCAACCTTGCTATCAATTAAATAATGCTCAAAAGGAGTAATTTGAGAATGAGAGATAAAATTAACGCCTCGAATAACGCCAGAAGAGGACAGATTAATAATTGTTATGTTTGCCTGTTCACCTATTGCCAGTTTTGGTATTGGTAGTGAAATTGCCTCGGCAGGAGCAACACTCAATGCGTTTATTATTCTGGATAAGCTTATGTTACTTGTATGGTGGAGGCTGAACGCTAATGGTAACAGCGTCTCAACACTAGATGCACCAGCAGATGCCTGCCCAAAAGGTAACATTTTTTTATCCATCTCTATTGGATGATGGTCAGATGCAATCGCATCAATGGTGCCGTCTTCAATCGCTTCTATAATTGCTAATCTGTCTTTCTCATCACGTAAAGGTGGGTCAAGGCGAAAAGCTGTGTTATAGTCACCCACCGCTTTATCATTTAGTAAGAAATAAGCTGGAGATGTATCCGCTGTTACTTGAAGTCCCTGATTTTTGGCACGACGTAATGCCTCTACAGAGGAAGCAGTAGAGATATGTGCCGCATGATATCTACACCCTGTTAATGCAACAAGATTCAGGTCTCGCTCTAATATTATCGTTTCTGCTACAGCTGGCGCACCAATTAGACCAAGCCTTGTCGCAGTTTCGCTCTCGTTCATATCAGTTTCATTACTTAAATATGGATCAGAACAGTGATGGATAACGGGTTTATTTAGCATTTTTGCATAAGTCATGATCCTGCGCATCAAAAGGGTGTCTTCGACACTTTTGAGACTGTTTGCAAAGCCAACAGCACCAGCCCTAGCCATCATACCAAGCTCTGCCATGTGCTTATTGTCGAGTGCTTGTGTCATTGCCCCATATAAGTGGAATAAAGCACCATTATAGCTAGATGCTCGAAGTTTTAAAGAATCAATCATTACTGCGGAATCCACAACAGGAGAGGTTGCAGGCAAGCTAATAACCTGCGTAATTCCTGCGTTGCCAGCTGCCGTCAGCAAGTCAGATAATGACTCTAAATGTTCTCTGCCTGGATCTGCAGATTGAACGCGCATATCAATTGCTCCAGGCATGATTATTAATCCATCACAATCTATAATTGAGTTTGTTTTCTCGCTTTCGAATTGTTTTTCCCCTACGTAGGTAATTTTATCTTTTTCAATAATAACGTCACCTACAATGTCCAGGTTCTCTGCAGGGCAAATAATTCGTCCGTTTTTCAATATTGTCTTAGTCAAAGCTTTACTCCAGCGATTGCTTCTAGGCATGCCATGCGCGTTGCTACACCAAGCTCTACTTGTGTCCGAATTAAGCTTTTATTGTTGTCATCAGCAATTTTAGAATCGATTTCTACCCCTCTATTCATAGGCCCTGGATGCATTATAAGAGCGTCTGGGGCAGCTTTTTGAAGCTTGTTACTATCAAGACCAAAAAGTTGAAAATACTCACGCTGACTGGGCGCTTCTCTTCCCTCCATGCGTTCTGTTTGAAGACGCAACATCATAACAATTTCACATCCAGCGATGCCTTGTTCCATATCCGTAAATATCGGTATACCGATGTCAGAAAAAAATGGAGCAACAAGAGTAGAGGGACTTACAAATCTCACATCTGCACCCAGTGCAGATAGGAGGTACATATTTGAGCGAGCGACTCTACTGTTATTGATATCACCACAAATAGCAATTTTTAAACCAGCTATTCTCCCTAGAGTACGTTTAATGGTGAGTGCATCAAGTAGGGCCTGAGTTGGGTGCTCATGCCTTCCATCTCCAGCATTAATAACTGCTGCATCAACATGTTGGCTTAGGAGTAAGGGTGCCCCAGACGAGTGATGTCTTACAACTAAAATGTCCGGGCGCATAGCATTAAGTGTTGTGGCTGTATCAATTAAAGTCTCACCCTTCTTCACGGATGAACCACTGACAGATATGTTTAGTAATGAAGCACCAAGTCTTTTAGCAGCGAGCTCAAAAGAAACCCTTGTTCTTGTTGAATTTTCGAAAAAAATATTCAGCACAGTATAATTTGCCAAAATAGTTGAAAAGGTATCTTTCGGTTGATTGGCAAAATAATTTGCACGCTCTAGAAGTGCATTTATTTCCGGAATAGGCATATTCTCTATGCCAAGTAAATGCTTTTGTGACAGAGTGGCTGCAGTCACTGGAGTTAAATTGTCATTTGGTATTTCTTTTTCCATTAAACCGGACTGTATACACGCTATTTTAACTATTAGTCTAGTTTGTTTATTTTTTTGTTTGCTTGTTTTGCTGATAACGGTCTAGGGCGGTTTGTAATATCCAGCTCGCTGCAAGTGCGTCTCTCCTCTTTTGACGCTTTTTGCGCGTTAAATCTGCATTTATCATGCTTCTTTCAACCGCATAAGTAGATAATCGTTCATCCTGAAAAGTTACTGGTAAATCTTTAATTTTGAGCAGGGCATGCGTAAAATCTCTAACAGAGTCACATGCTGGTCCATCATCTCCATTCATTAATAATGGCCATCCAATAATCAGACCAGCAACATTAAGCTTATCCATTTCGGCAAATAATCCCGAAATGTCTGAAGAGAATTTATTACGTCTTAATATTTTATAGGGTGAAGCTATTTTATGTTCTGGGTCACCAACTGCAATTCCAA
>CACNQE010000035.1 GCA_902622515.1 uncultured SAR116 cluster alpha proteobacterium
ATTGTACATCGATGATTGCGGAAATTGATATCTGCGCGCCGAATGTGGAAGTTCTTGAAACAAATATATTGGATATAAACGAGTTTATTGCACAAATTATTGGGGTAGAGGCAGAATCTTTTCCAAAACTGCACTCTGCCTCTGACACTTACTTTTTTGAGAGTAAACATATAAAAGAAAACCCATTTGCCAAGCTTGCTAGTTTAAAAAAGTAAAGTAACAGTTTCATTGTCCAAAAAAATTGGGAGTTTTATAAGTTGTCATCAAATGTGAGAATTGCTTTGGATGCTATGGGTGGAGATAAAGCTCCAGATATTGTGGTCTCCGGAGCTAGCATTGCACGTAAAAGATATCCCAATCTAAATCTTAGTTTTATAGGGGATAGCAATAAGATTAGAGTACTGATTAAAAAGTACAAAAATCTAAGTAATGCAAAAATTATACATGCCGACGATGTGGTAGGATCTGAAACAAGACCTGCACAAGCATTGCGGCACGGAAAAAAGACTTCAATGTGGCTTGCAGTTAATGAAGTAGCATCAAAAAACGCAGATGCGATTGTTTCAGCTGGAAATACTGGTGCTTTGATGGCAATTTCTAAATTACAGTTGCGAATGATAAAAGGTGTTACAAGGCCTGCAATAGCTGGCTTCATCCCCACATTGAAGGGTTTGTCCTGCATGTTAGACCTTGGTGCAAATATTGAAGTTGATGAACGAAATTTAGTTCAATTTGGAATTATGGGCGCTTCATTTTGTTCCGCAATTACAGGGAAAAACAATGCGTCAGTTGGAATTCTCAATGTAGGTGAAGAAGATCAAAAAGGTTTTGACTACCTAAGACGGGCTGGTACCAGTTTATCAGATGAAACATTGAACTTGAATTATGTCGGGTTTATTGAGGGTTCAGATATTATAACTGGAGATACAGATGTAATTGTAACAGATGGTTTTACTGGCAATGTAGCCCTAAAAACAGCAGAGGGGACTGCAAAGTTTTTCATGCATCATCTGAGACGAGCTTTTCGGAGCTCTATATTTAGTCGAATTGGATTTTTGTTGTCTAGGTCCGCTTTTACAAAAATGAGGAGAACGGTAGACCCTCGATATTATAATGGAGCAATATTATTGGGTCTAAATGGTATTTGCGTTAAATCTCATGGAGGAGCTGATTCTGTTGGTTTCTCTAATGCAATTGTAGTGGCTTGCGATTTAGTTGAACATGAATTTATTCCAAGGGTAAATGACTCTATTTCTGCAGCAGAAAAAGTTATTCAAAGTAACGCATAATAGAAAAATTATATATATGAAACAGATACTTATGACCGGTGTTGGCGCTTATCTTCCAGAAAAAATTCTTACAAATGAAGAATTAAGCACTTTTTTGGAAACAAGTGATGATTGGATAAAACAAAGAACAGGCATTATTTCTAGACGAAAAGCGCATCAAGAAGAACTTACATCTGATTTAGCTGTGAACGCTGCCAATGAGGCCCTTAAATGTTCTAAAGTATCGATTGCAGACATTGATTGCATTATTTTAGCAACTACAACACCAGATTACACTTTTCCATCAACTGCTACAATAGTTCAGCAAAAACTGGGTGCCAATAATGCTTTTGCATTTGATGTGCAGGCGGTGTGCGCAGGATTTGTTTATGCTCTTTCAGTTGCCAACGGCTTAATGTCCACAGGTCAATGCAGGAACACTTTAGTTATTGGAGCCGAAACTTTTACAAAACTATTAGATTGGAATGATAGGTCAACATGTGTTTTGTTTGGCGATGGTGCTGGAGCGGTGGTATTACAGGCAGAGGATAGTGAAAATGGGTACGGTATAATAGCGAATACACTACATTCTGACGGACGCTATAAAGATTTATTATATGTTGATGGTGGTGTATCTACAACAGGAACTATCGGTTATGTAAAAATGCGGGGCAGAGATGTATTTAGACATGCCGTTGAAAAACTCGCATCTGCAATGGACGAGGTGTTAGAACTAGCAAATTTAACATCAGATGATATTGACTGGCTTGTCCCTCACCAGGCAAATATTAGAATCATTAATGCAATGCAAAAAAAACTTAATCTACCCGATAATAAAGTGATTAAAACAGTTTCTGCACATGCAAATACCTCCGCAGCCTCTATCCCTCTGGCACTTGCTTCCGGGGTAGAAAGTGGAAAAATCAAGCCAGGACATTTATTGGCTTTAGAAGCCATAGGAGGCGGTTTAACCTGGGGTGCTAGTCTTGTAAGATATGGCAGACCAGGCTAAAATGTTATTAATAGAACTTTTTCAGAGAGTTGACTTGCTTTCTTGACGATGATAACTTTTCTCTATGAGTAACACTTTAACACGTTCTGAAATAGCCCAAGCCGTTCATTTAGAGATTGGTCTCTCAAGGAACGAGTCGTCTAAACTCGTGGAAGATGTCCTAGAAAAGATGACTGAATGTTTTGTTAAAGGAGAACATGTGAAGTTATCTTCATTCGGTACGTTTAGCGTCCGTTCAAAAAAGGAAAGAATTGGAAGAAATCCAAAAACGGGGATAGAAGCTAGGATTTCACCAAGACGTGTATTATCTTTTCATCCATCTATTTCACTTCGGAAAAGAGTTAACAAATGATAACTGAGAAATCGGTTAGTGCGTATAAAACTATTTCTGAGGTATCAAAACAAATCGATGTGCCATCACATGTCCTAAGGTTTTGGGAAACCAAGTTTGGTCAAGTAAAGCCTATAAAACGGAGTGGAGGTCGACGATATTATCGTTCAGAAGATGTTGATGTACTGGTTCAAATCAGAACGCTTCTTTATAAAGAGGGTTACACCATAAAAGGAGCCAAAAAGGTATTAAAAACATATTTAAAAACTCAACTAAATGAACCAAAAATCAAAGAATTAGCAAAACACACAGACCATAATACTTTAGAAAGCGCAAGTGTGTCGGAAAAAAAGATGGATAGCTATATAAAAGCACTTGATATTTTAAAAGATAGTGAAATGCGCTTAGATAAACTTATTTTAGGCATCTCAAAGTAAAAATATAATTCACTTATTACGACTTTTAGAATTTCATTAATAACGGAGCGTAGCGCAGTCTGGTAGCGCACTACACTGGGGGTGTAGGGGTCGCAGGTTCAAATCCTGCCGTTCCGACCAACTCCTAACGTATTGATTACGTTAGTCTTTCAGGGAAAATAAAACAACTCCGGCCTCAGTAGTCATAGAGTCTTTTGGCGT
>CACNQE010000036.1 GCA_902622515.1 uncultured SAR116 cluster alpha proteobacterium
AACCAACCGACTGTAGGTTCGGAAAGCCAGCAATTACTTTTGGAACACCACATTGCAGTTTGCTCCCCTAAACTTTTGCAAGATAGAGACGCCATGCGCGCAAGCTGTCTTTTGCATGTGTTTGACGATGGACAGCGTTTTCCACTCTGGGAAGATTGGCTTGCGATAGAAGCAAACCATTCGGATTTACCTATTAATGCGTCAATGGAATTTGCATCGCTCGAGCTTGCTATCCAAGCTGCCAAAAATTCAGTTGGCATTGCGGTAGTGGACCGTAACATGATTGAATATGAGTTAAGTGCTGGCAGTCTTGTGCCGATTTCTGCGGCAACGGTAGTTGGTCCGAGAGGTTATTGGCTTGAGATCTCAAGTGAGCACCAATCAAAAGGACGTTCAGTGGAGTTATTTCGCTGGTTAAGAAGTGTTAGAGACACCGACACGGAAACGTTTGAGTAACTGGATTATGTATTATTATCGCCTTAAAGTTGATAAAACTTTTCTAGTTGCGTGAACTAAAGGGTCATGTGTGTCTTTTAAAATTTGGATACGATCAAATCTCTTAATATCTTGATTTACAGATAATCTAAGCGCATTGCCGAAAGCTATTCTTAACTCTGTTCCGATATTGAATTTACAAATTTTTGAATTTCTTGCTAGTTTAATTCTTTGTTTTAAAGGCACACCTGAGCCCCCATGAATTACTAATGGGACATCAGAAACCATCTCAATTGATTTAATTCGATCTTCGTCTAAACCACCTTCTTTATTTTGCTGAAGATGAATGTTACCTACCGAAATTGCCATAGCATCAATGTTGGTTTCTGTCGCAAATCTTGCAGCCTCTTCCGGCTTAGTGCCATCAGAAGTCTCTCCTCCAGAATAGCCCACGAATCCAATTTCTCCCTCACAAGATACACCCACCGAGTGGGCTAAATCGGCTATTTTTGCAGTCTCATCTATATTTTCTTGTAATGGTTTTCTAGAGCCATCAAACATAATTGATGTAAAGCCACAATCTAACGCAATTTTGCATTCTTCAAATGTATAGCCATGGTCAAGATGAGCAACCACGGGCATGCTGGAATTCTCGCCTAAGTATCGAAACATTTTACCCAAAATAGGTAAAGGAGTATGTTCCCTACATGATGGTCCTGCCTGAAGAATGATAGGAACATTTTCGGCTTCAGCTGCCGCCACGTAAGCGCACATGTCTTCCCATCCAAGCGTCACAAGTCCTGCGACAGCGTAACCATCTTTTAATGCAGGTTGAAGAACTTCTGCGAGTGTTGCCATGCTCATTTGAATTTTGCAATCATATCTTTAATTCCTGGGATTGTTTCTACTTGATAAGCATGCGTTGGTTGAAAATATTGAAACAAACTTCGTTGGCTGAGACCCCCCAGAATGGTGAAATAATACATTTCATATCCAGGCAAAACGCAACAAGGGTGATAGCCGTGATCGATACAAATTGTAGAGCCGTCAACAATGTGATATGCGTCTCCTGATTCATTGTCACTCCGTTGAAGCATCTGCAAACCAGAGCCCCAATTTGGTTTGAAACGGAAATTATAGGTTTCATCGTGACGTGTTTCTTTTGGGATTCGGTTTGTATCATGTTTGTGACTTGGAAATCCTGACCAGCCTCCGGCACCAACTGTATATAATTCACTAACTAATAATCTACCAACTTTATCATGTTGTTTTTGACCTAAAATGTGTTTGATTTTTCGATGTGTTTTTGTTTCATCAGAGCCATATTGTACTAAATCATATTCTCGTACATCAAAAGGAATAAGAACTTTATCATATTTTGCCCCTGCAATAAAAACTTCTGCATTTTCTGACATGCAAGCCATTTCTGCTTTTGCTCCGACTGGAACATAAACACCTTCCGGTTCTCCATCCCAAACATCCTCAACTCTATTTCCAAGCCTCTGGAACTCCAGGCCCTCAACATTTATGTTGATTGTACCAGTGGCAGGTACTATGCACGTTTCATATCCAGGCACTTGATATTCGAAGGCATCTCCCGTTTTAAGCTTTACAATGTTAAAGTAATTCAGAGGCACTGTTTTGTTGTTTGCATCCACAATAGGGTTATTTTCATTATCATAAGGAAGTATATGCATATTAAACTCTCTTTGGATGAGGATGCTTCTTCATAAATGCATCCAATTGATCATGAGTAGGCATAGCCGGAGCACAGCCTGGTTTTGATACCACGATTGCCGCACAAGCTGACCCTCTATAGATAGCTTCCGTTAAATCTCTTCCTTCTGATATTGACGAAAGTAACCCTGCCATAAAGCTGTCTCCTGCCCCATTTGGTTTTACAGGTGCGGCTGGAAAAATACCTGTGCGAATCTCTTTACCACTAGCAAATGTTATTGCCCCCTCGCTACCCATTTTATAAATTACTATACGTTCACTGTTTTTTGCTAGACGCTCTGCTACTTTAAGGCCTTTTTTAATTCCGCCAGCCATAAAGTCAAATTCTTCATCATTACCAATGAGCAAATCACTCTGTTTACCAGCTTGTGTTAACACATCAGACGCAATTTCAGGTGAGGACCAAGAGTAAGGTCGATAATCAATATCGAATATTATAGGTAATCCTGCTTTTTTCGCTTTTTCAAAGGCCAAAAATGTAGCACGCCTAGATGGTTCACAAGCTAAAACTGTGCCGGTAGCAAGTAATGCTCCAAAATCGCCATAGTTAATTCTACTTATATCTTCATTAGTTACTTGAAAATCTGCTGCGTAATTGCGGTAAATTACATTTTGAAAATTGTTCATACAACTCTCATATATAGCGAGTGATGTGCGATATTCACCACTAACATATTTTACGAACTGTGTATCTACACCGTAATATTTTAGCCGGTTTACGCAAAACCGACCTACAGCATCATCTGAAACACTAGTAATAAGGGCCGAATAAGAGCCAAGCTTAGATAGACCCACGCATATATTCGCTGATGAACCACCTAAATCTGCTTTGAAGGTGCTCGCATTTTCGCTTTTTACGCCTATGGGTTCCGCAAACATATCCATTCCCGCTCGCCCTAGAACTGCAAATTTGTTTTTCTGAATTCCTTCTATTAGAGCGTTCATCATACTCCCCGACGCTGACGTTTACGCGTCTTTTCCCAATTTATATGTGCATCATATACTTTATCATTGTTTGTCACTTGCGGTGTTCC
>CACNQE010000037.1 GCA_902622515.1 uncultured SAR116 cluster alpha proteobacterium
GCAATTATTACTCCATCACCTGGTAAGGTACCATTCGAAATAGCAAAAAAATATGTTAAGGGTGGATATGTTGTAACCGACCAAGAAGTTTGTGACGCAATGAGAATTGCCTATCGTAATTTTAAACTTGTAACTGAACCTGGCGGAGCAGTTGCTTTAGCATCTGTATTTAAACCAAATTTTAAACCATTGGGACAGGATATTATCGTTATCCTCTCAGGCGGTAATGTGGATGAGACTCTTTTTTCTTCTATTTTAGCCCAAAAATTGGAGAGTTGATTATGCACAAAAAATTAACTTATGAATTATCACTATTGCAGTTAGTCCGTAAATAAGTAACACTTGGAGTAGGAGTATTATTCTAGGGGGAATGGAAAGGAGATTAAGCCAGAAGAATTTGTAGGTATTTTTTTAGTTCGTTCTATAAATTGCTAAAAGGGAAATTCAGATGGATATAAAAATAAGCGGAAAAAATATTGAAACAGGAGCCGCATTTCAGCGACACGCGGAAGATGCACTTCAGGATGTAGTGAACAAATATTTTGCAAATGCTATAGCGGCTGCTGTAACACTTGAAAAAACATTGGCAGGCTTTACAGTTAAAACAAAAGTAAATTTGACGAAAAGAATTGACCTAGAATCAACAGGCTACGACTCCAAAGACGCTCACATAGCTCTCGACGCTGCTATATCGCATGCGGAAAAACGTCTTAGAAGACATAAAAGAAGATTAAAGAATCATAGAAATAACTTAACAGACCTTGAAGCAGAGGAACAAACAATAACAGCCTCGTTATCTATTTATGAATCAGCATCTAATGCTGAAAACTCCATTAGTTATCTTACAAAATCTGGGCCCCATATTCATTCTGCAAATGCACCTTTTGATAATGAAAATGATAATGATGCTCTACCTGTGGTCGCTCAGTTATCTTATGAGATTGAGCTCTTAACTGTTGAACAGGCAGTAATGCAGCTCGAGTTATCCGATGAACCCTGCCTTATGTTCAGAAATGCTAGTCACTTTGGATTGAACCTCGTTTACAGGAGAAGTGACAATACAATTGCATGGGTAGATCCTCGTGGTAATAGAGGTGAAACTTAAAGTAAGTCAATGAAACCTTGAGTTACATCTTAGACCTATAGAAAGTCTTCCATTCTTAACATTCTTTACACCATGAAATAGACGATTATCAGGGTTCACAAGATTTTTGAATCCTGGACCACTCATCAAAACTAATCTTCCTGGAGTATCATCAATTACATCGATATTTGAACCATCACGACTTTTTGCTACATAAAACTCAGAACTTCCAGAAAGGCAGATGATTAATATCAAGTCACGATAACGATGACCATCACGGTGAACTCCGATACCACTGGAACCGGCTCTATATTTCTGTACTGCTATATCGTTGAATATAAGAGAAGAACTAAAAAATTGCTGTAAATTTTTATCTAAAAATAATTGCTCAAAGTGATTTATACATTTTTTCATCAATCCAATTTTAGGTGCAGGAAAACATACTGAAAAATCTTGAACTACACCTGTTTTAGTCAATGGAATTGCTTCACGGAAAGAAAGCTGGTTGCAGTAATCAACCAATCCTGAAATCTCTTTTTTTTTAAAATAGGGGAAGGATATAATTTGCTTTTCCAATTTGGACAAGGTTTTTACAAAGTGCCTAATTTTTTGTTGTTTTTGAGGGGTTATATCAAACATTATTTTCCTTATAAACCACTGGAATTTTACAAGTTTTACAAATCGAATCCTTATTTTTTCTAAATCGGGAAATAGAAAAGCATCCGTTAGGGCACTCAATTATCCATCTTGGTGACGAAAATTTCACATTATGACATCGTTTTGCATCGCAGCCAATTTCAAGAGCCTTAACTTTCCAAGTGGCATTATGACCGTGACTGTGTCCAACAAGAGCATGGGCAATTTCATGTAATATGGTATTTTTAACGTCAGAAATTTTAACTTCTTTTGCATAGGACCTAGATATTGAAATAATTTTTTTGCTGTAATTACACAAACCAGCTCGTGATTTTGCGTGATCAAAACAAAACTGCCAGTCATTTAGACCATGTTTTGCAAGTAATTCATAGGCGATATCTGATATGTCTCTTAATTTTTGTTCGCTAATTTGATCTACCATAAGATAGGTCTCTATATTATGTATATTTAAAACTACTAAAAATGTTTTTCTATATTTTTGTAAAACGCGTATAAACTTAAATCTTATGCATATAACAATAAAGCGATTTATTTATACCAACATATTCTTACTTAGCTTCTTTATCAGCAAGCCACTTCACCACCACAGCGGCGCCAGGAATCCAAATTAATCCAGCCAACAAATAAAACATGAAATCAACAAATAAAGATTTACCTACAATGACTTCAGAAAAAATAGTCGCTAATATTACATACCCAGTCAGTACTGGCACAACCAATATAGCAACGAGCAAATGTCTCCATCGTCTCAT
>CACNQE010000038.1 GCA_902622515.1 uncultured SAR116 cluster alpha proteobacterium
GCAGCTATTGCAATGGCTGCAGACAAGGGCTTTTTTCTTGGTTTTGTTGCCCTCGGTTGCATAATAAGGGGTGAGACGTTGCATTACGATATCGTAAGTAATGAGTCAGCACGAGGATTAATGTATCTTTCAATTGAAAAAAAACTTGCTATTGGAAACGGAATTATAACTGTGGAAAATAAAGAACAAGCTTTTGACCGTGCGAGAATTTCTAGAAAAAACAAAGGGGGAGATGCAGCTGCAGCTGCAATAAAAATGCACTCAATCAAAACACTTTATATTTAATAATTTATGAGGACCCTAAAATAAAAAAACTTCCAGTTGCAATGAGAGAAAGAAGTGGCTCCAGAATAGCGGCGGTGCAACTATATTTTCAGTATTTATTTGTTGAGGTTGATTTAGAAACATCTTTAGCTGAATATTTAAAACACTATTCATCCGATGTTGCAAAAGAAATGAACGTTAGAGATATCGACATTCCCTATTTTAAAAAATTAGTGTTTGATTGCAAAATACATGAGTTATTAATTAGAGAATTAATATCTAGTTCGTTGGCTGTGGGTTGGAATATTGATAGGTTATCCAAAGCGGACCTCACAATTCTTTTGGTAGCTATTTGCGAATTGAAAAACATGGTCAAAACACCAGTTAAGGTTATTATAACAGAATATACAGCAATAGCGGAGGCTTATAACGGTGATGTATCATTTATTAATGCAATATTAGATAAGGTTGCTAGAAAGCTAAGAACAAAGGAAATATAAATTAATTTAGAATCAATTCATATAAGTTTACTCAGTGTTTTGTCTCCGTTGAAGATTAAAAAATATCTGTTCTAATATTCCCAAGCTAACTCCTGGAGCTTCTGTTTTGTCTTTATCATAGGTAATTGAGCTTGGTACACTTTCAACTTTTTTCATTTCTAAGAGAATGTCGTTTTCATCAAATAAAAATACGTATAATTCACTAGAATTGATAACAGCTTGTCTCCCTAGCGGCGTTTGTCTCTTTATTTTTGAATAATATATCTTTCTAGAGTCAAAACTACCTTGGAAACTGGGAGGTCCCAAAATGAATTTTATATCATTTTTCGTTGTTCTATTTAATTGTATTTTTTGAATGTCGATTTCATCTATTTTATTCCCATGAGTTGTTTCTTGAGCTGAGCAAGATAGTAGAAAAAACAATGAAATTCCTAAAAAAATGAAAAAAAATAGTCGTTTAAAACTTATTTTTAGATTAGTAAACAAGCTTAGACTACTTTGGTAATTATCAAAAATGTTTGAGAAAAGTCTATAAATAACCATTTGCGAATTCCTAAATTAATTTGGTATTACCGTTGTTAATAAATGTTCTTTCTGTTAGCTAAGTTTAGAAATGAAAAGGATGATTAGTAATGGAAAAAGCGTTTTTCAAGAAAATATCAAGCGTTATTTTTAGCTCCGACAAAACCGAATTAGATCTATGTCAAAAAATATATTATAAATGTCTTTTGGCAAGCCGAAGACCAGAATTTTATACTAAATTTGAAGTGGCAGACACATTTGATGGACGTTTCGATATGTTATGCCTAATCATTAGTGTTTATATGCATAAACTTACTAGAGAACCAGAAAAAACAAAAGAATTTAATCAGTATTTATTTGACGTCATGTTTAAAGACATAGATTTAACTCTTCGTGAGATGGGTGCTGGTGATTTAGGTGTTGGTAAACGGGTAAAAATCATGTCAGAGAACTTTATGGGAAGATTAATAAAATATTCACAAAGTTTAGAAAACAAAAACGCATTTTTACTCGCCAGAGCTCTTTCTAGAAATTTATACCGGCAAGACAGCATAGTTAACTCAGATAATGAGATCACCACATTTGTGCTAAAACTGAGTGAGAAAGTTATGAATTTAAAATTGGATTATGTAATGTCAGAAGAATTTGATATGTATGACTTAGTTGTATCTTGTTTAAAATTAGATAACGATTAAAAAAGAGATGAATTATGCAATCATTAAATTTTAATAAGAACATAGATTTGTTATCAATAGATAGAGATATGCCTCCATTGTCTCTAGAATTCGTACTTGATACTGATTGT
>CACNQE010000039.1 GCA_902622515.1 uncultured SAR116 cluster alpha proteobacterium
AACAACTGCTGACATTGTCAGAGAAGCATTTGATGATACCATTGTATCTATCACTAACTCACCACCTTTCGCATGAGTAAATGAGAGAGTTCTAGTATCTTCATTCATGGAATAAGATAACGGCGAACCATTATAAGCACCATTAAGGGTTGACATTAGTGCATCTAAGTTTGTTTCAAAGTCACTTCCTGCGAAAGTGTCTGTATCAAAATTAAATGTGCTTGCTGATAAAGCCGACCCGTTTACAGACCAGTATGTTGAGGTAAGCGTATCTTGTGAGAACGTAAGGTCAACTACCGCTGCCTCAGTTAATACACCAGAAGTAACATCTGTTTGTGTATCCACAGAGTTATTCTTGTTAGCTGCATTAACGATATCTTCTTCTACAACATAAGTACCTGCGTCAAAAATTGCTGATCCACCTGAGTTAGCTACCCAACCATTTAAATGGAACTGTCTACCCAACAAGTCATTAATGACAAATTGGTCTGTCTCAGAGTCGTATGCAACGCGAACGTCATTTCCAAGTGGTGTTGTAGCCTGAAAACCAGCTTCGATAGCGGTGGCTTGAGCCCATCCTGTTAAGTTCCCACCATCAAAAGCGTCATCTAGGGTAACAGTAAATGCAGTAGTACCGCCATCAATATTCAACATGTAATATGCTGTTGTTGCTGATAGAGTTGTGCCAAAACCTCTAGTGATTCTAATTTCAGATGGCAATGCACCTTTAGATGAGAGGGTTTCATATCCATCAAGACCATCAAGCTTTGATACCATTGCTGAGCCATAGTCAGAACTGAAGTTCTCAATGGCAAGATCACGACCAAGCTTGTTAGTGATAGTCAATACGCCACCTGAATAATCTACTTCAAACTCATCGTCAGTGATGGTTGTATCAGCAAAAGCAGTTGCCATAATTTCGGCTTCCACTGCTGAGACAATCGCAGCATCAGAGTTATTTAGCCTTTGAACGTCTAAGATATCACTACCTGTAAAACTGGCATAGATATTACCCGCACCATCGGTCAGTTCAAATGCATAAGTAGCTGATAGAAATTCATCTCCTCCGTTCACACCATTGGCTGCATATCCAAACACATTACTAAAATTGATTGCGATTTTACTTTCGCCAATGTTACCAGTTGTTGTAATTGATGTCGAAACAGCATTATCAGCTAATATAACAGGCTCTGTAAGTGAACTTGTTGCATTTCCAGTTGGTGAGAACTGAGTATAGGTTGTTGCTGCTGCTGCAGTATAGTTTGTAAGGTCAACACCGCCTGCTGCTGCGTGATTAATGACCAGGTCATCACCATCAAAAGCAACCGATAGATTGTTCTGTACATTTGCAGAAGTTATTATTGCGCCACTATTCTGTGAATCTGTTCCAAAGAAATATCCAGTACCAGCTCCTTGTTCGACTGAAAGACTACGACCTTGCGCATCTTCGATAGTAAATCTTCCACTAGACTGAGTAACAGTTAAACTATCGTCAAAATCAGACTGGATTTGATTTCTCAAGCCCGTTACGATTTCAGTCATAGTTGCACCCGTATCAGTAGTCGCAGCTGCTAGTGATCGATTTAAGAAATCGACTTCTACAGTTTCACCATCAACGGTGAGGGCAAACTTAAAGTGATCGCCATCAATAGTTGTAAGGTTAGTAGTTACGCCAGCTGAGTTTGCGCCAACAAAAGTAGCTGAATCAGAAGATGCATTACCTGTAACAGAGGTATTGATTGCAGATTCTTTCAAGCCTGCATTTATTCTATCAACAAAGTCTGCCTTGGACTGTGAATCCTCAAGGTTCAACGTAAGACCAGAAGGTGTTAATGCAACTGCACCAGCAGCTGTAAGTTCTTTTCCTGTACCATTAATTGCGTTGCCCTTAGAAGTTGCCACCTGAATAGTGTCTTCATCAACCTTGATAACGAAAAATGTACCCGTCATAGAACCGGTTCCAGATAACGCTATTTCGTCTCCAGTTCTCAAGCCATGATCAGATATCGTAAGTGTATCATTAGCAGTACTAACACTACCTGTT